>NZ_FZNQ01000070.1 GCF_900188065.1 Halorubrum vacuolatum
CAGTTCCGTGAAATCGTCTTGATGTTCGCCATCACAAACATAGAATCACTGTGTGAGCCGCTCTAACCATGGCTCAGCATCTATTCAACAAAGCAGTTCAAACCGCAATTTAGTTACGCGATTTGCTGTCTCTCTAACTCCATGATCATGTCTGAACACAGTTCCTCCAGACCGTACTTTGGATTCCAGCTCCAGTCGTGGTGAGCAGCCGAATCGTCGACTGTTTCCGGCCAGGTGTCTGCAATTTTTTGTCGAGAGTCCGGGTCGTAATCGGCATCGAAATGGGGTATATGATCACGGATCGCCGCGGTCAATTCACGTGCAGTAAATGAACACCCCTCTATATTGTACGAGCAGGGATGGTTCAAAGAATCGGAATCTGCCTGTGCAATCGCAATGAGCGCGTCGATGACGTCGGGCATGTAGACGAACGGTAGACGAGTATCCTCGCGAACAAAGTATGTGTACGAACCGGACTCGATTGCCTCGTAAAAAACTTCAACCGCGTAATCCGTGGTCCCTCCCTCTGGTTTGGTTTTATGACTAATAACGCCAGGTAGCCTGAGTCCCCTGACGTCCATATCGTACCGATTGTTGTAATATTCGCCAAGAAGTTCGAAAAACGCCTTCGATACCCCGTACATTGTTGTTGGAGAATAAATCGCTCGCTCGGACGGTATCGGTGGTGTGTGTTGTCCGAAGAAGGCGATGGAACTCGGGACGACGACACGTTCGACGTCGGTCTGCCGTGCAGCCTCGAGAACCGTATACAATCCATTAAGATTAACGTTATAAGCTGACTGGGGGCGATGTTCTCCGGTTGCAGAGAGTAATGCCGCCAGGTGAAATATGATATCGATCTCGTGCCGTTCGAGAACGGAGTTCACGTTGGTACGATCGGTTACGTCGAGTTGCTCGTAACGGTCGAGGGCCGGGAACGACTCTTTGAGATCGGTGCCGAGGACGAACTCGAAATCGCTGTGGCTATCGAGATACGGTGTTAGTTCGGATCCAATTTGTCCTGCGGCACCCGTTACTAAGTGTAGCTTCAGACCTAGACTGTCTAGTTTAAGCCCTCTACAGCCGTACTCGTAAGAATGGGACGGAAGCAGCACGTTGTTAATCTTTCAGATG
>NZ_FZNQ01000068.1 GCF_900188065.1 Halorubrum vacuolatum
AACTATAAAGACAATAAAAACGATAGTTTATGGCTAACAGATTCAAACTGGCCGGTAAAAGGACCAGTAGAAGACAGAGTCCTAAGAGACAGACCTAACAGCCGATCATTCGATATAATAGGAAGCACGTTTGTAGATGATAATGGGAACTTAGCCGTCGATTTTGAAGATTTGAATCAGAGAGAAGCAATATCATTTAATTCTTTGCCGACTAGATGGTTGAATCTTCGAGGTTATGATCTTGATAACAACCCTTTCATAGCTGTACATCCTAGTGTATCTGAGTCTTATAATAGAGATATTTTGGAAGGTGAAGATAGTGAGCTTTATTGGAATAGGGCTAGGCCTGCTTTACTCGCATTAAATTATGCATCTGAAAGAGGATTGTTTGAAGAATCTGCATTCGGCTTATTAAACATACCTATAGATGAACTACCAGAGTTTAAATGGCCTGTAATTGGTAGATATGATGAAGATGAGGAACAGGTATATCTTGATGAACAAGTTGATAGACAAGAATTCACGGATTATATTATGGATTTGAAGGAAGATATAGAATTTATTGAAGCTGAGGAAGAATACTTTGATATGCTTGGTTCAAAGGCAGGACAATAAAAGATCAAGAATAAAGTGGCTTTTTATGGAAAGCTATCTTCCTCAAAGCTCGCGTAGTTTGACTCTATCATATCCCTTAGATCGTCGTCTCTATGGACATGCGCTACATCTCCTTCTTCTCCACGAGCCTTCTCACTGAAATCAGTCAAATCGTACCACCACTCGCAAGCATAACCTGAATATTCGTTAGTTGTTTCAATGGCATCTGACATAATGGGTAAATTGGTTAGAGCCGCAATGAAATTGACCTTAATTTCAAATGTTATGTGATCTGGGCTGTTTGTGGGCTGTATGAGTGATTCTGACGGCGGATGGCATTATGCGGGTGAGGCGAATGTTTCGAGTGAAGGCAGGGTAAGTCTTCCTGAGAGACTTTTTGAGGAGAGTATACTGCATCCCGACCAGGTCGCTTATTGGTCTTATGAAATTGGAGTCGGATTTCTGCTTGTGTCTAACCAACCGTTGAAGAGGGATATCTATAAAACGCAAAAAAACTCTGATATTGGGGATGCTCCGGGGTATAGAACGACCATTCCGAAAAAGTTCTTTTCGGCTTCATTGAATCCGCAGAAGGCGTCGGGTTTCATTGTTTGACGGCTTGTTCGACGTTGTAGACGGCGGCGGCAAGCGTAATTTCACGGAACT
>NZ_FZNQ01000066.1 GCF_900188065.1 Halorubrum vacuolatum
CATCCGTCTTTAGTTAAGCGAGAAACCGCGTGATAGCGGCGGCTTATCGAGGCATCTTTCGGAAGGAATGAGGAAGTCCTGTCTGTGTACAACAAGGACTCCTCATCTCGGATTATGCGTCGGCTCACTACACTGTTTCCCTCTGAGTTCCTCGAAGAGCACGCCGAGGAACTCGGCGTGGTCGAACGTAACCGCAAGCTCCAGATCCCTGCCTTCGTTTGGGCATTTGTGTTCGGCTTCGCCGCAGGCGAAAGCCGAACACTCGCCGGGTTTAGACGCTGTTACAACTCTACTGCCGATGAGACGATCTCTCCGGGCGGGTTCTATCAGCGGTTGACACCGACGCTTGCGGAGTACCTCCGCGACCTCGTCGAGACCGCGCTCGACGAGGTCGCTGTTCCTAGCGCTGTTGACGCTGATATCGACCGATTTAGAGACGTGATGATCGCTGATGGAACGGTGTTGCGGTTACACGAATTTCTCTCAGACCAATTCGAAGCCCGCCACGAGGAGCAGGCTGGAGCGAAGCTCCACCTGCTCCACAATGCCACAGAGCAGACGATTGAGCGGCTCGATACTGCTAACGAGAAAACGCACGACAGCACCTTGTTCAAAACAGGGCCGTGGCTTGAGAATCGCCTCGTGTTGTTCGATCTCGCCTACTTCAAGTACCGCCGGTTTGCGCTGATCGACGAGAACGACGGCTACTTCGTGAGTCGGCTGAAGCAGAACGCGAACCCGCTGATTACGGCAGAATTACGGGAATGGCGCGGCCGCGCCATTCCCTTAGAGGGCAAGCAGCTCCGAGCTGTTCTTGACGATCTCGATCGGAAGTACATCGATGTAGAAGTCGAAGTAGAGTTCAAACGAGGGCCGTACAATGGGACGCGGTCGCTAGATACGAAGCGATTTCGCGTCGTCGGCGTCCGCGACGAGGACGCCGACGACTACCACCTGTACATAACGAATTTAGCGAGGAAGGAGTTCTTTCCGGCGGATTTAGCGGAGATCTACCGCTGTCGGTGGGAAGTTGAGTTGCTGTTCCGGGAGCTGAAGACGCAGTACAAACTAGACAAGTTCGACACGAGTGACGAACACGTGGTGAGGATCTTATTGTACGCAGCGCTGCTGTCGCTGCTTGTAAGCCGCGATCTGTTGGATCTTGTCACCGAGCAGGCGGATGATGAGCTTGTGTTTCCGACAGAGCGCTGGGCGGCGACCTTCCGGTCGCACGCCCAGCTTATTCTCCACGAACTCGGTGAGTTTCTCGGCTACTCACCGCCGCCACTGCTCGACCGGCTGATCGAAGACGCTCAGAAGATCCACAAGCAACGACCAATCTTACAAGAGACGCTCGCTACCGCTACACAACCGAGGTGTGAGGCTTAACTAAAGACGGATG
>NZ_FZNQ01000065.1 GCF_900188065.1 Halorubrum vacuolatum
CATCCGTATTCGGATAAGCGAGAGAATCGCGTGACGTAGGGCTAATCGCCGAAACTATCACCGTAGGATGAGATGGGGAGGGTGGTATGCGCCTCTCCCCAGATGCAGTACGAACCCTGTTGACTTCGGTGTTTCCTTCGGACTTCATCGACGACCGCGCACGCGAGTGCGGGGTCGTCGAACGCAACCGAGACATCGACATCAGAATGCTCGTGTGGACGCTTACAGTGGGTTTCGCCGTCGGCGGCGAAACCCGCTCCATCGCCGACTATCGCCGAGCATACAACGCCGCCACCAACCAATCCATCGCCGCCTCCAGTTTCTACGACCGCTTTACCGAACAGTTCGAAGATCTCCTTACTGAACTGCTCGAACACGCACTCGACGAAGTCGCTGTTCCGCATCACGTCTCCCCTGAATTCGACCGCTTCAGAGACGTGATTGCGGCTGACGCCACTATCTTCCGGTTGCAGCAACTGCTCTCCGAATTCGAAGCCACTCACGACGACGCCTCCGGTGTGATGCTGTACCTCGTCCACAACGTTACTGACCAGTCGGTGATCTCCGACGAGATCACCGACGAAACCACCCACGAGAGTACCCTCTTCGAAACCGGCTCCTGGCTCCGCGGCCGCCTCTTTCTGCTTGATCTCGCCTTCTTCAAGTACCGCCGCTTTGCGCTGATCGATGAGAACGACGGCTTCTTCGTGAGCCGATTAAAGAAGAGTTCTAACCCGCTCATTACAGCCGCTCCACGGACGCTTCGCGGCAATTCTATCGATATCGAAGGCAAGCAGGTCTTCGACGTTGTCGGAGACCTGCGTCGCCAGTACATCGATGTTGACGTGGTCGTCGGCTTCAAGCGCCGTGAATACGATGAGACCAGATCGACAGATACCAAAGAGTTTCGCGTCGTCGGTGTCCGCAACGAGGACACCGACGACTACCATCTGTACATGACGAACCTTCCACGTGGGGAATTCTTCGCCGCACAGATCGCAACGTTGTACCGAGCTAGATGGGAGGTAGAACTGTTATTCCGTGAATTGAAATCGCGGTACGGCCTGGAGAACTTCGATACGTCGAAAGCACACATCGTGAAGATTCAGATCACGGCGGCCCTGCTGACGCTGGTGGTCAGCAGGGCCATCCTTCGGGTGTTGGTCGATCACGCTGAAGAGCGTGGGGAGGATGTGTCGTTCCCCACCGAACGCTGGGCGACGACCTTCCGGTCGTACGCCCAGCTGATCCTCATGGAATTGGCTGACCTCTACGGTTTGCCTCCTCCAAACATTCCTGAACTCCTGTATCAGGAAGCTAAACAACCCTCTCCCGGTCGAAAAACGCTGTTAGAGGAGGTGTGTAGTGACCTCACCGCCAATGCGGGGGCTTAAACGAATACGAATGG
>NZ_FZNQ01000063.1 GCF_900188065.1 Halorubrum vacuolatum
TATGCCAAAATAGACAGTAACCGAGTGCTGCATAGACCCTCTATATCCAGCACGACCACGAATACATATCACTCTCTAAGGATTTCAACAGAGCCGCCAATGACTGTCGGGATGCTTGTCAATACAACTGACCACGGGCAGAGATATTGTCGCCGATGGTCCGCCAGTAATCACGGGTTTAAAAAGCCCCACTGGCCTCTCCTGTGATCTGGAGTTCACGCCTACTGTTTTCTCTCAAACCCAGTAACATGTTCTTATTGACTTGATGTATTCGTTGGCAAGGCGTCCCTAATCACAACAGGATGTCAGGGATAGCTGCCGGATCATCTTCATTAGGACGTTCTACTCTCTACCGTGACTCGGTTGTACGCATCTCGACTTCGTTGAATTGGGAGAAGTTCACGTTGGCGACAAAGTTCGTCAACTGGTACGTAGTAGTATCTATACGTGGGAGTTTACGAACCTGCCCAGTGGATCACCTCGTGATCCAGTACCGAAGCTTGTTTCTACGGGGGATCTTGCGGATACCGAATAGGTATCGTGCGGAGTGCAGTCACTACAAGTGTTAGTTCGCGTTATGCCAGTCCCCGTCTGGAAGCTTCTCTGGAACCAGTTCAGCGAATCGTTCACGTTCAGCCATAGTCAAACACGGTTGTCGAAATTATCAGAAGCTGATTGTTTCAGAGCGACTGGATTTTTCTGCTGATAATTTCGGCAAGAATGAAGATCGAATTCTCTGGCTCAAATCCGGCATCGATGTCTATGATGTAGTGGAGTTAGCCGAAGAGTGTGTAACGCACACATCGGAACCAATTATCGCCTGTCCCTCGATTTCACTTTCACTTTGGTTGGCTGAGGTATTTTATATTGGAACGATAACTCCGAGGTGGAACTTGGATCCTGTCACACGCTCCAAGTTCTTCCCCCGTTCCATGTCAGAAGCCGCATCCACTCTCGGTGCATGTCCTTTCTGTGAGACACCCGTCTCTCGTAACGCGGTTTTAATCAAGTACGTCGCAGATAGTGAGAAGCGCGTGTACGCAGAGTGTCCGAAGTGCCGAGAGCCCGTTCAACCGCAGTGACCTGCCCAGCCATGAATCTCTGATCTAGCTCTATTGAAATCCTCTAGAACTGATACGAGGTCGGCGCTGAATACAGGAAGCGAGTCTTGAGTGGACTGGGATCGAACGTTATAGTCTCACCAAATCATTTATACTACTATCATGTTGTATCACATATGCAGATAGAGTTCACCCTTACAATCGAAGCAGATTCCCCCAAAGATGTGGGAAAAATAATAGAAGAACTCGAACAAAGAGAGATCTTGTCAGACTCATATGTTCGGTACTTCACGAATGACGTAATCGGTCAGATTGAATCGTCGAATTAACCACGAGAAAGTGTCTGGTTCTGGATGTGTTTGAGATCCCTGAACC
>NZ_FZNQ01000060.1 GCF_900188065.1 Halorubrum vacuolatum
TTGACATCCTCCCCGCCCTAAAGGGCGAGGATTCCCGAGCGTTGGGATATTAAGATTCGCAACCCACCTGTTCTCTCGGGTGGAACAACCCGGAGGTTTGGTTGAACAGGTAGGCTACTGGCCGTGCCAAACGACCGTTACTCATATCCTCCGTCGGAGGATTCTGAGTTATCTTTCTACGAATATTCACTGCACCGTTCACATCTGCGTTCATCGTCGCTCCACACGACTCACAGACGTACAAGCCACGCTCCACACGGTTTGAGTCACGCTTCCGGCCACAGCACGAACACGTCTTCGACGTGTCTCGCTCTGAAACGCGGTCAACGAGGATGCCGTGTTCCTCGGCCTTGTATTCGAGCAAGCAACTGAAGCGGTCAAACTCCCACCCGTGGAGTTTCTTGTTCCCACGCTTCCCCCAGCTCCGAGAGTCACCGTTCTCCTCTTCTCGAATCCGGCTTAACTCGCCGATGGCCACGCGACCGACCTCGTGGTCGATGCACTGCTCAACGACGTGCTTGGCAAGCGCATGCAGGAAGTGGTCTCTCCGACGGGAGAGTTTCTGTCTGGCACGGAGCCCACGGCGTGACGGGCCGTTCTCGCCTTCGGTGTCGTACTCGTCGCGGGTGAAGTAGTGCTTGTCCTGCTTCAGACTGTTCCCTGGATACAACTCGGCGTCACCGTCGTCGTAGGCGATGGCGAGGTAGTTCGTGATGCCGAGGTCGATACCCGCCGTGTTGTCACCGGGCGCGTCCTCGACGGGGATTTCGACCTTGCAGACGAGGTGAAGTTCCCAGCGGTCGCCGTTCCAGACGGCTCTGACTTGCTGGATGTTCTCCACGGTCGCGTCCGGTCGCGTCTCGTACTCACAGAGGATGAAGTCCGAGCGGTGGGTCTTCAGGTTGAAGCCCTTGCTCAGTCGGAGTTGGCTGTGCTTGGAGTCGTGCTTGATACCCTTCTGCTTCCACGTCACGGTGGAGCGTGGGTGTTCGTCGCCGTGTTTGCGATAGCCGGGTGGGTTGGCGTTCTCGTCTCCGTGTTGGCGTGCTTTGTACCAACTGGTGAACGACTCAGCAAGCTCTTCGAGAACTCGCTGACTTGACTGAGAATGGAGGTCACTGTATCGTTCGTGTTCCTTGAGTTCGGATTTGAGTTCGCCGTCGTCGGGGATTTCCCCGTCTTCATCCCATCGGCCTTGCGTGTAGTATCGGGCGACGTTCCACAGTTTCGACGCTGCGAACCCGCACTGGTCGAAGTCGTCGCTCACCTGTTGGTGGTTGACGATTCTCGCTCGATAGGTGCGGGTTGTCTCCAGCATCTGACTGTGTTCATAACTAGTTATGGGAGATTGTATATTAATAGTAACGGCTGGGTGTGGAATATCCAGCAGTGCCATCGAGTGTGGTTAGTGGAGGCGTTGTCGGCTGTATCCCCGCCCTGAAGGGCGGGGTTTTAGCCTTGCAACTTCCATAA
>NZ_FZNQ01000056.1 GCF_900188065.1 Halorubrum vacuolatum
ATGACGGTGACGAACGTTTGCTGGATGTAACGATCACGCCGGTCGTTGAGAATGGGGAGGTGCGGACACTCCGAGGGGCCGGGCACGACATCACCGACCGCAAGGCACGTCGGGAAGAGCTCGAACAATACGAGACAATCATCGAAGCGCTCACCGACGCGGTGTACGTCCTTGATGAGAACGGGCGGTTCACATACATCAACGACGAGTTCGTCGAGTTGACCGGCTACGACCGGGAGACGATTCTCGGGAGTACGCCATCGCTGATCAAAGACGATGACGCCGTCGAAGAGGCTGAACACCGGCTCGGCCAGTTGCTGTCGCACCAAGGGCCGGAAACAGTCACATTCGAAGTGACGATCCAGCCCCGCGATGGTGAGCCAATCGCCTGTGCGGACCATATGGGCGTTCTGCCGTACGAGGGAGAGGAGTTCGAGGGCTCAGTCGGGACACTGCGGGATATTACCGACCGCAAAGAGCGAGAGCAGAAACTCAAACGGCAGCATGAAATAATCAAACATTCGAGCAACTTTTTTCTGATCCTTAACGCAGATGGAGCGGTCACGTATCAGAGTCCTGTCCCGAACAGTCTGCTCGAGTTCGAACCACAGAATCTTGTTGATGAATCGGCTTCAAAGTATGTCCATCCCGAGGATATTGAGCTGCTCCAGAGCGATTTAGAACATCTATTGCAGCACCCAGATGAATTGGTCGTCTCTGAATATCGGCTACGCACGCAGGATGGCCAGTGGCGATGGTTTGAAAACCGGGCACAAAACAAGTTAGACAATCCACTGATTGAGGGGATCCTCGTCTCGGCCCGGGATATCACCAACCGGAAGACGCGCGAACAAGAAATTCAGGACCTCAACGAGCGTCTCGAACTTGCCATCGATGGCGCGAATCTGGGTGTCTGGGACTGGGATATGCGGACCGACGACGTTGAATTAAATGATAACTGGGCGACGATGCTTGGGTACGAACCTGACGAGATCGGCTCGCATATCGATGAGTGGGAACACAGAGTGCATCCTGACGACCGCGAATTCGCAGAGAATACCCTCAATGAGCACATCGCCGGCGAAACAGAATACTACGACACCGAGCACCGGATGCGGGCTGCTGATGGCCGCTGGAAGTGGATTCGTGATGTTGGGAAGATTTTCGAGTGCGATGAAGACGGCAATCCGACTCGTGCGGTTGGCATTCACATTGACATCAATGAACGAAAAACTTCCAGAGCACTTGAGGAAGAACGCGACATGTTTGCCGAGGGGCCCGCTGTCGTTTTCAAGTGGCGCGAAGCGGAGGGGTGGCCAATCGAGTACGTCTCTGACAACGTTGAGAAGGTGTTCGGCTACGAGTCCGATGTATTCGAGACCGGTGAGATAAGATCAGTGGAACTCATTCATGAGGAGGACCGTGAGCGAGTTGCTCGTGAAGTCGAGAGCAACTCCGATCCGGAGACGGACCGGTTTAGTCACGACCCCTATCGGGTGGTGACCGCGGACGATGACGTTCGATGGGTGCTTGATCATACGAAAAACATCCGGGAAAATGGCGAGATCACCCATCGGCTGGGGTATCTCGTCGATATAACCGAGCACAAGCAACGTGAAAGCGAACTACAGCGGCAGAA
>NZ_FZNQ01000053.1 GCF_900188065.1 Halorubrum vacuolatum
GCGGTAGTAGCTGAGATTGATCGTCTAATCATACAGAAAGTGACTATTTTGTAGCGTTCAGACAGCACTCTCTCGGCTCGTTCGGGAAGTACCGATTTTGGGGGTGTTAATAACATTGTGAGCTCAGTATGTATTCGTTAAAATTCGGCGACTGCGAACTGGGGCCACTCACAGCGAGGTGCATCAGGAATCGTTAAAACTCGAATACGAGGCTGATTGCATTATCATCCAACCTTTCGGTGAGTTATTAAAATATGAACTCTGAGAAACATATTTTGTAGTGATGATCCACTGTGAACTGAAGATACATTCCTTATTTTTCGGTGACCGCGATTCAAGGTCCAGTCATTGTGAATTGCCACAGTCAAACCAGATAGTCGCATACGGCGGACTCATTGTGAAATGAACCAATATTCTTGACCAAATGTGATATTTGTGTCACAAACCATATGAATCCTGAGTTATAATATGGCGGTTATCGCCCGATAACCATCATTCAGAAAATGTCCGATAAATTATCATTACTATCGGTATATGCGCCTAACAGCATTACTCATCAGTGCTGAGGGGTGCACCTGTGGTACTTGTGGGACCACAACCGTCTCA
This sequence comes from Halorubrum vacuolatum, assembly GCF_900188065.1. Lineage (GTDB taxonomy): Archaea > Halobacteriota > Halobacteria > Halobacteriales > Haloferacaceae > Halorubrum > Halorubrum vacuolatum. Next base: position 607 of record NZ_FZNQ01000053.1, read on the forward strand.
ACCAGTATCTGAAACTCAGATACCTCGTGTACTACCGACGCCGCAAGTACCTGAGGAACCTAAGCTTCCTGAACAACACAATCCAACGCAAGAGCCGTAACCACCGTTACCTCAATAGGAACTGTGCATTCCTGAGATCACTAAGGGGCCTAAACAACCCAATAGGGCGCAATCAAGATTCCTGACTGGAGTTGCTGTTTCTGATTCAGTTGGATCAGTATTTTTGTCTGAGATCGGTTTGTGTGATTTCTCCCTCGCAGGCACGCCTGTGGATCAGTTTCTATGGCGATTTTACCCGGTTCAGTACGAGCGTTTTTAAACGGGTGTTTAATAAACCGGTGTGCATCTACGATGACAGAAACCGAATCAGCGATAGAAATCACCGAGGAGTTGCGAGGCATGCTCGGTGATGATGCGTTAGCTGTACAGAAACAGTACGAGGCGTTTTATCAATGGATGATCACCGAAGGAAAGAATCCGAGACGAGCACAAGCACTCGGCGAATCCACCGCAGGGAACTATCTCGACCGGATCGACCAACTGCATCGATTCGTGTTAACGTACCTTGATCCGGATGATCCAACGGTCATCACTGACGACCATGCAGACGAGTTGCTCTGGCTGATCGACCGCGCAGAGATAACACAACAGAACAGATCGAATAAGGGCGAGGAGTACGGTGAAAATTCGAAGCGCAAATTTGCGAATGCGCTCCAGAAGTACTTTCAGTGGCAGTATCACGAAGGGTCAATGGAGTACGTATGGGAATCGAAGATCGACTTCAGTGACGTGCAAGGCGAATCGGCGTACCGGTTCACCTATCGGGAACTTGGACTCCTGTTTGATGAATCAGCTTCCCACGGATCCCTGCCAGCCTATTACGAGACCTCAATCGAAGAACGGGAGAAAATCAACGGAATCGTAGCACAGCGACTTGGTATCCCGAAGGACGAGGTAACACGTAGCGACTGGCAGCAGGCAGATTGGAGCCGACACGTACACTCACTGGTGACCGTGGCGTATGATGCTGGACTGGCACCCATCGAGGTTGCAAACGCCGAAGTACCTTGGTATGATCCGCAAACAAAGACGCTCACGATCCCCACTGAGTATGCCTGTAAGGAACGTGATAAGGAACGGGTTGGTCTGTCCGATGAAGCAGCTGAGGCGTTGAGTGAGTGGCTGCAGGAGCGACGCCACCGTGAGAAGTACGACGGCAGTAACAAGATATGGCTGAACAGGAACGGGAATCCGTATCAATCCGGGAGCCTCTGTAACCTGATCAGGAAGCTTTGTGAGAAAGCGGGGGTCAAAACAGAGGGTCGGAAGGTCGTGTGGTACAGTCTCCGGCAGACCATGGGGCGAAACGTGACTGACGAAGGCGAGTTATCGGAAGCGAATGATCAACTTCGACACAGCCGGTTAGCGACGACACAGGAAAACTACAATCAGACTCCGACGGAGAAGCTGAGAGCACGGCTCAACGAGACGCGCAGGAAAGCACGACGATCCGCAGAAGATCATGAGTACAATCCCTACGAAGAGTCAACACGGTCGAACGACTCACAGGTGACTTCTTCTTCGTCGCAACCGGTGTCAGTTTCGAATCGGTTTGGTGGCGCGGTCAGTCAGGCTACGCAACCATCAATCCATATCGATGTCGAGATACCCGATACGACCGAAGCACGTGTCGACATAGCGAAAGAGATTCTCGGTGACGACCCCACCGAACAGGGTCGTTCGTTCAACCCATCCGATTGAGTGCGTTCTGTCGATCCTCGATGGGAGCTTGGTCGTATTTCATTGTCGACTCGGGACTTTTGTGTCGAAGTTGCGTCTGCGCGGCGGCGAGCCCCTCTTCCCGGGCCATATACGTACCCGTTGAGTGACGAATGGCGTACCAGCTCATCTGCCGGTTATCGACCGAGATCCCAGCGATGTCACACAGACGATGCAGTAGTGTACGTAACGCTGCTGACCCGTACGGATTGCGCTGTCTCGTCAACCAGAGCGCATCAGTGTCGTCATATTTGTCGATCGTTGCTCGCTGTGCGAGCCATCGATCCAGCATCTCAACCGTTTGATTTTGCAGACTGACGATCCAGTTTTCAGCGACTTTTGATGATTCCGTCCGTGGAATACGTAGCACTTCGTTATCGATGTCAACCCAACTCGTCCTCGCACGCTCGACTTCGATGGGTCGAAGACCAGCGTCGAGACTCGTGCTGACGAGACTGGGGATCTTCCAACTGTTCGCTCGTTCCCAATCCGCTTTCGTCACTTCGGCTTTCGGCTTCTCGAAACGCTGCGCGAGATACGCTTCCCACCGATCGCGCTCCTCGCCGTATACACTATCAGGCTTTGGAACATCTCCGTACTCCAAGGATGCGTCACGGATCTTCGAGCGCTCCTCGCGTGTGAGATAATCACGCGGTGCCGTTGACTGGTTCTCTCTGGAGAAGGTGATCTCTGGCGTCCACGGTTCCGCACCGCGCTGATGATGCCGCCATTTGAAGAGCATCATCACGGCCTTTCGACAGGCGTTCTTGTGTGCGTTTGAGCACTCTCGGCGGGCGAGGTGACGAAGGTATCCGTCAGCGTGCTCGTGAGTAAGGTTTGACGTGTATCCGTCCTCTTGTTCCCAAACCCAGCGATAGAACTGATCCATCCGGGCGGCACGATTCTTGACCGTTGACTTTGCGTACCCGTCCGCTTTCTCCGGGTCCTTGCCGAAGGTCAACAACCATTCGAGACATCGTTCCCGTTCGCTTCGATAGTCGAGATACTGTCGTTGGTTGAGTTGCTGTTCGGACGGTTCCGTGACGAGTTTGATCGGTTCTATTGAATCCGGTGACGGCGAGGCGATAGTCCGTTAGAACGTTGGAGATGAAGCGGGAGAGTACAGTTGTGCAAAAGGTACTCTTCCGC
>NZ_FZNQ01000051.1 GCF_900188065.1 Halorubrum vacuolatum
CAAGGATATCGATCTCCATACCAAGCTCGATTTCCTCGGCTTCATCCTTCTAAACCAGTGATATCGGTAGATAAGATCGCTATTCAACGCAGCAGAATGTCGTGTTCCTATATACCATTCAGTGGAGGGTGTCCACCGCTTTCAGTGCGGCGCTCAGTCCCAGTCGATTAATGCACCACCGTTTACCGATTCATCACTGCTTGGTACTTCCCAGCCGTAATAGCTTCAACCCCCAAATCAAAATGTTTATTATTATTCGTCCATAAACTCGTTTCCTGTCGCGTTTCGAGTTGATAAAGCCACCGAGAGAACGACTTCTGCGAGAGCAAGATGAGTGTGCTGTCTGAACGAAAATGGCCTGATCAGACGAGATTGTAACCGGCCCGAAGCAGTGAATGAGAAGATTCCCTGTGTCAATACGGTGTCTTTCGACTGCTCTGGCCAAAGCCGTCGCTGGCGGCGACGGCTGACCCAGCCACCTGAGACCAGCTCAACCGAACGTATCCAGTGATTTGTTCCAGTGCGTCCGGACTTTCTGGATTGTTCGCGGCACGCCACCCTTCACCGGGTGGCGCTGCCGCAGCCAGTAGATCAGCACCAGCCCAATCAACGCAGCGAACAACTCGAACAAGACGCCGTTCAGCGATTTCGAGTGAAAATTCTCGATATTCAGATACTGCTTCAGTTCACGAAATAGAATCTCGATCACTGTCCGAAGCGTGTAGATGCTGATCACGTCGATGGGATCGTACGCTGACGACGCCAGCGTCGTCAGGTACTCGATCTCTTCTCCATCTGGTGTTTCCAAGACGATGCGACGAAACGTCTCTCCAGTCTCGGCAAGTCCGATCCGTTCATCGCGGATCTGTCTCGTTCCGTTCTTGTCGGTGACTTCGACGTTCTGGACGCGCTCCAGAACGTCGACCCGAGCATCTGACCGCAGCAGTGTGACGAAGTCATCGTCGCTGTGTTTGAGTTCGCAAAACCGATGATAGCGCGTGTATCCACGGTCAAACACCCAGATAACCGAGTCGAGGTCTGCGAAGACCTCGACATCGGCTTTGAGATGGTCAAACTGCGGACTTTCATGGGTTTGGCCCTCTGTCACAGTTGCACCAAGCGGGTGCTTGTGTTCACCATCCACACGCGCGGCGCAGTGAAGCTCAAGTCCGCCATCTTCTGTGTCAATCTCGTAGGATTGCTCGTCGTCTCCGACGAACTCGTCAGAGACGACGACTGAACGAGTGAGTTCGAGGTTTGTTGCGTCAAAAGCAACAACACCGCGAGTAAGCCATTCGAGTCGTTTTCGTTGGACGGCACGTTGATGATACAGCTGTGGCGTGTGGAGCAGCGCGAAAAGACAGCGAACGACCGCGCGGTAGTCGCGGTCGTTCGTGTATCGGGAGAATGTGGAAGCAGCCATTGCTTCGAGTTGTTCGTCAGTCTCAATTTTGTCCGCAAGTTTAGCGAGAGAAGTTGATGGGTCAAGGCCTTCACGGACTGCGACTTTGAGATGGTTGTCGAAGTCGTGCGTTGAACTGTACTTGCCGATATCGAACTGATCGGCAATGGACTCGCTGTCGACTGCGTCGAGCAGCGAGTACAATTCCCTCGAAACGGAGTGGGTAGAATTGAAGTTGCCTGCGTTCGTTTCTCTTGATGACGGCCCTGACCTTTGATCACCAATCACAGACATCAGGCCGTCACTACCGGCTCACGCCGGTTTTAAATACTCGAAACGCGACAGATGAAAGCTGTCGTTCCATATTATATACCTGTTCTGGTCATTCTCTTCGTGTGTATATTCTTCCCATCCGTTGTTACCTATATTCCCTATGAATTAATGGGATAGCCAACATACAATATCCGTCTGAAATTCTCAAATTGGTGATTGCAGAAAAATATATCTTCATAAATTACGTTCCTGCCGCTCAAAATGAGGGCCTGATTTCATCTCAGAACGGCGTAGCCATGTATCGTTCCGGGACCTCCGCCCCGTCAAATAGCTTCTTGACGTTTGTTGTAAGTCTATTAATGCTCTTGATCCGACTTGGAGTGGTCATCGCGGCGATATGCGGAGTCACCACGACATGGTCGAACTCGAGTAGTTCCGAATTGGAATCGAGCGGTTCAGTCGTAAACACGTCGAGACCGGCTCCCCCAATCGAGTCTTTCCGGAGAGCGTCTATGAGGGCCGCCTCCTCGACAACAGGGCCGCGTGCGGTGTTGATTAAAATTGCCGAGGAGTTCATTTTCGATAGTTCTGAATCACCGATTAATCCTCGAGTTTCCTCTGTGAATTCGGTAGTCAATACGATTATGTCACTTTGCCGTAACAGGCTGTCTAGATCGGTCATCGTCGCACCGACGAGTTCGGTATCGATCTCTGGGACAAATGGATCGTGAGCGAGAATCTCCACGTCAAATCCCGAGAGGAGTCTCGCAAATCGTTTGCCAATGTCTCCAAAGCCGACAACTCCGACGCTCGTCCCTGAGACCCGCATCCCGAGGTCGTACGAGTCACGCCACTCACTATTTTCGATCAGATTCCGTGCTGCCGTCAACCGACGGGCTGTCGCTAACGTAAGACAGAGTGTATGTTCAGCTACTGAGAGCGCATTATATCCAGGGGTGTGGGTAACGGGTATACTGTGCTCGGCGGCTGCTTTGCAGTCGATATTGTCGATGCCAGTTCCGAGTTTGGCAATCATCTCCAGTTTCGGGGCATTTTCGATTACATCACGAGACATTGGTACTCGTGAGGTCACGAATGCTACGTTAGTTCCCTGGAGCGCTTCGATTACGGCGTCTCTGGAATTCTCAATACCAACCGTTACCTCCCAGTCATCTGGTAGGCCAGCGAGCAATTGATCGGTCGGCGTGATGTCCTGATCGACGATGGCTCGTCTCATATGATATCGCTTTCAGCCAATCTACTTGAGCATACCGCTCGTATGCCTGCAACGGGATCACGAAAAGTATAAAATAGTCTACTAGTTGGCGAGACGATCGGTTGAATCTAGTGGCACTGTCTAGTTCAGTACCTCCTCGGCTGGTGTGCGGCCATTCAGTGCTTGGTTCGGTCGGTCGTGGTTATAGTGGTGTCTGAAGCGTCTCAGCCAGCGGCGTGCGCTGGCCGGACTGCCCTGCCAGAAGGAATGAAAGCGATCAATTCGCATTGAGACGGTTTGAAACCATTTTCCAACGTGGTTTCGGTCGCTGTAGTCGAGCCGACCGCTCAATTTTTGATGCGCGAGGGCAGTCAGATAGCCACCAGCATCCACGAGAAACTCTGTCTCGTCGAGATCGTGTTTCTCCTGTAATCGATGGAGAAACGCCGCCGCGGGGTCAGTCCCGCGGCGGCTGTAGACGTCGATTTCGAGCAGTAGCTTCGATTCTGTGTCGATCGCGGCGTACAGCCACTTCTATTCTCCGTCGACCTCGATCTGTTTCTCGTCGACCGCGACCCGCGACGGCTCCGCCGTCGGCGGGTCGCTCTGCGCCTCTGATAACGTGTGCGTCCAGTTCCAGATTGCGCCGTGAGAGCGGTCAACACCGAGTAATTCGAGGGTTGCAACGACTTCTCGAACCGACAACCCCATCGAATGCAGCTGCACCCCGAACACCCTGACGGGTGTTGGGGTGCGCTCGTTCTCCCAAACCTCATCACAATCCACGTCTAAGTGGTGGTTCAAACGTAGTCTGACTAGTTTTTCGTCTCAACTGGATAGAGCTGGCGTAATTTGATACGAGCCTCATCAGTGGTGAATTGCCAAT
>NZ_FZNQ01000067.1 GCF_900188065.1 Halorubrum vacuolatum
GCGGTAGTAGCTGAGATTGATCGTCTAATCATACAGAAAGTGACTATTTTGTAGCGTTCAGACAGCACTCTCTCGGCTCGTTCGGGAAGTACCGATAGTCAGAAACCAACTGTAGTGATCGTCCCCAGTAATATCTACCGTTCTAACCCCTATGTGGATTGTTGCTGATGAAACACCTTCATTTGACAAGAAGGATATGATATCAGATAAACGTTCATTTACCTCCTCTTGGCCGTTAGTGATTCCGGCTCTTAATTCGGACTTGTAGGAATAGACTTTGCCGTCAGGTGGAATTGAGGTTCTTAGATTTGTGAATAAATAATCCAAATCTGGTGCAGATTTTGCGGAATTGATAGATGAATTCAATTCTTCATGATATAGTTCTGGATCGGTAGGTTGAAGACTCACTCCTTTTTCAATACCTGAGAATCTCTCATCTTCTACATCAAGGTCGACAACCAATGTTGGGGTAAACCCGATTCCATTCCCGACATTAATAATCCCGATTTCTAACATCCTATCAGGTATAAAATAGTCAATATCAGTTCGAGGAAGATGATTTGCCTGCATCAATGCTTCTTGATTTTCTTGTATCTGTTGCTGATCTCTTGAGATTTTAGTTTGTCTGTAATATAATATAACAAGAGCAAGAGTCAATGCAAGAGTGCCAAACGCAGTTATTATCTCTGTGAGTTCAATCAAAGACGATTGCATCAATTGTTCAACGGAGCTACGTATGTAATTACTTCTCATAGGGCAAGTAGTGTTTGTCCTCATTCATAAAATTGGTTTGCTGAATACAAGCTCTGTATCTTGCACGATATTCTTCTCGGCTACTCGACCAACCGTCAGTTCCGTTGAGCGCTCTCGCCTCTTAATTGCTCACAAGGAGCCACCGACGAGTGCTGTATTCGAGCCCGGTGCTGACCACTGAGAGACTACTGGTAGTTTTGCCGTGTTGTGACCACATAGTTGGAGGGGGACAACACGAGCCACGGCGTTCCATATTCGAGAACTACTAGTAGATCATACTGAGCCGAAGATCGGTGGAAGATCAAAAGATCTCGGGTCGTGCAGCAGCTTATGGGTGGAGATCGTGTTCGGCTACTGAATACGGATCATATCTACAGCCCGCGTCGGTCTGTACTCGTGACCGATTTCGGGCGCAAATCGCTCATCGGTTGAGGTGACAAATTCCCATTATGAAAACTCGGACGTGCAAGATACAGTGCGCGAATCTTTCAATCGGCGAGATCGACACCCGTGAATTCAAATCGGGCCCCGTCTGTCCTGCCATCTGCTACTCGAATAGCCCATCCATGGGT
>NZ_FZNQ01000050.1 GCF_900188065.1 Halorubrum vacuolatum
TACCGCTGATCCCGTTGCTGATCCGGATGATTCACAGCGAGGGACCGTCGTCAAGGAGAAAGTCAAATGCGGCGATGACAGTTGTAAGTGCGCGAATGGTAGTGAACAGGATATGCATGGTCCCTACCTATATCGGTATTATCGTGATGAGGGGACGATGAAGTCAGAGTACATCGGCAAGCCGTGAGCGGCCACCGATTGTCAGTACTACGGATTCTCCAGTTACACTCCGCTCACCTGAGTTATATAATACTGGGCTTCGTTACCAAGCCTGAGGGACCAAAAAATAGGCTCTGAGGTGTAGAGGGCCGACATCATAATAGTGTCACACGTGTCCCTCCCCCCCCAACACAGCGAGGCCACGTATGGAGACCCCCAATCCAGAAGCAGTCCTTGGCACCTGTCCGGTCTGTGGCCAGACAGTCGCAAATAGACACGTCCTCATTCGGTACGCAAAAGCGTCCGGAGATCAGGGTGTCTGGGCGGAATGTCCAGGATGCAAGGACGTTATCGATCCCGTATCTCAACCTGAGTGAGAGTAATCCTAGTGTCGCGACCTCGACTTGAGCGGCGAGTGCTTGGCTATTGAGCAGCGTGTCATAGAATCAGTCTTAGCCGGTTAGTAGAACTGCCTACTGAGCGGCGAAGGAACTACTAGATACGATTGATGTCTGAGATGGCATGCAAGATGTAGAGCTTGTAGTCAGCACTGTCTTAGTGAAATGGTGGAGTAATCAGCGTCGGGATCTATCCTAAACTATGACATTTGCCAACAGTGTGTCATACCGCCTTCTTGCGGGGGTACAAACCTCAATCAACCGGCTGTTGTGACCGGAACACTCGTATCGTCTGTATGTCTGTTTGCTGTATGACCGTTCCACCGACCCGGTGTGGCTACCGGTGGCCCGAGGACGCGGATGTTGATCTCCCGGATGATTTGGCGCGGCCCCACCATTGCTGTTGGCGCGAAACGTGGGAGGACTCCGATCGGTGTATCTGGCACGCCGAGACGGATGCCGAGAAGCCGACCGATGAATTAGAGTGTCGTCGAGAGACACCGGAGAACCGCGAGTACAACCGTGGTGGCGACCGGTCAGCTGAACTGTTGGACAGTGCCGACCTGTCCGGCGCGGACCTCGTTGGCGCCGACCTGTCCGACGCGAACCTCCGGTTTGCCGACCTGTCCGACGCGAACCTCTTTGACGCCGACCTGTCCGGCGCGGACCTCGTTGGCGCCGACCTGCCCGACGCGGACCTCCGGGACGCCGACCTGCCCGACGCGGACCTCCGGGGCGCCGACCTGCCCGGCGCGGACCTCGTTGGCGCCGACCTGTCCGGCGCGAAGCTCTGGGAGGCCGACCTGCCCGGCGCGAAGCTCTGGGAGGCCGACCTGCCCGGCGCGAAGCTCGTTGGCGCCGACCTGTCCGGCACGAACCTCTTTGACGCCGACCTGTCCGGCGCGAAGCTCTGGCGCGCCGACCTGTCCGGCGCGCTCCTCATTGACGCCGACCTGTCCGGTGCGGACCTCCGGGAGGCCGACTTATCCGGCGCGGACCTCCGGGAGGCCGACCTGTCCGACGCGAAGCTTGCTGAACTGAGTTGCACTGATGTAACTCTCTCTCGTGGGACGACCTTCTCTCCCACCGTTGGGAGGTCGCTTGATCCCCGCTCCAGTGGGCGTGATCTAGGTGAGTACGATACGAAAGCCCGAACATATGGGGAACTTCGGAGGGCCTACAGTGCAAACGGGTTGCTGGGTCGGGCGCGGAAAGCTCGGGTCCGGGAGCGACGGGCCCGGCGACGCGAGGCGAAAGCCGAAGGGGGGATCAGAGGAACAGGTGCGTGGTTTTTGTCGTTGCTCTCGGGGATCTTCACCGGCTACGGCGTTCGACTGCTCCCAGTTGTGGGGTGGATGCTCCTGTTGTACTTTGGTTCGACTGTCGTGTATTGGCAGCTGACCGACTGGGGGGTACGGTACAGTCTCTACTACAGCATCGTGACGTTCACCACAGCTCCTCCCGCTGCGGATCCGCCTCCGAGTGGGATCCCTGCGATCGTCGCAAGTATCGAGACGTTCGCGGGGACAGCAGCCATCATTTTCCTTGGCTATGTTCTCGGCTCCCGTGAACGGATTTGAGGCGGATCTGTTCAGCTATCTGTCGTCCAGTATTGTGGTTCCATGACTTGTGCCACATACGCGCGCTCTATCTTGCACGCGGTTGTTGACAGATTGTGGATAAAAAGAGATGAGAACTATTCTATGACACGCTGTATTGAGAACTGCATTTCTTCGAGATTAACCAACAGTATAGGCGAAAAGCTGAAATGTTGGTTAAGACGCTTCTACAACCGAGTCACTGCCATCCCGACAGTCGCCGACGTGATGACCGACGTTGACAACACGCGAGATACCGAGTGAACACGAGATAATCTTGAGCGGCATCGCTACCATCTTTCACGGCCAGACTAGCGACTAATATTTTGAGGTGACCTCTGACGGTTCGCTCGCTCTGACTCTCAGGGCCCACCTTGCGTACGCGTATGGAACTGCGATCCGGATTTGAACTCGGTGAGTTCTGCGATCCGGTCTTCGAGGTTCTCGATTTCCTCGCGGAGCTGTTCAGCCTCGTCTCCTTCTGTCGTCGCCAGCTGATCTTTCAGCCCTTGGAGTCGCGTTTCCTTGCGCTCCTCATCAACCTCTGCTTTGCGCACGTATTCGGATTCGGTGATGTCATACACGTCGGTGTCGGAGAGGGCCGTCACCTCGAGTGCATCATCGACCTTGCTGCGGTCGACGCCCAACACGCGCTCACGGTCGATTCCAGCGTCTTCGAGTGTCTCCAGCACTTCCTCGTCGGGTTTGAGCGAGCGAGTGCGGCGCGTCGTCCGTTGGACAGAGCCGAAGGGTCCAGAGACGGGTTGGTCATGGTGGAGTCGGGTGAGTAGCACCTCGCTTACGTCCTGCCGGAGGTCGTTGGTGTTCCGCTGGACGTCCGAAAGCAGCGTGTAGAGGTCTACGAGGACGTCCGTCTCGATCTGTTCGAGGTTGGTGACCTCGTGTCGCTCCAGTGCGTCAACGAGTAAGAGCGCATCCGCATACACGTCGAGATCCGGCTCGGTCCGTTGCTCGTCCACGTGTTCTGATCCGTCTTCGTGGTCGCCGGCGTCGAGGATCTGGTTCGTGGTGGGTCCGTCTGTCTCGAGGATCACGCCGGCGTCTTCATCGATTTCGAAGCGGGGATGGAGAGACAATACGGCAGGATATGCGTCCGCATCAGGTGGGAGTCTGTCGAGCTCGAATCCGCTGGGTTCGTCACTGACTCGCCGGTAGAGCGTCTCAAATTGGTCCTGCTGGAGCGGGCGTGTATCGTCGATATCCTTGTCGAGAAATTCAATGATGACCCGCTGCTGTTGCACATCGCGAATACGGAACCGATCGTGAGAGAGTGGCGTGATCAGCTTAGTGCTCTCCGGAAGCTCGTCCAGCCGTTCCAGTAGATTGTCCCACGAAATACTGAAGCTCATACTCACCTGTTGAGCAGCGGTGATAAAACCGTCTGGGGCAATCCAGAATCACGGTGAGTTTTTAGCTCTGTGAAGAAAAATATACAATAACTGATAATATACTTTTTGATGAATACACAGCGCGAATGCGGCACTCGTCGTTGACTTTCCGTGAGCCATTAAGAGGCGAAGTCGGTCATCGGAACTGACGTTGTATCAGGGTGGCGAGAAGAATCACGTGCAAGATGTAGAGGGTGTAGTCAGCATTGGGTCGTGATACAGATCGGACGCGACTGTATCACCGGGGTTGTGATGGTGAATTAAGAGCCTGTCAACCTTAGATT
>NZ_FZNQ01000025.1 GCF_900188065.1 Halorubrum vacuolatum
AAACTGGTGCATTCGCACCTCAAGAACAGGTGACGTCGTAAACCACAATATCCCAACGTGGGAATCCTCGCGCTTCAGCGCGGGGAGGATGTCAACCTTCGTGGCTATCCCGAGTCGAATCGGCAGAAGCTGCTTTTGATCACTATCTCGCGGTTCATCGAGCGGACGGCTTGGCGGGCCGGTTCCGGAACGCTGCGATCGTCGTTTCAACGGCTCTCCCGCCTCTCCGAAGAAATCGGTACACAGCGGGTGTATGAGAGGGTTCCCAAAGCAGGAGTGGACACCCACGTCTACGGAGTCGCCGATGAGTATCCGACCGATCTCGACGTTACGGTTCACGCCGGCGAGACGTCGGATTTCACCGATACCTGGTTTGTGGTGTATCGGCCCGAGGATGGTCCCCGGACGGTTCCGGATGCCGAGAGCGACTTCGAACGGGGGGTGAACGGTGGAGTTGCGCTCCTCGCGGTCGAGACGGAGCCACGGCTCTGGCAGGGGTACTGGACGTTCGATCCCGAGCGGTTGGAGCGGATCGACGGGTACATCAGAACGGCGCTCTAGCCGGCCATCGGTCGTCCTCCGTTGGATCGACCGTGAGTCAGTGCTGTGCTATCGATCAGCATGGTTCGATTGAACACGACCCCGAAGCAACCCGTGCGTTCATAACCACGGAGCGGCGAGGGGGGGGCATGTTCCGTGATCGGTCCGACCTCCTCTCGGATACGACCCCCATGCGTGGGTACGGCGTCGCGGTGACGCCGGGCCGACACGGACCGCTCCTCTTTATCGCCGGTTACGGGGAGCCGAACCGTCTGTACGTTCGTGAGGGCTCCGCGTCCCGGTCGGTTGCGTTCACCGATACGGCCTGTGGGATCGTCGCCGATGGGAGCCGACACGCGATGGGCGTCTGTGCGGCCGACGTCGACGGCGACGGCTGTGAAGAGATTTACGTACACAACTGTGCGAGCTATGCGGGGACGACCGCCGAACCGGACCTCCTTTTGGATCGCCTGGAGTCCGAACGCTATCGATGGACGGACGTTTTTACCCTCCCGGTGAACGCCGACAGATTCAACTTCCGCGCCGGCCGATCCGTCGCGGCGATCGACCGTCTCGGGACCGGCCGATACGGCGTCGCGGTCGCGAGCTACGGCGCGCCAGTCGCGTTCTACGAACTGGGTGAAGATAGCGAGGTCTCCGATATGGCGCCGGCGATCGGCTTGGACGTCGACGGCGGGTGTCGATCGCTGCTTCCGGGACCGTTCGTCTCGACCGCCGCCGTCGACCTCTTCATCGGCGTCGAACGGGGGGCGAACCGACTCTTCGAAAACACGGATGGGCGCTATGTTGAACTCGACCCGTCCATCGCGGCTGCCGATCCGGCCGGCGATGCCCGGGGAATCGCGCTCGTCGACGAGGGCGACGGATTCGCGCTCGTGATCGGCAACTGGGAGGGTGAAAGTCGCCTCTGTCGCAGGGTCCCGGGATCGGACGGATTTGTTGACGTCGCACCGCCGACGCTCGCCTCGGCCGGGAGCGTTCGGTCGGTCGTCACCGCCGATTTCGACAACGACGGGCGCCAGGAGATCCTCTGTAACTCCCTCGGGGAACCCAATCGCCTGTTCGTGCGTGACGGTGATGCAGAACCGGACCGATCGGCGGGCGACGTCGATCGCACGGAGGCGGTGCAGGAGGGACCTCGATGGAAACACGTCGATGCGGGTTCCGCGAGTGAACCTGACGGGTTCGGGACGGGCGCTATCGCCGCGGACATCGACGGCGACGGCGCGTTGGAGTTGATCGTGATCCACGGAGAGGTCGGATCACAACCGATCTCCGTCCACGCCGTTCCCGGGGCCGCCGAGAACGGGTGGTTGCGCGTCCGCCCGACTACGATTCGGGGAGCCCCGGCCCGCGGTGCCGTCGTAACGCTGGAGACCGAAACGGACGTCCAGCGTCGGGTCATCGATGCCGGGAGCGGCTATCTCTGTCAGGCCGAGCCGGTCGCCCACTTCGGGCTCGGGAACGAGAAGCCACGACGGGTAGCGGTTCGATGGCCCGACGGCCGCACACGAACCCTCGATCGACCGACGGCCGACGAGGAGATCACGGTCCGTCATCCCAGCGCGGATATCGACGATGAGATAGATCGGAAGCCAATCTGAGCCGGATGCCTCTTCGGCCGCCGCCGGCCATACCTGCCGCCCTTCGCGGATTCAAGTACGCCGGGATGAGAAGGGTCGTATGGTAGATCCGACTTCCGATCTCGAAGAGGACATCGACGAGGAGTCAGCCCCTCGATGTGACAGCTGTGGTGCACCCGTGTTGGGCTTCGGCAGACGGACCGTGACGTGGGTCCTCGATGATCGCGTCGAACATCGCCACTTCTGTGACGAGGATTGTCGAGCGGAATGGACCGAGGAGCGTCCCGGGAGGGACTGAGGGCTCCTCCGTCGAACTGGCGGAGTCGATCGGATGGTGGAACAATGGGATCGTTCGAACGGTGATCTGACGGGATCGATCCCGGGACTGGGGGATGGGACGACCCGGTGCGGGAGGCTTTTTCACTACGGAGGTGATACCACCGGACATGATATCACTCGAGGAGGCCGTGACGGCGAGGCTGGAGTCACACGGGGAACGGTTCGAGGTGCTCGTCGATCCGGACGCCGCGTTGGCGATGCGACGCGGGGAGTTCGAGGGCGAACTCGAGGACGTGATCGCCGCCGAGGACGTCTTCGAGAACGCCTCACGAGGCGATAGGCCCGCAGAGGAGGCGTTAGAAACGGTCTTCGAGACGACGGATCCGATGGAGATCATTCCACAGGTCGTCCGGGACGGCGAGATACAGATCACCGCCGAACAACGCGAGCAGATGTTGAAACAGAAACACAACCGCCTCGTCACGATCATCGCCCGCAACGCGGTGAACCCGCAGATGGACGATTCACCCCATCCCCCCGAGCGGATCGAACGCGCGCTGGAGGAGGCCGGCTTTCAGGTCGATCCGATGGACCCAGCCGAGAATCAGGTCGACGATGCGCTCGAGGCGCTGCGACCAGTGATCCCCATCCGGTTCGAGGAGGTAACGATGGCCGTCCGTCTCCCCGCGGACTACGCCGGACCGGGACAGGCACAGGTCCGTGAGTTTGGGGACCTCGAACGGGAGGAATGGCAAAACGACGGCTCGTGGGTCGGCGTACTCACGTTCCCCGCAGGATTACAAAACGACCTCTATGACCTCGTCAACGAGGTAACCTCCGGTGAAGGGGACGTGCGCGTGATCAAGGACAAAGACGAAATACGGACCCGGTAGGTTATAAATACGAAATACGGAACCCGGTCGGATCGGTTCTCACCGATTCCCGCCTCCCAGCCTTCAGGAGCCGTTCGTTCCATCGCCACCGCTTTCGACGCCCATCGCGGCGAAGAGCTTGCGTCGAACCGCTTCCTCGGTCAGCGAGAGCAGCGTTCCACGGTTCTCCTCGCTCGTCTCGATCCCGGTGAAGATACCGAGCGGGATCTCGACGGACCCCTGTGTCGAGTGGCCGGCGGTCTCGCCCATCTCGGAGAACGCTTCCTGGAGGACGTTCCCGATATCCAGCCTGATGTCCTTCGAGCGTGCCGCCAAGAATATCCGGTCGTCGGCAATGCCGAAGACCGCGGTCGTCGTAATGCCCTCGAGGTTTAACAGGTGCTGAGCGGCCTGCGTTAACGCCTCCCGATCGCGGATGAACCCGGCGGTCGAAAAGAGGTGGCTTCCCTGTACCTGACGGTTCTGGATCGCCTCCGCAAGCACGTCGAGCGTCTCCGGCGACATCGACGGCGATTCGACCTGCTCTAAGGTATCGTGATTCGCGAACGGATGGAGGTACGCGGCGGCCGTCAGGTCGGCCGGGGTGGTGTCGCGTTTGAAATCGAGCGTCTCCGCGCGGATACCATACAGTAGGGCGGTGGCGACGGCCTCGGAAGGCGAGAGGTCGAACTCCTGGAGATATTTCGTGAGGATCGTCGACGTCGAGGAGACGTTCGTCCGGACATCGACGAATCGGGCGTCGATCTCCGTCTCCGCCGCGGCGTGGTCGATATAGACATCGAGGTCGTGGGTGAGATCGACCGCCTCGCCCGCCTTCGCGAGGTCGACCGCGGCTATCGTGTCGTACGCTTCGAGATCCGACGTGTCCGCCCGTGCGATGAGATCGATCCCGAGCAGGTTGACGAACGCACGGTTCTCCTGATGGCCCACATCGCCGCTGTAGATGATGTCCGCGTCGACGTCGAGGACGTTTGCGATCGCCTGTAGCGCGGTCGCGGAGGCGATCGAGTCCGGTTCCGGGTTGTCGTGGGTGAGGATGGCCATTCGCCCATCCGTCTCCTCGATGATCTCCGCGAGCTGTCTGGCCATGTACTCCAGTTCGCCCGTCTCCAGCGACTGGAAGGCGCTATCGGCGATCACCGTCGAGGGGTTGATCACCACATCGGCGCCACGCTCACGGAGTTCGTCCTCGCTGACGGGGTCGGAGGCCCGGACGACGATGTAGTGGTCGCCGCCGACGTCGCGGATCGCTGAGACCGCCGCCTTGTTCGCCTCCACGTCCGATGAAAGGATGAGGATGATGTCGCGGTCCCCGAGCGTCTCGACGACGGTGGGGTCGGCGATGTCTTGAACCCGAGCGTTGAGGTCCTGATCCCGCAGCGCCTCGACGCGGCTCTCGTCGCGATCGAGGATGAGGACGTCCCGTCCACGTTCGGTGAGTTCCTCAGCGACGGCGTGTCCAACGCTGCCGCAGCCGAGGATCGCGTACCGTGTGCGTGCCGATCCGCGCATCCCGCTACTCATTGTACGGATCTATCCGGGACGCCACTTAACGGATGTGTTCTTCTTGGGCAACGTGACGCGAGGGATCAACCGATGTCGTGGACCCCCGCCGAATGAAAAGGTCTTTTACCGTGACCGGGATACTCCTCGATGAGGGCCGGTAGCTCAGTTAGGGAGAGCGACGGACTCTTAATCCGTCGGTCGCGTGTTCAAATCGCGCCCGGCCCGTTTTGTCACGAGCACATACGCGAGTGGCAAAACGGCGATCATGATTTGAACGCAACGAACAGATCTGCTGTGAGTGAGTGTTCAAATCGCGCCCGGCCCGTATTTAACCGAGTAAGTACTCGAGAAGCAAATCGGATCACAACGGATGAATAAATACCGCCGTCTCGGTGTCGCCCGTCAACGGACGGTCAGTCGGGATCAGGAGGGGACGCCAGCCGACCGCCACAGTCCGGACAGGCTGCCCGGTACGCCACGGGAATGATCTGCTTTCCGCACTCAAGACATTCGAAGTCTGGTCTGTTGTCAGCGTGTGTTGAACTCATACCCGATTGTTGTTACTCGATAGGATATGAATCTTGCACCGATAGAGTCACAACTGTATAAGGATATTAATGGTTGGTTTGTCCAGCCTTTTGCTTTTTATTGTACGATCCACAACCCCACCGCACGTGGTTGCACTGGCGCGACGGGATCCTCACGAGCGAAGCGAGTGAGGGTCAGTCGCGCTCGCGAGTGGTAACGAGCGGGCACGGCGGGATTCGAACCCGCGATCGAGAGGTTAGGAACCTCTCGCCCTGTCCGCTAGGCCACGCGCCCTCGGGGGAGAGAAGAATCGATCTCAGCTATCACCTGATCGCAACCGACCGTATCGCCGGCCAATCAGGCGTTCTTTTCGGCTTCGGTCTCCGTTTCGGTCTCGGTTTCCGCGGCGTCCTCGGCGTCGACCTCCTCGGTGGTGTCGTCGTCCGAGACGTCGTCGCCTTCCTGCATCTGTTTCAGTTCGTCCTCGACCTCCTCACGGCCCTTCTTGAACTCGCCCATCGCCTGCCCGGTGGACCGGGCGAGTTTCGGGATCTTGTTCGCGCCGAAGAGCAACACCAACACGAGTAGGATGATGAGGAGCTCGGGGCCCGCCGGAATGCCGCCGATCAGTGGAATCGCGCTTGCCATCTCTACTCCGTGGTACCCCTGTCGCAATTATAGTCTTTTTGCCTTCAGGGGGATCCTCGACCGTGCGAACACATCCATACCCGTGATCGGTCCCGGGATGCCAGTCGTCGTGGGCCCGGTCGCCTCCATCGCCGTGGCTGGGGCCGTCGGATCCGCTTCCGTAACCGTGATTTTCCGTCGTGTGCTGACAATAGTATGGTCGACATCGGCGACGACGCGCCCAACTTCACCGCCTCGCTCGCACACGATGGGATCGAACCGTTCGATCTGGCGGCTCATCTCGGCGACGGCCCGGTCGTGCTCGCGTTCTATCCCGCCGCGTTTTCGAACACCTGCACCGAGGAGTTCTGTACGTTTCGCGACGATCTCGCCCGCTTCGAGACGGTCGGCGCGACGGTCTTCGGGGTGAGTACGGACCTGCCCCACGCCCAAGACGTCTTCCGGGCGAAACACGACCTCCCGTTCGGGCTCATCGCCGACCCGGATCACCACGCGATCGAGGCGTATGACGTCGTCGATGACTCGTTTAAACCACGTGGGGTCGACGTCGTCGCCAGACGGGCGGTCTTCGTCATCGACGATGCGGGGATCGTTCGGTACCGCTGGCTCGCCGAACACCCCGGCAAGGAGCCCGACTACGACGCCGTCGCGGAAGCGGTCGCCGACGCGGCATAACGGGCCGGGACGGCGAACCGACCGCAACCCGATCGTGACGTGAATCGATCCCGAACGTCACCTGTGTGTGGGTCCGTCGCGACGTCGAACGCCCGTGACTCGCGCATTGGTCACCGTCGCGAGCAGATCGGACATTCGTTCTAAACGAGTACAAATAAGCATCGAAATAGGCGATAATATGATGGATGGATGTGCGTTCGGCAGGATCCGAATCCGGCCGAATACGAAATAGCTTTCCTACGGGTCACGCATACTCGGGACAACGAGAGACAACTATGACCGAGATTCACCGTCGTCGTGGGGCGCCACTCCGCCTCACATCACGCCGTGGTCCCGGTCGGCGCAGCGCCGACTCGGGACTCGGACCGATCGGTTCGGGCCACGGGATCAGGCGCGACGCTACGGCGAAGAGGTGGTCCGTGTGACCGGCGTCCTCGTCCCGGTGAACCCATCCCGGACGCTTTCGGACACGATCACATACGCCGCGCGTGAAGCGGCCGCGACGGACGGCGAACTCCACCTCGTCCGGACGGTGCCCGGCCACTACGTCACCGAGGCGCCACCGGCGGACGTGCTCGCCCAGTTGGAGGAGTCGGCCGAGGTCGCAAACGGGGAAATCGACGATTTGGTCGTGCACACCGCGGCGTTGGGCGCGGACGTCTACGTTTCCGGCCCCCGTGAGCACGCCGGGCTGATAATCGAGTACGCGGAGGATCACGACGTCGACCGCGTCATCGTCGACCCGTCGTACTCGCTCGATGCGACCGCACCTGAACTCTACTCCATCGAACGAGTGTTCAGGGGGCTCCCGATCGCCTACGAACACGCGCTTGTCGAATCCTCGAGCCGAGTTCCCACCCGCGGGGAGTTCATTCGTGGCGGGGTTATCGGCGTCATCGCGTTCCTCTTTTATATCGCGCTCGGTGGGCCGACCTACCCGTTCGCGCTCGCGACCGGGGTGGTCACCGCGTTGATCGCTGCGATCCTGTTACGCAACGTCTCGTTCGAGTCGACGCCGGCTATCGGCTCGGCGCTGCGTATCGCCGCCCGGAGCGCCGTCTTCGTCCCGTTCCTGCTGTGGGAGATCACGAAGGCCAACGTCCAGTTCGCCTATGTCGTGCTCCACCCGTCGTTACCGATCGACCCGTATCTCGACGAGGTGGAGATGGCCGTCGGCAGCGGCCTCTCGGTCACCGCGGTCGCGAACGCGATCACCCTGACACCGGGGACGCTCACCGTCGACGCTGACGGGCATCATCTACTCGTCCACTCGCTCAACGGCGCGGCGCGCGAGGACTTACTTGATGGGCTTCACGAGGGAGCTGTCCGGAACCTATTTTATGGCTCCGACGCGGTGGAGCTTTCCGGCCCCGGCGAGCGTGGGGACTATCAGCCGATCGCCGGTCCAGCCGCCGTGACTGACGGCGGTGAGTCGATCGACGGCAGCGAGTTCCCACACGACGGCGAATCGATCGAAGACGACCTCGACAGTGACGCCGACACGGAGGTGCCTGAATGACCGACCTCGCGAACACCGCGCTGCTTGCGGCGGCGGCGATCACTGTCCTTCTCGGGCTCGTCGTGCTCTATCGGGTGGTCGTCGGCCCAACCACACAGGATCGCGTCATCGCGATCAACGTGGTCGGGACGACTATCGTGATGGTGCTCGCACTGTTATCAGCTGGGTTGGACCGCCCGGAGTACCTCGATATCGCCATCGTGTACGCGCTTCTCAACTTCGTGCTAGCCCTGGTCGTTGGCCGGGCCACCTATGACCCGGAGGGGGTGAGCTGGCGATGGTCCTGAGCGGGCTCACGACGCCGCTCGTGGTCCTGTTCGCCGCCATCGGGGTGTTTTTCACCCTCGTTGCGGCGGTCGGGGTGCTCCGCCTGCCGGACGTCTACTCACGGTCACACGCCGCGACGAAGGCCGATACGCTCGGCGCGGGCTTCTCCATCGCCGCGGCCGCGCTCTACTTCGGGACGGCAGGGGAGATCTTCCGAGCCGCCGTGCTCATCCTGTTCGTCTACTACACCAACCCGACGGCGGCACACGCGATCACCCGCGCGGCCTACAGCCAAGGGATACCCGTGTGGACGACGGGCGATGACGCCCAGGAGGAAGGGCAATGACGCCGCTTGAGATCGCATTAGTCGCGTTCGTCGTCATCGGCGCGCTCGTGCTTCCGATCACCCGGGATCTGGTGGGTGCCATCGTCACGTTTGCGGTGTTGACGCTCGGGACCGCCGTCATCTGGGTACTTCTCGCGGCACCCGACGTGGCGCTCATCGAGGCCGCGGTCGGTGCGGGCGTCATCTCCGTGCTGTTCGTCCTCACGGTGGTGAAGACGACAGGATTCGGTGAGACCGACGACGAGATCGATTCGGATCGTCGATTCCGCCCGATAAGCCTGCCGACACTCGCGCTCGTCGGCGCGCTCGCGGTACCGCTCGGATACGCGTTCCTCGCGCTTGACCCGGTTGGAGCGGCCGACGCGCCGGCGGTTTCGGGGACGTTCCCCACCGGCGAGCAAACACCGTATGACTTCTACGTCCAGGAGTCGCTCGAACAGACCGGCTTTCCGAACGCGGTGGTCGCCGTCCTCGTCGTCTATCGGGGGCTCGACACGCTCGGTGAGCTGATCGTCGCGTTCGCCGCGGCGGTGAGCATTCTGATCGTCTTAGGACGGGAGGACCTGCTATGAGTGACAGCGAACCGGTTACACGCGAACCAAAGGGGGAATCCGACGTCTCGGAGAGCCCGGTCGTCAGAACCGCCTCACGGACCGTGACGCCGTTCGTCGTCGCCTTCGGCGTCTATCTCACCCTGTTCGGGACGAGCCTCCCGGGTGGGGCGTTCCAAGGCGGCGTGGTGATGGCCTCGGTGGTCGTCCTCGTCGCGATGGCGTTCGGATTCGCGCCCACACAGAAGTGGCTCGATGAGCGTGCACTCGCCGGGTTGTTCGTGCTCGGGGCCGCTATCTTCGGGGCGGTCGCGTTCGGCGCTGTCGCCCTCGGCGGGGACGTGCTGGAGCTGTTCGTCTTCCCGTTATCGGTCGAGAACATGGTCAAACTGGTCGAGGTCGCCATCGCCGCGCTCGTTGCCGGCGTCATCATCGGCCTGTACGTCTGGCTTGCGGACGGCATTCACGGAGGGAAATCCGCATGATCGAAGCCTATCACTACTACTTCGCGTCGTTCACGCTCTTTCTGGTCGGCATGTACATGATGATCGAGAACCCGAACCTGATCCGGAAGATAATCGGGCTCAACCTCTCGCAGGTGGCGGTCTACCTCATGTTGGTCACCGTCGGCTACGTCGACGGGGCCTCCCCACCGATCCTGAGCCCGGGGTTCGAGGAGCCACACGCCAATCCGCTGTTGCACGTGCTCGTGCTCACCGCCATTGTGGTCGGCGTCGCGCTCACGGCGCTGGCGCTGGCGCTCACGATCCGACTCTATAAGGAGTTCGGCACGCTCGATACCCGCGAGATAGAGGCCGCCATCGCGGCAGACGAGACCGGGGGTGGGAGCGATGACTGACGTTGCGCTCGCACAGGCGACCGCCGACATCCGTCCGGCGCTCGTGCTGCTCGTGCCGCTCGTGGGCATGGCGCTCATCTTCCTCTCGAAGGACCGTCCGAACGTCCGGGAGGCGTGGACGGTGCTCTCGTCGGTAGCGATGTTCGGGCTCGTCGCCAGTATGGTTCCCGGCGTGCTCGATGGCCGGGTGTACGAGGCGAACTTCGGCGAGTTCGTCCTCGGGATCGACCTGTTGATCCGGGCGGACTCGCTCGGGATGATCTTCGCGCTGGTCGCGAGCGGGCTCTACGTCGTGACCGGCCTCTACAGCATCGGCTATATGCGCGGACATCATGAGCCGTTCCAGACGCGATTTTTCGCGATGCTGCTCGTCAGCGTCGGCGCGGCGCTCGGCGTCGCGTTCGCGGCGAACGTCTTCGTGCTGCTCGTCTTCTATGAGATCCTGACGCTCGCGACCTACCCGCTCGTCGCACACGACGAGTCCAAGGAGGCGCGGACGTCGGGGTATAAATACCTCGCCTATGCGCTCTCGGGCGGCCTCGCGGTGTTCGGCGGGATGGTGATCGTCTTCGTCTATACGGGAAGCATCGAGTTCACCCGCGGCGGCATCGAGGGGCTCTCGACGTTCGCCGCCGAGGACCCGTGGATCGCCCGCGCCGCGTTCGCGTTGATGGCGGGCGGCTTCGCGGTGAAAGCCGGCGTGATGCCGGTTCACGCGTGGCTCCCGAGCGCGATGGTCGCGCCGACGCCCGTCTCCGGGCTGCTGCACGCGGTCGCGGTCGTCAAGGCCGGCGCGTTCGGCGTCTCCCGCACCGTGATCGACGTGTTCGGCCCCGAGACGGTCGCGGCGATCGGCATGGGCGTTCCGCTCGCGATCCTCGCGGGGACGACGATCATCGTCTCCAGCCTGTTCGCGTTGCGACAGGACAACCTCAAAGCACGGCTGGCGTACTCCACCATCGCCCAGCTCTCCTACATCGTGCTCGGGATGGCGCTGCTCGCGCCCGAGGCGCTCATGGGCGGGCTGCTTCACATCCCCGCACATGCGTTCGCGAAGCTCACGCTCTTCCTCTGTGCGGGCGCGCTGTACGTGCAGCTGGAGGTGAAGTATATCAGCGAGATGCCTGGGGTCGCCAGACGGATGCCCGTGACGATGACGGCGTTCGCGCTCGGGAGCTTCAGCATGGCGGGGATCCCGATCCTCGCCGGCTTCGTCAGCAAGTGGCACCTCCTGTGGGGTGGCGTCGGCGGCGGAAACCTGCTCGTCGTCGCCGTGTTGGTGACCTCCGGCGCGCTCAACGTGGCGTACTTCTGGCCGATCATCTACACGGCCTTCTTCGAGACGGCCGACGAACATGGCGGAAAACCCGTTCTGTTGAGCGCGTTCGGCGGACGGGACGCCCCGGCGGTCGCCGACGAGATCCGACCCGATGGGGGTCGTGTCGGCGACAAGGATGAGGGGACGGATGAACCCGATCAGGCGGACACCGACGACCATGAGGACCATGACGAACACGACGGACATCGACCGCAGGATGAAGGCGAAGATGGCGATGACCACGACGACCACGAGGAGAGCCACGACGACCACGGACACGGCCACCATGTGGAGCTCCCCCCGGCGGACGGGTGGGAGCGACCCGTGGGGCGATTCCGTGAGACGACGCCGTTCATGCTCGTGCCGCTTATGACGACGGCGACGCTCATGGTGCTCTTCGGAACGATGCCCGATTACCTGATCTTCTTCGATCTGATCCGTGACGTCGTCGAGGCGTCCGGCGCCGAGGGGGTGGTCGGGCGATGAACGAACTGCTCGCGGTGCCGCCGGCGCTCCTTGCGGCAGCGGCGTTCGTGGCGACGCTCGTCCTTCCGCGACGTGAGGGCCACGCGGCGGCCGTCGTGTTGCTCTCGGCGGTCGTCGGCTGGGCGATCCTCGTCCCCGAGGGGACGGGCCCGACGGCGACGTTCCTCGGGTTCGAGGTAATCCTCTTACAGGTCGACCAGTTCACCCGCCTGATGGCGATCATCTTCGGCGCGTTCGGCGCATCCGCGGTCGCCTATGCCTACTTCGCCGGGGCCTCCTCGCGACACCTGCTGTGGGGGCTCGGCTACGTCACCGCTTCCTTATATACCGTGATGGTCGGCGACTGGCTCGCGCTCATCGTCGGCTGGGAGGCGATGGCGATCACCGCCACGGTCTTCATCTGGTACTCGGGCGGTGCGGCCGTTCGAGCCGGCTACCGCTACGCGCTCGCACACGCCATCGGCGGCAGCCTGCTGCTCGGTGGGCTCGTGCTCTACCTCGTTTCGATCGGGCCGAGCGCGACGGCGCTGCACTTCGCGGAGACGAACGTCCACGGCTTCGAGATCGCCCTCGGCGGGATGTCGGTCTCGCTCGCCGCCCTGCTGGTCGGCGTCGGGATCGGGTTGAACGCCGCGATCATCGGCTTCCACAGCTGGCTGCCGGACACCTACCCGGCACCGCACGTGGCGACGTCGGTCTTTTTGGCGTGTTACACGACCAAGACCGCCGTCTACGCCGCCTATCGCGCGTTCCCCGAGGGCAATCTCGTGCTCGCGTACATGGGCGGCGCGATGGCCATCTACGGGGCCGCCTACGCGCTCGCCCAGAAGGACATGCGACGGCTACTCTCGTATCACATCCAGGGACAGGTCGGCTTCATGCTGGCCGGCATCGGGGTCGGCACCTCGCTCGCTATCGACGGCGCGTTCGCCCACCTGTTCAACCACATCCTGTACAAGGGACTGTTGTTCATGGCCGCCGGCATCATCATCATCAAGGTCGGCAAAGGGAGCCTCGACAAGTTCGGCGCGGCCGGCACCTCCGCGCCGATCGCGTTGGTGCTGTTCCTCGTCGGGGCGCTCTCCATTTCGGGCGTCCCCGGCTTCAACGGTTTCGTCAGCAAGGGACTGCTCACCGAGGCGGTGATCAGGGAGGGGCTGACCCCGCTCGAATGGATCCTCTATATCGGGAGCGTCGGGACGTTCGCGTCGTTCATCAAGTTCGGCTACTTCGCGTTCCTCGACGGCGACTCCTTCGAGATGCCCGATGCGGACCTCGGGCATGCCGTGGTGGGCGGCGCGGTAGCCGCCTCCTGTGTGGCGCTCGGGCTGTTCTATCAGCCGCTGTACGCCATCCTGCCGTCCGGGGGTGGATACGATCCCTACACGACACAGAAGTTCATCCAGACCGCGGCGCTCGCGGGCGGGGGAGCCGCCGTCTTCTTCCTCGGGAAGCCGATCCTCGGTCGCCTTCACGGGGGTATCGACGTGAACCGCGCCCACGACCCGATCGCCTTCTACGGCACTCGGGCGGTCTCCGGCGGCATCGGCGGCGTCTACAACGCCGTCGACCGGGGCGTCGTCTCGGGCGGCTGGTCGCTCGTCGCGGCGGCGGCGACGCCCTCGACGACGATCAAGGGCGCCTTGCCGGAATCGCTCCATGGACGATACGACGATCGCCTGCAGGCGATCCCCGGCAAGACCGGGGCGAAACTCGGCATCGGCTATACGATCTACGTCACCGCGGGCGTGTTGGCGCTCGTACTGGCCCTTGCGCTGTTCCTCTAACAATGACGGGCATTATCTACTTCCAACGGACGGACGGACCGGGCGGAACGCTCCCGCCGACGGATAGCTGTGAACGCGACAACGTCACAGGTCGCTCCGACGGCGACGACGTACTGGGGGTGACCCGCCCATGAGCGAGTTCGAGTGGCTCGTCGGCGCGGTCGTCCTCTTCCCGCTTTTGACATCGGTCCTGCCGGTGGCGGCCAGCCTGAAGTGGAAACAAGCGGGGTGGACGCTGGCGACGATCATCACGGCGTCGACGCTGGCGCTCGCTGTCGCCGTCGCACGGATCGTTCACGAACACGGAACGATCGAATATGTCATCGCCGGCATCGGCGAGCGCTCGTTCGGGATCGAGTTCTATGTCGACGAGTTCTCGATGCTCGTCGTGCTGCTCACGCTGCTCATCAGCCTCGGCGTCCTCGTGTACACCCGCGTCGGCGGCCCGCGTGGGAACTTCTTTTATGCGGGCTTCCTGCTGCTCGTCGGCGGGATGCTCGGGGTCGTCTTTACCGGCGACGTGTTCAACCTCTACGTCTTCTTGGAGATCATGGCGATCTCCTCGTACGCGCTCGTCTCCTCCTCGAAATATCGCTGGTCGACGTACGCGGCGTTTAAATACCTCCTCGTCGGCACGGTCGGGGCGTCCTTTTATTTACTCGGCGTCGCGCTCATCTTCGCGGCGACGGGGACGCTCAACATGCAGGATCTGGCGATCCAGATCGGCGAGGCCGGCTACACCGATCCGGTCGTCATCACCGCCTTCGCGCTGATGGCCGTGGGGCTCGCCGTGAAGATCGCGTTGTTCCCGGTCCACACCTGGCTGGCGGACGCCCACGCCTCCGCGCCGGACGGGATCAGCGCGGTGATCTCCTCGCTCATGCCCGCGGTCGCGGTGTACGCGTTCGCCCGCATCCTGTTTACCGCGTTCACGCCGGAGTTCCTTGAGGCGAACCCCGTCATCGCGGAGATCCTGCTCGTCGGCGCGCTCGCAAGTCTGTTCGCCGCCAGCCTGTTCGCGCTGTTACAGGAGCATATCAAACTCGTGTTGGCGTACTCGACGGTCTCACAGTTCGGGCTGATCTTCATCGGCATCGCCGTCGCCAACGAGACGGCGCTGTTCGGCTCGATGTTACAGATCTTCGGCCACGGTGTCGTGAAGGCCTCGCTGTTCATCCTGGCGGGCATGTTCGCGCTCCGGTTCGGCGGGATCCGAACCGTCGACGAGTATGCCGGGCTCGCAAAGCGCGCCCCGGTGATGGCGGGGATGTTCGCCGTCCTCGGGATCTCGATGATCGGCCTCCCGCCGACCGTCGGCTTCGTCGGCAAGTGGTACATCGCGCTCGGCGCGTTCGAGGCTGGTCACGTACTCGTCGCTGGATTGGTACTCTTTTCGACTCTGCTCTCTGCGGGCTACATTCTGCCGTTCATCAACCGGATCTACTTCCATCCGTTCGCGGGCGAGGACGTGGACCCGGCGGCGATCACGAAGGGGATGCTCATCGCCGTCGGCATCGGGGCGGCCCTCGGGCTCACGCTCGGGTTCTTCTCGGCGGAGATTCAGGGGCTGATCGAGAGCGCCGTGACTGACCTGCTGCAGGGCTGACCGCGACTTCCCCAATGGGGGTGGCAACGTCCTCAAGGGTGCCGTTTTCGGCCCCACCGGCCGCTGGGACTCTTACTCCCACCGCGCGGGGGTTTTTTTCTGCCCCGGCACTGGGTCCCTCACTGTCGCCGAACGCCAGAACTCCCAGTTCCGCTAGATTCGTTCCACAGGGACGTGTCTGTTTGGATCGATCCCATTAAATGGTAATTGTGCACAGATGTTAACTATCATCGGTTCTTATTTTTCGCATCGGACAGTCGACTGGCGGATCGGTGTCGATCCCGCAGCCGAACACCCAGTCGCCCGTGACCGACGGAGCGCTATGACTGACACACGAGACGATAACCATACGACCGGATCGGGGGGCTCCGGGACGAACGAGCCGTCACAGCCCGACGAACCGGATGCTACAAATGACACGACTCCGACCGCCGAAGCCGACGATGAGCATGCCGCATCCACGGCGGAGGTCGAGACACGACCGACCGACCGGTCCACCGAGGGCCCCGATCTGTCGAGCCCCGAGTATTACTTGAATCGGGAACTCAGCGAGCTCGAGTTCCATCGACGGGTTCTACATGAATCCCAAGACGACCGCAACCCGCTTTTAGAGCGGGTCCGGTTTCTGGCCATTGTTACGGGAAACATCGACGAGTTCGTTCGCAAACGGATCGGCGGGCTCAAACAACAGATCGAAGCGGGGGTGACAGACCGCTCGCCGGACGGCCGGACGCCGACCGAACAATGGGTCGAAGCTCTCGCGACAACACGGGAGTTACTCCGGGAGCAAACCGCGTGTTATCACGAGGAGATTCGTCCGGCACTCGCCGCGGAAGGTATCCGTCTCGTCGAGTACGACGAACTCGGTACCGAGGAGCGCAGTCACCTTCGCGAGTATTTCAAAACATCGGTGATGCCGATGCTTACGCCGCTGACGTTCGACCCGAGTCACCCGTTTCCGTTCATCTCGAACCAGAGTCTCTCGCTTGCGGTGCTGACGCGCGCCGATGGACGGCGCGAACCCAAGTTCTCCCGGGTGAAGATCCCAGCGACACGCCCGCGGTTAATACCGGTCGAGGAAGGGAGCCGGTACATGCTTCTCGAACGCCTCGTCGCTGCCAACCTTGATCTCCTGTTTCCGGGCGTCGAGGTAGTCGATCACGCCGCCTTCCGGGTGACTCGAAACGCCGAGGTCGGGCGGAGCGAGGAGGTTGCCGAGGACCTCATCGAGACGATAGAGGACGTGCTCCGTGAACGGGAGTTCGCCATGGCGGTCCGGCTGGAGGTCGAATCCGGGATGCCCGAGATCGCCCGGAAGATCCTGGTCGAACAGCTCGATCTCGACACGCGAGAGGTGTTCGAACTCGACGGGCCGCTGGATTTCAGTGATTTCTCGACGCTCGTCGATCTCGATCGGCGCTCGCTCAAACCGGATCCGTGGACACCCCAGCCACATCCACGGTTCGAATCGCTTGAGACGACCGCGACCGACGCCATGTTTGCCGAAATTCGACGGCAGGATATCCTCCTTCATCACCCATATCACAGCTTTACCGATACGGTCCAGCGGTTTCTTGACGCGGCGGCGATTGACCCGGCAGTCCACGCGCTCAAGATCACGATTTATCGAACGGCGACCGACTCAAAGGTGATTGACAGCCTCATCCAGGCCGCGAGGAACGGCAAACAGGTCGTGGTGATGGTCGAATTAAAAGCCCGCTTCGACGAACGGAACAACATCGAGTGGGCCGAGAAACTCGAAGATGAGGGGATCCACGTTACGTACGGCACGCTCGATCTCAAGACCCACACGAAGACCGCGCTTGTCGTCCGCGAGGAGGCGACCGGAATGTCGCTGTATTCACATATCGGCACGGGAAATTATCACTCAGAAACGGCGAAAGGGTACACCGACTTGGGCTTGCTCACCGCCGACTCCGCCATCGGTCGGGACCTCCTGCATGTGTTCAACTCCTTTACCGGCCACTCGGATGAAAGCGCCTACGAGAAACTGCTCATCGCTCCTGATAACCTACGCGACGACATCATCGCGTTGATCCGCCAGGAGGCAACGAACGCCAGCGAGGGCGGTACGGGTCGAATCATCGCGAAGATGAACAGACTCGAGGATCCGGCGATCATCGAGGAACTGTACCGGGCTTCGCGTGCCGGCGTGGAGATCGACCTCCTCATCAGGGATATCTGTCGGCTTCGGCCCGGAATCGAGGGAGTAAGCGAGAACATCCGCGTCTCAAGTATCGTCGGTCAGTTCCTCGAACACTCACGCATCTTCCGGTTTCGAAACGGCGGCGACTGGCAGTGCTTTATCGGCTCGGCCGACTGGATGACGCGCAATCTCGACAGCCGGGTGGAGGTTGTCGCGCCGATCGAGGACCCGTCGATCTGTAATTACCTCCGCGAGATCACCGAGGTGGGGTTGGCCGACAACCGGCGGCGCTGGAAGATGCGGGCCGACGGCAGCTACGTCCAGTGTCGTCCCGGTGACGAACCGATCCGGAGCCTCCAGCAGACGTTCATGAACCGTGTTGTCGAGTAACACACTTATGATGACGGAGGTCTACGATCCGACATGACGCGAGCGAGAACCGAATGCGGTCATGAGGGACTCCGGGGCAGATGACAGAACATCCGGTATTGCCGGCCGACGAGTCCGTACTGTCGACCGTTGATGCGGACGAGTTGTACAAAGACAGCGGTAAGATCAGGAACAAGTACTACGAGCGGGAACTGGAACGGTTACAAGAGGAACTCGTTCGGCTCCAGATGTGGGTCAAAGAACAGGGCCTCAGGGTCGTCGTCTGTTTCGATGGGCGCGACGCGGCCGGTAAGGGAGGAACGATCCATCGGATCACCCGGCGGACGAGCTCACGCGTCGTGAAAGTCGTAGCGCTTGGCACACCGACCGAACGCGAGCAAAGCCAGTGGTACTTTCAACGGTACGTCGAACACCTTCCGGCGGCCGGCGAGATGGTGTTGTTTGACCGCAGTTGGTACAACCGCGCCGGCGTCGAACGGGTAATGGGATTTTGTACCGACGAGGAGTATGATGAGTTTATTCGGTCGGTCCCCGAGTTCGAACGAATGTTGATGCGCTCGGGGATCATCCTGATCAAATACTGGTTCTCGATCAGCGATGACGAACAGGAAAGCCGGTTTCAAAAGCGCAGCAACGACCCGAAGCGTCGCTGGAAGCTCAGTGAACTCGACCTCGAAGCTCGAAAGCGATGGGTAGAGTACTCACGGGCGAAAGACGAGATGTTCAAACACACGGATACGGAGGACTCGCCGTGGTACGTCATCGATGCAGATATCAAAAAGCACGCGAGGCTCAACTGCATCAGCCATCTCCTCTCGCAGATCGAGTACGAGGACATCATGCCCGAACCGACGGAGCTTCCACCACGACAGGAGGACCCCAGCTACGACCGCCCACCGATCGACGGTCAGAACTGGGTCCCGGCGTTATATGGGTCGAATCCAACCGGCGTCGACCGGTTCTGAGCGTGGAGCATCGGCGTTTCGAAGAACCGGATTATCTCGGTATGGCCTTCAACACGATCGGATGTCGTCGGCGACCGTTCCATCGGGATACCGTTCAGTACGGCGGGGAGGTCGCTGCGTCGAACTCCGCAAGCGGGCGAACGCCGATGCCGTGGAAGTCGCTGTCCTCGTCGTCCGGATCCGGCTCGACGACCTCGACGATGTCGCGTGTCTCGACGTCGAGGACGCCGAAGCCGGACGTCACGCCGGTCGCCGCGTGTGGGTCGCCGGAGACCGGGTTCTGCCCGCGGAGCGTGACGAACATGAACTCGCCGTCCGGCGAGCCCCAGAGGATGTCCGGCGCGTCGCTCTCGTCGGGGTCATCGGCCTGATCGGGGCCGAACGCCTCGATCTCCTCGATCACCTCGTCGGTCTCGGGGTCGACGACCACGCCGTCGTTGGTCTCGCGGTTCAACACCCACAGCTCCTCGGCGTCGCTCGTGAACCAGAAGCCGTGTGCGTCGATCCCCTCGGTGGACTCGCTCTCGACGATGACCTCGACCTCGTCGCCGGAGGTGTCGAGCACGTAGTAGTCGCCGACGCCCTCCTCGCCCTCGATCGGCTCGCCGTCGTCGTCCGTCGGCGTCGGCAGCCCGGCGGTGAGGTAGAACTTGTCCTCGGTCGGATGCGGCATCGTGCCGCAGTTCGTGGGGAGTTCGTCGCCGTCGAACGCCTGAGCGATCTCGAACTCGTCGTGGTCGACGATAACGAGGCCGGCCTCGCCGTAGCCCGGTCCGAGCGTGTGGATCGACCGTCCCTGATGGTCGTAGGAGTGGCAGATCGGCGCGCCCTCCTCCTCGGTGAGCCCGTCGACGTCCTCGTCGATGTCGAGTGCCTCGTCGATCTCGAACGCCTCCTCGTCGAGGTCGACGTCGACCCGGACGATCCGGCTCTCGCCGATCACGTCCACGATGAGCGCGCCGTCATCCGGAGTGAACCCGGCGAAGTGTGATCCGGGGCCGGTTTCGAGGTTCGCGACGAGTTCACGGTCCTCGGTTCGATAGACGAGCGTTCTGGCGCCAGCCGTGCAGGCGATGGCGGCGTACTCGTAATCCGAGGAGTACGCGACCATATGCGGGACTTCGCCGTCCGCCGCTCCGGTATCGATCTCGTCGACGAGGTCGAACTCGGCGTCGGGGTTCCCCGCGGGCTCGTAGATGTAGATCGTGTTGGTTCCCTGATCGGCCGCCCAGATCTCGTAGGTGGCCTCGGCCGGCTCCTCTTCGGGCTCGTCATCCGTGTCGTCCGTGTCGTCCGTTTCCTCCGGCGGTTCGGCGTCGTCGGCTTCGGGTTCGTCGTCAGGCTCCTCACCGAGACATCCCGCGAGACCGATCGCACCGACGGCCCCACCCGTGTGGATGAACCGACGTCGAGTTGTCCGCTTCATGCTGTCCTTCCCTCACGACCGGACGAACATAAATGGTGTCCTTTAACCCACGAATTTCGGCGTTTTAACCGGTAATTTCGCCGTTTTCTCCGACGAAGCGATCGTCATAGACAGCGGATGATGTTGCCACCTCGTTTCGGATAAATTTGTTCTGAGTTTATGAGTGTCGGGGGAGTCGAGACCGCAACCCGTGAACTCCTGAGGTGGGATCATCGGAAGGACGGCATATACCAGCAACAAGATCCGCTATTCGCGACAGCATATCGAATCGATCCGACGGCATCGGTCACGGGTCATCCGCCGCTCGATACCAGTTCCGTCGAGAGCCGCGCGGCGATCGCCCGGGCGAGCGCCGTCTTGTCTCCGGCGACGACGGTGCAGTCGTCGACCCGTTCGTCCGCGGGACCGATGAGGAGCGCCCGGGTTTCGTCCGCACCCATGACGCTCGCGTCGTTGGCGACGACGAACGTCAGTCCCACCCGATCGATGAGCGGCGTCGCCGCCGCGAACAGCGCCTCGTCGTCGCCGGCGGTCTCCGCTTTGAACGCGACGATCGGGAGGTCGGGGTGTGCCTCCCGAACGGCGTCGATGAGCTTCGGTGTCGGTTCGAGATCGAGCGAAAGCGGCGATCCCGATCGGATCTTCTCGGCGACGGCGTCGGCCGTAAAGTCCGAGATCGCGGCCGCGGAGATGAGTGCGTCCGCGTCCCGGGCGGCCTCCCGGCAGGCGGCCATCATCTCGTCCGCGGTCTCCACCCTGAGCACGTCAGCATAGTCAACGTCGGGACCGTCGTGAACGAGCGTCACATCCGCCCCGTGAACGTACAGCGCCCGGGCGACCGCCCGTCCGGTTTTGCCGGACGCGCGGTTCGTCAGGATCCGAATGGGGTCGATCCGCTCTTTGGTCGCGCCCGCGGTGACCACGATGTGTGTTCCGGCGAGGCTATCCGGCGTCGTTGCCCGCGCAAGCTCGGTGATGATCGCCTCCTCCCTGGCGATCTTCGCTTTCCCCTCCTCGATCCGCGGCTCGGCGAACGTTACGTCCCAGCTCTCCAGCGTATCGAGCGCGGCGAGGACCCCCGGATGGTCGTACATCGGCTCGTGCATCGCGGGAGCCATGACGACGGGAATCCCCGCACCCAGCGCCGTCGTCGCACAGGTCGTCACCGGGGTATCGTCCACCGCGGCGGCGATCTTTCCGGCGGTGTTCGCCGTCGCCGGCGCTAAAAGCAGTACGTCCGCCCAGCCGTCATAGCCACAGAGCTCCACGTGTTCGACCGCGCCCGTTATTTCGGTGATTACCGGTTCGGTCGTCGCGAAGTCGACGGCCCACGGATGGATGATGTTCGTCGCCGCCGGCGACAACACGGCACGGACCTTCGCGCCGTGACGCTGCAGCTCGTGGGCCAATTCGACCACCTTCACGGCCGCGATGCTGCCCGAGACCCCGAGCGCGACGTTGACGCCCTCCAACATTACCTGACGGGTTGCGCCCCGAAGGTATATATCGTGGCATCGTGGCGTGGCAGGGTCGGTGGTCCCGATGCGCACGACGGGTCAGTCGTTCGAAGAGCGCACCAGAACCCGTAATACGTGTATATGCCTTCTCCCATCATATGGAGGGGAAACTGCCAAGCGGACCGATCGGCTATGGGGCGCTCGCATTGCTTGGCCTCTCCGTTGCGATCCATCTCACCGTCGGCGTGAGCGAGCTGTTGGGCGTGATCACGGGTCACGGTGCGTTCGCGTACGCGCTGATGCTGCTCGTCGCCGCCGCGCTCCCCATCGTGCTCATGGGCGCGATGGTAGCCGGAGTGCTGCAGCCGAACGCGACCTATGCGACCCTTTCCGGCGTCTTCGCGTTCTATCTCTTCGCCTACGTCGATATCCATGCGCTCGGGACGATCGAGTCGGTGACGGGCGCCGACCTCCACTCGCACGACCACGGCGATCACGGCCACGACGACGGCAGTCATGGCGACGGTCACGATGATCACGGCCACGACGACGGCAGTCATGGCGACGGTCACGATGATCACGGCCACGATGACGGCAATCATGGCGACCATCACGATGACCACGCGCACGACGATCACGGACACGATCATGACGACAGCCACGCGCACGACGATCACGGACACAGCCACGAGGGCTCCACGGTGGACGTCGTCGCGGAGCACCTCATCGCGGACCCGCTTGCGCTGATCTCGAAGGTCGCGGAGGGAACCGCAGTGGTGCTGTTTGCGCTCCTCGCGCTTCGTGAGGACTGAGCGCGAGGAACGACCCAAGCCGGTGACACGAGGATCCCTACCCCGATTATGCGTCTACGGTCCATTGAACGTAGTATGAATCAGCTCGTCGACGGCGAATGGCGAACGGACACGTACGAGGCGACCGACGGGGATGGGGCCTTCCAGCGCGGGGAGACGACCTTCCGAAACTGGATCGTCGGCAGCGACGTTCACGACCACGTCGATGCCGAGCCCGACGAGCGGTTTACCCCTGAGGCAGGTCGCTACCACCTCTACGTCTCGTACGCCTGTCCATGGGCGCACCGGACGCTGCTCGCACGGTCGATCCTCGGGCTGGAGGACGTCATCGACGTCTCCGTCGTCGATCCGTGGCGGGGCGAGGATGGTTGGCAGTTCAGCCCCGACAAGCCCGGCTGTACCCCCGACAAGCTCCACGGAAGCGACTATCTCCGGAAGCTGTACGTCGAAGCCGACCCCGACGCGACCTGCCGAGTGACCGTTCCCGTACTGTGGGACACCGAGGAGGCGACGATCGTGAACAACGAGTCCCGCGAGATCCTTCGAATGTTGACGACGGCGTTCGCCGACCTCGGAAACGAGGTTCGGCTCCTCCCTGACGATCCCGCCGATGTTGTCCGCGTCGACGAAATCATCTCCGAGATCTACGAACCGATCAACAACGGCGTCTACCGGGCGGGCTTTGCAACGTCACAGTCGGCGTACGATTCGGCGATCGATGAGCTCTTCGAGGCGCTCGACAGGTGGGATGCACACCTCGGCGAAAACCGCTACCTCGCAGGGGAGACGTTCACCGAGGCCGATATCTGTCTCTTCACGACCCTCGTCCGGTTCGATCAGGTCTATCACACCCACTTTATGTGTAACCGCCGGTTCATTCACCAATACGAGCACCTCTGGCCGTATCTCCGTGACATCTACACGACGCCGGGCGTCGCCGAGACGGTGAACATGGCCCACATCAAGGAACACTACTACACGACCCATCCGGACGTGACCCCGACCGGGATCATCGCCCGCGGGCCTGATCTGGACTTCGAGGAGCCACACGACCGCGCTCGGCTCGTGGGATCGCCGCCGATGCCGGAGACGACGGGGTGAATCGGGAGCGAGGACACCTTACGAACGGACCGCTCACACCTCCGGATCGGCCTCCGTTTCCGGGCGTTTGGCGCCGGTGATCTCGAAGCGTGCGCCGCCGGATTCGGCCGCCGTGACGGCGACGGTCCAGCCGTGTGCGTCCGCGATGCCTTTGACGATCGACAGCCCGAACCCCGTCCCGGACTCGGATGACGTGTAGCCGCTTTTAAACACGTTCTCGCGCTCCTCGGGCGGGATCCCGGGGCCGTCGTCTTCGACGTAGAACCCGTCCGGAAGGTCGCCGACGGTCACCGTCGACCCGCCGTGCTCGACGGCGTTCCGAAGGAGGTTTTCGAGGAGCTGTGTGAGCCGACCGGGGTCCGCGGAGACCGTTCCGGTCGCGTTGATCTCGACCCCCATCCCCTCCTGTTCGAGATCGGGTTTAAATCGTTCGGCGAGCGTATCGAGTGAAACCGGCTCGTACTCGCCGACGCGTTTCCCCTGCTTAGCGAGCGTGAGGAGGTCGTCAATCAGTCGCGTCATATCCGATACCGCCCGCTCACAGCGATCGAAGTACGCCGGATCGCCGGTTTCCCGTGCCAACTCGAGGTAGCCCGAAAGGACGTTTATCGGGTTTCGGAGGTCGTGTGAGACGATGGAGGTGAACTCCTCCAGTCGCTCGTTTTCTCGTTCGAGCCGACGGGCGTACGCCCGCTGGGTGGAGATGTCACGGCTGCTCGCGAGGAACTGATCCTCGCCACGGGACCCGATCCGACGCACGTGAACCTCCACCGGAAACGTCGTCCCATCGCTGCGACGATACGTCGTCTCAATACGGAGCGTCTCATCGACGTCGGTCGTCTCCCACATCTCCAGTGCCGACTCGGGATCGAGTTCCGTATCTACCTCCCAGACGCGCATCCCGACCAGCTCCTCGGGAGGATACCCGAGCGCCGTGCAGATCGATCGATTGACGTCGACGATGCGCCCGTCCGCATCGTGGATGTTTATCATGTCCGGCGACCGCTCGAAGAGTGCCTCGAGACGCTCAGTGGTTTCTCTGAGCCGCTCCTCGCGCCGTTTCAGTGGCGTAATGTTCCGATAGATCCCCAAGACGCCGTCGAAGCGTCCGTCGATGACGAGCCGGACGAGGTCGTAATCGACGATCGACTCCGCTCCGTCGGGTAGTTCGACATCGGTCGTCCCCGAGCATCGTTCGCGTTCGCCCTCGACCAGCGCGGCGAACGGGTCGTCCGGGTGGCACCCTCGGAGCCGTTCGATGAACGGGCTCGCTTCCCCCACGAGCGCGTCGACCGACTCCCCGTAGACCGACGCGAGGTGTTCGTTGACGAGCACGAAGCGACCATCCTCGTCGTAGATCGCGGCTGATTCGGGCATCTCATCGACGACCCGCTTGTACCGCTCAAGGGTACGTTCCCGCGCTTTCTCCTCGGTGACGTCGATATGGATCCCGACCGCTCGACGGGGCTTCCCGTCGGGCCCACGTTCGACGACACGCCCACGATCACGGATCCACCTCCACGTACCGTTCTTCGTTCGCATCCGGTGATCGACGTGATACTGCTCGGTCTCCCCCGCGAAGTGTGCCTCCAGCGCCTCCCAGACCGCGTCAGCGTCGTCGGGATGAACGCGATCCTCCCACGTTGAGAGGTCCGGATCGAGTTCATCCAGTTCGTATCCGAGCATCTCGGCCCATCGTTCATCGAAGGTCACCTCGTCCGTCTCGACGTTCCAGTCCCAGACGCCGATCTCCGCCCCTTCGAGGGCGAGTTCAAGCCGTTCGGAGAGGTCCCGAACCGCCTGTTCGCGACGGCGACGTTCGGAGATATCACGGAAATAAACGGACAGCCCGGCGTCCGAGGGATACGCATAGACCTCAAAATCGGTGTCCAGCGGCGGATAGTAATACTCGAGGGTAGTCGGCTCCCCCGTCCGCATCGTCTCCCGATAGGCCGCTTCGAGCTCCGAACCGACCGCTTCGGGGAACGTCTCCCAGATCGACCGCCCGAGCAGTTCGGTGCGGTCACGTCGCAGCGTCCGCTCGGCCTCCCCGTTGAGAAACGTAAACCGCCACGCATCGTCGACGCTGAAGAAGGCGTCCGTCATGCGGTCGAGATGGTCATACAGTCGCTTTTCAGCCCGTGATCGGGAGACGAGCGTCTCGATGCGGTTCGCGAGGATGGTGTACTGGTCGGTTCCGCCCTCCTTCCGGAGGTAATCGCTCACCCCGGCCGAGATCGCCTCGCTTGCGACCTCCTCGGAACCACGGCCGGTAAAGAGGACGACCGGGAGATCACCGTGTCGCTCGCGGATGAGGCGGAGAAACTCGATGCCGTCTCGGCCGGGCATGTCGTAATCGGTGACCACGCAGTCGACCGATTCCCGTTCGAGCACCTCGAGACCCTCCTCGACGCTCGTCGCCGCCAGCGTCTCGATCCGCTCGTTCGACCGTCGGAGAAACGTCCCGGTCAACTCGACGATGTCTGGTTCGTCATCGACGTGGAGGACGACGATATCGTCGTCGAGGGGCGGATGAACCGCTGGATCCTCCAACAGGGACCCGTCCGTATCGTCATCGGCGTTCGGGGACGGATCATCGGACGTATCGTCGCCGGTGTCAGTCCCACCCGTCATCTGTCCGTACGGACGGATGTGCGGATGTTAATGGTTGTCCCTTGGTTCGCGACGGCCGACATGTGTCGCGCCCGGGCCGATATCTCGTCTCCCGTTCGAACAGACACCCTCCCATCGGATACGTCCCGATGGCTCCAGACCCGCGCATCGGCTGCCGAGGCCGGGAGGCTTATACCGGATCCACGGGGGGATCGAACATGGATCCCCTCGATCTCCGCGCGGACGTTCCGGCGTTCGCGGGGGCGACCTACCTGAATTTCGGCGCGCACGGGCCGAGCCCTCGCCGTGTCGTCGAGGCCGCGAACGGGATGCTCACGGACCACGAATACGGCTCCGGCCGATCGAACCCCTACACGGTCGCGTTCGAGTTCTACGACGAGGTAAGAGCGCGGATCGCGGCGTTCATCGGCGCGGAAGCCTCCGAGGAGGTCGCACTCACCGAGAGCACGACCGACGGTATCGCCCGGATCGCGACCGCCATCGACTGGGAACCGGGCGATGTCGTCGTCCGGACCGACCTCGAACACCCGGCGGGGGTCCTTCCGTGGAAACGGCTTGAGCGCGACGGCGTCGAGGTACGCGTCCTCGAGACGACCGACGGGCGGATCGACCGTGAGGCCTATCAGGAGGCGATCGCCGACGCCCGCCTCGTCTGTTTCAGCGCGCTGACGTGGACACACGGAACCGTCCTGCCGGTCCGCGATCTCGTCGAGATCGCGACCGACGCCGGCGCGTTCACGCTCGTCGACGCCGTGCAGATCCCCGGCCACCTCCCGATGGACGTGACCGAGTGGGGCGCGGACGCCGTCGCGGCCGCCGGCCACAAATGGCCACTCGGTCCGTGGGGCTCCGGGTTTTTATATGTCGATCGCGAGGTGGCCGCCGAACTCGCGCCACCCGCTGTCGGCTACCGCGGGGTGACCGATCCGACGGACGGCGAGATCGAGTACGAACCGGGCGCGAAGCGCTTCGAGGTGGGGACAACGTCGCCGGCGCCACACGCCGGGCTCCGTGCGGCACTTGATGCGGTCGAGGCGGTCGGGATCGGCACGATCGAATCGCGGATCG
Organism: Halorubrum vacuolatum; assembly: GCF_900188065.1. Taxonomy (GTDB): domain Archaea; phylum Halobacteriota; class Halobacteria; order Halobacteriales; family Haloferacaceae; genus Halorubrum; species Halorubrum vacuolatum. The sequence goes on from NZ_FZNQ01000025.1 coordinate 27,433, forward strand.
AACGACTCACGCAGCGGTTTAAAAGCCAGATCGACGCCGATCGGCTCATGAGCCCCGAGGAGTTCGAATCCGGGCTCGTCACGGTCGCCTGTGAGGACCCGACGGCGACGGTTGAACGCCTCGCCGAGGCGGACATCGTGATCCGGTCGCTGCCATATCCGGAGGCCGTGCGCGTTTCGATCCACGCGGTCTCGACGGAGGCCGAGGTCGACGCCGCGGCGAGTGCGCTGATGAGCGAGCCCTGAGGCGGGTACAGCCAGTAGGCGAGCGACCACGAAAGGGACCGAATCCGTCCGACATCCGGACGTTTTTCGCGTCCGGCGGCGTTATCCCGCTATGGGCTTTCACACGTTCGATCCGGAACGAGCCGACAGACTGGAGGATCCGGAGCGATACCGGTTTTGCTCGCGAGAGGAGCTGCTCGGTTCGCTGGGACCGGAGGCGGGAGAGACGGTCGCGGACCTCGGCAGCGGGACGGGATTTTTCACCGACGAGGTCGCCCCATACGTCGAGACCCTCTATGCCGTTGACCTTCAGGCGGAGATGCACGACATCTATCGCGAGAAGGGCGTCCCGGAGTCGGTCGAGTTCGTGACGAGCGACATCGCGGATCTGCCGTTCGCGGACGACGAACTCGACGCCGCGTTCTCGACGATGACCTACCACGAGTTCGCGACGCCGGAATCGCTCGCGGAGGTCGAACGGGTCATCAGGCCGGGCGGCACCTTCGTCGTCATCGACTGGTCGGCCGACGGCGAGGGCGAATCGGGCCCGCCCCGTGAGGAGCGATACGGGATCGACGACGCGGTCACGGGATTCGAGGACGCCGGAATCGGGGTCGTTCGGGCGGAGGACCGCCCGGAGACGTTCCTCGTGGTCGGCCGTCCGGGACGGTAGGACGGCGTTCTGTGGAACCGCTCACCGTCCAAGGAACGCATCGTCTCTCACCGTCCGAAGGATCCCTCATCGCTCACCACTCGGAGAACCCCCCATCGATCAGGGTCCGTTCCTGAAGCTCGATGTACTCCCGCTGCATGTCGTGAACGGCGTCGGCGAACGGCTCGCCGTCCGCCAGTCGTGTCCGGACGCGATCCCGCTTCCAGCTCGCCGGAGTCACCCTGTTTTCAACCCGCCAGCGGAGCGGCGCGAGCCAGGACTCGGCCTCCGTCTCCGTGCAGCCAGCAGCAACGAGTCCGGCGGCGGCGTGGTCGAACAGATCGTCGTATAACCGCTCGGTGTCGCGCGTTCGCCCGCCGTCGACGGTGATCCATTCGAGGTCGGCATCGATTCCATCGGCGACGGCGTCGTAGAAGTTCTCACGGGCGACTTCCCACGGCTGGTCGATCGCGGGATGATCATAACGCGGAAGCGCCTCCATCAGGCCGGCGAACGCCGCCTGAAAGGCGACGGAGTCGCGAACGGTCGGCTGGGAGGCGATCGGCCGAAACTCGATGCGGCTGTGTGCGCTCGACCGGCTGGCACCCTCGAACACCGGCCGGACCCACCGCCAGTAGGTTCCGTGTTTGCTCCGAAACGCGGCGAAGGCGTCGTCGAACCGCCCCTGACCGCCGAGATCGGGAACCGGAACCAACGTCTCGTCGTCGGCGATACGCTCGACGGCCTCCGCGACGCTGTGGATATCGCGGGGGAATCTGACCTTTTCCTCCGCGGTCCGTTCGTTGAGGACGGATTCGAAGACGTGGATCCGGTTGCCGTGAGCGCCGTCCGCGAGGACGCGCTCGCCGGTCCATTCGGCATCATACAGCGCCGGCGGGAAGAACGGGGAGTTAACCCCGAGTGCCAGCAGCGGACCCGCGATCCGAAGCGCGTAGCGGAAACACGACGGAAGCGCGGACGCCCGCGCGGTCTGATAGTGTGGCTGGATGGAGGTGATAAGGCTCTCCGGCATCACCGTGTCGGCCGGCAGTGAGACGCCGGGTGCCGCCAGCCGGATCCGTTTTGATCCGTCGGTCTCCATGTTCGCCATCGCGTGATAGCGGGCGACATCGCTCATGTTCACGGCGATGGTGATCCCGTCAACCTCGACGCTGTCGGTGAGATATTCGTGCGCCGTCTCGCCGGCCGGCGGGACCGTCCAGATCCCGTCCGAGACGAGTCGCATCCCCTCAACGCCGGTACAGTCGTTCGCGGCCGCGAGCCGCGCACGGATCTCCGAGAGCTGCGCCCGGAGCCCGTGATTCGAGAGCGGCTGGGGGCTCGTCGACATCTCCGCGTTGTGCAGCCCGAGCTCCTTTTCGAACCCGACGAGCTCCAACAACCGGCGTGGGACGCGCATCAGGGCGTACTCGCCGGCACGCGACTCCTCGCTCCAGCGCCCATCTGCGACCGCATAGAACTCGTATTCGAAACCCACCATGGATTGGTGGTTGTCGAACGTCCCGCTCCGGAGTTCATCGATGAGGAACTCCGCCTCCTCTTTGGCCCGCGAGGTGAACGCATCGAGGTCGACATCGAGGACATCGTGTACGTCGTCGCCGGGTCCGGCCTCGGTCGTCATGGGGCGACTGATGACGCCCCGACATAAAAGGTCAGTGACGAACCGGGACGCCGAGAGACACGAACGCGCCGGTCGGGTCCCGACCGAGACGGCCGCAAACCGCTTCCGGATCGGGATCCTAGGGTCGACGATGAGTGATCCGCTCGGGGACGCGGCGCGCAGCCGGCTGACGGCGGCCGCGATACACACGCTGGAACGTGAGGGATACGACGTTCACCGTCCCGAATCGAGCGCGGAGCCGCCAGCGATCGCGACTCGCGGCGCCGAGTCGGTGAGCGTCGAGCCGCTCGCCAGCGACGACATCGATCCCACGACGGTGGCCTCCAGACTCGGACATGCGGCGAGTCGTGACCGGCGCGCGCTCTTCGTCGTCGGATCGGCCGCGACCGAGCGGCGGCTTCGTGAACTCCTGTCCGCACCCGTGCTGGTCGTCGACGAGCGGGATGGCCGCCGACGGTTCCATTCGGGCCCGGATCGGATCCCGGTTCAGGGCGGCGGCTACGCCTGCGTGCACGTCGAGGGGCCGTTCACACCCGAGATACGCTGGCGGGAGACGGACACCCCGATCGGCCCGGTCCCCGCCGCTCCCGGTATCGACCCGACCGCCATGGACGGGACGGCGCGGCCGACGGTACCGCGGCTTCTCTGTGAGGTAGACGGCGAGGTCGTCGCCGTCCTTGCCGGCGTCGAGAGCCTGCGGATGCCCCCCGCCTCCGCGTTTCCATTCAGCTATGCGAGGAACGCATCCGATAAGCGGTTCCGGGTTCGGCGCGGCCACGACGGGCGCGTCATCGACGACTTCGCGGGGTTCGCGGCGATGCGCGAGGCCGGTTACGTGCCCCTTCCGATGCCGCTCGTTCCCGAACACGTCCTCGGTGAACTCGTCGAGCCCTTAGCCGACGGTCCGGAGGGCCACTGGGAGCTGGTTCGAATCGTTGAGGACGGATGAGACCGGTGGACCCCGAGCCAGCCGACTACGATGACATCGGAAGGGCACCCTCAAGTCCCTGCGCCCGCACCCCGACGACATGACCGTTCGATACGATGGCTTCAGGATCGACTGGCTCGGCTATGCGACCGCACGGATCGAAACCGCCGGCGGGTTCACCACGTACACCGATCCCGGACGGTACGGCGTGCTCTCCGACTACTGGGCCCGCGACGGCGACCTCGTCCTCGTCACCCACGGTCACCACTACGATCCGGCGGGGATCCGATCGGTCGCCGAGGACGGAGCGACGGTCGTGATCCACGAGGCCGTCGACGCGGCCGTCATCGATCGCGAGGTCGAGTCGGTGTCGTCGCTCGCGGAGGACTTCGACGTCGTTCGTGTCGACGACGAGGCCCGTGTGAACCTCGGAGCACGCGTCGAATCGGCGCCGGAGGACGCGACCGTCTGGTCCGTCGCCGCCTACAACCGACCGGACGGTCCGTGTGCCGAGCCGGACGGAACGGTCCCGCATCCGGCGGGATCCGGCTGTGGCTACCTGCTCTCCGTCGATGGACGGCGCGTCTTCTGGCCGGGCGATGGGGACGCATTGGCCGGCTACGCGGAGCTCGAAGTCGACGTCCTCTTGGGAAACATCGGCGGCGGGGGGATCGTCTCGGATCGCCACGAAACCGCCGCGTTGGTCGGTAAGATGCGTCCCGAACTCGTCGTCCCGATCCACTACGACACGTTCCCCGCACTGGAGGCGGACGCTCGGGCGTTCGCCGCCGACGTCGCAAGCCGATCGGTCGCCGTCGCGCTCGATGAAGGCGACCGGTCCGACTAGCCGGTCGTCGCCGAACGCGGGGAACCGTTTTCCGGGTGGCCATCCTACGGGCCAGTATGTACGTCCGCGACGCCAAGAACCGGGATGAGGCGTGGTTGCTGGACGAGATCGAATCGATGGGGCTCGATGACGCCGCCTTCCGCTCACGCGATTACGTCATCGCGGTCGACGAGGAGTCGGGCGACCGAGCCGGGTTCGGTCGACTACGGATCCACAAGACCGACGACGGCGAGCGCATCGAACTGACCGGCATCGGCGTCGTCCCCGACTGGCGGGGCCACGGCGTCGGAGCGCATGTCGTTGAGCGGCTCGTCGACACCGCCGCAGCCGACGGGTTCGAGACCGTCTATGTATTGACCGACGAACCGGCGTACCTCACGCAGTTCGGCTTCGAACGCGTCGAGGCTGACGCGTTGCCCGCGGTCATTCGGGACCGCCTCGCCGAAAAGCGACGCCGGATCGACGAGGACGTGGTCCCACTCGGGATCGATCCCGACCGCTTCGAGATGCCCGGTCGGCTCCGCGAGGCGTTTAAAAACGCTGCCGCGGGCGACGACGAGGCGGCCGACGAGCCGACCGAGACCGCCGAGGACTTCGGGATCGACCCGGAGTCGGCGACGTATAAATACGACACCGGTCGCTGAACGCTGGACCGGGACGCGAATAGTTGGAAGCCGACGTGTCGGGACGCGAAATGGTAGGCATCGAGGTGTCGGGACGCGAAATGGTAGGCATCGAGGTGTCGGGACGCGAAATTGTAGGCATCGAGGTGTCGGGACGCGAGCGGTCTCTCACCGCCGCGTCGATACAATATACAGGCCGATGACGAGTCCCCGGCGAGGAGCGCGCCGAAGGTCTGAGCGGGAACGACGAGCGTCGCCAGCAGCATCGAACCGAAGACGGCAAGGCCCCACACCGCCGGACGGTCGGCCCCACGGCGTCGCGCATCGCGGGCGACGATCCCCGCGATAACGGCGTACGCGACGAGCGCGAGGATCGACAGCAACGCCACGGATCCGCCCTGTAAGAGGATCATCTCCCCGTCGGTAGCGCCGTCCGAGAGTTGACATCCTCCCCGCCCTAAAGGGCGAGGATTCCCGAGCGTTGGGATATTAAGATTCGCAACCCACCTGTTCTCTCGGGTGGAACAACCCGGAG
>NZ_FZNQ01000071.1 GCF_900188065.1 Halorubrum vacuolatum
CGTGCTGACTCGATGGAAACGCTGCTACTCCATGAGAGCGTGACACAAGACATGGGGCGCAAGAGACCGACCTGTATTCCGTGCCACAGAGCACGTCGTGCTGACTGGTCCGTGTGCGAAGGAAGCCGAGTCATGGGCAGGACAGCCCGGATGCCGCGCCGCGCGGCATCCGGGAAAGCCCGAATAGGTGAATCTCTGCTTCACGCACTGGCGTCCCGGGTGAACAAACCATGTACCTCGGAATTGATGTCCACAAACGGTACGCACAGGTGGCAGTAATGGACGACACTGGAGAGATCGTCGAAGAGGTTCGCGTCGAAAACGCGAACCTTGACGACCTCGCCCAGCGATACGCCGGCTCTCAAGCCGTGCTTGAGGCGATCTCCAACTACTACCACATCCACGATACGCTGTCCGAATACTTGGATGTGACCGTCGCTCATCCCAAAAAGATCAACCAGATTGCAGACACCGACAAGAAAACTGACCGCGTTGACGCAAAAGAACTCGCGCGGATGCTCCGGTTAAATTCGGTGCCTGAAAGCTACGTTCCGACCGAGGAGGTCAGGGAAGCCCGCGCACTCGTGCGCGGGCGACAGACATTGGTTGAAAACCGCACCAAATACGCCAACAAAGTCCACGGACTACTCTCCGATCACGGAATTACCGAGGACGTGAAACCGCTGAGCGTGGAGGGACGAGAGTTCCTGCGGGAACTCTCGATCCCGACGCCGTGGGATACGTTGCTTGAGTCGTACCTCGAGTTGATCGAGTCGCTCACCGAAGAGATTCAGAAGCTGGAGGAGACGATTGAAGAGCGCGCTGGGTCTCTGAAAGAGACCCAGCTGCTGATGAGCATTCCCGGCGTGAGTTACTTTACGGCGCTAACGATCTACGCGGAGGTTGGCGACATCAGTCGGTTTGATCGGGATAAGGAAGTCGTCAGTTACGTCGGTTTGAACCCGGTGATCCGCGAGTCTGGCGACTCGCGGATCGAGGGAAGCATATCGAAACGTGGA
>NZ_FZNQ01000064.1 GCF_900188065.1 Halorubrum vacuolatum
GTTTATCGGATGAGCAGGCGCAAAACCTCGCCGTTTACGGCGGGGATACGCGCCGTCACTAGATGACGCAAACCACCGATGACTGCACGGCGGGATATTCCACGCTCAATCACCACCTTTAATTCAGAAAACTCCATAAGTGCTTATGAACACAGTACGATGCTGGAGACAACCCGCACCTATCGAGCGAAAATCGTCAACCACACCCAAGTGAGTGACGACCTCGATGACTGCGGACACTCAGCATCAAAACTGTGGAACGTCGCCCGCTATCACACCCAACAAGAGTGGGATGAAACCGGGGAAATTCCGTCCGAAGCCGACCTCAAGCGCGAATTAAAAGACCACGAACGCTACAGTGACCTCCATTCTCAGTCAAGTCAGCGAGTTCTAGAAGAGCTTGCTGAGGCGTTCAACGGTTGGTTCAAAAAGCGCAAAAACGGCGACACAGACGCGAATTCCCCCGGCTACAGAAAGCGAGGTGACAACCACCCACGCTCCACCGTGACATGGAAGCAAATGGGTATCAAGCACGATTCCAAACACAACCAACTCCGTCTGAGCAAGGGTTTCAACCTCAAACAGCACCGCTCGGACTTCATCCTCGTCGAATACGAAACGCGACCAGATGTAACCGTGGAGAACATCCAGCAAGTGCGAACCGTCTGGAACGGCGACCGTTGGGAACTTCACCTCGTCTGCAAAGTCGAAATTCCCGTCAAGGACGCACCCGGTGACAACACCGCTGGAATCGACCTCGGCATCAAGAACTACCTCGCCATCGCCTACGATGATGGTGACGCTGAGTTGTATCCGGGGAACGTGCTGAAACAGGATAAACACTACTTCACCCGAGACGAGTACGACACCGAAGGCGAGAACGGCCCGTCGCGTCGTGCGCTTCGCGCTCGCCAGAAGTTGTCTCGGCGGAAAAACCACTTCTTGCACGCTCTGGCCAAACACGTAGTTGAGAAGTGTATCGATCACGAGGTTGGTCGTATCGCCATCGGTGACTTGAGTAGGATTCGAGAGGAGGAGAACGGCGAGTCTCGGAACTGGGGTAAGCGTGGGAACAAGAAACTCCACGGCTGGGAGTTTGACCGCTTCACCCGTTTGCTCGAATACAAGGCAGAGGAACACGGCATCCTTGTAGACCGAAAGAACGAGCGGGACACGAGTAAGACGTGTTCGTACTGTGGGCGGAAGCGTGATGCGAATCGCGTGGAGCGTGGATTGTACGTCTGCGAATCGTGTGGTGCGACGATGAACGCAGACGTGAACGGTGCGGTGAACATTCGCAGAAAGATAACTCAGAATCCCCCAACGGGGGATATGAGTAACGGTCGTTTGGCAAGGCCAGTAGCCTACTTGTTCAACCAAACCTCGGGGCGTTTCGCACCGAACGAACAGGCGGGTTGCAAACC
>NZ_FZNQ01000026.1 GCF_900188065.1 Halorubrum vacuolatum
CGTGCTCTGTGGCACGGAATACAGGTCGGTCTCTTGCGCCCCATGTCTTGTGTCACGCTCTCATGGAGTAGCAGCGTTTCCATCGAGTCAGCACGGGATGTCCATCAACGACAACGCATATTATCAGCGCTAACGCTGTGTGATCACCGGCGTCCGAGCATATATAAGCCGCCGACGCAGCGAAACGCCTCACTCAGCCCGACCGTGAACGTACGTTTGATCGTGGTCGGGGAATACCTCGCGGACGACGTGCTCATCATGTGTCTCCGCGATAAGCGCCCGGATCTCCCCTTCGTAGTCGGCTTTCGTGATCTCCTCGCTCGGGCCCTGTTCGACCTCGAAGGTCGCCTCGACGAGGCGGTCGACGGCGTGGCGACCGAACCCCGAAAGCGGAGAGATGTAATCGACGCCGTGTCGGTCCTCAAGGCTCTGTGCCTGTGCACGTGAGACCGTCGGAACACGGTCGTCACGCCTGGTGCCGTCGGCGACGGCGTCGACATCGAGTCCGGCGATGGTCTCCAACGCGTGCTCGTGGACCCGCTGGATCCCGTTTCGAGGATAGCCGTCGGCAAGCATCGTTTCGGCGGCCTCCTCGGCGACCGCGTGATCGAGGTCGATCCGCTCGAACGGGAACTCGAGTTTTCGGGCGGCGCGCTCGGCGTGTTTCCAGTCGTCGGTGAGCCCGAACGTCCCGGTCACACACCGAACCTCATAGAAGCGGTCGAGCAGCAGGGCGGCCAGCGAGGAATCCTTCCCGCCGCTGTATAAGAGGGCGAGTTCCATCTACCGTCGCCGGATGTCGAAGCTCTTTCGATCCGGCTGCAGCTCTTTCAACAGGTCACGCATCTGGTCCTCGTCGATACGACCCTGAACCCGACCGCTCTGTGCGAGCGCGGCGACCTGCTGTTTCACCTGCTTTGCGAACTCGGGTTTCGACATCTCGACGGCGTTGAGCCGCTGTCGTGCGCCATCGGTGAGGTGCTGTTTGAGCACGGCCTCCTGTTGGGCCTGTGCGCGCTCTTGGGCCTCCTGTTGTGCCTCCTCGTTCTCGCCGCTTTGTGCCCGCTCTTGGAGCTCCTGCATCTTCTTTTCGCGCAGTTCCGCGAGCCGTTCGTCGTCTGGGTTCCCGCTCATGGGGGGTCGTTCACGGTCCGGCCGAAAAACGATTTCGGAGGGACCCTGGTCGACGATATTGTCTCGACGTCAAGCGGGTCACCGAGGTCAGTTCGGGCCGTTTAAACGGCTCACCGGCGTAGCCGTCGGTCATGAGCGAGTCACGCGACTTCTGCCCGCGCTGTGGGGGGGCGGTACCCGACCGATCGGAGCCGCTTCCAGGGGAGCCACGCGGCCGTGAGGCGTTGTTGTGTGACGACTGCTACTTCGCGGATTTCGATCTCGTCGACGCCCCGGATCGGATCGAGGTGCTCGTCTGTTCGGGCTGTGGCGCGGTCCGCCGCGGCGAGTCGTGGCGGGATGTCGGCGCGCGCGACTACACCGACGTGGCCGTCGACGAGGTCGCGGAGGCGCTCGGTGTCCACGTCGACGCCACCGACGTGGAGTGGGGCGTCGATCCCGAACAGGTCGACGCGAACACGGTTCGGATGCACTGTCGGTTCTCCGGGATCGTCCGCGGAACACGCCGGACGGCCGACGTCACGGTTCCGGTGATGATCTCGCGTGGGAGCTGCGATCGATGCGGGCGGATCGCTGGCGGCTACTACGCCGGGATCGTACAGGTCCGTGCCAACGGCCGCGATCTCACGGTGGAGGAACGAGCGGAAGCGATCGGGGTAGCCGAATCGTACGTCGCGAAACAGGAGGCGAAAGGCGACCGGGAGGCGTTCATCACGGAGATCGACGAGACCGACGACGGTCCCGACATCAAACTCTCCTCGAACGGGCTCGCCGAGAACGTCGCGAACCGGATCACCGACGCGCTTGGCGGACGCTTCGAGTCGTATCCGACCCTCGTCACCGAGGACGGCGACGGCAACGAGGTGTATCGCGTCACCTTCGCGATTCGGCTCCCACGCTTTGCGCCCGGCGAGATCATCGATCCGGAAGACGGTGAGGGGCCGGTTCTCGTGACCGGATCGAACGACCGGGTGCAGGGGATCCGCCTCGACACCGGCGAGCCGTACACCTCGGCCTACGAGGAGGGTGATGCGCCGGAGGCGACCCGGATCGGCGATCGCGACGACGCCGTGGAGACGACCGTCGTCACCGTGGAGGACGAACACGCGGTGCAGATACTCGATCCCGAAACGTACGCCGCGACGACCGTCCCGAGGCCGGAGTTCTTCGATCCGGACGTCGGAACCGTCCTCGCGATCAAACACGACGGTCGCGTCCACCTCGTTCCCGACATCGAGTGAACGGTCCGGTAGCGAGTGACACGCACCTTCGGGTGGACGCACACGTCTGGATGGGAAAATACGTAGTAACCGATCACCGGTGCCCGGTCGCCGGCGATCGGCGGTCGATGCGTGATGTCCCCGGTATCCGTGTCCTAGTCCGCCCGGACGGTCTGGTCGCTTTCGAGGGCGGCCGTCCGCTCGGACTCGGTTACTTCGATCCCCCGGCGCTGGAGTTGCTCGATGAACTCGGCCTCGCTGAGGCCGGCCTGCTTGGCCGCTTGGGACAGTGTCAGTGTTCGCGCACCGTACAGCGTCAGCGCACTCGACAGCCCGTTCGTTGCCATACCCCCTCTCTGAAGCGAAAGAATATGAAGGTTACTAATTGTTAGAGGATCATTATACACCTTATACGATATTATGTATCACGACACGGCCGGCAGGGAATATAATGTCTCTCGGGACGGCTCGGTGGAATTATCAACCTTGGCGGCGCATTGTCGGGTATGAACAGGCAACAGTTCATCGCGCTGTTCTTCGCGTTCATCATGGTATCCTCCATGATCGCGTGGGGAGTGACCCTTCTCTAGGGCACACCACCACGGCCGCTCCGAATGGATACCCTCAGTGAGCAACGCAACCGATTCCTGTGTCCCCCGTCGTCTCCGCACTCAGCCGTCACCCCACACGTCCGAGAGCGGATGGTTTCGTCGGCGCTCCGCGTCCGTCTCGGTTCGTGTTCGGGTTCTGTCGGCAGCGTCCTCGGGTGCGTCCGCGGCATCGCGTCGAGCCGATCCACGTCCGGTTCGGCCCGTCGTGCCGCTCGGTCGGGGACGTCCCTCAGAACGGGTCGTCCCATCCCCGCGAGCACGGCGACCGGCTCGAGTGGGACCGGAAGGCGTGGCATCGATGCCCGCGAGTGCGGCATGCGGGTCGAACGCCGGCAGGTCGGGGACGGTCATCGCGTCGACCTGGTCGCGAAACCACGGCGGGGTGTCCGCCTCGGCGCGTTCGAAGAGGTCGAGTAGCGAGTCATCCGCGAGATAAGTGGCGCCGTGGTCGTCGGGCGCACGCACGACCCGCCCACAGGCCTGAATGACGGTACGGAGCGCGGCGCGATGATACCACGACCATTGCCCGTCCGCAAGCCGTCGGGCGACCCGTGAGTCGTTCGTGTTCAAATATGGGGCCTTACAGATCACCTGCCAGCGACACAGATCGCCGTTCAGATCGAGCGCCTCCTCCATCTTCACCGAGACGAAGACCTCGGGATCGTCGCTCGCCTTCCACGCCTCCAGCTCGGCATCGCGGTTCTCCCGCGTGTGTCGCCGAACCCGTGCGGCGACGCCGAACTCGCCGAGCTTCTCGACGAGTCGTCCCGCGATCGCATAGGAGTGTGCATGAATGAGCCCCTTCTCGTCCGGATGTTCGGCCATCAGTCGGACGATGAGTCGGGCGATCTTCGGTATCGTCTCGTCGCGGTGCTCGTAGGTCATCGATCCCTGCGTCACGTCGTAGAGCCGACGGTGTTCGAGCGGGAAGGTGTGTTCGACGTCGACGAGCGCGACGCTTGCGGGGTCCAACCCGACGCCGCGACAGAACGCCTCCTTCGAGAGGATGGTCGCGGACAGCAACGCGAACCGATTCCCCCGGCTCCAGACGGTGTGTTTGAGGTAGCGGGCTGGATCGAGCGGCTTGATCGTGATCGCGGTCCCCTCGCCGTCCGGCTGGTCGACCACCCACGTCGTCGGCGACTCGTGATCGCGATAGTCCTCGAGGAACCAGCCGAGTTCGCCGATCAGCTCCTGGAGCCGGTCCCGCCGGGCGACCTCCTCGCGGCTCAATTCCGGTTGCCCGACGAGGTCGTCCTTCGCGCGCTTCGCGACGTCCCGGAGCGTCTCGACGAACCGCGCGGTTCGGTCGAGCGAGTCCTCTTCGGCGGCCGCGTCGCGCTCGATGTCGGGCACGCCTACGTCGTCCCAGACTGGCACCCGGTCGGGACGGAGTTCGATCGTCGCGTACATCTCCGCCCATTCCGCGAGCCCGTGTGCCTCGTCGATCACGACCACGTCACGTTTGCGAAAGACCTCCGAGCCGGCGGTCTGCATGAAGTACGCGAGCGTCATCGCCGCGAACCGCCGCGAGGAGGCGATCGCGCGGTCCGAAAAGTACGGACAGCGGTGGCGAACCGAGCAGTCGAAGCCGCGCTGGCGGACGCAGGGTGCGCGGTTGACGGGCGTGTCGTGTTCGCCGGGGAGGATACAGTCGTAGTTCGATTTCCCGCGGATCACGTTGAAGTCGTCGAGGAGGTCGTCGGTCGCGACGTCATCGAGCTGGGAGACCTGCGGCGTGGTGTAGTACGCGCCGGTCGCCTCGTTCGGGGCCGCGTCGGCCATCTCGCGGGCCGCGCCCATCACCGCCCGCGCGAGCAACGACTTGCCGCTGCCGGTCGGGGCACGCACGAGCACGACCCGGTTGCCGGCGGCGAAGGCGTCCCGGATGTCCGCGAGCGCCCGCTCCTGTGCGCCGCGGAAGCTCGGGGCCGGAAACTCCGTGGGGATCCGATCGGGGTCCACACCCATCCCTGATGCGGGATCGTCCTAAAAGGCTCGGAGTGGATCGCCGACGGCGTGCTGTTCGCGGAGGGGACGGCTATCCGACGAGCCCCGCCGCGAGGTGGCCGTACGTTAAAAGCAGGTAGGTCCAGATGAAGAACAGCGCGATCCAGATCGGGCCGATCACTTTCAGTTCGCGGCCGAACTGTTCGTCGGAGACCCCATCCGTCGTGTGCGAGGTGAAGCTCATGACAGACGCAGATACCCACGGGGGCATCCAGAGGCTCATCCTTCATTATGTGGCTTTTTAATTTCATCCGAAGGCGACGAAACCGTGATCGAACCCCGAATCGTCGGATGACACCCGACTGCTCATCCCGGCGTCCTCGGCCGTGGTGTCGACAGGGCCGGCCAGCGATCAGAGAACCCGACCGACGGAATGAATCGAGAGGTCGTGGTCGGTCTTCCCGTCGATCGCGAGGTCGGCGAGCACCTCGCCGAGCATGCTTGCGAACTTGAATCCGTGTCCCGAGAACCCGGTGGCGACGGTGACGGTATCGTGACCCGGTACACGACCGACCACGAACTCCTCATCCGACGAAAACGACTGGACACAGGTTCGAAGCGAGAGTGTCGGCCCGGCACCGGCCGGAAAATACCGCTCGGCGAACCGTCGGTGAAGCTCTTCGTCCTTGGCAGTCGGTGCTCGATCCATCGTCTCCGGATCGACGACCTCCAACGGATCGGCCGACCGACCGAATTTGAATCCCGGAACGTCGTACGCGGGGAACCCGTAGCCGCCTTCCTCGTGGCTCCGGAGCACGAACACCGGGAACCGCTCGGGCGAGAACAGTTCCGGCTCGGTGGGTTGCAGCCACGTCATTACCGCTCGAACGGGAACCGCCTCAGCCGCGAGTTCGGGGAGGAGTTCCCCGGCCCACGAGCCCGCAGTGATCACGAGTTCGTCCGCCTCGTAGCGTCGCTTGTTCGTCCGTACCCGCACGCCGTCGCCGGTTTCCGACCAGTCGAGGACTCGTTCACGGCCACGGATCGTCGCTCCCGCCGCGTGCGCATCGGTAACGTACGCGCTCACGCAGCGCTCGACGTCGAGAAAGCCACCCTCGGACTGAAACACGACCTCGAAGTCGGCCGGTAAGTCGTATCCGGGAAATCGATCGTTTACCGTCGGGGCATCGAGCCGCTCGTACGGGACGTCAGCGGCATCACACGCGGAGACAACGTCTCCGATGAGGTCGGTTCCGGGTGCGCCGGCGTGGATGGAGCCAGTCACGGTCAGCAGGTCGCGTCCGCTCCGTTCCTCGAGGGCACGCCAGCACTCGTAGGCACGGTCGGCCAGCGGCACGTATTCCGCTCCTTCATGCTGGGCTCGCCGAATAATACGGGTACTCCCGTGTGAGGATCCCATTGCGTGGGGGACGTCACGGCGTTCGAGACCGAGCACGTCCAGACCTCGGCGGGCGAGGTGGCTTACGGTCGCGCTTCCTACCCCGCCGACGCCGACGACGATCACGTCGTGCCGATCGGTGCCTCGGTGTGACATACCTCCCTCTCTTCGGCCGACCTGAAACGTCTTTCTCAATCTTTCATACGTGCTGATGGGGGTGATCGTTACCGATCGGATGACGGATGCCGACGCGGAGCTCGTGAATGTGAGCGGGCTGCGGGGTCAACGCTCAATATGCCACGGGTTTCATCGATCCACTGAGTGATGAAGGTCATCGAACGCGGTCATGGGACCGAGAGGGTTGCGATCGTCGGCGGTATACATGGAGATGAACCGGCCGGAGAGCGGATAGTGAATCGTCTGGCGGACCGGATAGACGATGATGCGGAAAAAACGATACAGCTGATCATCGCCAACGAACCCGCCCTTAAACGGGGTGAACGATACACGAGCGTCGACCTCAACCGATCGTTTCCCGGTGATCTCGAGGGTGAAACGTACGAAACCGTACTGGCGGCACGCCTGAAACGACTGCTGGAGGGGTGTGATGCGGTCCTTGCGTTGCATACGTCACGGAGCGCCCCGCCGCCCTTTGCGGTCTATAGCAGCCTGACGGAGTCGGTTAGGCGAACGGTCACGGCGCTTCCGGTCGAGTACGCGCTGGATTCAGGAACGCTTCGCGACACGACGCTCGATTCCGTCGTTCCGCACGCCGTGTCGTTCGAGACCGGAAGACAAGGGAGCGAAGAAGCCGTTGAGGTCGGTTTTGAGGGTGCGCTCTCGTTTCTGCGTGCCCACGGGGCCGTGACGGACATGGACCCCTCGTTCACCGAAACGACGGTCGTGGAGGGTCAGCGGGAGGTTCCGAAGGGTGATGGAACCCCGCACGTCTACTATAACAACTTTGAACCGCTGCCGAAGGGAGCAATCTTCGCGGAGGATGACACGTACACCCATCGGGTTGAACACGACGACCTCGTCCCCGTTCTCGCCAGCGAACACGGATACGAGAACCTGTTCGGCGTGTATGCGACTGTCAAGCAAACGCTTGATCCGCCGAGTTGATTCCCTCTGGACGGCTCTGGTGAATCGCTGTAAGACGGTGGGATAGGTCGTCAAATCAAAGGAAGTGAAGCGGGAAATCAGCGATGCCTATGTCGAAGATCTCCCGCTTCACGAGCAAGGCGGTCACGTTAGCTAAAAATGCTGTTGGTGGCCGAGGCGAAGCCGCCGCCCCCGAAAGGGGTGGGGGCTTCGCCGACTACGCCGTCGTTTCGCTCCACTGTCTCCGGATTTACCTAGAGAAATCCTACCGCGAGGCGCTTGATCTCCTGAGCGAGATGCCACAAATAGTGGCCGAGATCGGTCTCGAAGCGTCCGATCTCCCGTATCACTCGACGCTAGTCAAGGCGTTTGACAGATTACAGATGAAGATCTGGCGAGTGCTGCTGCGCCTCTCGGCGCAGCTGCACGACACCTCCGGCCACGCCGCCATGGACGCGACGTTTTTCGACCGCGAAACCGCCAGCAAGCACTACTGCCGCCGGACGAATTATCGTGTTCAGACGCTGAAAACGACCGCGCTCGTCGATGCAGCCTCACAAGCTGTTCTCGACGTTCACTGTACGACCGAGAAACGCCACGACACGCAAATCGGCTGGCAACTCGCCCGCCGCAACGCGGGCGAGATTGCCAGCCTCGCCGCTGACAAAGGCTACGACTGGCAGCAATTACGCGAAAAACTCCGAGAAGAGGACGTGAGACCGCTGATCAAACACCGCGAGTTCCGACCCGTCGATTGCGCGCACAACGCGCGAATCGACGAGTCTCTGTACGGCCAAAGAGCGCTGTCTGAGACCGTCTTCTCGACGATCAAGCGTACGCTCGGCCACGCGGTGCGTGCCCGAGCGTGGTACCGCGAATTTCGTGAGATCGTCTTGATGTGTGCGGTCTACAACATCAAACGAGCGGTGACACAGTGATTCGAACGCCGTCTGACGATTCACCAAAGCCCTCTGGACCGCTTGAGCCGGGGATGTGGATCCATCACGAAACCGTCGTTGCCGACGAATCGTCCGTCTCGTGGGTTTTACCTGACTCGCCCGCCGGCTTCCAAATCACCAAGGTCTCTCGCTCCTGTGGTGAATTATGACAACACTTTCGCCGACGGCGATCGGCAAGGCGTACCTCGACACGCATGCGTGGGAGTTGCTCACCGCGCTGTCCGACCTCGACGATCGAATGCCCGGTCATGAAGGCGAGGCAGTGGGGAGCAAACTGGTGGCGGAGGGGTTAGCTGAGGCCGGATTACGCAACGTAACACGGACGTCCTTTCCGATCCCCGGCTGGTGGCGCGACGGCACGTCAGTAACCGTCCGTCGCAAACGTCGTGATGCCGTCTTCGAGGACACACATGAACTGGTCGAACTACCGGGAACGCCGTCCGGGACGATCACCGGCGAGATCGTCGATATGGGGTACGGGCTCCCGGAGGATTTCGAGGGGGTCAACCTCACGGGAACGATCGCGATGGCGTCAAGCCTTACCCCGGACGACTACGGCCGGTGGGTCCATCGAAGCGAAAAGTACAGCTATGCGGCGGAGTCCGGTGCTGAGGCGTTTTTGTTCTACAACCACATCCCGGGCGCGCTCCCTCCCACCGGCAGCATCGGACGTCGCACCGGGCCAGGACCGATCCCGGCGGTCGGTCTCAGCAAGGAGGTCGGCTCGCGTCTCGTCAGACGCTGTGAGGACGCCCCGCCGGACGGGGGGACCGAAGCGACGGTCACGGTTGACGCACGGAACGAACCCGCCACGTCCGCGAACGTTGAGGCCGTCGTCGGTCCCGATACCGACGAGGAGGTGCTTTTCACGGCACACGTCGACGCACACGATGTCGGAAACGGAGCCAACGATAACGGGTTCGGTTCCGCACTCGCCGTGGGAGTGGCACGGATCCTCGCAGCGATCGAGGATGACCTCGAAACGCGCGTACGGATCGCCGTCTTCGGAGCGGAGGAGACGGGGTTGTACGGCTCATACTACTGGACCCACACGCACGACCTCGACCGTGTCAAATGTGTACTCAACGCGGACGGCGTGGGGTACTCACGCGATCTCGAGATACACACGCACGGATTCGAGGCGATCGGGGAGGCCTTCGCGGAAGTCAGCGATGAACACGGCGTCCCGATAGCGACCGACGATGGCTTGCGCCCACACAGCGACCACTGGCCGTTCGTACAGCGCGGGGTCGCTGCAGCACAGGCCCGATCGACCTCGGACGACAGCGGTCGTGGATGGGGCCACACGCATGGTGACACGCTGGATAAACTGGATCCTCGTGACCTGCGGGACCTATCAGTACTGTGTGCCGCCGGAATCGCGAAACTCGCCGAGTCGGATCGTCCGATCGACGAGCGATCGAGCGACGAAATACGAGACGAAGCGGTCGAAACGAAACACGACGTCGGCATGAAAGCGACGGACACGTGGCCGTGGGGTGAGCCCCGTGATTGGCCATGGGATCGATGACCCTCCCGAACCCGCTCGCGTGACGCCGGACCGCAAGGGTTTTGACGTTGCGAGAGGCCGCTCCAGTCGATGAGCGTACCGCACCGTGAGTCGGTGGGTCGTCACGGCGGAAGATCGAAGCGAGCGACCGAGGATCGGGCCGTCGAGCCGGACGCGGTGATGCGGATAGGTGTCGTCCCACGAAAATGGTGAACGTCGCACGGAGCAGAGGTCGCGCGAAGATCGCGTTCGGTCTCTCGATGTTCGCTGCTGCGGTCGCGATCGCCTGGTTCTGGTATCAAGGGGAGCCTGGCGTGGGGATCGGTCTCGCCGCATTACTGGCGATCGCCGGATATTGGGAGTTCCGACGTCGCATCGCGGATGCAAGGCGGGCCGCCAGAGCTGAAAGCGAACGGAATAATATTAATAAAAGATAACGATCTACTATAGGTTTTTACAAAGAAGAAATTACCCTCGTCAAAATTTATATCCTTTTGATATTCGGACACAGTTTGCCCCAATTTGTTACAATACATGCCGTTATCCGTACAGCCACTAAATTTATAACTAATACACCACAGTAAATAGGCATGCGTCAAGAGGCCGAAACGAACCGAAGAGAATTTTTAACGAAGGCAAGCGCGACGGCTGGGGTCCTCGGACTCACCGCAGCTGCCGGATGTACTGATGACGAAGCCGACGATACGGACGATACGGGCGCTGATGTGGCCGACGAATTGGGTGAGCAGCTACCGACGTACGAGTTCCTCAACAACGCCGAGAGCTACAATCCACCTCGACACGACGCGATCAACCTCATGGCCAATCAGTTCAACGAACTCGGCCTCGATACGGACGTCGAGGTGCTGGAATGGGGAACGCTGTTCAATCGCGTCGACGTGGAGTACGACTACGACTTCTCGCTGTGGCACACGTTCTTTACCATCGACCCGGTGCTGGAGTTGAGTTCGACCATGCACTCCGAGAACACCGATCCGGGCGAGGGGAACTTCGCGGGCTACGAGAACCCGGACGCCGATGAGCTGATGGACCAGTATCTCGTCGAACCCGACGAGGAACGGCGGATCGAGCTGGTTCACGACCTACAGCGGACCCTGATGGATGACCTGCCGCAGATGCCGGTCATCGACATGCCGTTCCTCGCCGTATTCAACAACGAAGTGGTCGACAACTGGGAGCCGGACCTGCCCCTCGGGTACAACTCCTACTGGACGATGATCAACCTGGAGATGCAGAACGGCGAGGACACACTGGTCGGGTACTGGCCGGAGGCTCTCGACACGATGAACCCGCTCGGCCACAACGACGAGAACAAGCACACGTACAACTTCGACATCATGTACGACAGCGTCGTCCGGCTGGATAACGAGGGCGAGATCAATACGGATGTCAGCCTCGCCACCGACTTCGAGCGGGTCGACGAGGCGACGATGGAGTACACCATCCGCGACCACACCTTCCACGACGGCGAGGACCTCACCGTGGAGGACGTCGCCTTCTCTTATAACTACATCACCGAAAACGAGGTGCCGCTGTACTCGGTGCAGGCGAATTTCATCGAGGAGGCGGAAGTCGTCGACGACGAAACGGTCCGGATCCACATGCCCGAGGACAACCCGCTCGGACCGTTCAACCTGCTCGTTGGAACCCAGATCCCGATCCTTCCGGAACACCGCTGGGCGGATCGCGATGAGCCGAGCGAGGCGAGCGTCGACGAGCCAGTCGGCTCCGGACCGCTCCAGTTCGACTACTGGGATCGCGGTGCGGAACTCGGTCTCTCGCGATTCGACGACCATTTCGCGCCGGTCGACTTCGAGCAGCGGATCTGGCGGATCATCCCCGAGGCGTCGACCGTGTGGGAGAACCTACGCGAGGGCGACCTCAGCTACGAAACGTTCGGCCGGATCGACCGACAGCTGGACGAAAACCAGGACTTGGACCAGATCACGGTGCTGGCTGACCCCGCCACGTCGTTCTGGCACTGCACGCCCAACCAGCGGACCGAGGGGCTCGACGATCCCGAGGTTCGGAAGGCGGCGTTCAACGCGATCCCGCGCACGGCGATCGTCGACCAAATCCTCTTCGGCGTTCCGGACACCGGATTCAACGTCGTCAGCTCCGCGTTCGGCCCGCTCCACACCGAAGACGTCACCGAATACGAGGAGGACATCGAGGTTGGCATTCAGCGGTTGCAGGACGCCGGCTACGTGTTCGACGAGGAGGGGATGGCTCACCACCCACCGGAATAACGTGCCACGCTCGACATCACCACCCATAGCCGCCCGCGGTTCCCATCCGAACAACAGTCAGATCAACCGATGAGTAAAGCGAGTTTCATAACGAGACGGATCCTGCAACTCGGCGTGACCTTCTGGGCAGTCGGAACCGTCCTGTTCCTGCTGTTTCGACTGATGCCCGGCGACCCGACGGCGTTCGTCGTCTCCGCACAGATGACCCCGGAGGCGAGACAGCGAGTGATCGAAAGCTTCGGCCTCAATGAGCCGTTACACATCCAGTATATCCAGTTCCTTCAGAACGCGCTCACGCTGAACTTCGGGCAGTCGTTCCACACGAACGAGCCGGTGCGGGATGTCATCTGGACGTTCCTCCCGAACACGCTGGTGTTGATGCTGACCGCGTTCGTGATCGCGTACATACTGGGGGTTACACTCGGCGTGTTTACCGGCTGGTATCGAGGCTCCCGGTTCGAGAAGACGACGGTCGTGACCGCGCTGACCGCACGGAGCGTGCCGACGTTTTACGTCGGCCTCATCGTGTTGTGGATCTTCGGCGCGGGCCTCGGTGTGATCCCCATGAGCGGGATGGGCAGCGCCGGCGTGGAACATGAGTCGTTCGCTGCACGCGTCTTCACGCTGGACTTCCTCCACCACCTGATCGCGCCCGCCGCCGTGCTCGCGTTCTACTACATGGGATATCCGCTTCTCATCATGCGGTCGAGCATGATGGAGGTTCTCTCACAGGACTTCATCGACGTCTGTCGCGCGAAGGGCCTCTCGGAGCGGACGATCATGTTCAAACACGCCGCGCGCAACGCCTTGTTGCCGATCATTACGGCGGCGGCGATCGCCCTCGGATACGCGGTCGGCGGGAGCGTACTCATCGAGACCGTGTTCGGGTGGCCCGGGATCGGCCGGGAGATGGTCAACGCGGTGCTCCGACGCGACTTCCCGGTTGCACAGGGCACCTTCATGGTGCTTGCCGCGACGATCATCATCCTGAACTTCGTCGCCGACCTGCTGTACGGCTATCTCGACCCACGGGTGACGTACGACTGATACACAATGGCAACACAAGACGAACCCTCGATATTCGCGGACCTCGACGACGGCGCCACCGAGGAGGACGTAGAGAGCGTGAACCGGTGGGAGCGTACCCTCCGGCTCTGGCGGGAAACGATCGGTGAACAGTGGCGCATGCTCACGGACGACCTGCTGGTGAAACTCGCCATGGTCACGCTTACGTTCTTCATGGCCGTCGCGATCTTCGCGCCGTTGCTCGCGCCGCATGGGCCGCTGACCCGGCAGTACGAGACGGACGCGGAGATCATCATCGCCGACTGGGTCGACCCGGTATTTATCGACTCGGAGTCAGCGTACATCCTCGGGACGACCTCCCAAGGGTACGACATCCTCAGCCAGCTGATCTATGGGTCGCGTGCCGCGCTGCTGGTCGGACTGCTCGCCGCGGTGTTCACCGCCGGGATCGGAACGTTAGTCGGGCTGACCGCCGGCTACTATGGCGGCAAGATCGACGACACGCTGATGCGGATCGTCGACTTCCTCTACGGGATGCCGCTGTTGCCGACGGTGATCATCCTCGTCGCCCTGTTGGGCCCGAGCCTGTGGAACATCATCTTCGCGATCATCGTCCTCCAGTGGCGATCGACGGCACGCGTGATCCGCTCGCAGGCGCTCTCGTTGCGTGAGCGACCGTTCGTCAAGGCAGCACAGGTCGCGGGCGCGAGCGATTGGCATATCATCTCCAGACATCTCGCGCCGAACGTGCTTCCGCTGTCGTTCCTCTATGGGGCGTTCGCCATCGCGTGGGCCATCCTCGCGGAGGCGGGCGTCTCGTTCATCGGCCTCGGTGACCCCAACCGTGTGTCCTGGGGGACGATGTTGCAGTCGTCGCGTGCGTACGCGGCGCTCGACTTCGGTGTCTGGTGGTGGTTCGTGCCGCCGGGCATCTGTATCGGCCTCGTGGTCATCAGCGGGTTCCTGATCGGCCGTGGCTACGAGGAGATCACGAACCCCGAACTCAGATAATATGACAGTACTCGACGTCTCTGACCTCGAAGTCTACTACGAAACGGAGGCCGGCCCGGCGAAAGCCGTCGACGGGATTTCCTTCTCGATCGAGGAGGGGGAGAACCTCGGAATCGTCGGCGAGTCGGGCTGTGGCAAGACCACCCTCGCGAAGGCGATCATCGGGATCCTCCCCGACGAGGGGTACGTGAACAACGGTTCGATCGAGTTCAACGACACGGATCTCACCGAACTCCCCGATGCCCAGCGTCGCCGATATAAATGGGAGGAGATATCCATGATCGCCCAGTCCGCGATGAACGCGCTCGATCCGGTTTACACGATCCGCGAACAGATCGTCGAGGCGGTCGAGACCCACCGACCCGGGACGGGCCGAACCGAGGCGAACGAGATCGTCGCGGAGATGTTCGATCTCGTCGGACTCGACGCGGCTCGCGCCGACGACTATCCACACCAGTTCTCCGGCGGGATGCGTCAGCGGGCGATGATCGCGATGGCGCTCGCGCTGAAGCCGTCGCTGGTGCTCGCCGACGAGCCGACGACCGCGCTCGACGTGATCATGCAGGACCAGATCCTGAAACGGATCGGTCGGATCCAGACGGAGATCAACTCCTCGATGATGGTGATCACCCACGACGTTAGCGTCGTGGCCGAGACCTGCGATCGCGTCATCGTGATGTATGCAGGGAAGATCGCCGAGGAAGGACCGGTCGAGGAGATCTTCGGTCGGCCGTATCACCCGTACACGATCGGTCTGAAGCGGGCGTTCCCGAACATCCGGAAATCCGACCAGGACCTGCTGTCTATCGCCGGCTATCCCCCCGAGTTGGTGGATCCGCCTTCGGGCTGTCGGTTCGCCGAACGCTGTCCGCTCGCGACAGACGAGTGTCGGGAGTTCGAACCGCCGGCACACCACAACAACGGTCTGCGATCATACTGCCACCGCGCAGACGAGATAGATGACGGCTTCCGAGACCGTGCCGATACCGCCGAGACATGGGCCGATACGGATGCCGCTCGTGCCATCGATGCGCTCGCCGAGGGGGGCGATTGAGATGAGCCTAAACACTCCCATGGACGACGAGACGCTGTTGGAGGTCCGTAACCTCGAGAAGCACTTCCAAGTGGACGAAGGGATCATCTCGAGCCTGCTACGGAGCGTGACCGGGGCGGAAGCCGACTACGTCCACGCCGTGGACGGCGTCTCCTTCGATCTCAAGCGCGGCGAGACGCTCGGGCTCGCGGGCGAGTCCGGCTGCGGAAAGACGACGACGGGAATGTCGCTCGTCAAACTCCACGAGCCGACCGATGGGTCCATTCGCTTCCGTGGTCGGGACCTCACGGAGGCCGACGACGACGAGCTGGCGCAGTTCAGACAGAACGCCCAGATGATCTTTCAGGATCCCTTCGAGTCGTTGAACCCTCGAATGACGGTCTACGACACCATCGCCGAGCCGCTGCGGATCCACGACGTCCGCAACGAAACGGCACGAGTCCGGCGCGCTCTGGAGTTCGCGGAGCTACAACCCCCGGACCAGTATTTCAACCAGTATCCCCACGAGCTCTCGGGCGGCCAGCGACAGCGAGTCGCCATCGCCCGGGCGCTCGTGTTGGACCCGGACTTCATCGTCGCCGACGAGCCGGTGAGCATGCTCGACGTCTCGCTGCGGGCGGGCGTGCTCTCGCTGATGGAACGGATGACCGAGGAGTTCGACCTCTCGGTCGTGTACATCAGCCATGACCTTTCGCTTCTCAGGCACATGTGTGACCGGCTCGCGATCATGTACATGGGAAAGATCGTCGAGAAGGGGCCGACCGAAGACGTGATCGAGAACCCCCAGCACCCGTACACGCGGTCGCTGATCAACGCGGTTCCCGTCCCGGATCCCGGCATCGGGCGCGAGCGGGTTGAACTCGGCGGCGAAGTGGGTGACGCCATCGATGTTCCCTCGGGCTGTCGGTTCCACGGCCGCTGTTCGGAGTACATCGGCGACATCTGCGAGACCGAGGAGCCGCCGCTGGAAGGGAAAGCCGACTTCGAAGGGAGACAAGAGGTCGCCTGTCACCTCTACGAGCCCGCGGACGATGTCGTGGAGGCGAGGGTTGGGGAGACCACGGACACGGGCGACGACTCCGCGGCATCCGCGGACGACTGAGTCGGCGGCTCCCCCGTGCGGAACCGTCGAATTACTTCGATCGCTCGATCGGCAGCGACAGACGCATTGCCGGCGCCGTAACCGCGTACGGGAGCCGTGATTTGTGTTTCGAGGCGACACCGGTGAGCGTCCGGCGCTCGCGGCTGAGCGCGTCGAGCGTCTCCAGCCTCGCGGGCGTCCAGACGGCGGTTCCGGAGATCGCGCCGCCGAACGCGCCGTCCTCGATCCGAAATCCCTCGGCGATCGGGAACTCGACGGTGCCGCCATCGGCGCTTCCCTCCAGCCGCTCCGCCACGTCGTGTGCATACGGCGCGCTTGGCGGCATCGCGCCGGCGCGCTGCGTCCGCTCGAACGGGTCCCGGTAGTGGCCGGGCGTAAACCGACGGATATAGACGTCGGCAGCAGCGAGCAGTTCCTCCCGCGTCGTGTCGCCGGCGGCGACGTCGAGGTGACGGTGATGGATCCTGGGCGCCTGCTCGTATCCGAGCGCTGGGACGACGTTGCCCGCGGGGACGCGATTCGCCTCCGTGGCCGTATGGGTGTCGTGGAGGAACGACTCCACGCGACCGTCGTCGACGAGCCTGATGGGGGTAGTGGGACGGCACTCGGCGTCGTACGCGCGTGCCGCCCAGGAGCCCGCGGCAACGCCGTCGTCGACGGTGAGAGGCGCGTCGGTCAGCCGGTCACCGCGGTCGAATGGAGTGAAGCCGAACGCCTTCACGTCAGCGGCGAGGTAGCCCGCAAGCTCGTGACAGATCTGGGCGGCCGCCTGTGGGCCGAGTACCACCGTCAGTTCGCCGGTCGGGATATCAGACGAGGTGGCCGCAGCAAGCGTCGCAGCGTCGCGGTCGGCGGTATCCAAGACGTCCGGCACGCGCTCAAGGAAGGCGCCGCCGCGAGTGCTGCCCGCGTGGCGGCGGACCTTCGAGTCGGCCGCCTTCGGGACGAGCGTGGCGTCGAGACTTGCACGGTCGATGGTGTGTCGGACGACGCTGCCGGCAGTCGTCGCAACCGTGGCGATGACGCGACGGTCCTCGTACACAACCCGTGCACGATCGAGCGGCGTGGCGATGTCGGCGACCGCGTCGGCGACGGTTTCTCGTTTCACGTCGAGGTCGACTGTCGTCGACGGGGAGGTTTCCCAGCCGTCGTGGACACCTCGGTGGAGCGAGGACACGTCGACGCGGGCTGGGGTCGACTGACCAAGCCGTTCGCCGCCCATCCTCGCGCGGTTCGCAAGTTCCGTCAGCGTGTCGGTGGAGAGATCCGTCGAAAACCGATAGGCGGCTGCACCCTCGGCGAAGACGCGACACCAGACGCCCGTCGCCGTGCGGTCGGCGTCGCTTCGGACCCCGCTTTCGGTGACGACGATCTCGGTACCCTTCCGGTCGATACCGCCGACCTCCGCGAACGCGACGCGATCGTCCGCTTTTAAAATGGAGAGGAGTTCATCGACCGCGTCGGCGACCGTCTCGTGATCCGGCATCAACGTGGATTGCCGCTCGCGGGACTTGAAACCACGCGGGTCCGTCCACTCTCGCCGACGTGTCAATATTTTTCGGGACCGAACGCGTCCCTCCGGCATGGAGGCACTCACCAGCTTCTCTGACGCATCGCTCCACGAGATCCGTCGCGACCTCCACGCACATGCGGAGGCCGGCTGGAAGGAGTTCCGGACGACCGCACTACTCGCCGCGGAGCTCGAAGAACTGGGCTATGAGGTCCACCTCGGCGCGAACGCCGTCGATCCCTCCGAGCGGATGGGTGTCCCCTCCGACGACGAGGTCGCGGCCGCTCGCGAGCGCGCCCTCAACGAGGGCACTCCCGCGGCGTACGTCGAACGGATGGACGACATTACCGGCGCGGTCGCGATCAAGCGGTTCGGTGATGGGCCGACGATCGGGGTCCGGACGGACATCGACGCGCTCGAACGGCAGGAGGCGATGGACGACGATCATCGACCCGCCCGTGAGGGCTTCGCGAGCGTCCACCCCGGGGAGATGCACGCCTGCGGACACGACGCACATGCGACGATCGGCCTCGGCGTCGCCCGCACGTTCGCGCAAGAGGGATTCGACGGGACGTTGAAGCTGTTCTTCCAACCCGCCGAGGAGGGCGGTCGGGGTGGAAAGCCGATGTCCGAATCGGGTCATCTCGATGACCTCGACCATCTACTTGCGGTTCACGTCGGTCTCGATGAACCGATCGGAACCGTCGTGTCGAGCTATGACGCCCCGCTTGCCAACGCGAAGGTCGACGTCACGTTCTCCGGCGAACCGGCTCATGCGGGCGGCGAGCCGAACGCGGGACGAAACGCGCTGCAGGCGGCGGCGGCGGCGATCGGCAATCTATACGGGATCGCACGACACGGTGACGGACGGACGCGGATCAACGTCGGACGAGTGAGCGCGGATAACGCACAAAACGTGATCTGTGAGGAGGCGACGATGCGCGTCGAGGTTCGCGGTAGCACACACGATCTCAACGAGTATATGCTCGGTCGCGCACGGGAGGTGATAGACGGTGCCGCGACGATGCATGACGTCGATTACGGGACGGAGCTCTACGGCAAGACGACGACGTTTGAGAACGACGAGTCGGTGATCGAACGGGTAGAGGCAGCGGCGGAAGCCACGGACGCCGTTGACGAGGTGATCAGAACGGAGTTCGGCGGCAGCGAGGACGCATCCTACCTCATCCGACGCGTTCAGGAGTCGGGCGGCACCGCGACGTATCTCGGTATCGGGGCAAGTAACCCGTCGGGGCACCACACGGCGTACTTCGATATCGACGAAACGGCGATCGACATCGGCGTAGACGTTATCACCGAGGCGATCCGTCGGTTGAATCCCTCCAGCTCCGTCGATTGAGGCTCTCCAGCGACGGCTGATGAGTGGACAGAGTTCGGCGTTCGCGTGTTCACTGGGAGCTGACGGCCCTACCGCGCTCGGACTATCGGTCCGTCGCGACGGGACCGAGACACCGTGCTCCGCCGGATAGGTGAGTGGACGCCACGGGACGATTCCAGCGGCGGGATGAATAAACGCGACACAACGCACAAACGAACAACTACCCGATCGTTTATGAGGGTACACGGAATGCGGGTCGTATGGACTGGGAATCGGCCGAGCGTGCGTTCACCGACGACGTCGTCGCACGCGAGACGCTCGCGCGGACCTTCGAGCACACTGCGGAGCGAAACGCCGACCGGGTGGCACAACGATATAAAGGGGGGATCTACGACCGGTCGCTCGCCGGCGACGGCGTCGTCGATCCGGCCCCCGAGGGCGAGTTCGCGGACCTGAGCTACCCCGAGATGCGCGATATCGTCCGGAACCTCGCCGCCGGCTTCCGCGAACTCGACGTCGAGTCCGGCACGCGCGTCGCCATCTACGCACACACCCGCATGGAGTGGGCTCACGCGGACTTCGCCGCGCTCGCCGCCGGTGCCGTCGTCACCACGGTCTACCCCTCCTCCTCGCCGAGACAGCTCCGGTATCTCCTCGCCGACCCGGAGGCGACCGTCGTCGTCGCGGAGAACGAGGCCCTCTGTGAGGAGGTGCTCGCCGTCGCCCCTGACCTCGATCACGACCTCCAAGCGATCGTGACCATGGACATCGTCTCCGATGATCTCGGTCACGGCGAGCGCGACGAGGATCACCCCACGGTCTACTCCCTCGGAGAGCTTCACGAATTGGGCGCGGACGCCTTCGATCGCGAGGCCTACGAGTCGTGGATCGACGCGACCGACCTCGATGACCTCGCGAGCCTCATCTACACCTCGGGGACGACCGGCCGGCCGAAGGGCGTCCAGCTCACGCACGCGAACTTCCGGGAGAACCTCAATCAGTGTTATAAACGGTTCGCCGACCGACCCGATCGCGAACCCGGCGTTCCCGGCGTCTCAGCGGAGACGACGACGCTCTCGTTCCTCCCGCTCGCACACGTCTTCGAGCGCCTCGCCGGTCACTACATGATGTTCGCCGCCGGCGCGACCGTCGGCTACGCCGAAAGCCCGGACACCTTGCGCGAGGACTTCGGGCTCGTCTGCCCAACGACGACCACGAGCGTCCCGCGCGTCTACGAGAAACTCTACGACGCGATCCGCGAACAGGCGAGCGAATCGCCGGTGAAACAGCGGATCTTCGAGTGGGCCGTCGACGTCGGCCGGAAACACCATGAGACCGACGATCCGGGATTCTTCCTCGATCGCAAACGATCCGTCGCCGATCGACTCGTCTTCTCGTCGGTTCGCGAGGCGATCGGCGGGGAGATCGAGTTTTTCATCTCCGGTGGCGGGTCGCTCTCGGCCGAGCTCTGTGCGCTCTACCACGCGATGGATCTCCCGATACTTGAGGGATACGGGCTCACCGAAACGTCGCCGGTGATCGCGGTCAACCCGCCCGAGGAACCGAAGGTCGGGACGATCGGCCCCCCGGTGATCGATACGGAGGTCGCGATCGACACGTCGACCTCGGGCCCCGACGATGCGGCGGTCCCGGGATCGGTCGGCGAGCTGCTCGTCCGTGGTCCACAGGTCAGCGAGGGCTACTGGAACCGGCCGGACGCCACCGCCGAGGCGTTCACCGAGGCGAACGCGCTCGACGAGGGGGTCGTACTCGCGGGGACGCCGCCCGCGGACCGCGACGGCGATCCGGACGCGCCGTGGTTCCGCACCGGCGACATCGTCCAACTTCGTCCCGACGGCTACATCAGCTTCCGTGAGCGGGCGAAACAGCTTCTGGTGCTCTCGACGGGCAAGAACGTCGCACCCGGCCCGATCGAGGATCGCTTCGCGGCCAACGAGTTCGTCGAACAGTGTGTCGTGCTCGGGGACGGCAAAAAGTTCGTCTCCGCGCTGTTCGTTCCGAATTTCGACCACCTTCGGGCGTGGGCGGATGTGGAGGGCATCGACCTCCCGGAAGCTCGGAAGGATATTTGCCGCGACGACCGGGTTCACGACCGGATCCGGACGGAGGTCGACGAGGTGAACGAGGCGTTCGAGTCACACGAGCAGATCAAGCGGTTCCGGTTGATCCCCGAGGAGTTCTCCGAGGAGAACGATCTGCTGACGCCGACGATGAAAAAGAAGCGCAGAAACATCCTCGAACGCTTCGGCGACGAGATCGATCTCATCTACCGGGAGGAATGAGGCGGCGAACGGGTCGACGGGATCGCGGCCCACGTATCCTGCTCAGTCGTCGCCGACGTACCCTGCTCAGTCGTCGCCGACATACCCTACTCAGTCGTCGCCGAGGATGACGCGGTGGGTCATGGCCTCGGGATCGAGCACCTCGTCGGCCTCCGCCTCGGTGAGGTAGCCCTCATCAATGGCGACCTGCCGCACGGTCTTGCCCTCCTTTAACGCCTGTTTGGCGACCGTCGAGGCGGCGTCATAGCCGATCGCGGGGTTGAGCGCGGTGGCGAGCGCCATCGAATTTTCGACCTGTTCGGCGCAGTGTTCCTCGTTGGCTTCGAGCTTCGCGACGAAGCGCTCGCCGAACGTCTCGGCGGCGTTCGAGAGAATCTCGGCGCTCTGGAGGAAGTTGTAGGCGATCACCGGCTTGTAGAGATTTAAATCGAGTTCGCCGCGGGCGGCACCCGCGGAGACGGCGGCGTCGTTACCGACCACTTGGGTGTGAACCTGATTGACCGCTTCCGCAACGACCGGATTGATCTTTCCGGGCATGATCGAGGAGCCGGGCTGGTTTTCAGGTTGCTCGATCTCGCCAAGTCCGTTTCGGGGGCCGGAGGCGAGCAGCCGCAGGTCGTTCGCGATCTTGTTGAGGCTGCCCGCGACGGTCCGGAGCGCTCCATGGGCGTCGCCCATGGCGTCGTGGGCGGCCTGCGCCTCGAAGTGGTCGTCGGCCTCGCGGAACGTCGTCCCCGTCTCCTCGCTGATATACTCCGCCGCGAGCGCCGGGAACTCGGGGTGGGTGTTGAGCCCCGTGCCGACCGCGGTGCCACCGAGGGCCAACTCACGGAGCTGGTCACGGGCGGCGCTCACACGCTCGATCCCCTTCCCCACCTGCGTCCGATAGCCGCCGAACTCCTGGCCGAGCCGGACGGGTGTGGCGTCCTGCAGGTGGGTGCGGCCGGTCTTGACGACGCCGTCGAACTCGGCCTCTTTCGCTTCGAGTTCGGCGTGTAGCGACTCGAGGGCGGGTATGAGATCCTTCTCAACTGCCTCCAAGGCCGCGACGTGCATTGCCGTCGGGATCACGTCATTGGAGGACTGCCCGTAGTTCACGTGGTCGTTCGGGTGGACGACCCGGTCGCCGATCTCCGCGCCCGCGACCTCCGCGGCGCGGTTGGCGATCACCTCGTTCGCGTTCATGTTCGAGGAGGTGCCCGAGCCCGTCTGGAAGACGTCGACCGGAAACTGGTCGTCGTGCTCGCCCGCGATCACCTCGGCGGCGGCGGCGACGATCGCCTCGGCGGTCTCCTCGGCAACCAGCCCGAGGTCCCGATTCGCCTGCGCGGCCCCCTTCTTGACGACGCCGAGCGCCCGGATGAACCGGCGGCCGAAGGTGATCCCGGAGATGGGAAAGTTCTCCACGGCCCGCTGGGTCTGTGCGCCCCAGTAAGCGTCCACGGGTACCTGCATCTCGCCGAGGCTGTCCTCTTCAATACGGAATTGCTCACCCATGATCGTGGGTTTCCCTGAGAGGGGGTAAAAGGTATTGAAAACCGCCTCGGATCACACCTGTTCCGTGTTTCCACTCGGGTGGCTTGCCGCGTATGGTCGTTTCAGGATGACCGACCGCCGTCCGTCGCGGGTCGCACACGACACCGCCGCTCCGTGATCTCCGATTTCGAGCGGAACCGGCAGCCACACGTGGTACAGCGAACGTACGGCTCGCCGGCGACCGTCGAGAGACGGTGGTCGCCGATCTCGAACGGACGTGTCACCTGCCGAGGTCGGATTCGGTCGGGGATCGGCGTCGAAGAGGACTCGCTCAGCGCGCTTCGGACGGCGATGGTATCCACATCTACCGCGTCGAATCGCGAGGAGGCCAGCGCCCGTTCCGCGTCGGCGATCTCCGACCATGCGGTGACGACCACCGGCGAATCCGTCTCGGTGTCGCTCACGACGACGACGAACCGAACGCCGTCCCGTACAAGCGCGAACCGCCAGCCGTCCGTGCGGTTCCAGCGGAGCTGCCCACGGCGGATCGCGTCGCTCACGCTTCGGGTGGTGACGTATCGACCGGGTTGTGTCAGTCGTTCACAAAAGTGGTCCGTGAGCGCATAACACGTCGGATCACGAAGCGGTGGATCCTCGCGCGTGCGTCCCGACTTGGGGCTGGGAGCATAGCCCAGCCGGCTTGCCTCACGGGTTCGATCCGGGATCGTCGGCCGATCGGGCCGTATCGATCGCCCCGTTTGGGTTGGAAGTGCCGCGGACCGGTCACGGACCCTCGGTCCCGACGATGCGCGTCCGATCGATTCCGAATCGGTGGGTTCGGAGCCACGCCAACCCGGAGTCGGCGACTCAGCGGCCGGTGCGTTCGGACGATCCGTCGTGCTGGCGTCGGAGGGCTCGCCGCCCCCCGGGCCACCCTGTCGGGATGCCACTGTCATCCGATACGCGACCACCTCTTAAGGGTGTTACGCCCTCACACGATTTTGCGGGTGGCGGTGGGACGTGGCGGCAAACCGCTCACTCGTGACCGGACACCCGAACCGGCTCGTAGGGCTCCTCAAGCCAGTCGACGTCCGAGGTCGAGAGATCGATATCGAGCGCTTCGACGGCGTCCTCCAGGTGTTCGATGCTCGAGGTGCCGATGATGGGGGCGGTGACGACGTCCTTGCTCAGCACCCATGCGAGCGCGATCTGGGCCATCTTTACGCCCTTCTCGGCTGCGAGTTCCTCGACGCGCCGGTTGATCTCCTCGCCGCCGCCCTCCCGATAGGGTCGGCCAAGCGCAGTTTCGTGCTCACCGCGAGTCGTTGCGTCGTCCTGCTCGTACGGACGTGTGAGATAACCCGCTCCAAGCGGGCTCCACGGAAGCATGCCGATCCCCTCACGCTCACACAGTGGCACCATCTCACGCTCCTCCTCGCGGTACGCGAGGTTGTAGAGGTTCTGCATCGTCACGAACCGGTCGTAGCCCGCACGGTCGCTGACGTGAAGCGCCTCCGCGAACTGGTGAGCCCACATCGAGGATGCACCCAGATAGCGCACCTTTCCACGGCGGACCGCGTCGTCGAGCGCCGCCATCGTCTCTTCGATCGGCGTCGCATCGTCCCAGCGGTGGATCTGATAGAGGTCGACCGTCTCCATGCCGAGCCGGTCGAGGCTGTTTTCGAGCTCCTGTTCTATCGTCTTCCGGGAGAGGCCGCTCGCGTTGGGGTGGGCGTCGTCGGGAGCGAACCGGACCT
Source organism: Halorubrum vacuolatum (assembly GCF_900188065.1). Lineage (GTDB taxonomy): Archaea > Halobacteriota > Halobacteria > Halobacteriales > Haloferacaceae > Halorubrum > Halorubrum vacuolatum. The sequence continues at coordinate 24,736 of NZ_FZNQ01000026.1, forward strand.
TGGTGGCGACGACCTGCTCGTCTCGATCGTACTCCGCGAGGACGTCGCCGAGGATCGACTCGCTTTCGCCCGCCGAGTAGACGTTCGCGGTGTCGAAGAAGGTGATCCCGAGTTCGATCGCCCGCTCAACGAGGGCTTTCCCCTCCGTTTCATCGAGCATCCAGTCGTGTCCGCTCCCGAAGCTCATACAGCCGAGACAGAGCCGGCTGACCGTGGTTCCGGTCCCGCCGAGCGTCGTGTACTCCATACAGGACCCGCACCCGGCGGCGATATAAATGGAGCCTTCCGGAAACCCGCTTGCCAGAGTTTCCGACGATCGCTTTCGGAACGGCTTTCGGGCGGTGTCAGGATACATAACTCATGAGTACGCGTCGCGCGCTCCTTGACGCGCTGGCGGATGGTCCGGTCTCCGGCCCCGATCTCGCGGCCGACCTCGACGTCTCCCGGGCGGCCGTCTGGAAGGCGGTCGAATCGCTCCGCGAGGAGGGGTTTGCGATCGAATCGACGACTGAGGGGTACGTGGCTCCGGCCGAGCCCCCGTACTCCGCGGCGGGCATCGCGTTCGGGCTCGACGCCCCGTACCGGATCGACTATCACGACGTGGTCGACTCGACGAACGCTCGCGCGCGGGCACTTGCGGCGGCCGGTGAAGCCGACGTCGCGGTGGTCGCCGGGGAACAGCGTGCGGGTCGCGGTCGGGTTCACCGTGACTGGGTCTCGCCGACCGGCGGCGTGTGGACCTCCGTGTTGACCCGGCCGGTCTTTCCGACGGCGCACGCGCCGGCGGTCACGCTCGCGGCGGCGGTCGCAACGACGGACGCCTGCCGGGAGGCGGGCGTCGACGCACACATCAAGTGGCCGAACGACGTGCTCGTCGGCGACACGGGCGAGCGAGGGGGTCGAAAGCTCTCCGGGATCCTCACCGAGATGGAAGGCGAAGCGGATCGGATCACGTGGCTCATCGTCGGGATCGGGGTCAACGCCAACGTCGATCCCGACCGGCTTCCTGCCGGGGCGACCTCGCTATGGGCGGAACGCGGCGAGAAGATCGATAGACGGCGATTCCTCCAGCGAGTTCTTGAACGGTACCATCGATTGACTGCCGAACCGGACCGGATCCTCGAGGCGTGGCGGGACCGAACGAGCACGCTCGGGTCGCGTGTCAGGGTCGAAACGGGTGATGCGGCGGTCGAGGGGACGGCGATAGGCGTCGAGTTTCCCGGGACACTCGTCGTGCTGACCGATGACGGGGAGCACCGACGTATTCACACGGGCGACTGTGAACACCTCCGGCCGGCCGGAGAGTGAGCGAAGCGACCCTGTTCGGCGCTGGATCCCGACTGATCAAGAGGATCGTGGACCGTCGACGTCGGTGCCATCCCCGGTTTCAGCTTCGTCCGATTCCATCCCGTCCTGCACTCGAACCGTCAATACCGGTATCCGCGACCCGCGAACGACCTTTTCGGCGACGCTTCCGAGCAGCAGGCGGTCGATGCCACCCCGTCCGTGAGTTCCCATCACGATGAGATCACAGTCGTTCCGCTCGGCGGACCGGATGATCTCCCGGCTCGGCGAGCCGTCGACGACGGTGGTGGTGATCGCTACCCCCATACGATCGGCGAGCGCCCGTACCTCCGTGACCGCGGCCTCGGCATCGGCCCGCAGCAGCTCATCGATCCCTTCCCAGGAGGTCTCCATCGGCATCCCGGCGTAGCTGGCGGTGTTGATGACGTAGATCGCCGTGACGGCCGCCTCGTGGATCCTCGCGAGCTCCAGCGCGTGTCGAACCGCCCGTTCCCCCTCCAGGGAACCATCGGTCGGAACGAGGATCCGATCATACGGTAGCATATGCCCTCACCCGAAATATTCCGTGTCGAATGATAACTCTTTTCACACCGTACTGGATCGGGTGCTCACGCTGGAAGCATGTGGTGCGCTATACGGCGGACCGTCCGGGCGCACGATTCATAGTAACCGGCCGTAAACGGATCGATCCCACATGGAGAATGGCTCCGGCGGCGCCGACGACTCGGACGGCGCCGATCGAACCGAGCGGGACACAGGAGGCGCACACAGCGGCGACTCCACGGCGCATATCGATCGGCTACGGGCGTTACACCATGCTGCGACGGACCTCATGGCCGCCGACGGTATCGACGCGGTCTACGCGACGGTGGTGGAGACGGCGAGATCGGTGCTCGGCTTCGACTTCTGTACCGTCTTCACACGGGTCGACGATGGGTATCGGGTCGCAGCGTCCTCACACTACCGGGAGGGTACGGTCCTCGAGATGGACGGGAGCATCCTCGATCGAACGTTCGAGCGGGACGAGTCGATGGTCGTCGACGACGTGAAAAAAAGCGATACCGCGCGGCCGACCCGAGACAGCTATCGGTCGGCGTTGAGCGTACCCATCGGCGGGGAGGCCGTGTTACAGACGGTGGCGACGACGCCGGAAACTTACGATCGGACCGATCTCGAGCTGGCGGAGCTACTCGCGCTTCACGCCGACGCGGCGATCGTGACACACCGCTCACGGGGGATGATCCTCGAACAGAAACGGCAGATAACGCAGCTGCACGACGTCGCCGCCGAGATCGGTGGCTGTGAGGATCACGGCGAACTGTTCGAGCTCCTACGTGAGGCCTCAGAGCGGATCCTCGGGTTCGACTGGTGTTCGCTGTACGTTATCGAGGACGGCCGGTTCGTCGTGGCGATGGCGTCCGAGGCGTCGCCGGTCGAGCCCGGCGACCATCCGTTTCCGGACGGCACCAGCAAGGCGCGTGAGGTCCTCGAAACGGGCGAGTCGCTGCTCGTCGAGGACGTCACCGAGATCGAGGGGGCTCGTCCCACATCCGACCGGATGCGGGCGGCAATGACGGTTCCAGTGGGAACGGTCGGCGTGTTCAACGCCGCTCACGAGACCCCTGGCGCGTTCGATGCGGGCGACCTCGAACTCGCAGAACTCCTCACCGAGGGCGTCGCGGATGCGTATGCCCGTATCGACGCACAGGAACGGCTCCGTCGTCGGACGCAGGAGCTTGCGACGCAGAACGAGCGGCTCGATCGGTTCGCCTCGACGGTCAGCCACGACATTCGGAACCCGCTCAACGTCGCGATCGGCTACACCGAACTGGCGGCCGAGACCGGCGACCCGGACGCGTTCGACCGGATCCGTGCCGCCCACGATCGAATTGAAACGATGATCAAGGAACTGTTGGTGCTCACCCGGAAGGACTTCCCGCTGGAGGATCGGGACGCCGTCCCGGTTGCCGCACATGTGCGTGAGGCGTGGGACAGTCTGCATACAGCCGAGGCGACGCTGCAGGTGACGATCCCCGAGTCGTACACCGTACAGGCACACCCGACGCTCCTCTCCCACGTCCTCGAAAACCTCTTGAACAACGCCATCACGCACAACGACTCGCCGATCACCGTCACCGTCGAACCGATCGAGACCGACGGGAGGATCCGTGGGTTCGCGGTGGAGGATACCGGTCACGGGATCGCGCCAGACATTCGTGGAAAGGTTTTCGATCACGGCTACACGACCGAACGCGGCGGTACCGGCTTCGGTCTCGCGATCGTCGAGGAGTTCATTGAGGCACACGGATGGGAGATCTCGGCGAGTGAATCCGACGGGGACGGCGCACGTTTCGAGATCGACACCGGCTGAGCGACGGTCGCCTCAGTAACCGGGTCAGCGTGGCCTTGCGGACCAAGTCGGCGACACACCTAAGGGTGTCTGTGACGCTACCACGTCTATGTCCCAACTGGTCGCGACGATCGCCACGGTCTTCATCGTGGTGTTCGCCGTCGGGTCGCTGCTCCTTTTTTTTGCAGGTAATCACTTCGCTGCCGGCCTGCTGCTCACGTTCCTCGCGTTCTCCATCTACTTTCGGGAGATCAACACATAATGTCTGAGAAGGATCATGATTGGGCCCGTCCCAAACACCTATTTTCCCGTCCTGAGATGTCCGTCACGGACGATACATATGATCGATAAGATACTGATAGCGACCGATGGAAGTGACGCGTCATCCGGGGCGTTCGAGTATGGCCTCGAACTCGCCAAGTCATTCGACGCGGAAGTTCACCTGATCTACGTCGTCGAGACCGAGGCGTCCTACATCCTCACGGTGATCGGCGACGACGAGATGGAGGAGTACCGTGCCTACGGCGAGGAGGTCGTAAGCGACGGGATCGCACACGTCGAGGAGGCGGGGCTCGAAGGGGTTGGTGTCGTCAAGACCGGCAAAGTCGCGTCCGAGATCGTCTCCTACGCCGAGGACAACGACGTGGACACCGTCGTCCTCGGTGAGCGTGGCCGGGGAGCAATCGAACGGTATCTCGGTTCCACCGCCGAAAAAGTCGTCCGGATGTGTTCGAAGCCGGTGACCGTCGTCCGACCGTAAGAGCGCCCAAAATTCGCTCACGACATTTTTTCTGTGCGTACTTTCCGAGCCGACGCTGACCCGTTCCGGACGGTATTTTTCGGTTCGCCAGCGGCTAAGCCCAACCCAGCCCGATGGTCAAATGTAAAACGTACGTCGGACGTGCTGGGGCCGTGTGAGTGGGTCGTCAGTCGTCGTCGGACGCCCCCTTCGACGTTCGTTAAACCGCACCGGCGAGATCGACACCCTGATCGAGGCGATCGACGATGTCCGCCAGCTGTTCGCCTCGTCGCGGGTCTATTTGTCGTCTTCGTCCTCGGAGTCGGAGTTCCTTTGTGCATCGGTGTCGATCGGTTTCTCGAGCGTCGCCGCATCAATAGCACTCCACAGTGACGCGAATGGCCACGGTTGATCGCGTTCGTGTCGATGGAACCAGCGTACCAATCCAGCAGTGGCAACGAGGGCGACGATAGCGAACGGTCCGCCGGCGAGGACTGCCATCGCCTGGAGGGTTTCGGCGCTGCCGGTCGCCAGGACGGCGATGGCGACGATCCCCTGAAATACCCCCCAGAACACGATCGCCCCGGTCGTCGGGGCCAGGTCGCGCTCGGTCGCGAGGACGGACACGACGAGCGTCGAGGTGTCCGCGGAGGTCGTCATGAACGCGAGGATGAGTGCCAGAAACAGGAACATGAACAGTTCGCCGAGCGGAAGCGCCTCGAAAACCGGAAACCCGGCGACGGCTTCGGACCCACCGTGAGCGTCGATCGCCGCGAGGACGTCGACCTCGGCCCCATGTTGAAAGTACAGTGCCGTCGAACTCAGGAGGAGAAACCAGACGACCGTAGCCAGTGAGGTGGCGACGAACCCGGTGATGACGACGGTCCGAATGCGTCGACCCCGGGAGAGGGCCGCGAGAAACAGCCCGGCGAAGGGGGCCCACGAGAACCACCACGCCCAGTTCCAGAGGGTCCACTCGGCGACCCATTGGCCGCTGATCTGTAGACTCATCGGAACGAAGTTGACGATGTAGCTACCGATCGCTGCCGAACTGCTGGCGACGAGGAAATCACGGGGCGCGACGGTCAACAGGAGGACGCCGAAAGCGACGAACAGCACGACATTCACGGCGGCGATCCGTCGGATGCCACGGTCGACGCCGCTCTGGGCGGAGGCGACGAAGACGATGATCAGTCCGATAACGAACAACAACAGACTCACGCTGTTGTACCCGACGTCCCATTGGTAGTTGATGCCGGTGAGAAACTGTTCGCTAACGAGAGCGACCGAGGTGCCGACACCGCCTATCGTGGCGAAGATCGCCAGGGCATCAACCGATCGAGACCACAATGAATCGAGGTTCTCGACGCCGAGAAACGGGACGAGCAACGAGGAGACGCGCAGTGGAGCCCCGTGTCGATAGACGAAATAGGCGATCGGAACGCCGATGATGACGTATGCACTCCAAGCCGTAAACCCCCAGTGAAAAATGGCATACGCGAGCGCAGCCGTAATTGCCGCCTCAGACCGCGGCTCGGCGGCAAAAAACGGCGGTGGGGAATCGTAATGAAACAGCGCCTCGGCGGGCCCCCAGAAGACGATGCCGGCAGCGATGCCGGCGGTGAAAAACATCGTAAAATACACCGGATACGTGTAGGTCGGTTCAGTCTCGGGACCGCCGAGTTTGATAGATCCCCAGGGCCCGATCAACAGGTACAGACAGAACGCGACCGTGAGGATCGTCGTGCCGACGAACACCCAGCCGAAATAGGTGGTAATCAGCCCTTCCATCGTGGCGATGGTGGCGACGGTCCCGTCGGGGGCGATCAGGTAACTACAGAAAAACGCGAAAAAGATGCCGACCGGGATACCGAAAGCGATCCGATCTTGCTGGGCGAGGAATTCCGTGACGGTGTCAAGCAACCTGAGCGATCGAACACGAAGCGTCACGGCGGGGTCGTACTCGTCCGCGACCGTCCGGTCCGTCGGGAGCAAGGCGAAATAGATCAGCCCGGAGCCGAAAAACAACAAGGAGACGACGAGCCACCACTCGCCGGAGATGACATCGCCGACGAGCGCCGGAAAAAAGAACCCGGTGGCAACGATGATTCCGGAAACGACACAGACCGGGATCACCGCGCGCAAGAGAATTCGTTCAAAGACGCTTACGCTGTACAGCCCCATACGCCACGATTGATCCTCATAATTGTAGTTGTACCGATTATTTGTTTTATATACTCTTCAGGACACGTTGTGTTTCGTTCGTCTGTGCTTTCGACCCTGCTATACGGAATTGCTATCGGGCCGTACTGTCCAAATCATCCGAGTCCACGAGCGATCGGGGGGTATCACAGACGTGTCAGCCGTCTTCGTCGGTTTTCGTGTTCGATTCTTCATCGTCCACCCCGAGGAGCGTGTCGGTATCCGTCTCTTCGAGGATCGATCGACCGAGGAGGCGACCGCCGATTTCGACCGGACTGACGACGGTATCTGCTCCGACGGCTTCGAGTTTGTCCGCATGACGCCGGTCGGCTGCAGCCGCTACGATACGAACGTCCGGGTGGGCCTTCCGGGTGGCAAGTACCGTGAGTACGGTATTGGCGTCGTCATGTGTTGCGACGACGACACCGCTTGCGGCCTCGATTTTCGCGTCTTGGAGCGTCGATTCAGTCGCCGGATCGGCGGTCAAGACGTTTATGTCCCGGTCGGCGAGGGACGAGGCTGCGTCCTCGTTTTCGGTCACGACGACGACGTCCGTTTCGTCACCTATCGCTTCGAGGAGTGATTCCGTGACGTCCGTGTACCCGAGTACGAGGACGTGATCGTCGAGCAGGCTGAGTTCTGATGCTGTCATGTTTCCGAGTGCGTTCGCCATTCGTTTCTCGATGGCCGGGACGACGAGTGCACCGATCGCGGCGGTAAACGCGCCGGTCCCGAACACGATGATCGAAAGGGAGAACCATTTCGCCCCGGTCGTTGTGGGCGTGATGTCCCCATACCCGACCGTTGCGATGGTAACGAGAACGTAGTACACGGCATCGGCCCACGTTTCGAGTTCGACGAACTGATCGCGAATCGCATATGAACCGATGGTCCCGTAAAGCAAGACGCCGACGACCGACGAGAGCGCGGCGATCTGAAGCGGCGAGAGGTCGATCCGCTGGTCGAACGCGTCGCGGTGGAGTATCAACAGCGGAACCGTGACCAAGACCAGTATCAGCAACGGAATTTCCGCGGGCCGCAACGTCGTCAATGGGGAAATCGTCGTCAACGGTACCACCAAGACTGCCAAATACCACGCCAGACGTTTACTCCGGACGAGTCCTAGAACAATACTTGCGAGGACGAACGATAGCAAAACACCGCCGAACTGAACCGCTTCGACGTCCGGAATGAACGGGGCGAGTGGCCCATCGAGGGTGATCTCGGGTTGGCTCAGATTCGATAATCCGGTGAGAAACGTCACTACGGCTACGATACCGACGAGTGCGACCGCCGTTTTAGCCCCGGAAAACTCATCCCAGTAAACGAGCGGTACCTTTTCGTGCCGATAAAAGAGTCGCTTGAGCGCCGAATCCGATCGTTCGGTCGAATCTGTCGCCACCGTGTTGTTAAAAGGAGGAAGTAGTATAAAATTGTAGCCTCGTGTGTGGGGGTAGTGTTCAGATAAGCTGATTCCATGCGAAGGCGAAGGATCGAAGCCAATCGTCGGCGGTATCTGCTTCGGCGTTGCTGAAACAGTTTGAGAA
>NZ_FZNQ01000049.1 GCF_900188065.1 Halorubrum vacuolatum
CGGTGTTCGAGTTGGTCAAGCCAGGCCTGGACACGATCGGTCTCGGGGTCGGCGTACGTGTCCGCGAGCTTCTTTATCGCCATCGAGTAGACGTTTTCCAGGAATTGTGCCGCGTCTTTATCTATAACTGTTTCACAGTAATTAGCCGCATCCACCGTTACGTCGGCCAACTGTTCGAAACTTACGCCACTCTCGTAGACCAAATGATTCGTCCACGTATACGTAAGATGGTTCATCACGATAGTTGCGCCATCGATATCTTTGTCGTCGAAATCATCGGCAATCGTACCCGAACCCTCGACTAGCATCGAAATTGAATCTTCGAGTACACCGGGATCAATCGGGATTCCTTCGACGACTAACTCGTGTACACATCGTGCATAAGCCTCGTTATCGATTCTTCTCTCACTCGCTGCGTCGAGAAGCAGGTACGAACACCTAACAGCGGTCTGTTTAAGATCGTCGTCCTCCCATTCGTTGGCTTTCGAGTACGCCAGCGCCAGATTTTCGGCCAGTCCGACGTACCGTTCCCCGTTCTCGAGTTCTCCAAGCCCTCGACAGTATCGCGAAAAACCGAGTTCTGGGCCATCTGCCTCGCCGTTGTGGTTCAGTCCCTTTCGTCTGAACACCACTTCCGCGTAGACGTCAGGGGTGATCTCCCAGTTGTCCGAAGGGTCCAGAACAATCTCGGCCGGCACATCATCCGCTTCGATGTCGCTATCCTGCTGCATCCAGTCCGGCAGGTCCCGCACACCATCGCGCACACGCTCTCGGACCTTGCCATCCAGATATCCCAGGAGATAGTACGCACTCTCGACAAGGTCTGCGTCGTCCCCGAGCATAATACGAAGTTCGGCGGTCAGCGCCTCTCGAAGTGCAGAGACGTATTCGAAGGTTTCCCCACCAACGGCCACATCGGTGAACAGCACCTCGATGTCGCGCCAGACCAACTCGTCCATCGTCTCGATGCCTTCGAGGTCGTCATCACCGGTGACCGCAAATCGGGTGGCGATCTTTGCGATCTCCGGATTACCAGCCGCCAGATCGATTACTTGTTCGCGAACCGTCTCTCTCCCGCCTTCGGCTCGCAGTTCGACATCCAACTGCTCAAGCGTCCAGTCGATGACAGCACGTATCGGTTCGTCGTATTCTGCCAGAGGTTCGAACTCGACAGATTCGCGTCTCTCGAAGAGTTGCTTCAGTTCGGAACTCCCTTCTCGAAGCTTTGGGAGGTCGGTAAACGACGAGTACAGTTCGTCCCGACACTCCAGAATGACTGCCGAACAAAGCCCGTCCTCAAGCCATCTCAGCAGATACTTGAGGTCGCGCTCGTCGCTGACGACGTTGTCGCCGCTCGTCCCTCGTTTGTAGAACGCGAACAACACTGTCTCGCCATCGGTCGTTGCGAGGTTCTCTTCGATTGCCTCTGGAATGCTCGCGTCGAAATTCGGCAATCGAATGCGGTACCCCCTGTCTGCAAGTGTCCGGCACGCCCGGAGAGCAGCTGTCGACTTTCCTGTTCCGTGCGGACCACGCAACACGACAAAACCGGTTCCGTTTCCATCAACCTCCTCGACGATTTCGTGGTCTTCACCTCCGTGATAGGGAATCTCGCCGTCCACTGATGTCCGGAGGAGCCGCTGTTCCTCCTCATAGATCGTCGCCTCGAAGTCCGCCAGTGTGCCCGCTGCGCCCTCGACGTCGATGACGTCTTCGACCGACTGCAGCCGCGCTTCAAGTTCCTCGACCGCTTGGTCGAGTGCTTCAAGTCCCGCTTCAAATTCGCCCACGCGAGATTCGATGGTCGCAAGGTCGTCAGCGATCTCCTCGGGCGGGTTCTCCTGCAGTTGCGCCAGTGCAGCCATCGTTTCTGGGGTGCTCAACTTGAGCAGGTTATCGATAGTGTCCGGCGGGAGATCCCACGCTCGCTCGAGTTCTTCTTTCGTCTCGGGCGTCATCTCGATGTCGAGGAGTGCGTCGAAGACCGAGTCCGAGTTGAGTCCGCCGTCGTTGAGCAAAAACCAGACGAGCAATAGCCCGCCTGCTGCCCCGAGTGGTGCCCCGGCGACTGCGCTCCCGAGAGAAATACTCCCAGAAGAAAGGACGCTTGAGACACTATCACGTATTTTGTCAAGTGATTTGGACAAGCTCGCACTAGCACCGAGATCCTTGAGTGCCTGTCCCGCCCCACGCGCCGAGAGCCAGCATGAACTCGATTCGAGCGGGAGTATCGCAGCCCACCCCGGCGCGACTGACCGGGGATAGGCTCGCAACACGTCCGAGTCGAACTCGTACCCGCTATACTGCAGGATTTTCAGCTGCTCGGAGTTGATCTGTTCTCCGGCGGCGTCGCTACAGGCGTCGATTGCCGCCTGTCGATTCCGCCTAAGATCATACTGGATATAATAGATGTGTTCAAACTTCGCGATGTGGTCAACACTTAGGGGATGGTCACCGTCGTCCTGTTCGAGCAACCAGTCAAGACACCACGGCCGCGTGACGAGACAGACACCGCTCTCGCGCTGAAGCAATTCCTCAAGTATCGCCGCGCGATTACCTGACGTGCGCTGGTACGCACGGTAAAAGTCGTCGATGATCACCAACTGATCGGAGTCAACATCGGTCGCTCTTTCAAGGCTCTCCCCACGCTGAACGGTAATGTCGGAATGGCCGGCGACGCCCTCAGAATAAAAGTGTGTAGATTTGCCCATCGCGGGAGCACCGACCACGAGTGTGATTGCATTGAGAAGTCCTGGCTGTGCCTCATCACCCTCTGGAGTAATATCTTCTAGTAGAGGCACCAGTGCCATTGATAAATATTCGTTGCTCGTGATACATAAATAGGTTTCCCACCCATTCGTGTTCGATTAATCCTACTTCCACGGCTTTATTTGAAAGAGTGGCATGACCCTCACGGAAGGGCGTTAAGTCTATGAATTTTGAGTACCAAATCTGAGAGCCATCGCCGGGTGGACAGGCTTCACTGTGGAGTCGACTTGAGGTCATCCCACTGCTGAAACTGCACAAACTCAGCGAAGACATCTCCTCTGCAACATACGAAGTCAATCCCAATACGGAAATCTGCTCAACCGCCGAAGTGCAATTAACGTTTAAAGTAATATTCTGCATAATTTGAGATTGACTGATTTGTGCGTGCACGACTAGACCGGTGCTCGACACAACAAGTCCTACATCGACCCAGAATGGGACCTTTTGGGGTTACGAATTGTTTTGTTCAATTTGCATCTCAAGTATCCGCAATCTTACTTCATGCATTAATTCACTCCTATCGAGTTCAGTGATCTCGTCTCGCTCCTGCAATTCATCCAATATTTTTTCAACTGAAAGCTCCTCGACCTTCTCACGCTCTCGCTCTCGCTGATAATGCGCCTCCGCGTCAGGTGTTTCATACCTCCACAATTCCTCATCAATTCGGCCATCGACCCGGCGTATTTCACGATATCGACCTGGGGTAGTGATAAGATAGTCATCATCGTGATCGGGTCGACCATATCTTCCATCCCAGTGAAACGGTTGATGCCGTTTCCATCCGCCCTTTTGGGTCATTACTTGAACCTCGTACTGGACACTCCGCTTCTGCTTTCCAAACCGGTCGCGAAGCCGCTGAATCAGTCCCATACGTTGAATTAAGGGTCTCCCCCAGTATCAACGATTCGCCAATATCCACTCAAGATTTTATCGACGTTTATTCTACGTTTCGCCAACGTCTTCCCTTCGTTTTTCGGCGTGTGGGTTTCTATCCAAACATAGGTAGCGTAAGGGAGGATATGCTGCCCCCATTCGTATTCGTTTAAGCCCCCGCATTGGCGGTGAGGTCACTACACACCTCCTCTAACAGCGTTTTTCGACCGGGAGAGGGTTGTTTAGCTTC
>NZ_FZNQ01000031.1 GCF_900188065.1 Halorubrum vacuolatum
ATCGGAAACTACGACTTCGCGTTCTACTGGTACTTCTACCAGGACGGCTCGATCGAGAGCGAAGTGAGACTCACCGGCTGTAACGCGACCGGACTGTTATCCGGAGATGACCGCGAGACCGGCTACTCGGAGACGATCGGCCCCGGACACAAATCGATGCTCCACCAACACGTGTTTAATTGCCGGCTGGATTTCACCATCGACGGCGAGACGAACACGGTCCGCGAGGTCAATCTCAACGACGTCCCGTACGGCCCTGATGGATACAATCCAACCCCTCACGCCGAGGTGACTGATCAAAACTTGAATCCCCACGGCAACGCCGCCTACGTTGAGCGGACGCGGTTCGAACGCGAATCCGATGCACAGCGCATGACCGACACCCACGCTGGCCGATACTGGGAGGTCGTTAACGAGGACGTGACGAACGACGCGACCGGCGAGCCCGTCGGCTATCGGCTCATGCCAAAGGCGGGAACGAACACCGCGTTTCCGATGCAGCCAGGCTCTTCGAATGCCAAACGAGCCGGGTTTGCGACGAAACACCTCTGGGTGAGCCAGTACGACGACGGGGAGCGCTATCCGGCCGGCGACTATCCGAACCAACATCCCGGTGGCGTGGGGCTGCCAGCCTGGACGGATGCGGATCGCTCGATCGTCAACGAGGATCTCGTCGTCTGGTATAATATGTGCCAAACGCACGTGAGTGTACCCGAAGACTGGCCGATACTTCCCGCCAAGATGGTCTCGTTCAAACTCGAGCCTGCCCACTTCTTCGATGAAAACCCAGCGATCGACGTCCCGCCAGAGCACGCGATCAAAGACATTGATAAGTGGAAGACAGAGAATCAGGAGGGGATGGAACTCGAGGACGACTAACGTCATGTGCGCGCCATGTCGGCGACCTGAGTGCGTTGCTGTGCGGGGTGGCCGACGGGCTGTATCACCACCGTCCACCACTTCGCGGTAGTATTCAACGTCATGATATTCCATTTGAACGGAACGACCTGTTCGTTAGACTATCACACGCTACTACTTCGAGACGTAACAGCGCGTCTCGAGTTCCAAGTCGGTGAAAGATGAGCCGGTATTCTGGATAAGAAATGCTCAAGGAGACTAATCCGACGACTCCGTTTACAGACGATGTGGGTCTAACCGATCGTCTATGGCCAGATGTGGCCGCCTCGTGAGCGAAACGGTTCCAACACGTAACTAGATAAAAAGGTAAAGCATATTATAATAAACAATATGTAATTGGACATTGTCATATAATCAAGAACAGTCGCAACCACCACTGCGTAAGAGTTCACGAACTGGATAGGAGGACCCACACGCCGGACAGACCGCACGAATGTCGATGAGGACATCGTACTCCTTATTGTCGAGTGCGCCCGCCGACGTCAGCGAGGAGAGCGCGGATTCGGTTACTGCGACGGTCCGCCCTTGAAGCTTCTCGATCGTATTGATCTTCCGGTCGACAGGATCGGTTTCGTCCTCTGGTAAGCTCGCGCCACGGTCCTTCGTGAGGTACGTATGGACCGCTTGATGTGTCACGAAGTCTTTGCTGAGGGCGTCCGGATCGACCCCCTCGCGCTCGAGACGCCGCTCAGCACGGGTTCGCTCGGCCCCAGAGCCACCGTTCAGTGCCTCGTATGTCCCGACCACATCGACGGAGAGCCCAGAGACGTCAGCGTCCCGAAGGGCCGCCTCAAGCACCGCCTGGTTGAATTCATCCGCGAGGTCCCGAAGACTCGTTCGTTCGCCGGCCGTGCCGGTCCATGCCTCCTCCAGTTGTGCTCCCATCCCCGCAAGATCGTACTCCTCGATGAGCCGGGCGACCTTGGTTCGTCTGCCGCTTGAGCGGTTCGACATAACCCGTCGTTTCTCCCCTGCCGTTACAAAGTTAACGGTGTAATAGCACACGTCGGGATGCGATGTCTCCGCTCGCGACGTTGCCGGTCAGTCGATACTTTCGATGTAGCTGTACGTCTCGGGGAGGGCGGCTGCGTCCTCGGGGAGGAGAGCAGCGACGAGGAAATCAGCATGATCGCCGAAATAATCAACGACACGGGCGATGCGGTCGGAATCGATCGCCTCCAAGGAGTCGAGGATGATGAACGGAACCGCTTCGTGGACGTCGTGGACGAGATAGCCAGCGAGCGCGAATACGAGCCCGGTCACCTCCCGTTCGCTCTCGGAGAGGTGGTCGATCGTATCCTCATAGGCGGTTCCATCGGCGGCCGTGCGGACGATATGTAACTCGAAGCGGGTGCGGGTAACCGTGCGCCGTCCCTCGCGGACCTCGGTCTCGCGTCGCTCGATCCAGATGCGCTCGAGGTTCTCGTATTCGAGGATGTCGAGCACCGTCTCCATGTGACTGTTGAACGAGTTGACGGCGTCCGCCTCGATCCGGTCGACGCGCGTCCGGAGATCAGTCAACCGCTCCGAAAGCTCCTCGCGCTCTTCCCTAAGGGCCTCACGCTCCTCGATGGCCGCCTCACGTTCGTCGATCGCCGAGTCGATCTCTTCGAGGTCGTCCTCGAGTCGATCGATTCGGAGTTCGATACCGTTCGCTTCACGATGGAGCTCAAGCGCCTCATCGTGGCCCTCCACGTCGATCGATTCCGCCTCCGCCTCGAGTTCTGCAATCTCCGCTTGTTTCTCTTCGATCCGGCTCTCAAGCGCATCGAGCCGTTCGTCCGTGGTCTCGAGTTCCGCGTTGATCTCCGAAATTCGGCGTTCGGCCCGCTCGCGTTCCCGCCGCTTCTGTTTTAGCTCGGCCTGTCGGTCGGTGAGATCGTCGATCTCCGTGCGGATATCGTTCCGCTCGTCGAGCTTGGTGGATCTGAGTTCCCGCAATCGGTCGAGGGTGGACTCGATCTGCTCGATTTCGGCGTCCGCGCCACACGTCCAGCAGATCGTCTCCTGTCCCGCAGTCAGCGATGCCGTGGGGTCACGCGTTTCCCCCGATGAGCCGACGGCGTCGCTGATGTCGAGACCGTCCCCTTCGAGCAGTTGGTCGTTAAAATCGATCACGCTTCCGAGTTGGTTGACCGTGTCGTCCAGCGAGCGTTTGTGTCGGCGGAGCTCGTCGAGTTTTCCCGCGAGACGATCCGGGTTCTCCCCCGGATCATCGATTTCCGCGAGGGTTGTTTGTACCTCCTCCCGTTCGGCTTCGAGCTGTGTGCGCGTCGACCGTTCGGTTTCGAGGTCGAACTCGAGCGATTCCAGCTCCGAGCGTGCCTTGCGAACTCGCTCGAATGCGTCCTCGAGCTCCTGTTTTCGCGTCCGACTCTCGTCGACGCCGGTGTCGAGCTCGTCGAGTTGCTTCTGTACCGCATCCAGTTCCGCACGTGCCGTCTCGAGTTCCTCGCGTTTTTCCCGTCGATCAGCCTCCAATTTCGGTAATTCGCTTTCGAGTTTCTCTAGCTGTTCGATTTCCGTCTCCAGCCGATCGCGCTTTCGACGACACGACTCTATGTCGGCCTCGATGCGGTCCGTGTCGATGGGTCGCATGATGATCTCGCGCAGGTCATCGCCCCGAGCCACGGCCCGACGAGCCTCGTTGTTTTCGAGCAGAAAGGCGAACAGGTCGGCGAGTGTGGATTGATCGAGATACGGATCTCCGCCGAACTCGACCGCCCCGTTCCGACGCGTGAGCGTTCGCGTGTATGTTTCGTCGCCGAGTTCAAGCGTTACCGATCCCTCCTCGGCATCCCCTTTCAGCGAACTTCGCTCACTGCCAACTCCCGCCATCAACGCCTGCAGGAATGACGTTCGGTTCGTCGCGTTGCGTCCCTCGAGGATAGAAACGCCTTGGGGAATGGTCACTTCCGCGTCGTCGATACCACCGATGTTTCGGACGGTAACGTGAGCGGCAGCGTTCGACAGTTGATTCTTCGACATACGAGTAGTGTAGAGGATGAATCTGTTAAATCTACTCCTTCTCGAATTAATTCGTTCGACCGTCTGGTCGATGGCTACCGTGGACCGGATTCGATATCTGATACTGCGGACTATTCTTAGTCCAGAATCAGTGAAAATTATTACGTTATCCGATTATATTGGATCTCTTATATTATAGTTGTTGAGTACGCCCGCGCTAACGATCAGTACTCCATCCCGAGCAGCCGGTTCGGCACAAGCATCGTGGCGGCCACGCCCAGGAGCGCGATGAGCAGGCCGAAGGAAACGCAGAGGCTGCGGAGATTGACATCGACCACCCGAAACACGATTACCTTGCTCCACACGGCGGACGTCGGGGAATGGGTGAAGTACTTGTTCGGGCCTTCGGATACACGGTTGCAGCCCGATATCTAGACAACGCTGAAGAGATGGTTCGAGAGCCAGAGCAGCAGGATTGGTGCAAGAGGATGCCAAGGGGGACGCTACGCGCTTGGCGAGTGTCTATGTCTATGGATTCGGCGGTCTGCACCTTGTGGTGGATGCCGATCGAGTGCCGATCGAAGACCGGGCAGAACTGATAGTAACGGCAGCCTCGGACTCGGGTAGCATTCATCGTGGTGAGGCCGCGTCCGTCGGAAGAGCGGGCAATGGCTATCGGGTGCAACTGCCTGGCTGTAAAGAAAAGCTTCGAGATCGGGGATGATCGATATATGCTACCCGTAGAGAACATCCTCCTGATTCACGACGGTCGACGGACTCGTCTCGCAGGCGACGTGGCGAGGATCCGACGCGAGCAGGTTTGAGATCAGTTAATAGTTCCTACTAACTTTTATTATCTTCCTTGCTGCAACTGGCATCCGCAAGTCGGTTCTGTTGTGGACATCGGATTGCCGCTGGGTATCTTGGAGTCGTAAAGATGTACCCCTCCCGCAGAATTTGTCGCACGGGTAGAGGCACCCAATAAGGGGAACTCCCACTGAAGGTACATTCCACGATCTTGAAAAACAGGACCTTCGGCTCTATCGGTACCATTCACGCGCTCGGACGGGGGAGTCGTACGAGCGCTTGACGGCGGAGTTGACCATCTCGATCATTGACCGCTGGTTGGAGAGTTCGTCTTTGATGCGTGCGTTGTGTGCGTGATCGTAAGGAGCGAAAACGCGATGTTTCACTAGAGGATCCACGACGTTCAGGACGCCGACGAGATCGACATCAAGGTATCGCAGTCGATTCGAGACCACCCGTGTCCTGGCAAACGTACCACTACAGATTTATGTATTTTGTTTTTATATTTACTAAGAGAAACATGATCGAGAAGGGGCTGTGTACAGAAGGCTCCTTCGTTATCGGGACCCGATCCGGCTTGGATCCGTTACGATTGATAAGACGGGGTCTACACCACTCATCGGCGATCCCGGCCGTGTCTCCTCGTCAAACACGGGGAAATAGATCGACGCAACCGGCTTCGGATCGCTTCGGATCGGCGCGAACGCGAGCCACTCCCGTTGGTTGCTCCGAACGGGAGGTGGGCATCCCGCCGGCTAGACAGAGCACACATAGCCACGCCTCATCGCGGTTGGACGGACAACCCCATGTGCAGGAGCGAGCACCGGAACATGGGATTCATACGAATAATCAATTATCTGAATAGAAAGTCAAGTGTTCGTTCAAATTATCTTTCATACCAGGAATGTCTCCCGGAAAGTGATACCGAGTTGGGTGCCCGGACATCGGGTTACCCGTTCGTACGGACGAGCGATCACGGGCCCTACTTCCCAGCGAAAAATTCCGAGAGCCGCTCGGCGACGAGTTTCGGCGGTACCGTCGAGTCGGGGGCCGTCAACCGCCCGGTGACGAACTCGACGAGTCCGAGGGTACGTAACATGTGCCGAGTCTGTTGATATTCGAGGCCGAGCGAGCGCTGTACCTCCGAGATCGTGCGCGAGGATTCCAGCACGTCCGCAAGCTCCCCGACGGTCAGCGAGCCGGGGATCCCGCTGCCGTCGGTTACGATCGACGACGCTCCATCGGCCGCCCCCTGTTCGAGGAGCTCGACGACGGGCCGTTCCTCGAGCGAGGACGTGTCGGGTGTTTCGAGGGACGACTCGTCGCCTTCAGCGCCGTCCGAAACGTCGGTTTCGGTTTCCCCAGCGTCCGCGACCGAGGCCTGTTCGACAGCTTCGACATCGGGCGCACCGGCAGCTGCCTCCGTCGATGACCTCGATTCACTCCGCATCTGGCCGTTCATACGCCCCGCGGTGGTGGGGTCGTGGATATCGTATTTGACCATGTAGCGGCGAACCGTTTCGGGTGTCACCTCGACCCCAAGCGCCTCTGTCATCTCGGGGAACGTATCGAATTCCTCATAGACCTTCTTGAGTTCGCGTGGATTTTTGTACGACGGCCGAGATCCGATGGGTGTCGAGTTCGGGTCGGTCGTCGTATGGGCTCGGTCGCTGCCGTCCGTTCCGGTTACACCGGCATCACACCGGCCGTTCGATCCGAGGGTGAACTCGAGCGAGAGTTCGACCGTACCGCCCTCGATACCAGCAGCTACAACGTCGAAAACGGCATCATTCGGCACTCTGGACGCATCGAAGACTGGAACGTTGACCTCGACAGTCCCTACGATATCATCGGTTTCGGCCATCGAGACCGCCCCGATATCGCTCCCGTTATCCTCAAACAGGGACAACAGGTCGGCTGTGGCTGACAATGCATCACTGGTCGTCATTGTTGGTTGCAACATCATCCGTGAATTATTATATTCCGTCACAAGCAATATCTGCCAATACGCCCGTGTCGGTACGTTCCGGTTCATCGATCGGTTCCTGACGGGATGGGTATCCGAGCGAGCCTCTACTGATGTCGGGTTTTATCGGATTTTCCCGATCATGCGTTCGGATCAACCGCCAAAAGGGATGTGGCTGCGCCAACGTTCAAGTAGTAGCTGTGTGAACCAAGAGTGTATGTCGGAGAGAAAATTAACACTTGAGCAGCAATCGGAGTTCCATTACACGATCGGACCGTACGCCGAACCAGCGATCGAAGTCGAACCCGGCGAGACGATTTCGGTCGAAACCGTCGACGCGTTCGGTGGACGGATTTCAAGCGAAGATGACATACCGAGCGAGGCGCTGGCAGGTGCGGGCCTCAATCCACAGTCCGGACCGATTCACGTGGAGGGCGCCGAGAAGGGAGATACGCTTCAAGTCACGATCGAATCGATCGAACCACGGGGCCCCCAACCCCGTGGAAAGACATGCCTCGTCCCGTACTTCGGCGGGTTAACCGCGACCGATCGAACGGCGATGCTGCATGATCATCTCCCGGAGCGGGTGAATATGAGCGAGGTGACGACCGATGGCGTCGAATGGCGCGAGGAAATCACGATCCCGTACGAGCCCTTTATCGGGACGATCGCGACCGCCCCCGAACTTGACTCCGTGAGCTCGCTCACGCCGTTCAAACACGGTGGCAACATGGACCTCCCAGACGTGAGACCCGGTAACACCCTCTACCTCCCGGTGAATACGGAGGGGGCGTTACTCTATCTCGGTGACTGTCACGCAGCACAAGGTGACGGTGAGCTCTGTGGCGTCGCCGTTGAGATCCCAACGATCACCACGATCACGGTCGACGTGATCAAAGACAAGGAGATCGAGTGGCCCCGGGTCGAAAGCGACGAGTACGTTATGACCGTCGGCAGCATCCGTCCGTTGGAGGACGCCGCACGGATCGCGTACGCTGAACTTATCAAGTGGATGGTCGACGACTACGGATTCGAGACGTACGACGCGTACATGTTCCTCAGCCAAGTGGGCTCCGTTCGACTCGGAAACATGGTCGATCCGAACTATACCATCGGCGCGTCGGTGCCGAAGGAGTATTTATAAAAAGGCGATCGTCGGTCACTTCAAATTCGTTGTCCATAGGACGGATGATACCCCGCCGTTCCACCGGCCTCGAAGCTTTAACCTGATCCGAGGCCATCCGTTCCGATGCGGGCTAGACACAGATTCGAGCATCGCCGACCATCGATCGCTCACCGAATGTCGACGCGACGTGGTTTCAACCCTCGCCGGCAATATGCAGGTACAAGCGAGGAGCCGACCCGCTCGGGGCGGAGGGAGCCACACGGAAACGAGGCAACGATCGGCTCGAAGCGTGTAGGACAATTTCATGATCGTCAAATTACTCCATGACGGTGAACGAGCGCGTCGACAGTGTGTTTTACACTTATACAATTGTAATGGTAAAATGGTGTCTCCGATCCAACCTATCGAGCCCGTTTAAAAGGTAGCTATTTTCAACCTTTGAGGCAAAAATAAAATCATCGGTGGGCGATCAACAGATGATACCGACCATACGTTCAAAATTTACCCATGTATAATCATTTCACCCGAGTAAGATTGTTTTCACTTCTTTATATATACGCGACTTTTGGCCGAACGTCCATTTCACACCCAAACCGGGCAACGATCGGTGTGAATTGGCGAGATATAAGACGCCCCGACCGAATCTACTCGAAGAGATGTTACATCCCGAACCGCTTGCGACGACGGCGGACGCGCTCAGAGCCGGTCAGATAGATGTCTCGACGTATCTCGGGAAACTCAAAGCGCGGACCGACACCGTCGAACCCGAGGTATCGGCGCTCGTGCCCGAAGAGGATCGCTGGAATCGACTCGACGAGGACGCCGCCGTCCTCGCCGGGACCTATCGTGACCCCGCCGATCGACCCTCGTTGTACGGGGTCCCCATCGGGATCAAGGACATCATCCACGTCGATGGACTACCGACGCAGGCCGGGTCGACACTCCCACCCGATGTGCTTGCCGGGCCTGAAGCGACGGTGGTGCGTTTGCTTCGTGATGCGGGCGCGCTCGTGTTCGGAAAGACCGTGACGACGGAGTTCGCCCACTTCGACCCGGGACCGACTCGGAACCCACACGACCTCGACAGAACCCCCGGCGGGTCGAGTAGTGGCTCCGCCGCGGCGGTCGCTTCGGGTATCTGTCCCGCTGCACTCGGTACACAAACGATCGGGTCCGTGATTCGGCCAGCAGCCTTCTGTGGTATCGTCGGATTCAAACCATCCTTCGGGCGCATCCCCACCGATGGGGTTATCCCGCTCTCCACGTCGGTCGATCACGTGGGCTTTTTCACGCAGGACACCGCAGGGGCGTCGTTGCTGGCTTCGATACTCTGTGACGGGTGGCGGCAGCTCCCGGCACCGACCGGACGACCGACGCTTGCCGTTCCTGATGGGCCATACCTCGAGCAAGCTTCCCCTGTCGCCCTCGATGCGTTCGAGTCACAGTTGGAGCGGCTCGGAAAGGGCGGATACGAACTCGTCCGGCTGAGCACGCTCACGGACATCGAGGCGATCAACGAGCGACACAAGCGGTTGGTTGCGGCCGATGCAGCCCTCGCGCACGACGAGTGGTACCGCGAGTATGGCGACCGCTACGCCGAGGAGACCGGCGGCCTGATCGAGACGGGGAAGGCGGTGACCATCGATACCGTTAGTGAGGCCAGACGGAGCCGACACGAACTTCGTGCCGGGTTCTTGGAGCTGATGGATCAGCACGATGTGGACCTCTGGATCGCCCCCGCAGCGCCCGGACCGGCACCCGAGGGGATCGAGACGACCGGCGATCCCGTAATGAACTTACCGTGGACACACACCGGCCTGCCGACGATCACCGTCCCGGCGGGGAAGACGGCGGACGATCTGCCGCTCGGCGTCCAGTGCGCCGGTCGGTTCGGTGCGGACGAGGACGTGATCCGGTGGAGCCACGGGCTCGCCGACACCCTATCAACGTAGTCCCGGGTCTATCGACGGGTTGGAAGGCAGGCCCGATGTGGGCTCGCGATGTCGGCCGTGCGTGACGCCGACCGGTCGTGACGTCGACTAGTCGTTGACGGGCTCTGCGGTCGAAACGACCGCGTTCGCGAGCGTGTTCGCCGCCCGATAGCAGTCGTCCCAACTCGTGTGCTCCGCCGGCGTGTGGCTTTTGCCATCCTCGCTGACCGCGAAGACCATCGCCGTGTCACAGATCGGTGCCAGATGCGAGGCGTCGTGTGCCCCGCCGCTTAACAGCTGCATGCTGTCGTATCCGAGCGTCTCGGCGGCCCCTTGAACCGCATCGACACACCGCTTGTCGAATCGAACGCTCGAGGTGTGGACGGTTTCGTCGACCTCCCAGTCGATGCCTTCCCTGGTCGCGGCCGCCTTGGCGTCGGCTTCGATCTGTTCGATGGCGCGTTCGATGACCGCGTCGGACGGATCACGGACGTCCCAGGTGACAGAGACGGTCTCCGGGATAATGTTGATCGAATCCGGTTGGATGTCCATCGATCCCACGGTTCCAACCGTCCGTTCCCCGAGCGTCGACGGGAGTCGCCTGATGTGTACGATCAGCTCCGCCGCCGGGACGAGCGCATCGTTCCGGAGGTGCATGGGTGTCCCCCCTGCATGGTCGGCACTGCCGTAGAACGTGACCTCACCCCACGAGAGTCCGACGATCCCCGTGACGACACCCACCTCCTTCCCTTTTGCCTCGAGGTACGGTCCCTGTTCGATATGGAGTTCGAAATACGAATCGTACTCCTCGCGCGGCTCGGCCGGCACGTCACCACGATAGCCGATCCGTTCGAGTTCGTCGACCAGTCGTGTTCCCTCCCTGTCGGTTCGCTCGTACTCCGCTTCGAGGTCGAACTCCCCGGACCACACGCCGCTCCCCTGAAGACCGGGCTGAAATCGTGACCCCTCCTCGTTGGTCCAGTTGACGATCTCGATCGGCCGGCGTGTTTCAATATTGCTGTCCTCAAGCGTCCGGAGCAGTTCAAGGGCACCGATGACACCGAGTTGACCGTCGAATATTCCCCCGTTCGGCTGCGAGTCGAGATGCGAGCCGGTCAAGACGGGGGCTGCAGCCGGATCCGTCCCCTCACGTCGGCCGAAGATGTTGCCGAATTCGTCGATACGGACGGTCACGCCGAGGTCGGATAATTGCTTGACGAACCAGTCTCGGACGTCCTTGTCCGCATCCGAAAGCGCCAATCGGTGGAGTCCTCCGTTATCGGTCGCACCGATCGCTGCTTGCGCTTCCATCGCTTCAATCAGTCGATCTCTGTCGATGTCGAGTTGCACGATCCACACGAGACACGTTCACACATTAATTATTCCGCTCCCACATCGCCACAGACAGCTGAATCCACTCCCACATCGGCACATGCCGATCGTAGACGCCGGCACATGCGGATGACGGGGACGCCACATCGAACCGGAACGTGCGTCGGCACCCGTGAACCGGCACATCGCGTGCCGACTCAGCGTGGAGACCGTTGATATCCGGGAGCGACGGTTCGACGGGTCCGGCCCGACCGATGCTCCTCAATGGCTTCGTTGGCGGGCCGATACGCGATCCGGGCCGCCCATCCCCGTATGCGTAATCGCTAACTTCGCCGGGAACGTGGTCTCAAGCGATGGTCGCTCGTTATTCACGGCGAAGGGTGCTCGGTGGCTGTCTCGGCGTCGGGACTGCCGGCTGTACCTCGCGGCGGGATGGTGGCGACGTGGAAGCCGACACCGAAGGGACCGACACGGTAGCGAGCCGGGTCACCGTCGATGAGGACCACGGGTTTGTACCCGGGACGATCGAAATCGCCGTCGGGGACACCGTCGAATGGAAGAACACGGGATCACGGACACAAACCGTGACCGCCTACGACTCGGGGGTTCCCGAACCGAGTGCGTACTTCGCGAGCGGTGGCTCCGGCCGTGAGCTCACCGCGCGCGTCACGTATCCTTTCGTCGGTGGACTCGCCACGAACGAAACCTACGCAAACACCTTCGAGAGGCGTGGCTCGTACGAGTACTTCTCGATACCGACCGAGGATGATGGAACGACCGGGACGGTACGCGTTGAGTGAGTCGGGTTAGGCCCCGCCGAACGCCTCGAACGCCGCCGTCAGTTTCGATTCGTCCGCTGGACCCGTGATCGTCGTGTCGACACGGCCGTCCACGGTGGAAAACACTGTCGGGGCACCGACGACGTCGTAGCTCCGGTAGAGAACGGTGGCGTCGTCGGGACCATAGACGGCGAGAGGGATAGCAGCCGGGGGGTCATCGCCGCCGACCATCCCGGCGAGCGCTTTCGAGACCACTTCACAGGGCTCACACTCCTCACGCCAGACGTAGACGAGACAGCGCTCACACCCCGACACAAGCGTTTTCAAACCCGCACCGGAGACCGGGGATGAAACCCTCCGGTGCCCCCTCGTTCCGCGGAAACCCCGTTTCCAGCTGGTCAGTGATAACGGCGAGCAACAGCGCCTCGCCAAGCGTCGCTGACGGGTCGACCTCACGGACGGCGATGACCCGCGAGAGGACATCCGGATCGTACGAAACGCGTTCACATAGCCGCACCGCCGTCTCCCCGTCGGCCGTTACCGTCGCGACCGCTGTTTCGACGTCGTCGGCCTCGGCCGCATCGAGACCGTCACGATGGCCTTTGACGACATCGATGAACGACTGGGTGACGCCGAGTCGATCGTCGTCCGCCCGCTCGAACAGTCCGTACTCGATGAATCGGTCGATGGTGGGATGAGCCGTCATACGCTCCGATACTCCGGGGACCGGTATTAAACTGATGGCGTTCGCTCCCATCCGTCAGCCGATCCGTCGAAGGCAACCAGCAAATGAGAAAGTGAGCGCGTCGTCGGCCGTTAGGGGTCGAGTCCGAGTTCGTCGATACAGGGGAAATCATCCGCCGATGGAACCTCCCCTTGCTCCCAGAGCGGTTCGAGGTCGGCGTCGGGTGGGTAGTACAGGTTGCCATCGCTGTCCCACTCCCAGCCCGCATCCTCAAGGATCTCCCGGGCCTGTTCCGGATTTCCGGTCGGATCGTCGGCCATCTGGTAGAGTTCCTCTCCGGGTGGGTGCATCGGATGAACCTCCGAAATGTAGATCCCATGGAGCTCGGGGTCGACCTGGCCGTCGTAGGCGATATCGATCATCTCCTGTCGATTGAGCGCGGCGGCCATCGCCTGTCGGAACTCGGTGAACTTTCCGGGAGCGATGTGTGAGGCCGGTTGGAGCAGGAACGTCGTATGGGATTCCGCGAACGCCGAGTCCGCGTCGTCGATCTCTTCGTCCGCACGGGTCGCGTTCGGCGGCGAGATCTCCGGCGCGATGTGACACTCGCCCGCCTCGAGCGCCTGCATCATCGACTCCTCGTCCGCGAAGGCCTCGAACACGACCGGTTGGTCGACCTCATAAACAGGGTGGCCGTCGTGTGGTTCACAGATGAATCGCTCGCCGGGCTCGATCGCGGTTACCTCAAGCGGACCGGAACTCACCAGCGGGACCTCGAACGACGCCTCGCCGGGACTGTCGATCGCCCCAGCCTCCTCGAAGGCGTCTTCGCTCCAGATCCCCCACCGCATGAGCGTCGTGTTGGCGAACGGAAGGTACGGTTCGCTGAACTCAAAGATACAGGTCTGTTCGTCGACGGCGGTGATCGCCTCGTACGGGACGTCCGCAGCGCCGGGGTAGGCGCCGGCCTCGGCGCCGCGCTCGATCTGTTCGAAGGTGAACTTCACGTCCTCCGCGGTGATCTGCTCCCCGTTGGTGAACGTCGCGTCGTCGAACAGTTCGACGACGACCTCTTGGCTGCTCACGACGTCGACCTCGCCGAGAAGGTCGACGGGTTCGTAGTTTTCGTCGAACTTGTGGACCGGCGAGTGGATCATGTGCTGCCACTGTGCTTCCGGCATCGACGCCGACAACGTCGGGAAGTTCCGCGTCTCCGTCGCCTGTGGGTCGGTCCCGATCACGAGGAACTCCTCGTCGGGGTCGATGAGGTCGGATTTGAACACCCACTCGGCGTTCGAGCGAGCGAGGCCCGCCTCGCCGATACCGCCGATGTCGACCTTGTCGGTCCGCCAAGCACCGACATTTGCGACGGGACAGATGTCGATACAGACACACTCCTCGGCGACGATCTGCATTGCCTCCAGCATCATCTCCTCGCGCTCCTCTTCAGTTTCCGCGTTCACCTGGTTCACCTGTAGTTCGGTGAAATCACAGTTCGCCCAGTTGTTATACCCCGTTTGGCCGTTCGCCCCCGCCCAGTCGAGGCGCAGGTTGTCGTATAGCTCGTTCGGATCCAATCGGTCCGGCGTTCCGACCCACCACGAGAAGCTCACGTCACAGTCCCGGTTCTCGTCGTTGTACTGTTGGGAGGTCTGCGTCGAGAGGTCGACGGGGACGAGGTCGACGTCCACGCCGAGGGCTGCCTCGAGGTCGCGCTGTATGACCGCAGCCATCTGCTCTTGGATCGTGGTGAAGCCCCCGTAATCGCCCCAGTACTCGATCTGTAACGAATCGACGGGTTCACCGTCCATATCTTCGCCACCACCGAGACAGCCAGCGAGGCCGACTGCACCGGCTCCACCCACTGCGTGCATGAGAGTTCGTCGACTGACTGCGCTGCTCCGTTCTGCGCCAGGTTCTGGCATAGTTTTGGAAGTGTCTTTGAGGAATATCAATCTACCGAACGTCTATAATTTTGCGAGGAAGGATTAGATCCAGTCATCTAAAGCCATTCGTTCTACAGAAACGCCCACTTTTCTGTCGTATACTGCCGATGAGGTTCGATTTCGTCCACAACGAGGACAATGTCGCGACACGGATGCGTCCGTTTGGGGCGGCGACCTCAGTGCTCGTCCTCCTGGTCCGGGACGTCGAAACGGGATCGACGAGCGCCGACTGATCGACGGAAGCGACGTTCGGAGGGCACCGATACAGCCTCCGGAGGGCACCGTGTTGGGTCATAACTGCCCGTACACACAAAAAATACCGCAGATGTCACGCACACCGCGGGACGGACACACCGATGTCACGGAGCCGACTCGATACGGGCCCATAATTGTCGATATTGAAATTCTATTCGGCTTTAGTGTCGATATCATTTCTGCAGGTTCGAAAAGGTATATATATGATAGAGAGTAATCCGGACACGTGCTGAAAAGACAAGCATGACATCGAAACACAGCCTGCAGTCGCTACGCCCATATCAACTCGTTCGAGACAACCATATCGTACGTAATTTTCTCGCCGCGTTATTACGAATGCTCAACGATCGAACGACCGCGTTTTATTTCACGATCTTGATGTTCATCGTCTTTTTGGGGATTTTCGGACCGATGCTCGCACCGTACGACGTGCTCACGACGCATTACGATGACAACGGGAACATCATGCGTGCGGAACCGCCGTCGCTTGCACATCCCCTCGGGACGACGCACGCCGGATACGACGTGTTAAGCCGGGTCCTCGTCGGGGCACAACCGACCGTGCTCACCGGACTGATCGGTGGAGGAATGATCCTCACGATCGGGACGACGATCGGGATCACCGCCGGGTACGTCGGCGGCAGGACCGAAACCGTGTTGATGCGGTTCACCGACTTCGTCTATGGGGTCCCGCTGATCCCGTTCGCGATCGTCCTGATCACGTTCATGGGGGTCGGCTTCCTCTCGTCGATCGTCGTCATCGGGCTGATACTGTGGCGAGGTGCGGCGAGGGTGATACGCGCACAGACGATGCAAGTCAAGCAGTATCCGTTCGTGAAGGTCGCGAAGGCGACCGGCGCGAGCACGCCCCGGATCATCGTCAAACACATCCTGCCCAACGTGGCCCCGATGGCGATCTTCTTCCTCGCCATGGGCGTCGGGTACGCGATCGTGCTTCAGGCGGGATTGACGTTCCTGGGCGTCGCAGACCCGTTCGTTCCGTCCTGGGGCGTGATGATCCGGAACGCGTTCGATTCGGGATACATGGCGTCGGCACCCTGGTGGTCGATCACGCCCGGACTGTTGATCGGTATCACCGTGTTGTCCACGTTCATGTTCGGTCGTGGATACGAGGACCTGATCAGCGAGGACGGCGCCAGCGCCGAAGCCGAAACGGTGACCGCCTGAGACCATGACTGAACCACTACTCGAAGTCGACGATCTGACCGTCCAGTACGAAACGGAAAGCGGGATGATAACCGCGGTCTCGGACGCCTCGTTCGTGATCAACGAAGGCGAGTTCTTCGGGCTCGCCGGCGAGTCCGGCTGTGGGAAAAGCACCACGGCAAAGTCGATAATCGGCGGGCTCGATTCCAACGGGCAGATCACATCGGGGAAGATCCGGTACCGCGGCACGGAGATTCAAGACTACACCGAAAAACAGCTCAACGAGGAGCTTCGGTGGAAGGAGATCGCGTGGATCCCACAGAGTGCGATGAACAGTTTGGATCCGCTCCAAACGATCAGCGAGCAGGCCGTCGAGATCGGGACGGTTCACACCGACCTCTCGAAGGCCGAGCTCCGTGAAAAGCTCAAAGAGATGTTCAGCATCGTCGGGCTCCAGGAGAGCCGGATCAACGACTATCCGCACCAGTTCTCCGGGGGAATGCAACAGCGGGCGGTCATCGCGCTGGCGCTGTTCCTCGAGCCCAGCCTCATCATCGCCGACGAGCCGACGACGGCGCTGGACGTGATCATGCAGGATCAGATCTTCAAACATCTCGACGAGATCAAAGCGAAGCTGGATACGAGCCTGCTCCTGATCACACACGACATCAGCGTCATCTTCGAATCCTGTGAAACCGTCGCGATCATGCACGCCAGTCAGGTCGCGGAGTACGGCACGGTAAATGCGGTCTACGACAACCCACGTCACCCGTACGCGTTCATGTTCAAAGCGGCGTTTCCGGATGTCCGCGAACCCGACCGTGAACTGGAGGTGATCGAGGGATATCCCCCACAACTCGGCGAGGAGATCGGATTCTGTAGCTTCGTCGACCGGTGTCCGTGGGCGACCGAAGAGTGCCGTGAGTCGGCTCCCGAACTCGAAGCTGTCGCGGACGACGACCCGATCCACGTTGCGAGCTGTTTCCGCAAGGAGGAGGCCTACGAACTGTACCAATCGGAGCGACCAACCACCGAGTCACAAGACGGTATCGCTGCGATGACGAACGAGGATGACTAACAATGTCTGATAAACCACCGCTTCTCGAGATACGAAACTTAAAAAAGTACTTCGAACAGAACAGCGGTCTCCTAGATATGTTGCTCCGCCGGGAGCCGAACCACGTGCAGGCGGTCGACGACGTGTCCCTGACGCTCGAAGAGAACGAGTCCATCGCCGTCATCGGTGAGAGCGGGTGTGGGAAAACGACGCTGCTTTTGACGCTCATCGGGCTCCACGAGATGACCGGTGGCGACATTATTTATAAGGGACGACCGGTTTCGGAGTTCACCAGCGCCGAGTGGAAACGGTACCGACGGAACGTACAGGTGGTCTTTCAGGATCCGTTCAACTCGTTGGATCCGAAAATGACGATCGAAGAGACGCTCCAGGAACCGCTGAAGATACACGGGATCGGCGATCGTAAAGAACGCGTCCGGAACGTCCTCGAACACGTAGAACTCAACCCACCTGAAAAGTATCTCCGTCGGAAACCGCGAAACCTGAGCGGTGGTGAAAAACAGCGGGTTTCGATCGCGCGTGCGCTCATCCTCGAACCCGATATCATCCTCGCCGATGAGCCTGTCTCGATGCTCGACGTGTCCACGCAGGCGGCGGTGTTGCGGAAGATGAAGGATCTGATCGAGGACTTCGGCGTGTCGATGATCTACATCTCACACGACCTCTCGACGGTCTCGTACATCTCCGATGTGGTGAACGTGATGTACCTCGGTCGGATCGTCGAAACGGCACCGACCGACCGGATCCTGGCCGAGCCGAAACATCCCTACACGGAAGCGCTCGTTTCGGCCGTGCCGATCCCGGACCCGAATCACGACCGTGAACGAACGCGGATGTCCGGTGCTCCGCGTGATCCCGTCGACCTCGGTGACGGATGCCGGTTCCGTGACCGCTGTCCGTCGGTCATTCCACCGGATACGATCGAGATCGAACAGGAGGCCTACCGGGAAATAATGGAGTTTCGGGAACTGCTTGAGCGGGACGAAATCGCCTTTGAGCGGGTGATGAACACGCTTTCCGGATCGTTCTCGGACGACAGAAAGATGGCAGACGCGATCAGGGAAGATTATTTCACTCATGAACTGACCGGTGAGAATAACGCTGTTCTCAAGGAGGCCCTGCTGGCGTTCGTGAACGAGAAGCCGGAGGTAGCCACGGAGCGGCTCCGAAAGCGGTTCGAAAGCGTCTGTGAAACGTCTCCCCGCACCGTCGAAGACGAGGACGGATGGCGCGTTGCATGCCACCATTACGACCACGGTGTCACTGAGATGCAAATCGACCAGCCTGAAACTGCACAGAGTGACTAACAGAACACAAAGAGATCCAACTGCTATGATACCACGTTCATTGACCGGAGCGAAACAACTATTAAATACGAATTGTCAGCCCGAGGAGGTGAGTAGGCAATGGCATCGATGAAGCGCTATATTATCGCCCGGACCGTGCAGACGATCGCCGTCCTGTTTCTGGTGTTGACGGGACTGTTCTTGTTATTCAGGCTGATGCCCGGTGATTTCACCGCACAGATGGCCGTATCGGGCGCGAGCCCCGAAGCGCTTGATGAAATCCGTGACCGATGGGGGCTTAACGATCCGCTCTACGTCCAGTACTGGACGTATCTGGTCAACTTTTTGCAACTCGATATGGGTGAGTCCGCAGTCTACCGGGTTGATGTCTGGGAGCTGACTAAAATGCGTATCTTCAATACGTTCATCCTCGTCGCCCCCGCGATCACGCTGACCTACGTCGCCGGGGCAGTGCTCGGGACGTTCGTTGGCCGTCGTCGCGGGAGCAACATCGAGAAGCTCGGGATCGTTCCGATCATCGCCGCCGGCTCGTTTCCTGCGTTTTTCATCGCGATCGTGTTGATCATCGTTTTCGCCGGCTGGCTCGGGTTGTTCCCGACGTCGGGAATGTTATCGGCCGGCGTATCCGGTGAATACGATGCCTGGTGGCGCCCGTACCTCACCGGCAACTTCGCTCACCACTACGTCCTTCCGTTTGCCGCCGTCGTCTTCCGTTACCTGTACATTCCGTCGATGATAATGCGGACGAGCGTGATCGAAGTGATGGATCAAGGGCACACGCAGTACCACCGACTGACCGGGCTTCCCGCCGCCAAGCGGTTTCGGCACACGGCCAAACACGCGAGTCTTCCGCTTATTACGCTGTATCCGGTCTCAATGGCCCGAGCGCTCGGCGGGCTCGTGCTGATCGAGACCGTGTTCAACTGGCCGGGGATCGGCTTTTTGCTCGTCGAATCCGTCCTCGGACGGGACTATCCCGTCGTCCAGTTCGTCTTCTTCATTGTGGCGGCGTTCGTTATCGTTTCAAACTTCATTGTTGATCTCGTCTACGGTGCCATCGATCCGCGAGTACGTATCGAGGAGTGAGGAGATCCGATACACTTTTCCTCCCGACCGCTGCGGGCTCCGCTGACCGAGTTGGGATGCATCTCGGGATCCATTATCTATCTCGTGACGTGTGCGATCACGAGGGGACCGTCGAAGCTCACAGCGGATGAGCAGCCGGGAGCGACCCCGGACCGGATAGGTAAGGGCCTTCTATTCGATGGCGACCGTCACGTCGAAGCTGCCCTCATGGAGCGTGCGGTCTTCGAGTTCTTTGAGCGTGTCGGCATCGGCATCGATCGTCGCAACGTGGTTGCCGGCGAGCTCGCCGGCCGGGCTCTTGAAACACGTCGGCCCACAGGCGATCAACAGCTCCTGTTCATTCCGGTAGCCGGGATAAAACAGGACGTCCCCCCGCGAGGGCGGTGTTCAGATAAGGATTGAAAGGTGAGGCGGTGCGTTTTCAAAGTGACTTATGCCCGAAAACGCCCGCCTCAGCGGCTATTTGGATGAGA
>NZ_FZNQ01000034.1 GCF_900188065.1 Halorubrum vacuolatum
TACCGCTGATCCCGTTGCTGATCCGGATGATTCACAGCGAGGGACCGTCGTCAAGGAGAAAGTCAAATGCGGCGATGACAGTTGTAAGTGCGCGAGTGGTAGTGAACAGGATATGCATGGTCCCTACCTGTATCGGTATTATCGTGATGAGGGGATGATGAAGTCAGAGTACATCGGCAAGCCGTGAGCGGCCACCGATTGTCAGTACTACGGGTTCTCCAGTTACACTCCGCTCACCTGAATTATATAGCACTGGGCTTCGTTAACAAGCCTGAGGGACCAAAAATAGGCTCTGAGGTGTGGAGAGCCGACATCAACATAGCGTCACACGTGTCCCTCCCCCACAACAGCGAGGCCACGTATGGTGACCCCCAATCCCGAAGCAGCCCTTGGCACTTGCCCGTTCTGTGGTGAGACAGTCGCGGATAGACATGTGCTCATTCACTACGAAAAGGCATCCGGAGATCAGGGTGTCTGGGCGGAATGTCCAGGATGCCAGGACGTTATCGATCCCGTATCTCAACCTGAGTGAGAGTAATCCGAGTGTCGCGACCTCGACTTGAGCGGCGAGTGCTTGGCTATTGAGCAGCGTGTCATAGAATCAGTCTTAGCCGGTTAGTAGAACTCCCTACTGAGCGGCGAAGGAACTACTAGATACGATTGATATCTGAGATGGCATGCAAGATGTAGAGGGCTGTATTCAGCAGGTGACTGTCGTTTGTTTCCTCAGCGATAAGGTGGACAAACCGGTCACTCGGACTGCAAATAGATACCACGATAATAAGAAAAGCTATGATTAGCGGCCTATCATTTCAATATATGATTGATTGGCCCTCCATTATGCAAGTAATGACTTATGAAATTTTCCCGGGAATCGTCGTGGCACAAGACGAGTTGTTGATTTTCATAGCTCTGCTAATTCTCTGGGCAACTGTTGGGCGGTGGATGTATAACGATGCAAAATCCCGAGGGAGTAAGTGGGCTTGGCAATGGGGATATGGGACACCTCTGACCATCATTGCAGGTCTTGACGTTATGCTATTAGTGATCGTCATTTATCTTCTACTGCGCGATTCAGAGTAATCGAGCTTCAGCCTGTGCTGCATTCGCGCCTTGTATTCATCACTCATCATCGTGACGGGTTTCAGATAGGTGGACTTCCAACTGCTGCATAGAGAGGAACTATTCAGCTTGATAGATTCTTTTGTTCCGCACTCAATTTACCGATTATCTATTATGTGGATGTCAAGACCGCCAAGTATAACCACAGGCTCTACACGTCATTTTACTATTTGCAAGATTTACAGTGCTTCTCGTGTCTCTGCTACCACATTCAGGGCAATAAGTTGCCATACAATTACTAATCAAAGCTTTCGATAAAAATTTTTTCCTGCAAGACTCGCGCGCTCTATCTTGCACGCGGTTGTTGACAGATTGTGGATAAAAAGAGATGAGAACTATTCTATGACACGCTGTATTGAGAACTGCATTTCTTCGAGATTAACCAACAGTATAGGCGAAAAGCTGAAATGTTGGTTAAGACGCTACTACAATCGAGTCACTGCCATCCCGACAGTCGCCGACGTGATGACCGACGTTGACAACACGCAAGATACCGAGTGAACACGAGATAATCTTGAGCGGCATCGCTACCATCTTTCACGGCCAGACTAGCGACTAATATTTTGAGGTGACCTCTGACGGTTCGCTCGCTCTGACTC
Organism: Halorubrum vacuolatum; assembly: GCF_900188065.1. Lineage (GTDB taxonomy): Archaea > Halobacteriota > Halobacteria > Halobacteriales > Haloferacaceae > Halorubrum > Halorubrum vacuolatum. Next base: position 1,722 of record NZ_FZNQ01000034.1, read on the forward strand.
TCAGGGCCCACCTTGCGTCCGCGTATGGAACTGCGATCCGGATTTGAACTCGGTGAGGTCTGCGATCCGGTCTTCGAGGTTCTCGATTTCCTCGCGGAGCTGTTCAGCCTCGTCTCCTTCTGTCGTCGCCAGCTGATCTTTGAGCCCTTGGAGTCGCGTTTCCTTGCGCTCCTCGTCGACGTCTGCTTTGCGCACGTACTCGGATTCGGTGATCTCGTACACGTCGGTGTCCGAGAGGGCCGTCACCTCGAGTGCATCATCGACCTTGCTGCGGTCGACGCCCAACACGCGCTCACGGTCAATTCCAGCGTCTTCGAGTGTCTCCAGTACTTCGTCGTCGGGTTTGAGCGAGCGATTGCGGCGGGTCGTCCGTTGGACAGAGCCGAAGGGTCCAGAGACGGGTTGGTCATGGTGGAGTCGGATGAGTAGCACCTCGCTTACGTCCTGCCGGAGGTCGTTGGCGTTCCGCTGGACGTCCGAAAGCAGCGTGTAGAGGTCCACGAGGACGTCCGTCTCGATCTGTTCGAGGTTGGTGACCTCGTGTCGCTCCAGTGCGTCAACGAGCAAGAGTGCATCTGCATACACGTCAAGATCCGGCTCGGTCCGTTGCTCGTCCATGTGTGCTGACCCGTCTTCGTGATCGCGTGTGTCGAGGATCTGGTTCGTGGTGGGTCCGTCTGTTTCGAGGATCACGCCGGCGTCTTCATCGATTTCGAAGCGGGGATGGAGAGACAATACGGCTGGATATGCGTCCGCATCAGGTGGGAGTCTGTCGAGCTCGAATCCGTTGGGTTCGTCACTGACTCGCCGGTAGAGCGTCTCAAATTGGTCTCGCTGGAGCGGGCGTGTGTCATCGATATCCTTGTCGAGGAACTCAATGATGACCCGCTGCTGTTGCACATCGCGAATACGAAACCGATCGTGAGAGAGTGGGGTGATCAGCGTAGAACCCTCCGGAAGTTCGTCGAGCCGTTCCAGCAGGTTGTCCCACGAAATACCGAAGCTCATACTCACCTGTTGTACAGCGGCGATAAAACCGTCTGGGCCACTCCGTCATCACGATGGCTCTCATCGATCTCAGTGAAGTAACACTATCCAAGAACTGATGGACCACTTCGCGATGCACATAGTGCGAATCCAGCACTCGTCGTTGAGACCCGTGAGCAATTCAGAGGTGAGTTCGTTCAACGGAGCTGATGGTTTGCCGAACAACAGATAAGAATTCCGTGGAAAATACAGAGGATAGATGCAATACAGGAACTGGGATTCTTTCGGTTATTCTATCTGTTCCCACTCTTCATCGATATTTTCTTTAAGCCTCTCTTCACCGTCTCCCGAAAAGATAATATTATTTGCTTTATCTTTCCCCCAAAGCAGAATATTCAAGTATCTCGGAAACCGCGGTAACGTCTGACACATGGTGCTAATACTTCACTTCGTGAAATGCAACGAATGCGGTCACGAAGCACCATCAGCTAAACCTGCAGAAAAAATACCCGATATTCCCGCTAACGAATGTGTCTTCTGCGGATCCAATACATGGGAAAACACAGGTAGAAGCAAAGAAGCACCTGAACACATAGAAAGAGCCTACAACGAAAGAAAATCGACCCGCGAAGACTGAATGGTACCCTCAGGACGAAGGGTCGGACTGGAGGTCGTAATATTCTCGGCTTTAGCTCCCGTCGAGGAGGCGGGTCGCCGTCTCCACCGGCAAGACACTCTCTTCAATGCATTTGATCACTTCGTTCACGTCGTACTTGGCTCGACGCAGATCGACTGTTCGCTCGTCGGGGTAGAGGACGGCGTACGCGGCGTCATTGTCGCCGTCGCGTGGCTGTCCGACGCTGCCGGGATTGACGATAAGCCGATCGTCTATCGTCGCCTTGTGCTGTCTGTGCGTGTGGCCGAGGATGGCGCCGGCGTAGTCGTCGAGGTAGGGACGAACCCGGGGAAACTCGTGGGGCTGGACGTACTTGTCACGATGCTTCGGATGATCATGTACGAGCAGGTACTCACCGGCAACAGAGGCTTGCCGTGGAAGGTTCTTAAGCCATGCAAGTTGATCATTGTTGAGTTCGTCGTATGCAAGTTCGAGTCCGGCCTCTGCCATGCGATTTGCTCTGTATCGGTGAGGGCGGTCGACAGTTCGGTCATGATTCCCTTCGACCACGACGGTGCAGACCTCCTGCACGAGCGTGACACACTCCGCAGGCCACGGATTGTAGCCGACGATGTCACCCGCACAGACAATCGTCTCGACTGTAGGCATATCGTCAAGCACTGCCTCCAGTGCAGGCAGGTTTGCGTGTATGTCGGAAATGAGCCCGATTGCCATACTCGACAGGACAGTGGGCTGACCAAAGGTGTTTCGCCGATGATCCCCTTAGCGTGAAAACAGCGGCCGAGCAAGAGTAATTTGGTGAGTTGACAATACTTGACTGCATGGTTGAGAGGGTACGTCAGCAGGAAGCATCTTCCGATGCGGACACGCCGCTCTCCTCGGAGACGTGAAGCTTCTTCATCCTGATATGGTAGATCTCATCATCGACATCGCGTTGTCCGTGTCGATGCGCTCTACTAGGGCATCGACGCCGCTTACTAATCAGAGCGAGCGGGGATCGCTCTCTACAATCTTTGCGAATGCAACGTTTTCTGGTTGTTCACTCAATGCTCGCTATTTAACAACTGGATTCTCTGGATTCAGATTTTCTAATAGAATCTCTTGCCCGGCACTGTATAGTTAAGCCAGTTTAGGTAGCGAGCAGTTCGTGGTTTGAGTTGTCTATGCTGTCACCAGAACTGCTCAGAGAAACACAAGCAATCCTTCGGCTGTTTGGCGTTCAACGCTCCCATCAGACGATCTTTCAGTGGGTACCTCGGGTTGCTGACAGCGTTCCCGACCCGCCTGAGGCAAAGCCGAAGCGGGTCGCTGTAGACGAGACATCTGTCAAAATCAATGGCAAGTGGTCTTGGTTATATGCTGCAATAGACCTCGACACCAAAGTGATTCTTGCTGTCAATCTGTTCGTATCTCACGGAACAGATCCAGTTGCTACATTTCTACATAGGCTCTTCGAGAAACACGATCTCTCCGAGGCTGTGTTTCTCGTCGATGGCTTTGGCTATGAGACTGCCTTTGCTCGATTAGGACTCAGCGGTCGGCGTGATTATACCGACCGAAGCCTGATCGAAAAGTGGTTTCAGACACTCAAAATGAGGATCGATCACTTCCATAACTCATGGATTTAGAGGAAAATGAATCACAACTATGTGTTGCAGGAGGAAACATCGTGTACTACCCTGACTCAGTATCCGAAGGAATAGATTTTCTCCGAGCATTCAACACACACATTTCATATCGACATATCCCATACCAGAACGGGTTTTACGGCGAATACACAGGAGATGACTGGACAGTAACGATCAAGGAGGACGTGAACAAGGACACAGACTATATTGCTGTTGTCAACGGACAACAAGAGCGCTTCGAAGACGCTCTCGATATGCGAACAACAATTAGAAACGAAGTACTCAAACAAATCACCGTTGCGGTATAGTGTTTGGTCTTTTCTTAGAGCGTCTTACCCAGCGTGGTGTCCGATCTCTCTCCACAAACGACAAGTCAATCCACGTGGTACGTTCGCTGAGGCGTTCGATTTCGGCAATAAGTACTCTGAGGTTGAGCGCCTCATTCACTAACTTGACACGCCCATGTAAAATGGCGAAATATTTATTGATAGGTGGTCTGTCTATAGACGCCTCGTGCTGGGGGAGTGGGAACCTGTCCAGCCGTCTGGATCACCACGAAGGTGCATGGGTTGCAGTCAGTCACGTTACCGATCGATCGAGAAGTCCATAGACTCCATACTCACGGACTGGTCTGCGTCGACAGCGCTGAGGTCTTCCATCTCGGATTCGATATCATCGACGTCGATGTCACCGGCCGCAAGACGGTCCATGAGTTGGTCTTCTTCCGTAGTTTCCACAGGGATGTCTGTGGACGTATTCTCGACGTTCCCGAGGAAACTGTCGATATCTTTCATACCGCTGGCCAACTCCGCCTCTGCTTCGGTGATGCGGTTTTCGATGTCCGCGGGGTCTGCGTCAAGAACTTCGTTGACGGTTTCCTGATTCGAGATGTCATCGAGCATTTCCTCAACTTCACTCATTCCGTCAGCGATCTCTGATTGTGAGAGATTCTTGACCGCTTTGAGTCTTTTTAATTCGTAGATATTGCTTTTAAATTTCGCGATCCGTGCTCGGACGGCACAGACACGTCGTCTCCCGGCAGAGGAGTTCGCTCCCTTTTGAAGCTGTTCGAGGTATTCATCGCGACACTCGGAAATTCCTTGCTCTGCCTTCTCGATTTCCCGTTCCGCACGGTAGATTCGCTTCTGTGGATCGACTCTGTTGTCCCCTCCCTGACTCGAGAACGGATTGAGGAAGTTCCAAACCATCTCGTCTAAACGGTGTCCCCTTAACCTTACAAAAACAGCTACCACGGTTGCAGTTTCAAATGGCAGGAAAATATTTAAATATTAGATGAAAAGTCTTGACGTGGAGGCGCAAACGTAGGCATATGCTTGAACCGCGGAATACTGAACGTGCATGGCGAGTGTTCGTCTACCTATTTGACGGGTTAGAACGAGTCCACACTGTTTGCCACACACTCTAGATCGTGGTAGCTTACTTAGAATCGACGAGCACCCCAACCTGAAGGCGGACAGCGACGCCTCAGATCTGCCAGGGAATCGAAATCGAGACGTCGAAGTAGGCTATCGACACGAAGATTACCGTCATGAGAAGTCCACCGAGGAAAACGCCAACCATGAGGTCAGGTGTGTTCCACACCGGCCAAGGGACGCGGTGGTCTTTGACCACTTTACTCGGACGATCGAACTCCGGAATCGCTTGATCGAGGACCTGTCGTCGTATTTCCCCATTTGGTTCATCGAACAAATCGGCGATCCGCTTCGTTTCGTCCGCGACGGTCGACCGAACCGTATCGGCAGACTCGTTGCGCACGGATCGCCGAAACTCCTCGACATGTTCTTTTGCGGTCCGTTCTACCCTGCTCTCCAACTTGCGTTTGTTTTCTGGTTGAACATCTCTCAAGTGGTACTCAATTGATTCGAGCAAGGTTCTTGTCTCTTCAGTATCGTACCGTTTTGCGTTCGGTACTGCGCCTTCCCCTTTGATGATATCGTTCAACACCGCCGCGCGGGTGTAGTCGTCCACTTCGTCGTCGTTGAAAAAGGTGTGAAACGACTGAGTCAGTGAATTGACGGCCTCGTTCAGTTCTTGTTCTTGTTGATTCTGTCGCCAGCGTTTGAGTGTTTGTTTGGATTTCTCAGACGCAAGTTTAAACGACTCAGCTGATCCGTATTCGATGATGAGATCGGTCGTGAAGTGGTCCGCTGCAGCGTCCGCATTACGGGTAATCAGGATCCTAGCGTCGCAGTCCGAGTATCGACATAGCGTTTCATGGGCGTCATTTCTGGATGGAACGGCGACATTTATTTCGGAACCTCCGCTTTGGAGGAACTGACCGACTTCACGCTCTAGCGATGTTCCGTCTTCAAACCCGGACGAATACGTCGAAAGTGCTGCCACCTCTTCGGCTGTCACACGCCTTTTGTCACCCTCTTCGACCGACTCCCATTCTTGACTGCTTGAGAATAACTGTTCGACCTCTCCTGCGAGCCTCTCAAGTAGCTGACTATCGATGTATCCGTGCGCAACAGCGTAGTAGATCTGCTCGCGTGCTCCGCGGCCGGGACGCCGATGTATCGCATCGAGACGATGAATGACAACGTTATCACTCGGCGAGAAGAGACATACTGCTCGATCAGCCTCGTACACTGCCCTTACCGCGTCCACGAACGATTGATCCTCTCTCCCTTCGGTCGGGTACGTCCGTTGTGGTTCCGTGTCGTATATTTCAAACCCGGACATTTTTCATCGCCTCATTTTCGATCCGCTCAATTAGCTCCTCGTACCCGACGGGTTGGAGTCGTCCATTTTCGTCAAGGTCTGGGACGAGGCTCTGTCCGTCTTCACTCTGCTTTGTCATGAAGTATACTGGGTAGATTACGTCAGTCGACACCGTTTTCATGAGCTCGTTGATCTGTATTCGGTCGGCCGTTAAGTTATCCGTGAACTCGTCAGCCGGCGATTTTTCCATTCCGTCGTCGTCGTGTAGCAATTCATCTCCGATTCCCGGTTTTAATTGTTGCTGGAGTCCAGCGTAATCCTTGAGTGCGAGATCAGACTTCGTTGCGACGACAAAAATCCGACACGTGTCTTTCGTCCCATTCGCTATCGTTTTCAGATCACTGAGGTATGCCGGCCGGTTTTCTACGATACGTTCCATGTCAATCAGCAGCATGAGGATGTCTGCAGTGCGGACGTGGTTGTAGAATTGGATCTCCCTTTGATGATCAGATAACGCCATTCCCGGGAGCATCTCGCTGAACCAGATACCGATATGTTGGAGTCGTCGCTTGACTCCGGGCGGGTCACGTAGCTCTCTGGCGATGTCGTCAATCTTCTCACCTGGATGATCGAAGGTAGTGAACCGCGCCCGCATTGGAAAGATATCGCCCACCTGGAAGTAGAACCCGATATCGTGTGTCTCTTGGGTGCCTCGAATCTTGAAGTCCTCGTCTTCAGCCATGGTATCAACTTCTTCGATGTGTTCATCTAGGGCTGGTGACGTCTCGGCAGGTATTTTATCCCGATCGGAGAATCGCTGATAGAGTCCGACGATCGATGTCGTCTTTCCGGATTCTCTCGGACCGATAATCGCCGTCTTCGTGGTGGCATCGTACGCGATGAATCCGAAAAGCACGTACACGAACGCGATGGTTGCAGGCACGTCGACGATGGGGACTGCCGCGCCAACGGACACCGCTTGTAACAGTCCAAGGACGGCAAGTGTGGAGAAGCTGACGAACACCGAAACGACAGCGATATCGAATTCGATGTGGTCGATCGACGTCGAAAATGCCTGTCGTTTGATCGCCCCGAACTCAAGGAGCGCTGCTGTGCCGAGTCCTCCAAGGAGCGCGGCGACGTTCGTCCAGTGGTAGAGATCTATATTTGCAAGCAGAACACCACGGGTCCAGAGTGCGTAGAGCCCAACCGCTGTACCGATTATCAGGAGGACGCCCTGCACACGCTTACGCCAATCAGCGGTAAACAAGGCAAGCAATCCCAGATAGGAACCGAGTACGAAACTCGGGAGAATTTCTTCGGGGGTTCCGTATCCCACGTCGAAAAGCACTGCGGTACCGTATACTGCGTCGTGAGCGATCGTCCCGGGGACCCACGTTCGCCCGAGCATGAGACCGATGACCGCTCCGAGCGCAACGATCAGGACGAAGCGTATACCGAGAAGGAACTGCTCACGAGTGTTCATCGGGCGTTACCTCCGGAAAGGTAGCCGCCGCCCTCCTCAGATTCAGATTTCGATTTCTTTCGATTGCGGATCGCCTCGTCAACGTGTCGTTGTTCTATCGGCACGATTTCTCCCGACTCTTCTGCTTCGTTCGCTGCTAGTCGCGCGGCGGCGTTGGCCACGGGCTCCATGTCGGCAGCCGAGAACCCTTCGGTCATCTTCGCTACGCGGTCGTAATCGATCCCGTCCGTTGGTACTTCTCTTTTCCGCATCTTCACTCGAAGGATCGCTTTCCGTGAGTCCTCATCTGGTAAGGGAACTTCTATAGTTTCGGTAAGGCGTTGTGCTCTGGCAATGGCGTCGTCGACTGCCTCAGGAGCGTTCGTGGCGGCGAACACGATGACGTCGGTGTCTTCCAGATTGTTGATTTCCTGAAGCAACTGTGTGAGCATCTGCCGTTCCGACTGCGTCCCCTGTGTACCACCGAGCCGACTTGGGGCGACCGAATCAATCTCGTCGAAGAACAGGATGCAAGGCTCATTCTCCTTCGCCGTCTTGAACACCTGTTGAATGTTCTTTGCCCCTTCTCCTACGAGAGCGCTCGTCACGTCAGCTGGGCTCAGCTCTATGAAGTTCCATTTCATTTCCCCAGCGAACGCCCTAATAATGAAGGTTTTTCCTGTCCCGGGCGGTCCCTGTAGAAGCGCACCGCGCGTTGGTTCGACCCCATACTGTTGGTAGATATCGGCGTTCTCGATCGGGTCGGCAACCTGCTCAAGTAGCGTCTGCTTGACGCTTTCCATGCCCCCGACATCGTCGAATGTCACATCTGGCGTCTCGACACGCACGTTTGGTCCATCCCCTTGGAACGGCGAGTCATCAGCTCCTCCGAGGTCATCGTGCTTCGATCGGTTCTTACCCCCATCGTCGACCTCAGCTACGGCGCCCACGCCGTCCTCTTCAAGTGCTGTTGCTGTTTTCCGATAATTTTCGGCCTTGTTCTCGTAAGTCCGGCGGGTCGATGTGAGGTCCTTACTGAGACTGGCAAGCTCGTCGAGGTTCTCGGCTGCTTGGCGGAGTGCCCGTGCAGCCTTCTCTGGTTCGTAAGCTCTGATGGCGCGCTTCGCCTCCTCATAATTGCGTTGATACTCGTCTTTTGCAACCTGCCTCTGAACTTGGTGTGATATTTCGGACATTAGTGTTGAACAGGGCCTCAATTCTCTTCTCCGAGTCCCCATTCCTCGAAGTTCTCTTCGATGCCGCCGAGCGGGTCATCTTCCTGGATTTCATCTCCCACGTCGGCGGATACGCCGAAGTCAGACACGTCCTCCAGTTTGATGTCCTCTGAGGCTAGCCTGTCCATCAATTCCTGCTCCTCCGTCGACCCGAGTGAAACGTCATGGTCGGAGGGTTCCATACCCGACATCATCTCACTAATCTCTTGCATCTCGGCCTCCAACTGAACCTCCATCTCCTCAATTTGTTCTTGAAATCGTTCGGCGTCGAGTTCGGGTAGCTCTTGGGCGACGTCGCTCTCGATTTCTTCAAGGAGTTCGCGGATTTCCCGCTGTCCACGTACGAGCTCCCACATTGCCAGATTCTTCACCGTCTTCAGCCGCTCCAGTTCTTGTACGCGGGATTTGAACCGCTCAAGTCTGGCTCGAACTGCGTACGCCTGACGGGCTTCGGGCGGTGCCTCCGCTCCTTGTTGGAGGTAGTCGAAGTACTGTTCTTTCCGTTTCTCAAGGTCTACTTCGACACGATCTAGCTTTCTCTCGGATGAGATGATGCGCTTTCTGAGTTCGTGTTTGGATAGTTCTTCGTCCTCGCTTGAGGATAGAACCCCCATCAGTGCTACCAGCATGGTTGGCTATTGTATTCCCCCCTTTACCCTCCTACCGCTGGTGTTTGGCAGAGGAAAAGATCAGCACAAATTTTAAATAATTCTCAATCGATTTTTTGTCGAGGAATTAACTAGAGGAGAGATCCAGTGTCAGGCCAACTAGGAGATGATCCCCCGACGTACGGGTACTTTGGAACTGCGAAAGTGTACGCGACTGGCGCGATTACCGTCCCGTCTCTTCTTCTCCGTCACGGCTATCTCTCGGAGGGGATGGAAGTCACTTGGTACGTCTCTCCAGACGGGCATCCTATATTCGTAGAGGATAATGAACGGGCACCTCATGACTTCGAGACTGTGGACTCAACTCCTGTCAGGCGGGACAAAAATACGGAAGTCATCCAAATCCCCAAGCGATTCTTCGGCACCTACAAGGGTCATCCGGGGATTCCTGAAGCGCTCAAGCAGCAACCGGTTCGTGAATCGGCGCGAATCGAACATGAAGACCGATATCACTTCATTCGAGAGCGAGTTAACCACCCAAAAAGCGGACCACTGAACATGTACAGGCTCCTAAAATGGCCAGATATGGCAGCGCTGTCGGACGACGAGCTTGGCGACTACTTCGTATCGTTCAGTCAGCGCTCGAAACTCCTCGACTCGGTGACTGTAGAATCGTGTTCCGAGTATCCAGACTCGGTCTTCTCTGTCGTCACCGCGGTGTTCGAGGACGGGAAGGATCACCTCTGATGATGAGTGATACGCAGAAGATGTCGCACGCTTCAATCGGGGCCTGCGTTGAGCGAACATTAAAAGCACTTGAGCGTATCCCAGATAACCACCCAGTTCGCGATCTTGGTCTCAGTAACGAGGGACTGCAAGATGCTTACGAACAGGGTGGCGTGAGAGCACTTATGGAATGTTGTCAACAAACGACGACGGCAGCAGCTCATCTCTGGGAACGTAGCGATCTTGACGCTCTCGACTGGCGTGAGTTCGAACAGCTTGTCGCCATGCTTTACGAGTCGCGGGGGTGTGACACCCGACTAACTGACGACGGCGCTGACGGCGGTGTTGACATCTATGTGCGTTGTTCGGGTCGGCTTAAGGCAGTGGAGGTAAAGCACCGAACTAGTGGCGGCACGGTCGGCCGACCAGTCGTTCAAAAGACGGCGAGTCATCTTCTTCGCCAGCCCGTTTTGCAGGCCGTCGTAGTCTCAAGTGGCCAATTTAGTAGTGATGCGCTGTCGTACGTAGCTGGCACGGACGCAAACATAACCCTGGTTAGCGGGAAAGACGTGCTCGCTGCTGCGTCAATCAACGGTCTCCCGAAAGGTGGTAATTCGTGACTTTCACCGTAATCAGCACGTATTATCGGTGCGACGTATGCGGCAATCAAACCGTTGGAAGCTCTCACGACGATACCGGATGTGACGGGTTTGTCGTTGAAATCGGAGATGAGTGGCTTTGTGTGGGCTGCAGCACGCGTGTTGATGTCGCTACAACGTGTTTCTCTTGTGGAGCCGCTGATGCGTTTGAACGCGTAGAACTCCCTGTGTTCACCGGGTCGCAGATCCACCCCAGTCGGATCGAACGGGCTATCCACCAACGTACGAATCACGAGCGGCGCGAGCGTGAGCTCTGTGAGCTCCAGTTTGACTATCATTTGAGCGCTGTCGCACTTAGACATAGCCGGGACATGAGTCACCGAAATTACTTTGCCCACGAATCACCCGAGGGTAAGTCGCCGGCAGACAGGTACGAGGCTGCTTCAGTTGACTCGAATCGTGTCGGTGAAAACTTGTCTAAGCAGTATCACGGTCCATCGACATCTCCATCGTTAATCGGTTCCGAGGTCGTAGACGCTTGGCTTGGTTCGCCCGGTCACCGCAAGACTCTCCTCGAGTTTCAGTGGTCGAGAGAGGGCATCGGTGTCTTTGTCGACGTCGATGGTGCGATATACATCACACAGAATTTTGCGTGAGATATCGAATCTAGCGATCCTCAGACCCAGTGCTCAAACAAGTAGTGGTCGTTTCCCATAACGGGACGCGAGGATTAGCTAACATCCGCACAGGCCAAATTTCCCGTCTTACGGTGGGCGGGATAACATTCAGTCGTCTGATCCCCGTGTATCGAGATCGGATATAGCATTCCTGACGCGCCGTGCGGGCCGCTCAAACAGGTCAGGGCGCACGCTGTATAGCACTACCGCACTCATCGTTCCTCCGATCGATCCATCGACGAGCCACTGTCCGGTCTGGTACGCTTGCTTTGCCCCCTCGGCACTTCTCAGGGAGGCTCCGTATTCGTCATCATCATACGCTCGATGTGCTGCTTCAAGCCGCTCCGTATATCCGAACTGATCTGCCGCGTATCGTATTCCTGTGTGACGCGTATCGAGTTCTTCCGCAGCCTCTATCGCGGCCCAGGCGGATTCTGCAAGTTCGTTCGTCTCTTCTAGGTCTTCGGCGGCGAGTTCGGCGGTTCGTAGTGCGTCTTCGTACTCATTTGCCTCGTATGCCGATTCAGCATCACGAACGAGTTCACGTGCCGTGGACACGTCATACTCCGTACTCTGCACCTGATCGTTTACCTTATCAATTGCGTCACGTGCATTTTTCGCCGTATATACACGGTCGGCGACGACATCTATCCCAGCTTCAGCCTTTTCTAGTGCGTCTTTGTAATTCCCATCATCATACTGCTCTCTCGCGTCGCGCAGTTGCTGTTCTCCCTCTGAAACCTCGTATCCTTCTCTCTGTACCTGCTCAATCTGACTTTCAAGCTCCGATATTGCCGTGGAGGCACGCTCAATACTATGCACCACCTCTTCAATCTCATCTAACGCATCTTCCGCAGTTTCGACTGTCCGCTCGTAGTTCCCACTTTCAAAATGATCCTCAGCACGCTGGAGCGCTCGTCGCCACCTGCTTTTCGTCCGGTATTCGGGGAGTTTCTCGATTTGAGTCTCGAGTGCTTCGATTCGTTCCACGGCTTCCTCCATACTACTTACTCGCTCATCATATATCGCGTTGAGGTCGCGAGCGATGGACTTGGCACGGGTGAATGACCGCTCAAGGAAGGCGTCAGCCGCAGACTGGTACGTACGGATCACCGTCTCATCAACTCTCACTGGCGGGTTGTCGTCTTCGAATGGTCGACGACTATCTGCAATCTGTGACTTCGCCTCAACGCTCTCGGGTGACTGAAATAGTTGTAGATCGTCGCTCGTAACCACGAGTACTGTTTCCGGACCTACGATCGGTCGCTGTCTCGCGATCAAATCAATATCATCGTACGGCCCGTTCGATCCGTCTCCGAGATCGAATGATTTGATCCCGGCGACGGTCCCGACCAGAATTGAGTCGAGGTGGATGGTTGGCGGAGTTCTGATCGATTTGTCAACTTCACTAGACCACAGTTCTTCTCCGTTGTACAAGTCAAGCATGCTTATCTTTCTTCTATTTGCTACTGCAAGAAAACCTCGTGCGACAGCAACTTCCTTGTGTACAGTGCGTCCCAAATCACGACCCCAGCTGTACTCTCCGCTGTTTGTATCGAATGCTATAATGCTGTTATCCCGCCACGAGAGTACACGATCGTCGGTTACCGTCAACGGTGCTGATGAAATATCTTCCAATTCAGTCACCCACGGATTTGATGCTACTCGGGCCACCTTTCCACCCCTTTTTACCACATACGCATCATCTCGATGCACACAGAGACTCTCGGGACGGAGATTCGAAACGTCGTGTGAAGCGGTTTGTTCTCCACTCCGAGGATCAAACTCAAGCACTTGCTCTTCGGTCACTGCGAAGACGCTTTCTTCTCCTGATGTGATTTGTTTATACCGATCCTCAAGAGTGGTTTGCCATCTTACCGTTCCAGAGACGACATCGATGCCATACATCGCAGGCGACTCGTCACTCGTAATGAGGGTCTTTCCGGAAATACAGGGCGTTGTAGCGATAGAGTTGTCGAACTGGTGGTCCCAGAGTTTCTCACCGCTGACTTCATCAATAGCGTGTAGGGTGGTTCCTGTTCCGAACACGATAACGCCATGATTCGCTATGACATCTGTTTCGCGTCTGAAATACCCATGTTGCCACTGGCGGTCCAGCGTGGCTGGATTTGCTTCTGAGTGGGATGCCTCAGCAGAGTTGCCAGCACCTCCGCGCGTGTTGGGCCAATGCAAAAATGGCATCGCCGACCATTGCCGGGCTGATTCTGACCCATCACCATTCGCACTCACTGACCATGGTAGAACTGTGCCTACTCCTGCCGTACCCGCAGCGATTAGCAAATTCCGCCGGGAGAAATTTCGTCGACTCCCTTTTTTGACGCGTTTCATTGTGCGTTCACTTCTGAATTTCCTAACTCTACCTACCACAAGAGTGGGAACATGAACTTGTTAATTCAACTCTTGCTTGGTGGTCTTGTTATTATGCCATTCGGAGCAAACAGGTAAATGTATGTCCCCGATGCAGTCTCGTCACAATTGTACTGTTATAGTCACCGCTTTTTGTGAGGGGGTTGCACATCCGGTCAATACGGCAGGTTCGGTGCGGTTCGGAGAGCATGTCGGTCATGAGCAGCCAAGGACCAGACGGCGAAGTCGGTACTGTTTGTGTATGTGTGCAGTACACTGGTCCCGAAGTCGTTAATCGGTGTCACTCGTGCCGGCTTGTTAGACGATCAGTGGTATTCATCCTGGTAGGCCGCGTCCGTGCGTGCGGACAGATGTGCCATCACACGCACTCGGATGACTCACCTCTGTAGTGGGAGAGCATGCAGTTTGTCATTCAATCGATGAATACAAAAAGGAATGCAAAGGTCAGCGAAAGTGATATTCTATAGATCCATGTACGGATCATAGAACTAGCTCACATGAATCAGCAGTCGGTGCCAATTAGTGACCCGATCACTGCTTTCGAGATGGTTTCGAATCTTGCTGAGTGTCATTGATCGTGTGCACTGACTGCATCAGAAGTGGTTATGATTCATAAATTGTACACCACACACAAGAACTGAACACTCGAACGAATCATCTACGTTTACGCCGAGCGTTCCATCAGGGCGAGATGAATTTGATTTGAGCTCGTCGGAAAGAAATCGATTGAGTTCCTCCACATCAGCCAACGTAACTGATGATTCGACCCACGCATGACCATACCAGCCGGTTATTGGCTGGTTGGATGCCCCTGCGATAGAATGAATAACGTGATTACCCGACTTCGTTGAGTTCATGCGGCCACATTCCACAACGAACGGAAATGCCAAGTTCCCACAATCCCACTGATTCCATAGCTTCCCATAGTTTACGCCGACCAGATTCGGGCCAACAACTAGTATAATAAAATCAGTAATAAGACGACGTATGAGTTGGTCTGACCGGCACTGTCTAGTTAAGCCAGTTTAAGAAGCGAGCAGTTCGTGGTTTGAGTTGTCTATGCTGTCACCAGAACTGCTCAGAGAGACGTTGGATACCGCAGATCTTGAATGTTGGGAGCGAGAGCGGA
>NZ_FZNQ01000021.1 GCF_900188065.1 Halorubrum vacuolatum
TCGATTAGGACTCAGCGGTCGGCGTGATTATACCGACCGAAACCTGATCGAAAAGTGGTTTCAGACACTCAAAATGAGGATCGACCGCTTCCATAACTCATGGGTCGGCAGTCGGTCGAGCGCGCGCCGCTGGTGTTTACAATTCGTACATTACTACAACCGACAGCGACCACATCAAGCACTAGATCAGCGAACACCCGCTGAGGTGCTAGCTAACTAGACAGTGCCGTCTGACCGATGCCCCGGACCAGATAATGATTCGATAGTACCGAGCTCCGATAAACTATCCCCAATTACTACCGTCGTCCCGAGTGATTCGTGAAACCGGGAGTCAATTTGTTTTCTGTGATCGCTGGACATCGTGAGAAATGCAATCGTTAGACTGTCTTCGACAGCAGCACTGGCCGTTAGAATATCAGCAGATATTGAGTCGTCACCAAGATCTCCTGTAATAAAACAACAGTCGATGTCAATTCCCACATCAGCGAGTTTCTCAGGATCATCAACCCAGATGTCAATCTGATCTGATTCCTCCGACTGAGGGGTCTCATCGGAGTGAACCGCGACGGTTGTTACCAGCGTCTCAAGAGCACGTTCTTCTGAGACCGTTACTGGTTGAGTGTTCTGTGATTCTGTATGAGGAGCGTCTTTATGCAGGTTTAGTCTCGATTTAACGCGGTCAATTCCACGCGCTCCACATCCCACGTAGAGAAACTTCGGCGGTCCGAATATGTCGTTGGAAACAGACTTGGAGTTTTCAATTTCGGCGGCCTTCATCATCGCCGACTCAATGAGATCCTTCATGGGGGCTCAGGGTCCAAGTCGATCCAAGTTCTGACGAGAAAAATTACGTTCTGCATACTAACAGTTCGGACAGACCTGTACGGTCATGCCGCTGAGACGGAGCTTCCACTCGAGTTCAGTACCACAGTCGGTACAGCAACTTGCTTCCTGTTTGTTTTCCTCTCCACTACGTGTGCTCGATATTGATTCCATTGGATCGTCATCGTCGTCCGGGACAAGGATCTCTGAGCATCCGTTTTGGTCATTCTCCGAGCGATCCGTTCCCTTTGCGCAGTCGCAGTTCACCCCGACCATGTCGTGCATACCGTTCATATATTACTTCAGTAACAAAAACCTAAGTCAGACATTCCCGGTATTGACGCCACAAACGACCTCCCAGCAGATATCCACGTAGTCGTCGACCTCGGCCTCACGCCACTCCTCAAGGACGGCCTCGCTCTGGGGCCGTTCGTCGAGTAGTCCAGCGAGTACATCGACCAACTGGTCGCGACCCCAGAGCTGTCCGAGGAGCGCAACATCGTCATCGTCCTGGTTTCGTTCGAGGAACTCCGTCACGACTTCGCGTTGGAGTGTCGCGGCGCCGTCTTCGTCGAGTACGTCGAAGCCGAGCGGGACCGGAGCCTCGACGGCTCGTTCTCGCAAGAGCCGGGTACAGAAGGCGTGAATCGTATGGACGTAGCCGTCTTCCAGGTCATCGAGGACGTTTCGCCAGCGGTGGTAGGCCTCTGGTGAGTCAACAGCCTCGAGACGGTCGTACACCTCCTCCCGAACGCGCTCGGTCAGTTCGGCAGCGGCCTTTCGCGTGAAGGTGATCGTGACGATATTTTCCGGGGTGAGCGACGGATTGTCGGCCAGTATCGTCACGTACCGTTCGGTAAGCGTCGTCGTCTTCCCCGTCCCGGCGCCGGCAGTGATCGCGACATTCCGGCCCTGAACGAGCGCATCCTCCTGTTCCTCCGTGAGTTGTATCTCCTCGGAGGCATCAGTCATCGCTCATCACCGCCTCGATGTCCTCGTCGTCACGAACACGGAGCGGAACGTACGCGGTGTCGTCCTCGTGAACCTTGTCGACGAACTCCCGCTTGCGGTGGTGACGGACATCGCACGCCCGACTGTAGTCACAGTATCGGCAGTTGGCACCACGAGCGGACAGGAGCGTCGTATGGAACCGTCCGTTGGCGATCGCCTCGTCGATTTGGCCCAACCACTCCGGAACGACATCGTTCAGGAAGCGACGGAGTTCAACCTCGGAATCGAACTTCGACTCGACACCGCGTGGAACCTTGAGATCGTTGGGCGGTCGTACCTGATAGTACGTCGCCGAGAGCGAGCCCTCCTCGAACAGATCACCGTCGACGACCTCGGCGGTAGCAAGCAGATAGATGGGGAGCTGGAACTTCGTGCCGCCAGTCGTCTTCGTAATATACGGTGCCCGTCCAGTCTTGTAGTCGTAGAGCGTAAGCGTCGGTTGTTCGCCACCCTGGCTCACGTCAACGCGGTCGATGTATCCCCGAATCGAGACAGTCGAGCCGTCCGGTCGCTCCACCGTGAACGGACCACCATCCGAGTCGGGAAGCCCCTCACCGAACGGGGCCTCGAACAAGTGTGGTCGGTCAGCGCCGTCCCGCGAGAGTTTGTTGTCGAGGAAGGTAGCGAACAACCCCTGTTCCGGTGCGTCGTGAGGTTTGCTCCCGGCCTCGTACGGAGCACTCTCGCCGTCACACAGGCCCGCGAACAGCTCCGCCTTCCACCGCTCGTAGAACAGGCCGTCGTACTCGAAGTCAGCATCCCGGAGTTCCTCAACGGCGATCTCGCGAAGGTGCGTCGCCAGGTCGTCTCGGTCGAACTCGGTGAGATCGGCACCGTCTTCGGTTTCGTCCTGTAGATCCGCGAAGAACCGTTCAAGCACGTCGTGGACGTACGATCCAGTTTCGAGGGGCGTAGGGACGACCTCGACGTCGTCAGGATCCTCGATTCCGAGCACTTCGTCAGCGTAGAACTTGAACCCACACTCGACGTATCGCTCGATGCGACTCGCACTGTAGGGTTCCCGCTCTGACGGCGGATAGACTTGCGCGACGGTCTCGGGATCCAACACGCCGTCGTGGTCGGAGAGGCCAGCCGTTCCCCTGTTGGCCGCACAGCGGATTCCCCGATCCGTGCGATTGGTCTGCTCGGGGGAGAGATCACCTCGGTCGCCGGCGCGGCTGACTGCCGCACGCCGGTCGGCCGTTGCAGCGACGTGCCGCTGGAGGTCTTCGCGAGAGCCCACGCGGTCGTCGAGCCCGTCTTGGGGTTCGATGCCAGTCACGCGCTGGAGTTCGTCGAGGACCGGCGACCGGACGACGGCGGACTCGTCGTCGCCCGTCTCTGGTGTGATGATCGTGAGTTCGTCGACGTTCGCGAGTAGCGTCGCGAAGAGATAGCGGCCACGGAGTCGCTCGTCGCCGGTGTCGAACCGTGGGTGGGCGTCGGTCATCTCCTCGAAGAAGGCTGGGCGTTCCGGCGTTACCGGGAAGTGCTCGCTCGTCAGCCCCACGAGGACCACGACGAGGCTGAGCCGATCTACCGGTATCTCAAGCAGATGTTCGTCGGTCTCCAGTCCTGGCTGGAGACCGACCCGACGGATCGAGAACGAGCCCAGATGCATCGTGTCGCCCAGAGAGGGCTCGAAACGCTCGTTGAACGGTCAGACACCGACGGACCAGTGGCAACACTGCTCGGCAAGATCGACGGCGGGATCGACCACGGGCTCACCTTCGTCGGTGAGCCAGCGGTCTCACCAACGAACAACGCCGCCGAGAACGCACTTCGTGAACCGGTCGTTCTCCGGAAAATCATCGGTACGCTCCGCAATGATCGCGGAATGTTCGTTCACGAAACGTTGCTGTCCCTGCTGGCGACGTGGCGCCAGCAGGGACGCAACTCCTACGATGAACTCAAGCGAGTCGTCGAAAACAACGAGATGACTTCACCCGCTCAGGCTGTGCCTGCCGTCGAGCCTTCGGGGTAAACACGTACGACTCGTTCACAGATGGCTGTCACTGACAGAAGAGGCCGGCTGGGAGCGAGATCATCGTGTCTGCCACAACATGTGCGGGTAGTCAGACTGCCGGTCGTACTGGCCAGGGAGACCGAATCACGAATCAGCCGCAACGGTACTGGCCAGAAACGACTCGAGCTTTGCCGCCGTTTCGTCGTATTCCTGAAGAGACGAGATTTCATCTCGAGCTTTGGCCACGGATTCGCGATAGAAGTCGTCGTTAGTCAGGAGTTCCTTTGCAAGCTTCGTCGCTCGACGAATGTCATATGGTTCGATACTTAGTTCTGGCCAGCAGCGCTGTTGGAGATAATCATATTTGTTTCCAATAACAGGCACACCGACACCGGCGAATTCAGCCGACACGCGGCCAGCAGTTGCCCGGTTAGTGAGTTGGATTGCGAGGTCGAACGAGGAGAGATATTCATAATACCCCTCTTCGATGAAGCCCACTGTTGACACGTGTTCAAGGGTATTGTAGTCCGCTACCATCCGTTGATGATGATCTTTAACGCCGATGATCTCACCCTCCAGTCCAAAGCCGGCATCTCGAAGTGCATCCAGTAACAATATACTCGTGTAGAAATTTGAATGGTCGATGTTCCAGGAGGTAATTCCTAGACACACTTTATCCTCCGAGCTAGTTCGTGGTGAGACATCCTGAAAGTGGCCTTCCGGGACGTGGAACGGCAAAAATATCACATTGTCGTTGAACGTCTCTGCGTACTGTTTGTACTGTCGATTCGAGACGATATACCCGTCGACAGAGCGGAGTACTTCACGGTGGCATAGTTGAAGTTTGGGTGAGTACATCGTTACATCCTGGAACCCACCCTCCATTATACCGATTATCGACAATTCCGGGCACGTTTCGAGGAGATGTTTAATATAGAAGTTATAGAAGAAGTGATGTGAGATAACTAATACATCGTAGTCACGTATATCTACTATCTCCCCATCAAACAGCTTGGCATCGAACGAGAACTCCGCTTCATCACTGACACAAAATGCCTCATGGTACATCGAACTAACCTGGGGATAGGCACCATAGAACTCGTCTTCGAGTCCGTCGCTGAATTTGTCTCCTTTGGCAAACTGGAGGGGGGTATTTTCTACCGTCAGTGGAACGCCAACGTCAGCATCCAACATATCAAAATATAGAGTGTTGTCGAATGTGCCTGTTCCCGAGTCGGTATCAGTTTTCCATTCAGTATCGAGGTATAGGAACAAAACGCTCGACATACGAATCAGGTTACCATCAGACATTGTAAACATTCCGGTCGGACTATGCTATATGAATGTGTATTTGTGCCGAGTTTGTTGACAAGACTGGAATTCTATGGACTCGACGGGTGTACCTCGGCAGTTTATCAACGCACGCACTGCCACGAACGTACCCCCGAGCGGGGTTCTCCGACATCACAACGGCCTGGAATAACACCTGGAGTCGAACAATTTCGATCCGATATGTCACTCTCAATTCAGTACCCCGGATTTATTACAGGTGGAACTCACGTTATGTCGATGCCAACGAAGTCCGTCCCTCGAGCGATAACACACGTCGGTCTCACGGTATCGGACATCACCAAAGCGATCAACTGGTATCAAGAGGTTTTTGGATTTCAGTTGTTAAACGAACCGTACACGATTGACAGCGACGATGCCACATTCGAGCACGATATATTCGGAGAGTTCGACCGGATGACCATGGCCCATCTGGGAACCGGGAACCAGGTTGGGTTGGAACTTTTCGAGTTCGAGACGAGTGACGGGATGACGGAGACGGATTTCACAAGCCCGGGACTCAACCACTTCTGTGTGATTGACCCGGACATCGAAGAGATGATAAATACGATCGAAGAGAACGGTGGGATGCAACACTCACCGATCGAACGACCTTTCGATGATCGGCCGTACCAATTTGCGTTCTGTCGTGACCCGTGGGACAACCATATAGAGATATACACTCATAGTTACGAACAATTCATGGCTCCCCAGTGACGCGGAGGCTTAAATTGCCGTAAATCCCCCATCGACCGGGTAAACCCCTCCAGTGACAAAGGAAGCTTCGTCAGAACACAGCCAAGCGACGACATCTGCTATTTCACCTGGTTTCCCCAATCGTCCGAGAGGGACCGAATCGAGATAGCGTTCGAGCTGCTCTGTTGTGGTGTTGGCTTGCTGCAGCGGTGTGTCTGTCGCGCCGGGACAGATAGCATTGACGCGAATCCCGTCTGAAGCATATCTCGTCGCTGCCACGCGGGTGAGACCGATGACACCGTGTTTACTGGCCACGTATGGTGCATTGCCAGCACCTGTGAGCCCAGCAATCGACGACGTGTTGACAATTGCTCCCCCGTCGTTTTCCGCCATGAGTTCCAGTTCGTACTTCATACAGAGCCAGATACCTTTCAGATTCGTATCTATAACTCTGTCCCACTCTTTTGTCTCCTGCTCGGTCATCGACTCACCGTTCCCCTCTATTCCAGCATTGTTATGAGCAATATCGATAGTACCATACATCCTATTGGTTTCGCGAACCATGTTTTCGACGGACTCTTCCCGTCGGACGTCCGTCTCTATTGCGCTACCGGTCCCCCCACTTGATTCAATCCGGTCGACAGTCTCTCTCGCGTTTTCGATATCGATGTCCGCAACAGTAACATTTGCCCCGCCCCGTGCGAAACGTAGAGCTGTTTCGCGACCAATGCCCGAGCCTGCACCGGTCACAACCACGGTTTTATTAGTAAAGTCAAATGGCATAATCCCCCTGTCGCGTTCTGAGTATTTAAAACCGGCTTGAACTGGTAGTGACGGCCTGCAGTGTCTGTAGATTCCAACTCGACAAACAGGCCGTCAGAAGATGTGACGAACGCCAGCAGTATCAATGCTGACGAAATCGTCGCCGACGAAGTGTACTCGCTGCTCGACGCGGTCGCGCTCTCGCGGCCTCTCTCGACGCGGGCGCGGAACGTATGATCAAGACAAACCGCCCGTGTTCGTCCTCGTGGATCGTGGCACCGAGCAACGGTACGTTGTGCCGGCGAAATCCGCAGACGAATCGACGATCCGGCTCCTGCTGGCTGACCGCCAGCAGGAGCCTCTCACGGTCTATACGGACGGATTTTGCGCGTACGATCCGCTTACAGAAGACAAAACATTCGACCGCGAATACGTCGTTCACGGAGACGGTGAGTACGCCGACGAGACGGTCCACGTGAACACCTGCGAGAGCCACGCGTCGCTGTAATGACCGAGAAAACCTTTGTTGGTCACGCTCAACCACAACGTAATGAGTGGAAATCGTCGAAAAGAAATCACGTATCATCTTCCAGAAGAGAGAATCGATGAACTCCTCCGCGAAGCTGAAGACGATCGCCGAAAAGAGCGGCTCGGCTTTCTGAAAAACCTTTACTACGGTGATACGATCGCAGAAGCTGCCGACCGTGAAGGCCGGTCGGCAGCGACCGGGAGACGCTGGGTAGAAGCCTGGAACGAGGGTGGACTTGAGGGATTAATGCCGAGTTTCGGGGGCGGCGGCCCCCGAAACTCGACGAAGACGAACAACAAGAGCTGGTGGAGATGCTTCGGGACGGCCAACCGTGGAAATCACAGGAGATTCAGCATCTCCTCAAAGAGGAGTTCGATGTCGAATATCATCCGGATTACCTCGGGAAATTTCTCCGTGAACTGGGCTTGTCCTACGCAAAACCCCGTCCGAAGCGGCCACATCGACCGGAGAATCCTGAGGAAATTCTTGACGAGCGCGTCGGCGACGCGCTCGACGAGGATGGCGGCCCTCACAACAGAGAGAAAGGAGATGACAAAGAAGGATGGACTGTTGACGACGATGTCTGTACGGATGGCGGAACTGTTCTGGGGTTTTTCGATGCCTCACAACCGCAACCGTACGACAATTCCCGCCGTGTCTGGTACGTAGACGATCCACACGTGGAACGGCCGTTAGTCAAGACAGAGGACTCGGCGGTTGGATTCTACGCACTGAATGGGGAGAGTACAGTTCGCTGGAAAAAAACCGAGGAGAAAGAGCGGATTTGTGAGGTGTTAGAGGTGGTCCGCGAGCAGAATCCCGGCAAGCGGATTCTGCTCGTCTTGGACAAGCACGGCTCACACGTCTGTGAATACACGCGCAAGCGTGCGCATCAACTTGGCATCAGTCTCATCTTCCTTCCGTCAGGATCGCCGCATCTCAACCCAATCGAACAGGTCTGGAAATACCTCAAGTGGACGATGGCACCGATCATCGTCGAGGACGAAGACGAGTTCCACGAACTCGTCAAGGATGTTTTCGAGCAAGTGACACAGCGAATCAGTTTTGCCAAAGACTGGTGTCAGAAGTTCCTCGATCTACAGAAGTTTCCTTGATCATTAGCGCGACGGTGGCTCTCGCCGCATCGAGGCATCTCAAAAGATCGCCTCACACAGTATCTCCGAGCGTTCCAACTCAGACGAGAACTCTACCGCAAACCCGGACGAAAAGCGCTCAAACACGCCGTCAAAGCCACTCTCTGAAATCAACAATATGCTACACAAGAGCGGTCGAACATTTTTAACGGCTGTGTTGAATCGGCATAAGGCGTAGAGATTCACTGTTTGACGAAGCGTTTGATGTTGTAGACGACACACATCAAGGCGATTTCGCGGAACTCACGGAACCAAGAACGAGCTCGCACGGCGAAGCCGAGCGAGCGCTTCACAGCCGAGTTCACGGTCTCGGTCATCGAGCGTTGATTGTAGCGCTGTGTGTCGATTCTAGCATTGTGCGCATGGTCATATGGAGCGAAGATGCGATGTTTGATCAGCGGGCGAATCCCGAGGTTACGAAGGGATTCGCGGAGTGCTTGTTTGTCGTAGCCTTTGTCCGCAGCGAGAGACCGCAGATCGCCCGCATTTCGGCGGGCGATCTGCTCAGCGAGATCTGCGTCGCTTACTTCTCGGGTGGTTGAGCAGTGCACGTCAAGGACAGCTTGGGACGCTGTATCGACTAATTTCGTCACTTTGAGCTTTTGAACACGGTAGCTGATCCGCTGGCAGTAGTGGCGGCTGGCTGGTGAGCGGTCGTAGAACGTAGCGTCGATGGCAGCATGTTCGGAGAGTTCGTGCAGCTGCGCCGACTGGCGCAGCAGCACTCGACAGACACTCATGCTGATCCGGTCGAATGCCTTACACAACGTGGATGGTGCGGGGAGATCGGCCGCTTTGAGGCCGATCTCTCCAGTTATTTGTGGCATCTCTTTGAGCAGGTCGATAGTCATGCGATAGGATGTATCGAGGTAAATTCGCAGACAATGAAGGGAAACGAGGGCATAGTCGGCGAATCCGCCGCCACCTTCCGGGGCGGCGGATTCGTCTCCATCACCAGTGACTCTTTGAGCAACCGGCACAACTTCCCCAATGAAGCGGGAGATTTGGGTCATGAACAACTGAAGTCTCCCGCTTCAATACCTTTGATTTAGCGACCTGTTC
The DNA here is from genome assembly GCF_900188065.1 of Halorubrum vacuolatum. Lineage (GTDB taxonomy): Archaea > Halobacteriota > Halobacteria > Halobacteriales > Haloferacaceae > Halorubrum > Halorubrum vacuolatum. The sequence goes on from NZ_FZNQ01000021.1 coordinate 9,332, forward strand.
TGCTGCCGTCTAGCGATTCAACGCAGCCTTTTTAACCCATGGAATTCAGTGTGGTGTCGTGAAAGTAGATATAGAAGACCGAGTGGCCCTGGTCACAGGTGCAGGTCGCGGGAACGGACGAGCAATTGCTCGTTCTCTCGCGAGAAACGGTGCCAAGGTCGTAGTCAACGACCTGGATGAAGAGCCCGCCGAGGAGACAGTCGATACAATACGGAACGAAGGGGGAACAGCAGTAGCGGCACCGGCGGACATCTCCGACGAAAACGCCGTCAAAGCCATCGTCGAAGAGGCCGAGAACAAGTTCGGCACAATTGACATATTAGTGAACAATGCAGGCGCCGGTGCTGCACAACCATTTATTGACGAACGGGAGAACGCCCTCTGGCGATTCAATATCGAAACAGATCTCTGGGGATCTATCTACTGCATCAAACACGTGATGGACGGGATGATAGAGCAGAACTACGGAAAGATAATAAATACTACATCTATTCATACGAAGAACGGTGTCGCCGGCACCCCCCAATACGACGTTGGCAAGTTCAGCGTGCTTGGCCTGACGAAAAGCCTCGCACTGGAACTCGGTCGTGCTGGAATTCGAGTCAACGCAGTAGCACCCGGCCACACGAAAACTCGGATGACCGAGGATTTTCCACCGGACCTCGAGGAGGAAGTTACCGGGAGGAATCCGCTGGGTCGATTCGGAGAATCAGAAGAGATCGCCGATGCAGTCACGTTCCTCGCTTCACCCGCAAGCGATTACGTCAACGGTCACGAACTCCGAGTCGATGGAGGACAACAACCCGTCGATATGCTGTAGGAGATCGATATCGTCGTTCGACATCTCTGACGGATCGAAATCAATTTGCAACTCCTGAAGGGGATTACGGCACGAGGTCGTTTTAACTCGCTCCGGTGAACTGGACCCAGCACCTGGAACGGCATTCTCGGTATGCGCAGAACCCTCGCTGCGGGAGCACCTAGCTACCGCCAGTGAGATAGTTCACGATACACTCATGCTGGGGCCCAATGGTCTCGACGAGATGATTCTCGTCCACCGGACCAAAGGTCCTGTTCGATTCGATAACGAACGCGAGTGTTGCAATCGTATACGTCCCGTCCTCCTCGACGGGGTCATCGTCGATGTGAACAGTAGACCCCTCGCTGGTCTCATCGATCGTCAGACCGGAATAGGCGATGTTCTCGCTCTCGTCTCCGGAGGACATCGAGTTATCCACTACCTCGAGGAGTTCTCTACCGGACACCTCTACCACGACGGCAGGTTGGGGGAACGGAATTGCTCTCAAGATCTCCCCACTGGTCATACGACTGTGTAACTGGGGTTCGTCGCGCACGGCATCCCTGTTAATCAGTCCGATATCTGCTCCAGATTCGTGGCGGAGTGCCTCCGCAACGACGGAGTCGAACATCCGATTTTCGATATCGATAGGTGCATCTGTGCAGTCGATAGACGCGTCCATCTTCCGCTCGTCCTCGTATGAACGGAGTGACGCGACGGCTTGCTCGTCGACAGGAGCGGCCTGGACTGGATGGTGGGTGACAGAAAAACGGGACCCATCTATCGAAATTTCGACAATCTCTTTCGCTGACCCAATGGTTCGTACAATGAGTGTGCCGTCGACGCGGCGTTCGAGCCGTTCGTTGACGTGACCGGCCAACAGAACGTCGATGTCCGCCTCGGAAACGATTTCGTCTGTTCGGTCGGTGTGAGCAACACCGACGACCACGTCGACGCCATCATTGCGGAGTTGTTTGCTGATACGGCAGGCGGTCGCAACGGGACCGGAAGTGGTGAGACCGTCTGCATTTGGCGCAATGTCCCCTATCGAGCCGTGAGTAACACCGAAGATACCGATTTTGGTGTCCCCGACATGATAGGTGACAGATGATTCGACACCGATGTCTGCCGCAAAACGATGTTCCGTCCCTGCCTCGTGAAGGTTGGCCGTGACCCACGTTTGCGGTGAGGCCCGGATCACCTCTTTCAACGGTTCGAGACCAAAGTCGAACTCGTGGTTGCCAAATACTTCGATATCGGTTCCCACTCTCTCGTAGAAGTCTACGGCATGTCTCCCCGCTGTCTGTGTAGAGAGCAGACTGGGTCCGATCGAGTCACCCCCACCGATTACAAGAGTTTCCTCATCGGAGAGTACCTGCGCGAGACCACAGAACCGACCGATCCGATCCGGATCGTCGTACCCATCTTCGATATCCGAGTAGAACAACAGAGAGACCACGGATGTTCGCAGTTGTGGCTCCGCTAGGTCGTTAATCTCACGGTTGAGATAATTGACGCCAGGCCGAAAGAAATGCTGATCTCATCTTGTAGAGCGACGGAAGCACCTCGAGGGGGCAACGTTCCGTAGACGGGCATACAGCAGTAGAGACACCACTTCTTTGATATTTGGGAAGAGCGCTCGACTATGACGCCTACGTCGTTACGGAGTTTTGGCGTCGTTCCTCGAACGCGACTGCTGCTGGGACGGCCTAGATTTCGACCCTCCGACCCTGCTCGATCGAATCGTAGATAGCTTCGAGGGTGTACATGTCGACCAGCCCATGCCTTCCGTCGGGGCCGATACTCCGACCTGAAAGTACGTGGTCAGCAAAATACTCGAACTCCTCGACCATCTCGTTGATCCATTCGAAGCTCGTCGACGTTTCTGTACCACCTCGCTGTATCGTCAGTTCAGTCTCCAGATGGAAGGCTGGGGACAGTTCGACCGTTCCTTTGGTACCGACGACCGTCAAATGGCTCTCCGAATAGGCGTTCTGGCTAGAAGTAAACGCCGACTGGATACCGTCCTCGAATTCGACCAAAAAAGAACAGCGTTCGTCGGGTACATCCTGAAACACGTCCGTAGGCGAAACTGCGGAGGCCTGCACGAACCGGGGGTCCCGTTCCAGTAAAAATCGAGTCGTATTCACCGGATAAATACCGATGTCAGAGACCGAGACTCCATACCCTACCAGGTCCGGGTTCAACCGCCACTGATCAGCATCCGGAAAGTCCTCGAGCAATTGAACTGAGTTGTTCCCGTAAACGTGAACCGGATCACCGATCAGCCCATCCCGAATGAGTTCCCGAGCTCGACGTACCGCCGGATCAACCTGCATCCGATAGGCGACCATCAGAGGAACGTCATGGCGGTCACAGACGCCAACAAGTTCCTCGGCCCGGGATGTCGTCGCTTCCAGAGGTTTTTCACAGAGTACGGCTTTCTGATTCCGGGCTGCTGTCTGTACATATTCGAGATGGGTTCCATTTGGTGTTACGACATATACAGAATCGTATACGCTGTTCGCAACGCCGTCCGAATACTCCTCGTAGTTCAGGACGTGATCGATTCCATATTCCCTAGCGACCTCCTGGCCCGCGTGCTCGTTGCTCGTGACGACTGTAGTGAGTTCACAGTGGGCCGCTTCGGAGATGGCTGGAAGCGCATGATTTAGGGCCCAGTTTCCCAATCCAACCACTGCTACGTCCAATGTACCTTCCGGATCCGATTGCCAGTCGCGTTTCGTAAAGTCCTCAAAATAGGCAGCGATTTCCATACACGGCATGAGTGTCTAGGCGTAAAAAATTCTTGCACCCCCGACGTTGCTCTGGAACTTACTGATCTCGGCCGGCCCGTCGTCTTCGCGAGTCCCGACCGGTCACAGGTTCCTGTATTCCCACTCCTCGTGTTCATCGCTTTTAGCTATCTCTGCATGTCCACGACAATTTGAACAGCGACTCGTCGACATCGCTTCGATGGTGTCGATGATGATTTGTGTACAGTCCCTGGCTCGTTCATCTAGTGTCTTATCGACTGCCGTAACACTCGTCGTCGGTCTATCGTATTTGGTTTGATCTTCCCGTGGATCCGTGATTAGAGCGAAGTTGGCGTAACACATCTCCAGTTCTCGTGCCAGCGTAACTTCCGGATATGTCGACATCCCCATGATATCTCCACCGTGCGCTGCGAACATCTCCGCTTCAGCGACCGTTGCGAACCTGGGCCCCTCTACTATCACGAGAACGACATCATCGTGGCACTCGAAACCGTTTTTCTCCGCCCGTTCAGTTAACGTGTTTGATATGTCTGGGCAGAAGGGGACGTGAGAACTAAAATGCCGAGACGGGGCCTCGTCAAAGAAGGTGTCATTTCGGTTGGTCGTATCGTCGATGTAGTCCGCTGGGACTGCTATGTCACCGAACGAGAGCGACTCGTTGATTGCTCCGTTTGCGGTGGCACTGATTATTCGATTCACCCCCAGTCGGTGGAACGCAAACAGGTTCGCTCGATAATTAATCGAATGTGCAGGTATGTACCGCCCCTCCCCATGTCGTGATATAAATGCAACATTTTTGGACCCCAGTTCTCCCACAACGACGGGATGAGAGGGTTCGCCGTAGGGTGTTTCGACCACAATCTGTTCCTCTATATCGATACTTCTACTGATGCCGTAGCCACCCGTTATCCCGATCTCGATCTCGGCATCCGGAGACTCGCTCATCGGTAGCTGACGTGTCTCTGTCATTCCTTCCTGTTGTCGTATGCTGAGTATATAAATTCGGTGGCAACTCAACGGGTCGAGGTCAGGTAGCGGATACAGCGCTCACCGACCGAGTGTCAGTGCCCGAAATCGAGCGCCTCAGTGGCGGAACCCCTGAGAACGACCCAGCGGTGCAGGGCGCTTGCAGACGCCCTGCTGGGCGAGTTGGCAGCACAGCCGCGGTATGTCACTGAAATAATGTTGGAAATTACATTTCATATGGGGGTGGGATAGAATCAATCTCATAGTGCCAAGTTCGGACTGCTCGGATCACCTCCTCGTTCATAATTCGTAATCGCCACGACGAGTCGAAGGCACAGCGATAAAAACACGTGTGCCTTCGCCATCTCGCGGTCTCGGGCAGGAACGTGCCCGAGACCGCCCTCCATGCAGACGTTGATTGCGTTTTCTACTTGCGACCTCAGTGCATAGGTCTCGTCCAGTTGTGTCTGCCACACACCGATATTCTCGAAGTGTTCTTCGATTCGTGATTCGACCCTGTACTCGATATCGAGTGGATCGTTCGTGTTGCGTGGGTTGTATGGAGCCACCGGCACGACGTTCTGCGAGAGCAGAAGGTCGTGTCAGTTCAGGATATCGAACGCTGAATCACCAATCATCCAGATCGGCTTCTTGACGGCGAGCGCGTCACGCGTGACGCGCATCGCCGTCTCTTCATCGACTTGCTTTTGGTCTGTGAACGCCGCTGCGACCGGGATGTTGTGAGCAGTTGTGACCAACGTACAGCCGTAGCCGAAGTACTTCTCGTCAGCTGTTGGATCGTGATTCCACGTCCCATCAGAGTCATCTCGAAAGGGCGTCCGTATATCGGTTGAATCGATCCGGAATGTTAGGGAGAGCAGGCCGCGCTATCGGGGGCGAAAACGTCGAACTCTTCGAAAAACGACGGATCAAGATACTCGGCCAATGCTGTGATCTCCGTCTCCAAGACATTGAAGACGTCCTCAACCGTATCTATCGATGACAGGGCTTGTGTGGACATGGCATCTCACTAGCCCTGTCGCTTATCCTGAGAAGCTTTCTATCCCACCCCCTTTCATATAGTTAACTGGCAGTGTCACGTCGCGGCCCCAATCTGGTAGACGCCCTCGAAGTCACGCCGACCGCGATGATGACAACGGTGCAAGTGGCCAGAGACCAGAACGCAGTTTACATCAACGGCCACGACTCCGTGTGGTACGGCGATTGTGACGCCACCACCAGTGAGAGGCGCTACCCCCTGCGCGTCCTAGTCACAGCGAAATGGGCAATCTTGACGGTCGTCTGGGGATACGACGCCAGACATCGTCGTTATCAAAACGTACCAACCATGCACATTCTATATTACCGAAACGTGTCTTGAACCAGTCGACGGCTACCACGATGCACACCAACCATATCGGTGCTGGGTCGCTTGGTAATGTTCGACAACCCACCCCTCGGAACATTTAAAAGCTATACGTATAACAAATCGTCTATGTCTCGTGCCTTCGATGGCAGATTTCCGCTCTCCGTGGTCATTGCGACGTACGAGAGACCAGCAATGACAGTTGATCTGATTCAATCAATACGAACGTCTGTCAGTAATTTTCGTACTCGGGACGGTGTTTCCCTCGAATTCGAGTGTCTAGTGTGCTGCAGCAAGAACGACGAGACGACGATCGAGACCCTGGAGACTGTAGACTGGCCGGAGCTGAAGGTCATCACAACTGATAATCAAGCTGCAAGCCACAACCGCGACGTAGGATTCCGCCGTGCTTCTGGAGCCTATATCGCGGTAGTCGATTCCGACTGTATCGTCGCTGATGACTGGATCGGTGCGATCTACGATGCACTCCGTACCAACAAGTATCCCGATGTCCTGCAAGGAGCGTACTTCTACGACTATCAAGAAGAGCGGAGCCGCTACACCGTCATCGAAGCCAACGAGGATTTCTCCCGGTTCAAGGACAGGCAGGCGGATAGCCGAAATCTCATATTCCACCGAGACGCCTATTCTGGAATCGGGGGGTACGACACCGACCATCTGTACGCAGATGCAGGAGAGGACCTGGTCCTGCGTAACCGTGTAGAAAATGCGGGATACAGATTCTGCTTCGCAGAACAGGTCAAAGTCTATCACCGGTACCCGACCGGTCTCGTCGGGAACCTCAAGAGATACAATCGATACGGCCGGGGAGCAGTCCACATAAAATGGTACTATCCAGAGATGTACGGGAGGTATTCCCCCTGGTCTTTCACGTCTTCGACACTAAAGCAGATGCGGTCTTTCATCATAGACCAGACAGTCTCTACGCGCAAACTCCTGTTCCGAATCCTGAAAACCTGTTCCTTCCTGATCGGATTCCTCCAAGGGCTCGTAGTGTATAGATTGGAAGCGGCCCGAACTTCGAACGGGCTATCGTAACGGCCGTGGTCGATCTACGACGTTCATCTGGTCCCCTGTACGAGTCAGGACGTCGAACCCCAGGGCGTTCAATCTGGCTTAGTACTCCCGCATCTCGAGAACGGATAGTATCGACGACGCCCGCCGACCCGGACCATTATATTCGAATAATTATACGATAAAGTATACGCAATGATATATCCCCCGGCCCTTCCAACTCAAGTGTGATTTTGGGCGAGGCAGGGAGATCACTGTCACACTTTCGTAATGAAACTGGTCTTCAGCAGCTAACGTGTCTTCAACAATTCAAAAGCAATCTGGTTTGTCTTGTATTCCACTTCGACTGCATAGATATATTCTGCCACAGCCAGCGCTGCCGCTCCGCAGGAGCGGCCAGCGCGGCCTTTCTCTTCCCCTAACCAGCCTCCAGATCACGCCACCACAGGTACCGACGCTTCGGTTCCGTGAACAGCGATTTCATTTGCTCGCTCTCCAACTTCGGAAACAACTCACGACCCACCGAAAGCGACCAGTTCCGCGACACCAGCCCGTTCTTCAGCGTCCGAACGCGCATCTGCGTGTGCAGAAACGACCGCGCGCGCTCCTTTGATCGAAACCGACGCTCGATTTGCGTCGGTTTCGTGTGCCCGTAGTACCGCTCGAGGTTGTTCGTGGTACTCGGCACCCACTCGTCCCGGAGATGCAACGCGAACCGATCAAAGTTCTGCTGTACCTCCTCGACGTATCCACGCACCTCTGTCGGCAGCTGCTCGACCTTGTCGAGCACTGCCTCAAACCGCCGAACTGCTCCCTCATAGGACGGAGCCGCAAACACCTGCTTGAACTCACTCCAGACGAGCGCTCCCCGGAGCTTCTCCGAGTCAGAGTACCGAACGCTCCGGAACACTAATGACCGAGAAAACCTTTGTCGGTCATGCTCAACCACAACGTAATGAGTGGGGATCGTCGAAAAGAAGTCACGTATCATCTTCCAGAAGAGAGAATCGATGAACTCCTCCGCGAAGCTGAAGACGATCGCCGAAAAGAGCGGCTCAGCTTTCTGAAAAACCTTTACTACGGTGATACGATCGCAGAAGCTGCCGACCGTGAAGGCCGGTCGGCAGCGACCGGGAGACGCTGGGTAGAAGCCTGGAACGAGGGTGGACTTGAGGGATTAATGCCGAGTTTCGGGGGCGGCGGCCCCCGAAACTCGACGAAGACGAACAACAAGAGCTGGTGGAGATGCTTCGGGACGGCCAACCGTGGAAATCACAGGAGATTCAGCATCTCCTCAAAGAGGAGTTCGATGTCGAATATCATCCGGACTATCTCGGGAAGTTCCTTCGTGAGTTGGGCTTGTCCTACGCAAAACCCCGTCCGAAGCGTCCACATCGACCGGAGAATCCAGAGGAAATTCTCGACGAGCGCATCCGACGATCTCCCCTGTGGCGTCGGTGATCCAGTCATGGATTCGTTGATCCGATGGACGCGTCCCGTAGTGAATGGTGATGATGTCTTGGATGGCTTCGAGGGACGCGTCGGTGAACACGTTCACGACGCGTCCGAGGCGACGGACTGGTCGTGGATAGCGGTGACCATCGTCGATTTCCGGGAGACTCGGTGAGAACGAGCCGGGGCAGTTCGGACACTGATAGCGCTGCACCCGCACGGAGCTAGAGTGATCAGCGTAACTTCTGAATATCCGGGAGGAACGTCTCGATCCAAGCAGCTGCGAAGCTCAGTCGCTGACTCAACCGGAGGAATCTCTGCGTGAGAAACTCGCGGAAGTGAGTTTTGTCCTCGAAGATCTCTGGTGAGGTCTCTCGCTTGAGATCTTTCCACAGCGGTTCAATTGCGTTCAGTGTCGGTGAATACGGTGGGATGAAGACGAACTCGATGCCGAGTTCGTCGGCCCGTTGCTGCGTGAGCTTCGCGTGGTGTGACCCGTAGTTGTCTGCCACGAGCAGAATCCGCGGGGCCGGATTCTGCTCGCGGATCTCTTCGAGCGCCTCAACGATCGTCTCTTTGACCAACCGTTCTGTGAACGTGATCACGCTCTGGCCAGTCAACGCGTAGAAGCCAATTGACCGCCACGGCACTGCTACTAACGGCTTCTCTATCTGGACGGTGCGGTCGTACGACCACATCCGTTGGGAGTTCTCGAACGGCTGCGGCCACGATTCATCGAAAAAATCCGAGGATCACCGGGTCATCCTCGTCACTTTCGTCGTCATCTTCGCCGAGCGCCTGAGAGAGGCGCTCGGCGAGGATCTCCTCAGCATCATCTGGACTGCGTGGATCCATCGGCCGTGGCTTGGCATAATGCATCCCGCTAGCGCGTAGCTTCCGGCTCAAATGAGCCGGATCGTAGGTAACACCGTAGCGGTCGTGGATGAGTGCGTGGATTGCTCGTGGTGTCCACGGCTGACCCTCCTCAAGGATCTCACACAGGTCGGAGAACTGTTCGTCCGAGAGTTTCGGGGGGCGACCGCCCCCGAAACTCGGTCGTAACCCATCGACACCGCCATCATTCCAAGCGTGCGCCCACCGACTACTGTTGGCTTGAGAAACACCGACGCGACTGGCGGCTTCCTGCAACACATCACCTGCGTAGAGATTCTTCACAAAACAGAGACGGCGGACGAGCGGGGCCTCGTCCGCCTTCTGTGCCTCATCAAGTTCCTCTTCAGAGAGATGTTCCACCACCTCGACCCGTCGACGTCCACTCATGGACACTATAGGTTCTGTGAGTATCCATACTTTGCGCAGACCACTCACGCCCGTGCGGGTGCCGCGTGTATCTCCCGTTCTTCCAGAGGTCGGTTCTGCTACACTCAGGACACCGTGGGTGTGAGAACTCGAGAACCGGAACTTCATCAGGAGACGGCTCGATACGTTCAAACGGTGCGGTGGTTAGGGTGTGCACAGCTCAACTATCGCACCATCTTCTAAAGAACCTGAACTGTCGCGTCGCTTCCGCCAGCGACGCGACGGCTTCTGATCGAATCTCTCACTCAACGGGGAGAACAAGCCGAGACCAAATCACATTCCGGATGGAAGTGCTTATCACATTCCGGATGGAAGTGCTTATCCCCCCATAAATTTTTAAAGGTTTAACGTGTACGTGACCGTACATGTCACAGGTTGTGGTGTTTGGGGGCGGAGGATTCATTGGATCCCACCTCTGTCGTCGATTGGTCAAGAAACACGATGTAGAGATAATTGATATAGATTTAGAGAAGGTGGAGGGGTTGAGAGAGAACGAACGGACGACGTTCCACGAACTGGACATCCGAGACGCAGCGGCCAAAGAGTACTCCAGGGGATTGATAGAAGAGGCCGACATCGTGATCGATCTAATCGCGTATGCAAATCCCCAGCAGTACGTCGACATCCCGGTCGATGTCGTTCACCTGAACTACGACACGAACCTCGAGATCGTCGAAGTGTGCGCCGAAACTGACACTCGCCTGATTCAGTTCTCTACGTGTGAAGTCTACGGAAAGGTTGGGGCACGAACAGGGGAAGATGTCGAGTTCGATGAAGATACCTCGGATCTCGTAATGGGTCCCGTCGATAAGCATCGCTGGATTTACGCCACGGCCAAGCAACTTCTAGAACGGATGGTTCATGCTCATGGTCTAGAGAACGACCTCGATTGGACAATCGTAAGGCCATTCAACGTTATCGGCCCACAGATGGACTATATCGTCGAAGATCCAGGCGAAGGGACTCCGCGGGTGTTTGCGTCGTTCATGTCTTCTCTTCTTTATAACCATCCAATGCACCTCATTGACGGGGGACAGAATCGCCGGGCTTTTACCCACATCCTAGATGCCGTCAATGGCCTCGAAGCCATTATCGAGAACTATCACGAGTTCAATCGCGAGATCGTGAACGTCGGGAACCCCTCGAATGAAGTGACTATTGCGGAATTAGCCAATCGGATGCGCGCAGTCTATCAGGACCTGAGCCCGGACGGCAGCCTCCCAGAAACGGTAGAGATCTCGGGGACCGAGTTTTACGGAGAAGGATACGAAGACGGAGAGCGACGTGTTCCGAACATCTCGAAACTCACATCAGTGGGCTGGGAGCCAGAATATGACCTAGATGACACTCTTCGTGACGGTATCTCCTATTACGTCGATATTCATGAGCGCCCAGGGACCACCCCCGATCCTTCATTCGAGTAACCGGATACAGCCTATCCAGCTACACTGGAACTGACACGTCTCTTTCCAGGATGGAACGAATCGCATTGCTGGCCCGGTCGACCGTCGATACTGAAGGTCGCCGAGAAATAGCGGACATTCTGCCCAGAACCATCCGATCACGCTGTCCTGATAGCGCTCGAAACTACTAGCATGGTGTGTAAATTGGATTTTATACTATCCGGATACGAAATGGCGATATGGAGGCTACTGGGCCGAACCCACCCAACCTATACATCAAGATTAATGATTCGCTCCGCTACGACTACGGAAGGGAGTTTTTCAGTGGGCTAGAAGGCACCTTCGCGAAAGGGATAGCTCACGGAAACTGCTCGCCGGAAAGCATACCCACTATCTATACGGGCGTGACTCCTGATGAGCATGGCGTCACTGGATTTTACGAGTCTCCCGTGCAGACGCCGACGATCTTCGACTTACCACGAGTACTCCCGGAGTACTCTATCGCCTATTTCGACCATCCTCAGGATCCGATCGTCCGGTTGCTCGACGGACCACCAATCAAGAAGTTGACCGATATAGAACCGCCGTTCATCTACATCGAACGCGACCTCGCGACGCATGTTCCCTACGGCACTTCGTGGAATCGTATATTGGCCGAGCGCGAACTCACCGGAGATGCGTCCCTGAACATCGGTGTCGGAGCAGAGAACACGACACGCGGGATTACAACATCGGGACCGATGCACAGTGGGACTCCGCGCACGAATACACGAACCTGATGCAAGAGGGAGAAGTCGACTTCTTCGACGACTACGAGCGAGGCTGTCGGAGGGCACGAGAACGTTTCACTGACCAGATGGCATTTCTGGAAGACCGGGGCTGGTTGGAGGACACGTTCGTGGTCTCGACGGCCGACCATGGTGAGGTGTTCGGCCATCACGACGGTCGCCCCGACCACTGGAATCACACCGTCGATTGTACGGAGGTGGTCGAAGTACCAGTTCTCTTTTATGGCAGAGATGTCGACATCGACTCACCAGTACACCTGGAGGACCTGCTCGAGCTCTGGTGGCCACACTGGTCAACTATTCGGGATGGACGCCTGGAAGCAGAAAGAAAAACAGACACTACGGAGATGACAGTAGAGGACAAAGAGAGGACAGAAGACCGACTGCGGCAACTTGGCTATCTGGAGTGAGACGACTCGTTCCTACAGTCATCCGGTGACAAGTACCACCGGGATTCACTACATCGTTGCTCCGGACGGTCTGTTCGACACCCCCGACCTCGCCACCGAAGATACTTCGACACCCCCGACCTCGCCACCGAAGATACCCCGGCGGTCCTCCTCGCCAGGAGGTGCGATGTCCTATCGGTCGTCGAGTTTCGTGAGTTCTGTTGGCCCTACGACCTCGGCTGTGGGAGAACGGCAGGCCGAAGACGAACTACCGGTGGTCGCACTGATGGACCATGGCCGTGGACACCGGTAGGCCGTCCCAGTGACATCCGCTGACGAATCGACCGTGCGACGCGCCCCTCGACGGCAGCGACGGGGAGTTCTCACCGTCTTCACGGAGAGATTCCGGACGTGTGAGCGACTGGACGGAGAGTACCAGCGAAAGGGTGGGTTCAGCAGGGTACGCAGACGCTCACGTGAGTACGTGCGAGGGTCACGTGTCGCTGGCGCACCGGTGGCTCTCGCCACAGCGGGACGTCTCGAAGGACGAGCGGACGATGTCTTCCCGGAGTACGTAACCTTCGTCGCCGGCGCCGACGGACGCGGGGTCCAGAAGTGCACAACGTACGAATTCTGATTTACAGCCGACAATGGCGTCCCAAACGCGATACGAGAACGCCGACCGGCGGTGGACTTATGTACGTGACGGAAATGAATCCACCCATGCAAATCTTCGCTGACACAGCGGACGTAGAGGCAATCCGCGAAGCACACGAATGGGGGTTCATCGACGGCGTCACGACGAACCCGGCGTTAGTTGCAGAAACGGACCGGTCGTACCGGGATATAGTGACAGATCTTGATGAATTCGTACAGGGACCGATCAACGCACAGGTCGTGGCAACAGACGAAGACGGGATGGTAGAACAGGGGCGAAAGTACGACACCTGGAGCGACAACATTGCAGTCAAGATTCCAGTCACTCAGGAGGGGATCAAGGCTATCGATAGGTTGAGTGATGAGGGAATCAAGACTAATGCAACGTGTCTGTTTTCACCGGTCCAGGCGCTCGTAGCAGCGAAGAATGGCGCATCGTACGTCTCTACTTGGTGGGGTACTGTCAACGACAGCGGCCATGACGGGTACGAGCTAGTGCGAAACACCAGGGAAATTCTGGATCAGTACGGTTATGACACCGAGATTATCGTCGCAAGTGTCCGGGACACTAGACATATCGTGAAATCTGCACGAATCGGTGCAGACATAATCACCGTTCCTCCCTGGGTCTTCGGAATGTTATGGGACAATCCGCTGACGAACCAATCGCTAGATAACATCCTCTCAGAATGGGGGGACCGCGGAGATCCTACAGTGGATCCATCTTGAACAAGTCCCGAGTGATTCACCAGGCCCGCTGTGACGGATGTGTGGACCGGATTCCTCGGCACTATCTAGTCCCCACGTAGTCTCATCCCTCTGATGTCCGGTTCGACGTCTGCGAGTATCGAAGCGCCTATCGAGAAGGCCGCTACAATCGAGAGGGCTCCTCAGTTCGTGCCGAGCGATGTAGCCATGTCGCCCCGCCATCGGTGATACGCTCGGTCTCGACGACGTCGAACCGGTCTTCACTGCCACAGAAAGTGGCCGTCTACCTTCGTAACACGAGTTCGCTAAAGTAGTGGTCTGCTATCTGATCGAGCGAGTCCAAGTGCAACGGTTCGTCTTTCTGTGCTGAAGACACGATCTCGAACCCGTTCTCCTTCAGGAAATCGATGATGAATCTCGTTTGCTCCTCCTCGAGGAATCCAGGATGGATTTCTAGCTGGATAAGGAACGGTTGGTCGAGATTGAAGATATCTTTCGCGCCTCGCAGAACTTCGTATTCGTATCCCTCGACGTCCATCCGTACGACGTTGATGTCCGTCGCGTCGAATCCCGATTCGTCGAGGTAGTCCTCGAGTGGGTGAACGACCATGTTCTTCGTATCGACGGTTTTCTCCCTGTTTTTGTGCGTCTCTTTGAACGAGTGGAGGTTTGAATGGTTGCTCACGTACATCGGTCGTTCCTCCTCGGAGTCACCCACAGCACCGAGGATTGGCAGAACCTGTTGTTCGTACCCGTTCAGCAGTACACTAGACTTCAAGAGAGCAAAGTTCGCTCTATCCGGTTCAATTGCAATTACATTCACGTCATCCTCCAACTTGGCTATGGGTTGGAACGCGTAATACCCGATGTTCGAGCCAATATCGACTACATTGACGTTTTCGACCTCATTCGATACGTCTTCGAGTTGATTCTGGTATGCTCTCGTAGTTATCGGTTCTCTGGTCCCGTGAATCCAGATATCTCGCGAGATGCCGGGATCATTCAAGTCAACGAGCAGTGTGCTCCCTTCGACATCGACAGTCGAATACCGCATCCCGATACTATCGCTATTATTATATATTAGCTCACGAATATCCTCGTGTAGGGTTTCAGTCGAACTTTTTTCGCCCTCAGTCACAGTACGCTACTAGTAAGCGAGTCATAAATAACCATCCATAATTTAAGGGTAGGCAGCGGAGGCCGGTGTTCTTCCCACCTAAATAATGAGTGGACATTTCGTGCACAAGGCCCCGGACAGATGTTAAATAGAGTTACACACGCCAGTTTTATTATTTCGAGACAGGATACGTGAGACACCTATCAGAGATGCGAGTTGCACTCATTACAGCCGTGGACCCTTTCGAGGAAAGCGGCGGTGCAGAACGGACATTGACTAGGTGGCTTTCACATCTTGCCGACAACGGCTATGAAGTCGATGTCCTCACGTACGGTGAAGAGAGTGACGGAACGAGGGTAGGCTGTTCAGTGAAACGCTTGGACGACAAGTGTCCTATCACCTCGATCGACCGGTTCTGCAGAACCGAGGACCTCGACGTCGTGTTGACACAATCGGGGTGGGGTGACATCGCTCTTTGGGCAGCAAATCGCCACGGAATCCACTCGCTCCTCTGTGTGATGAGTGACTTCGATCTGAATCTCAAATCGGGTATCGCCTCGGATGCAGGCCCCACTCGCGCGATTGCTGTTTCAGACGATTATCGGGAGCGAGCAACGGACGTGTACGACTGTTCGGTTCAAACGGTGTATCAACCCATCGACTTCGAATACTACACGGTGCCGGACCTGGCACGGGAAACATACACCCTGATAAATCCGATCAACTACAAAGGAGGGGAACTATTCAAACGATTGGCACAACAGTCGGACGATGAACAGTTTCTCGCGAAGATGGGTTGGTTCCACCAGCGGAACGAGGACCTGACGTTCGACAGGGATATCTACGATATCTACAGTCAGACCGTAAGCGAATACGTTCCTTCCCCCGAGGAACCGGACCTGAGCCCCGTCCCCAATATCGAATTCGTCATAGATGGCGACATTCGGGACATCTATAGACGGACGAAAGTTTTGCTGGTCCCATCACAGTGGGATGAGTCCTTCGGGCGAGTCGTAATTGAGGCAATGCACAACGGCATACCGGTCGTCGCCAGCAATGTTGGGGGTATCCCGGAAGCATGCGGAGATGCCGCAATCCTAGTAGACGATTACGAGTCAGTCGACGCCTGGGAGGAGCATCTGAACACGCTGGAAGATCGAGACACCTATGAGGAATACGTCCGGAAGAGCAGGGCCCGAGCAGACCGCTATAGGGAACGACAGCCAGGCGAGATTCGCGCCTTCGAATCGGAAGTGAACAAGCTAATCGAGTGACGCCCATAGCCGAATCCACGAACTCATCTGGTCTGTTCGCGTGCTCGGTGAAGACTCTCGGAATAACGCCAGCGGGCCAGGCCTGGGCGACAGACTGATAGACGATTGCATGGATAAACCCGAAGAGGAAAAGTCCCAGGATAATCGGTAGTGGATCGGCATACACCTTCGGTAGCGGTTCTAGTTCAGTCCAGACGGCGATTAGCTTCGAACTCTGGATGGATCAAGGAGAATACCACCGCCGTTCCAACCAAATCCCACGACACGAAAGGTGAGAATCATAACAAGATTCAAACTGAGACCTCCTGCAAGCCCGGTGAGCAGTATTCTACGGGTTCTCTGTGAGGCCAAACTCATATTCTGAGAGACTTTCACCAGACGTACCCGTTGACTGTAGCCACTGCGAGTCCGAATGGAATCATCACTCCAGAGGCTAACGCGATGGGTTGGCCGGTGACGACTGTGAGAGCACCACCGACGACGACACCGCCCGGCATTGCGCCGGCGAGAAAAACCGCAATCGAAACCGGTAGCGCCTCAGTCCGCCAGGCCGCTATCCCAATGAAGATGTTCCCGATAGCGAGAACGAACAATCCAGCGAAGAACACGAGTGGAATCCGGTTCGATATCGAGGCGGGAAGGAATCCACTCGGGAAGATGCTTCCGGGCAATAAAAGGAGTACGCTCTTCTGTAGCGGATTGTTGGTGAGTTAGAGCAGTAACTGGAAGTCACAGCGGGCAAGGGTGGCGCGGCCGCGCCACCCGACGAAGTATGATTCCACTCAAGACGTTCGTCTCGGAGCGTCGGGCCGCGAATCTGCTGGCACAGATTCGCTGGCGTGACGGCGTCTATTGCCCACGCTGCCGTACCGAATCGGTGATTCGGTACGGCAGCTATCGGGTGTTTCAACGGTATCTGTGTAAGGATTGCGGACGCACGTTCAACGACAAGACCGTTACGGTCTTCGAACACTCGTCGGTCCCGCTCAGGAAGTGGTATCTCGCCGTCTACACCTATATGATCGCGACCGAACCATCGGTTCGAAGTGCGATGCTTGGCGCCGTCCACGCGCGCTGGGACGCCAGTATCCGGACGTTCACCGATGCCACGGACTGCTGTCGGCTCTGCGCACAGTTCTGTACCCACATTCAGAACGAGGAACTCTACGGATCGCTCGACCGTCTGGACTGATCGGACTCGCGGTCACCCCGGGACGACCTCTTCGCCGGAGCTGCTGCGAGATTCACGATCCTCCAGTCGGTGTGCCACCAGCATCCGTCGTCGCCGTGACCGAGATGGTTGCGAGAGAGAACATCGTTCCCTGAAATCCGGAAGTGACACGCCATCGATTATCCGGAACCCCACTGTTGGTTCTGTAGGGAATGCCGTTCACAATTGACTTCCTAAGCGACGGTCGCGTCCTGGAGTGGGAGGCAACCGCCGACGGCGTCGTCGTAACAGAACGAGATAACTACACACCGCGATTCTACGTCGCCCCTCGGGACCCTGATGCCAACCTCGACCTCACGACGCTCCAGTCGGTGTACGACCAGCACCCAGACGTCGTCGCGACCGAGATGGTTACGCGACGGCCGGGCTTTCGACGAGACGAGGAGGCCGTTCTCGCGGTCGACGTCGCCCACATCGACCGCATCACTCCACTCGCCCGGCAGGCGCGTCAGCTGTCGGCCTATCCAGTCGGGGATCTCGCCTGCTTCAACGTCGACTTCTCGCGAGAGTTCCGATACTGTCTGGAGACCAGCGCCGATCCGACGCCGGCGAGCGAGCTGTCGACGCTTCGGCTCAGCGTCCCGGTGACCGAAACGAGCAACGACGTCTATGTGGAGCTGTCCGTCGCCGGCGACACCGTCACCGGCTCACCGACGGATATCCTGACCGCCGTCCAGGGGGCGCTCGACGCACACGATCCGGACGTCCTAGTCTGCTCGACGAGCGAGATCGTCCCGACCCTGTACGAGATGGCGACGGATGCCGGCATCGACGACTTCTCGCTGAGTCGGTGGCCGGGCGTCGACTACCAGCAGCTCGCGAGCCAGTCGACGTACTCGAGCTACGGTCGCGTCGGCCACTCCCCAGCGCGGTACAACGTCCCTGGACGGGCGATCATCGACGAGTCGAACACGTTCTTCTACGGGGAGACGAACCTCGACGGCGTCCTCGACCTCGTGTCGCGCTCGAAAAAGCCCGTCCAGGAGCTCGCGTGGGCGTCGATCGGGAACGTCCTCACCGCGATCCAGATTTGCGAGGCCCACGACCGCGGCGTCCTCGTGCCGTGGAACTCCTGGCGTCACGAGTTCTACAAGCCGATGGGGACGCTCCACGATGCCGACCGCGGCGGCTTCATCTTCGCTCCTGAGGTCGGCCTCCACGAAAACGTCCACGAACTCGACTTCTCCTCATTGTACCCGAACATCATCTGTACCCGGAACGTCTCACCGGACGTCATCCGGTGTGACTGCCACAGCGACCGCAACGACGTCCCCGGCCTCGGGTACTCGATCTGCGACGACCGGGGCTACCTCGTCGACGTGCTCCAGCCGATCATCGACGCTCGCGACGAGATCAAGGCGGCCATCCGTCGCGAGAAGGAACGGAACGGCCCCGATGAGGACCGGCTGGCGGAGCTCGAGGGACGGTCGGGAGCGCTAAAGTGGATTCTCGTCGCCTGCTTCGGCTATCAAGGGTTCAGCAACGCGAAATTCGGCCGTATCGAGTGCCACGAGGCAATCAACGCGTTCGCTCGCGAGATCCTACTAACGGCGAAACAGCGGCTGGAAGCGGGCGGCTGGCGCGTCGTCCACGGCATCGTCGTCTTCGTCGTACAGGCTCGAATCGCTCAGGCCGTAGGCAATCCCGAGGCTGTATAGCCATTGAATCTCGGCCTCTGTGAGCCGCCACGACTGGGGATCTTCGGCCAGCATCGTATCGGCCAGCCGGTCGGTATAGCGAGCGTTCGTCCAGTATGATCGGTTGCCGTCAGCCTCAGCGTAGGTGTTATCCATCTGGAGCGTCCCTTTGGTCACCTCCTTGACCGTCTGCTTGGTAATATAGTCGACCGGATACCGGCGAACGAGCGTCGACGTGATATTCTTACGGCTCTGGTACGCCGTAATCCGTCCGACCAGCGCCCCAAGCGTGAATATCGCCTGCTCGGAGGCTCCTGAAAGGGCCTCGTGGCTCTCTATAAATTCATCCAACCGCTCTTCTCGGGTTTCAAATTCTGTTGGCATCTCTGTGTAACCGAACGCAATTGTGTTGCTTGTATCGAGCCCGCCCACCGCCGCTAAAGCGTGGATCTGGGCGTACTGCTCAACGACATTTCGCCGGAACAAGTCGTACCCGTTGCCGTCTCCGAACATCTTGTGCTGGTCTTGCACCAACTGGTGAATGTAGTGCTCTAACAGCCGGCTGGCGTCAATCGGCGTCCCGGTGAGCAAGTTCCTCACCCGTTCCATCCGGCTATCGTCTATGTCACCAGCTCCCGGCGGTTCGTTCGCCTCCCGGCTGTTCCGGGTTGGCTCTGTCGTCCGGCGGAAATACCCCCCGTAGAGGATGTACCGGACGAGATTCAGGCTCCGGCCCAAAAGCGGGCTTTTGTCTGGATCTGGGTTCTCGTTGAAGATCCCATCCGCAGCGAAGACCGCACTCCCGGTCACGTCGTTATGTGCGTTCTCAAGCTGCAAGGCCGGAGAGACGCCATCGATCGTGTCGAAAAAGACGCGGGCGGGGTTGCCTGAGATCCGATGCACGACCGCAAAACGGACGCTGTCCCAGTAATCAGCCGACTCCTCGCCAAACCCGACGTCGTGCTCGGAGAGAAAGTCGGTGATCGATGCCTGCCCGCCCGAACGGACGGGATCTGCATCGCCAAAGAACCCCGATACCGTCTCATCGAATGAACCGTCTGACCCGCCCTCGGCATCGCGAAGCCGGGTGTAGACGCGATCGTGGAACCACTCGAACGTCTCCGGGTCAAGCTCACTTCGACGGACTGCGAGATACGGGAGCAAGAACAGCCGCCGGTTGTAGCCGAGCCCTCGATGGAAGTTGTCGAACAGGGAATCGGCCAAACTAACCGCCGCAGCGGTGTCAAACCGTAATGGGTGGATTCGCCATGCGGATGAACCAGTCGTATCCAGATCCGGGAAGTGCTCTCGCTGTTGCTTGCCGTACATTGAGAACACGCCGGGTGAACCGCCCGTGACACGCCCCGGCTCGTCGCTCACCAAGCCGACACCCTGACCGCTGGCATCGTCGACGTTGATGTTTTCAAGTTTTGCTTGCTTCCTCACCCGCATCACCTCGTTCAACACCGGAACCTCCCCCGGGAACTTCCACTCCTCCTCACCGGGGAGCTTCACACGGACGGTGATCAGCACCTCCAACTCCTCATCTTCGGATGCTACAAGGTCTAAGAACGCATCTGAAAGCTGGTCCATCACCTCGTCGTCCTGACCGAGCGTGGCTAACCCATCCAGAATCGCCCGATCAGCACCGTTCGCTTCCGCACGGACCTGATCGGCGGCCTCTGATACCGGCCATGACGTGAATCGGTCACGGAGCGTATTCGTGCCCGACCCACTCACGCCCGCAAGATAGCGAGCGTCTTTGCCCCCTTTGTGCGTCGTGAGGGAGTAATCAGTCATCAGACCCCGCTTCTTGTTAGGATAGGAATGGCCCACCCGGAAGCGATCTGCCTCCGTGTACGTCGCCAACTCGACCGGGCCACCCTCGGCATCCGATCGGAGCTTCGGATACACCGGGTCGGAGAGATCGACGTAGGCGATAAGGAGGCTATCACGCTCGCCAAACAGGTTGCTCTTCGCGTTCGGCGTCAGATACGCGAGATACTCCGGGGCAAGGTCGAAATCGAGGTCGGGCGACTGCTGTGTGCTATACCACTCGAAGAGCGTGTATTGCCACGCTACCTCGTACAGCGTTGCCGGGAGGCGATCGTGCATCCGGCTGACCGCCACGTCGGCGTCTCTATCCGTCATAGCTCGTGATATTGACAAAGCCAAAGCCGAGGCTGTTGGCCTCACCTACCCCAACGTCCAACAGGAGATTCAGGTGTCGACGGTGATCCGAGTCGCGAACGGTGTAATCGAACCGCCACTTGCTCAGAACCCACGTCTCCTGTCTCCCGCTCGTGATCGTCACCGGGATCGCGAACGTCTTGAGAAGCTCGTACCCATCGAAGAGGTTGCCAGCAACGTCCGAAGGACCGGGTAAGTGATCCGCACAGAACAGGCTGTGCTTTTTATCCAAGTTGTTCTCCACCTGCGTCAGAAACGGGTCTAACGTGTGCTCAGGCCGCCAAAACTCGGCCTCGTCACTATCCACGTTGATCCCGTAGTCGTCAAACCGCCACGGCGGGATCCGGACGACGACGCCCGTCCCCGTCTCTAAGGTGCCTGTTGTCCCGGGCTCACCCACGTCGGGCGAAAGCGGAGAGACGTCGGTGACGCGGAAGGGCATCTCACCGATATTGAGCTCACGCCTGCGGGTCAAGTCCTCGGCGATGTATGCGAGCAGCTCCTCGTTCGGTGACGCGATCAAGAGCGACCGCTCATCGCCACGCTCCATATCACGCGGCGGGAACGGGTTGGAACTGACGAACGGGGCGGGGCGTTCGGCGTCGTGGAGGTCGTCGTATGGGCTCGATTCAAGTGCGTTCCAGATTCGCCCACGCAACTTGTGGTGATACGCATTATCGTATGCCGCATCGTGCCGCGCACGGAGTCGAGTAAGTATCCGCACCGGCTAAATCACCTCTCGTGTCTGGTAATACACCATACCGGAGGTCCGGCGCTATCACTTAAAAATCATCACCTGAGTTGTCAGGTCCACCCCTAATGTTCTATAGATTTCTCTCCTCGCACTGCGCTTCAACACCACAGAGGTCCATCTGAAACATAATCACGCGGGCATACCAGCGCATCCGTTCGTTGCTTCAACACCACAGGGGTCCGTCTGAAACTCACGACGGCCGGGCGGCCATCCTTGGTGACTGGCTTGCTTCAACACCACGAGGGTCCGTCTGAAACCATCGGCGAACCGTTCGGGATCGAAAAGTGGATCGCGCTTCAACACCACGAGGGTCCGTCTGAAACTCGGACGGCGGTGCGTGCATCGCCATAACTTCAGCGGCTTCAACACCACGAGGGTCCGTCTGAAACCATAGCCGAAACCGACTACACAACCGTTCTATCACCGCCTTTGACTTGAGTTTTCTGTCGACCTTCAATACCCCGCGCACCCCCGGGGGGTCGACTGAACAGTCGGTGGCTCACTCGGTCTCCTCACTCGATGTGAGGTACTCGTCAAGCTGGTCGCGAAGGCTTGCCGCCTCCTCGGGGGTCAGGTGTGCCATATCGAACTCGCTGGCATGAAATCCTCCTCGCAGTAAGCAGCGAAGTTTCCTCGCGCTCGGGCATCCCCATCGCAGTATCTGCCTGCCGAAGCGATCGTTCTCGGCGAGACTCTACTGGAACTTACTGATTGATGTGACGCCTTTGACATCCTCCCCGCGCTGAAGCGCGAGGATTCCAGCGCGGGACAGCGGGCCGGTCCCGTGTCACCGCTGGCAACTTCTCGCCTGCAGAACGGGATTCGGCGAGGCTTTCTCCTTGGTTTCTGTAACTCTGCAGTCCGATCATAGGTGGACAGGTGGTCGTTGTGAGAGAATCTGAAGCCGCCTCCTCTTATTAGATAACTTACTTATATTAGAATCTTAGATAAGAATCTAATTTTAGAATCTTAGATTATTGTCTGACGTAACTATATAATCTATGAGAGTTAGATAAGATACAATGCTTTCATATACCGTCTACAGCGAGGCCGGCGGTGTCGGCAAGACAACGCTGACATGGAACACAGCGGTCGCGCACGCTCGCGCGGGTCTCAACGTGCTCGTCATCCCGCTTGATCCCCAAGACGGCAACTTGAGCCGCCTCGCCGATGTCGACGGCGATCGCACCGACCCGCAGGCTGACAGCTTGGTTCGTCACCTCGTCGGGAGCCCCCGTGGTGAGTTCAACGACCTGATCCGGAGGGCTGAGGGAGTCGACATCGTCCCAGAGCACAACACGCTCTCAGATCTACAAGACCACCTACGCAGAGAGAAACAAAAGGCCGAGGACTTTGGTGACGCGTTCAATATCTACGCGCAGTTGCGACGCGTGCTCTCGGAGAACGGCGTACCGTCGGAGTATGATGTCGTCGTTTGTGACCCACCAGCGACCGAGTCGATCCACCTCTATAACGCGATTTACGCGATGCGAAACCTCCTGATCCCACTGGAGCCCAGCGCGAAGGGAGAGGCTTCTGTCCAAGGACTCGAGCAACTGGCGACAAACTTCGCCGACCAGCTAGAGATTGACGTCGGCGTCCTTGGCGCCGTCCCGATGGGCTACAAAGACACCGCTGACCAGCGGGAGATGCTCGAAGATGTTCCATTCGAGGTCCCGGCGGTGATCGGCGACCGGACAGCGCTCATGGAGGGCTGCTGGAAGATGCAGTGTTCGGCGTTCGAGTACGTTCGGAAGTATCGCAGCCCTCGCCGCGACTACGAGGTCGAGACGCTGGCGCAGTTTGATGAGATCGCGCGATATCTTGAGCAGCAGGCTGGCGTCGAGGCGCCGTCGGTACCCGAACCGGGAGCTCTCGACGAGGATAACGAGGTGACGGTCTGATGGCGGGCTTCAAAGAGGGCTCAGTTAACGGCTGGGGCGACGAGGAAGAAGACGAAGCGGGGGGGAGCGACACCGGCTCCACCGATGCCAGCGTCGACACTGGCCTCCATCGAGATGAGCGTACCACGTCGCGGGTCGTGGAGGAGTCAACGCCGCGCCTTCCGTGGATCCACCGGCGGAGTAGCATCACGGACGGCCGCGAGAACACTAAGCAACTCCATCTTCAGGATACGACGGTTGAGGTTGAACGCAAGCAGAAGTCAAAGATCGAGGACCTCCTCGGCGAGAGCGTGAAGAAGGCTGATCTTCGCGAGGCAGCCCTCCTGGTCGGGCTGATGCACATCGAGGAAACTGCCGATCAGCTCCAGGAGTGGGGGTACGCGGTGGAGTGACTTGACAAATTCATATCGCGATATGCACTATACGTGGGTGGAAAAACACACTTTGTAGGCCTACACTCCACTATCGAAGTGTATTCTGACCGCCTGAACCCCTGCTTCGAGACGTCGATATCGGTGTCCTCAAGGCGGTGAAACAGGTACACACCACGTTTTCAGTAAATTAGTCCTAGAATCCGGGGTTAGATAGTTTATCCTAAATATTAGGCCCTTCCCCACAGTCTGTACGATTTTAACCAACAACTCATCTCTCCACCACGCCATGTTGGTTAATTTCAGTCACTATCGTAGAGGGTTTCAATAGGGCCAATTAATTCTGATAAAAAGTTGGGTAGTCCTTTTATACTGTTACTTCGAATTTGTTTCTATGGTGATTTTGTTCTCGGTTATCGGGCTGCGTCGATACAGCACGGCTTGATCGAGTTGGAGCCCAGAGCCTCCAAATCACCCGTCGCTGAAGAAAGGAATGTACAGCTCCTCAAAAGGATGAAAGAGGGTGCCGGAGAGAACCTATTTGCAGACGATGAGCCATCAGATCAGAGTGCCAGCACGCGATCATCACCCAGTCATGCGGAACAGACCCAACCTGCGCAAGCTGATGATAGGACAGACGACCGAGATCAAAGACAATTCCAGATACCGTATAAATTCCGCCGTGATGGTGTCCAAGACGGTCGCGAACGGGTTCCACTGTTCCTTCAGCCAGAGACAAAACGAGGCGAGCGCGAAGCATAAGGTGAACTTGAGGAGCGACTAGATGAGGACGTCTCCATCACGGACCTTCGCCAGGCACTTATGAAAGCCGGGCTTCAGCATCTCGATGAAGTGGAAGGGAATCTTGAAGACTGGGGATACGGAAATCACATATAACCTCATCCTCGTCCGGTGGACGCGCGATATCTACTTTCAATCCGTGGTCACTCATGTTGAGTCTGATTTTATATATCGCACTGCCGTGTTCGTGGCGTTCTCTCGGTTCAGCCATTTCAGTGTCATCGTTCGTCGCAACTTCTGTTTTGTATCTACCATGCAGTCGTTCAAATGCAGCCGTTTCCGCACTTGTGTCGGGTGTTTATAGTCAACTACGTCGGGGCAAGTCCCGAGCTATCCGCCTTGTTTATTGATGAATGCGCTCAGCGGATAGATAGAGTATGTTGTGGCCAGTCTGCGAGATATACAACCGGAATCAAATCCGGCGTGCAAGTATCTCACTTATTATATTGCCAAGCTCCGTGTACTCGTTTCCGTTTCGGCACTCTTGCATTACTTGATCGATGTCTTCCGTTGTAGATATAATCGCCTCAGAACTTTCTGGGGGATATACTACCATGTTTCCCTCTACTTGGCCGGACTCCTCACGATCAAATTTGTGTTTGTGCTCAAGGAGCAAGATTACCTTATCATCTGTTTGCCCCTGAAGGTTTTTGCCGAATTTTGCTTTTATATTCAACCTTTTCAATTCTTGTTTACTGAGTCGGGTTTTCTGAGGCATTGTTATTCAATACGTATATCTCCCGCTGTCATTGGCTCCCCGCAACTGTTACAGAGTAACTTATCTTCGGGTGACGGTTCTTTAGTTGAATCCCCGCCAATTATATTGTCAATGTCCTGTTTCATATTATAATAAATATAGAGTTGTCTGATAAGCCACCATAACGTCTCAGGATCTGCTTGGCCGATATCGAATAGCTCGGTTAGCCCAAGAAATTTTGCTACTTCATCAGCGCCATTCAATTCAGATTTCAGAGCGTCTTTAAGATCACTTTCTGGTATTTCTATTGTCCTTGTCTGTGTAGGACATTCAGGTTCTGTACACTCTAAGGTCACAACTACTGCCATATGAGTATGTAGTATGCATACGTGTTAAGCTCTAGGAATTTAAAATCAGTACCTCACAAAGCTGCTGTGTTGAATAGCGATCTTATCTGCCATTTTCGGCGGTTTAGAAGGATGAAGCCGAGGAAATCGAGCTTGGTATGGAGATCAATATCCTTGACTTCATCGAGCAGTGTCGTGACCTAGCTAAACAAGCGTTGGGAAAGCACGCGGGCGAGCCCGCCAGCGGCGGGTTCGCCCGCTGGGTTCACGTCGTTTTGCACTGTTTTCGGGTCGAAGACGGCCACAGCTACCGTGAAACGTCTAATCGGCTGAAGTACATGGCTGAGGTCCGCGATGCTCTTGACTTAGATCGGGACGATATCCCCGATCACACGACGATCTACAAGTCGTTTGATCGGCTGAAAATGTGGGTGTGGCGGGCGCTGCTGCGCGTTTCTGCGCAGCAGCACCCGGAGTCTGGCCACGCTGCGCTCGACAGCACGTTCTTCGACCGCCGACGTGCGTCCTCGTACCATTCGTGTTCGCTTAACACTCATAGTAATAGGCTACGGCTTTTGAGCTCGACTGAGTTATGCGTATACGAAGGAAATGAGCGAGGTGCAAACCTCGCAGAACCGTCGGAGCAGGCTTGATCGAACGCCGATGCCCATCATTACTTAGCGGAGTCGGCTCTGTTGAAATCCTTCAGACTTGACACGATCTGCGTGCTGAATACAGCACGAGCTGAAGCTTGATTCCGAGGAGTAGTGATCGGTCAGTACAAGCCCTGTCGGTTTCGACAGACCGACATACTTTGCGACTGCCTTCGTGTCCTGAACAGTCAATAGTTAGGCTCAACGACATTCCATGCAGTATAAAGAAATAAGCTGGCTCCAATACCGAATAGCGAGATACAGAGGACTCACGGATCGCTCAGCACGCATTATATGATTTATTCTCTTTTGAAATCTTTATCCGCGGACTCTGTGTGGCGACCGTCGTCCATGAAGTATCCTGCTGCCTGCAAAGCCGATCCTGAAAGGAGGCTAGCTAGAATCTCGTCTTTGTGTTCTACTACCCAATCTCCCGCTTTGGACATATACTCTGAAGGTGTGTTTTGGTCATCCATATCACTCCCGGCATTTTGGGGCTGATCTACGCCAAAGAGGATCGATATTCCCATATGGAGATCAGGCCTCAGCCAGACGGATTCGAGAGAAATATCGTGGATTTGTGCGGCTGGGAGTTCAGGTTTCGACAAGCCCGCGTCGGTTGCGGCAATAACATTTGTAATCAATTCCCGCTCATATACATCAAACCCGTGGCCTAAGTGCGGTGCAAATACCCTACAATATTTGTCATTCCCATATTCTATGGGTTCGTTTAAATCATGTTCTGTACCCCAATATCCTATTCCACTAATAAGTGGGCCCTCTCCGATATCACCGGCTTGTACTTGATTTACTATCTGAAGCACGTCTCTGAGGGTATCACTCCGATAACGGTTGAATTCATCAACAAGAGATCTCTCCACACCTGGCTGTTCAATAGTGACCCCCGTCGGGAAATAGCACACGAACTCCCCCGAGTTAGGAACCATAATTAGTTCATGTTATATCATACAATCAAAGTAACGGTGGTATGTCTCCTTACTCTAAACCTATCTTAGATGGCTTGTTCAAAACCGGTTGAACCAACCTGCAGTCAGTACGCACTCTTCAGCGAACAGTTGATTCACCACTGATTGGTCGGAAGCAACGAACCACCTGTGCTGCATACACCCTCTGTATCTCGCACTACGGTCGAAACCTATCACTGCCTGAGGATTTCAACAGAGCCGCGGAGTCGTATTGATTCCAAAGAGCAGTTGAGACTGTGTCCCGCTGACGGGTTAATCAGCTGTCGCGGTCAATGTACTGAGCTTCCCACTCAACTCGTGCGTCAATTTCTCTGGTACCGCGTCGAGTAGTGGTATACTCGTTGGTCCGTCGGTCACGCTGGCTTTTCTCTATAAGTCCCTTCTCGACGAGTGTGTCAAGGTTGGGATACAGTCGACCGTGGTGGATCTCTTTTTCATAATAGTCCTCTAGTTCGTCCTTGATTGCGAGTCCATGCGGGTCTTCAAGACCAGCAACGACGCATAGCAGGTCCCGCTGAAACCCAGTGAGATCGTACATATCTCAGTAATATATATTCAACTTTTGAAATTCTATCGATCTTAAATATTTGTATCGGATAACAAGAGCCTTTCAACAAGTGCTTCTATACTCGTAGCTCTTGATACTCTCTCAAACTCCTTGTTCTAGCTATTGTTAACCCAACATCCGTATCCCGTTAATACACCCAATAACATCTTCCGCGCTTTGAAATTGACAGAGTCGTGAAGATCATGACAATCGACAGGCCGCACGGTCGAAGTCCTTTCTTACTGTTTAAAAACAGCGTATCAACGCTGAAACTGACAACTAGCCGAAGGCGGCAGCTTAGAGGTCATCGAACCCGGCCTGCGAGTCGTCTCTCGGGTCGTCGAGCGACAGGCGCTGGTCGAGGCTGTTCACGGCGTCACGCAGCTGAGCAATTTCCT
Organism: Halorubrum vacuolatum; assembly: GCF_900188065.1. Taxonomy (GTDB): domain Archaea; phylum Halobacteriota; class Halobacteria; order Halobacteriales; family Haloferacaceae; genus Halorubrum; species Halorubrum vacuolatum. The sequence goes on from NZ_FZNQ01000021.1 coordinate 37,899, forward strand.
TCTGGAGCATTTCGAGCGGGTCGGGTTCCACGTCCACTTCGTCACTGAAGAGACCTGCATCGGCGAGCGCGTCCTGGATGACGTCGTCGAACAATGCGTTCAGGTACGGGTCGATTCTATCTCTGTCTTCCCACCCACCGAGTTCCATCACGACCTCGGGGTCCACGCGCTCGCGGAGCATCATGTTCGTGGCAAAGAACACCCTGAAGTCGTGTGCAGTCACGTGCTGGAAGTCATCGTTCCCGGTACGTGACACGGCGTTCTCTGCACTCCTCTTGATGGAGTGTGCCATTGAGAGCTTGTCCTCGGGGAAGTACCCGGCCCGTTCACCGAAGCCCTCTATCTTACGGTACTCTTCGAGATCTTCATACAGGTCTCGTGGTACCCATGCGTCACGCCGATTTCCTTTCGTACCTCGGCCTTTAGACTTTTTGCCGTAGATCGTGACAAAGAGGATGTCCACGTCATCGTGGGTGCTTTCACGGATGTCGTCAGGGCCGAAGGTGAGCTCGCTGATACGGCAGCCCATCTCTCCCATCACACGCATGCCATCTCGGCCTCACGGTTGTGAGCGGATTCGATCATCACTTCGTAGTCGCGCGGATTCATGTAGACCCGCATGCCTTGCATGAGTGTTTTCAGTCGCATTGGCATGTTGAGGGGTCTCACTCACTGTAAAATACGCTTGGAAAGTAATATACAAGCGTTTAAGTGGATCAGCGAATGGCGTCCGAGTCGTCTGGTTGTCGTCCCGAGCCCATCGGTGTTCGGTTAAGCCCTATCTGACGGTTTGAGAGGTCTGAGCATCGGTCAATTCCTAGGTACACGCCCGACGTAGTCTATCTCTAAGCGCGTGGAATATAACTGAAAGTATTAACCGAACACGAATGGTACGACGAGGTTAGCGACACGTTTAGGGCTTTTCAACCAGTCACCGTTCCTGATTCTCGACTGGATTCACCACTGGCTTCTCACGAAGCCGCCCTCGACGTTGGCGCGAACAACCTCGTCGCCTGTTCCACGACCACTGGGAACCAGTACCTCTACGATGGTCGGGAGTTGTTCGGACGGTTCCGCGAGACGACCGACGAAATCGCTCGCCTCCAGTCAAAACTCCGCGAGGGGCGCTACAGCTCCAAGCGGATTCGTCGGCTGTACCGACAGCGGACGAAGCGCCGTGACCACGCACAGAACGCGCTGGTGCGCAATCTCGTTGAACGCCTGTACGATGAGGGTGTGGCAACGGTGTACGTGGGTGATCTGACCGACGTGCTGGAAACACACTGGTCGGTCAGCGTGAACGAGAAGACGCACAGCTTCTGGGCGTTCAAGAAGTTTATCCACCGTCTCGCGTGTGTCTGTAAGGAGTACGGCATCAGTCTCAAAGTCAAGTCGGAAGCGTGGACGAGTCAAACGTGTCCCGAGTGTGGGGGGCACGAGGAGACAGTTCGCCACGAGGATACGCTGACGTGTCCGTGTGGCTTTGAGGGACACGCCGACCTCACGGCGTCAGAGACGTTCCTTCGAGAAAATAGCGATACAGAACTCAGGCCGATGGCACGGCCCGTGCGATTCGAGTGGGACGACCACGATTGGTCGGGAAAACCACACCCTCACGAAAGTCTCAAAGAAGTGTGCACAAACCCGCAAGTTGCCTCCGTGGGTCGGTAGCCGAACCTCTCAACGGAGGAATCCTCGCGCGTTAGCGTGAGGAGGATGTCAAAGCGGCAACGAGGGGTGGATCCCAGTGATATGAAAAATGTAGTTTGTTACGGCTCGTAGGATATTGGCTATTTTTGTGTTAACCAACATGCTCCACGGATCAATAGATGTTGTTGGTTAATGTGGTAAGACCGGCATACGTACCTGCTAATCGTCACTCTGTCTCAGTTATCCTCAAGATCCATCCCCTCTTGGTTCTCTGTCTTCCATTTATCAATGTCTTTGATCGCGTGCTCTGGCGGGACGTCGATCGCTGGGTTCTCCTCGAAGAAGTGGGCAGGTTCGAGTTTGAATGAGACCATCTTTGTTGGAAGTATCGGCCAATCTTCGGGCACACTCACGTGAGTTTGACACATGTTATACCAGACAACGAGGTCCTCGTTGGCTATCGAGCGGTCCGCATCGGTCCAGACTGGCAGCCCCACGCCACCGGGATGTTGGTTCGGATACTCGCCGGCCGGGTAGCGCTCCGCGTCGTCGTACTGGCTCACCCAGAGGTGTTTCGTCGCAAACCCGGCTCGTTTGGCATTCGAAGAGCCTGGCTGCATCGGAAACGCGGTGTTCGTTCCCGCCTTGGGCATGAGCCGATAGCCGACGGGCTCACCTGTCGCGTCGTTCGTCACGTTCTCGTTAACGATTTCCCAGTAGCGGCCAGCGTGGGTGTCGGTCATGCGTTGTGCGTCGGATTCGCGTTCGAGCCGCGTCCGCTCAACGTAGGCAGCGTTGCCGTGGGGATTCAGGTTTTGATCAGTCACCCCGGCGTGAGGAGTTGGGTCGTATCCCTCGGGCCCGTAGGGGACGTCGTTGAGGTTGACCTCGCGGACCGTGTTCGTCTCGCCGTCGATGGTGAAATCCAGACGACAATTAAAGACGTGCTGGTGGAGCATTGACTTGTGTCCAGGACCGATCGTCTCAGAGTAGCCGGTCTCGCGGTTGTCTCCCGATAAAAGTCCGGTCGCGTTACAGCCGGTGAGTCTCACTTCGCTCTCGATCGAGCCGTCCTGGTAGAAGTACCAGTAGAACGCGAAGTCGTAGTTTCCGATCGTGGAGATAAACGAGATCACGAGGCGTCGATTCCGCCGGACTTCGTGATCACCGACCCGCCAGTCGTAGTGCTTCCAGAGGAGACCGTAATCCTCCTCGTGAAGACAGATCGCGTTGGGGATCACCTGTGCGTTACCGTCGCCGTCATTGAGGACCGCGTCCCAGTAGTGCATGTATCCGAGACAATCACAGCCCTCGGTCAACGAATTCGCCAGTCGCCCGAGACCGTACTCGCCGACGTCGAACGGGGCCTTCCAGTCATGGTCCGGATCGGGGTCGTTGTACGCCGTCACCACCTCCGGATAGGACGCCCGTCGGAGGATCGGTCGCTCTGTGCCCTCGTCCTCGTAGGTGATGTCATACAGTACTAACCCCTCCCGGTGGTTGAAGCCGACGCGGACGTGCCAGTTTTGCCACTCGACGGTGTGGCCGTCGACGTTCCAGCTCGGCCCATCCGGCTGGATGACGTTATATGGGGTGAGATCGTCGCGTAGATCCCGTTTCCCCTCCCGGTAGTAGTGGGTCCGCAAATTCTCGACGACGTTCGTGTTTTTCGGGCCGGTATCGACGAGTTTGACGACCTCGCGCTCGTCGAGATCAACCCATGCGTGTAT
>NZ_FZNQ01000022.1 GCF_900188065.1 Halorubrum vacuolatum
AAATTCAGTCAGACGCATCAGCTGTTCCTGTCTGTCGGCTCGCTCGGCCTCACGCCTCGCATGGACAGCATTCCGGATTCGGTTGGCGAGAAGTTCGTACTGTTCAGACCCCGAACTCTTCTGAAGATAGTCCGTTACGTCTGCAGCAATGGCATCGCTGGCAACTGTCTCGCTACCTTTTCCGGTGTAGAGAATAAATGGAAGGTCAGGATACTGCTCTCGAACAGCCTGCAAGAACTCAATGCCGTTCAACCCGGGCATTTCGTAGTCCGAAACCACACAGTCAGGTGGATGATTACGGATGATGCCCAGCCCCTTATCGGCGTTGGTGGCCGTCTCAACGGTGAAGCGGTCATCCTCACGTTGTAGAAACGCTGCGGTCAGGTCCGCGATTGAAGAATCGTCATCGACGTGCAATACCCGGATCGATTGAGTCATATTCTCATTTATTTCTTATCACTGAGCAAAAGTGTATGGGGGTGCTCAGTGCGTTTAATTCCATATTCACGTTTGACTCGCTCTCTGTATCTTGTACGACATTCTTCTCGGCTACTGGATAAACCGTCAGTTCCGGTGAGCGATCTCACCTCTTAATCACTCATGGAAAGTCAACGACGAGTGCTGCATTCGTGCTGTGTATTCATCAAGAAGTATATTATCATTTATTCGATATTTTAGTCCAAAGGGATAAAAAACTCAGCGGGATCCCGGATTAAGCGTGTCAACTTTAGCAGAGAGAATGACGGTGAAATTACAGGAATCTAAGGTTGACAGGCTCTTAATTCACCATCACAACCCCGGTGATACAGTCGCGTCCGATCTGTATCACGACCCAATGCTGACTACACCCTCTGTATCTTGCACGACGCCCAAAACCTATCACCATTTGAGGACTTCAACAGAGCCGGATTTCTTTAATTGCTCTACAGCTTTCGATCCAACTGTCGAGCACGTCAACCTTTCAGGCACTGTATCCAGATTCGAGAAGCGTCTCCACGTGATAGCAAGCAAAACATAGCCAAAGATACAATAGTTTAGGCTACAATAGTTGAAGCTACACTATCTGAGATCATATGAGTGGGGGAGACAAACAGCTGCTAATGGCCGAGTTCGTCAACCGGGAAGAAGAACTCGCGCGCTTGCGAGAACTCTATGCGAGCGACGAAGCGGAACTCGCTGTCGTGTGGGGCCGTCGCCGGATCGGTAAGACGAGACTGGTCGCAGAATCGATCCGCGAGCGGGACGACGCAGTGTATCACCAGGCGACAGAAACAACCGCGAAGGCCCAACTCGACGCCTTCGTGACTGACGCGAGTGAGACGTATCCCGACATCGAGCGTCTCCAGCGTGACTGGGAAACACTTCTGGACTATCTCATCGATCAGGACGCGATCATCGTTCTCGACGAATTCCCTTACCTCGCTGACGCTAACGAGGAACTTCCATCGTTGATTCAGCGACTGTGGGACCACAGCGTCGAGGACTCCGCGACGACACTCGTCCTTACCGGATCGGCGATCGGGATGATGTACGACCTCACACTCGATGGACGCGCCCCACTGTACGGACGTATCTCACAGAATCCCAGCGGAAAGTTTCCGATCAACCAACTCGACTTCGGGGCAGCGATGGAGTTCTTCCCCAACTACAGTCCCGAGGAACAAGTGTTTGCGTACGGGGTCTTTGGAGGCGTTCCCCACTACCTCCAAGCGGTCGATGACACGCAGTCGCTTGACGAGAACATCACGCGAACGTTGCTACACCAACAGGGCAGTCTCCACGAAGAGCCCGAGTTGATCCTCCGAATGGAGGTTGACGAGGTAAATCGGTTCTTTGCTATTCTCGAAGCGATCGCTAAAGGGAACCGAACGCGGAATGAAATCGCCGGTGACGCAGGTATTGATGCAAACAGTTCGAGTTACTACCTCGACCGACTGGAGGATCTGGAACTCATCGAACCCGACTATCCCGTGACGGCGGATCCGACGCGTAGTCGGAAACGTCGGTATCAGATCAGTGACCACCTCTTCCGCTTCTGGTTTCGGTTCGTTCACGGCCGCGGCGGTAGATACGAGATGTATGGCGACACGGCGTATAGTGAACTCGTCGAGCCCGAACTCCCGAACTTCGTCAGTGACGTCTTCGAGCAACTTTGTCAGCAGGCCGTCCCCTCGTTGTATTCCGACTTGGCATTCACCGAGCGACCGGGACGCTGGTGGCACCGAGAACACGAGATCGACGTTGTCGGGCTCACTGCCGAGGGAACGCTTCTCGCAGGAGAAGTCAAGTTCACAAACCAGCCCGTTGGATATACCGTACTCTCTCGACTACAGGAAGAAGCCAAGCAGATCGATTGGACGCCACCAGCTGGTGGAGAGCCCGACTACGAATACGCACTGTTCAGTCGAAACGGGTTCAAACAATCAGTTCGAGAGGCAGCCGACGAAGAGGACACCCTTCGACTATTCACCCTTGAAGATGTTATAGACGTACTCAATCAACGGCCACAGTAACATGGCATCGACTGGTCAATCCAGATCCGCTCGCTCGCGTAACTCCCCGACCAACAGATCAAGAATCGCCTCTTTATCCTCCTGGGGAACCGCTCGGCCATGGACTTCAGCGAATTTCTCTTCCCAGTGGTCGATCCAGGAGCCGAACACATCGTCGAAGGCAGCTTCCGGATCGTCCGCAGCTCTGACTTCGGTGATCTCTTGCTGGATCATATCGTGGGGACCGCCAGCTCCAAGTTCAGCTTCGACAACCAACCAGGGCTCGTATTCGAAGCTCGACGCGAGTTCCTCACTGTCCCACGTCTCGTTATTCAAATCCAGTCGGTACTCCGTCAAAACATGAAACCGAGCTGGTGACGCATCGATGCCTGGGACACCCATCCCGGAGAGATACATCGTCGGATGTCGCTCGATCCGAAACGAGAGTTCCTCACCTTCCTCGAATTTGAATCCGAACGCACGATCCCGAATTTTTGACAGCGTGAGATCTTCTGGAAGGGTTATTGGACGATCAGCAAGGATCGTGAGAACGCGCTCGCTGGTACGTTCGGGCATTGTTCACCGTGGTTCCGTCACTCTGGAAATTCCGCAAGCAGTTCTTCCAGCATCGGTCGGAGTTTGTACTTTCGGGAGTTTTCGTCTTTCAGCTCTTCCACGTAGGCACGCCATTCGTCGAGTTCCTCTGCAGCCGCGGCTGCCTTCCCGGCAGTTTCCAGCCACAGGACCGCGTGGCGATACCGCTGTGATTTGCCCTCCTCGATGATCGGCTCCGCCTGCTGTTTGCAGGCTTCGATCGTCCACTGTGGATGTTCTCCGAAGACGGCCTCTGTGACTGGTTCGACGACGGTATAATCCGAAAATTCCTCCGCGATAGCGATCGCCTCCTCGTACCGCTCCGCCTCCAGAAAGATTTCGACGTGTTGCCGCGCTGTCCGAGCCGTCGTATTCTGATCGGCGAGATACGACAGCAGTTCGTCTCGAATCTCGGGCCACTCCTCACCGGCAAGTTCCTCTGTCGCCTGATAGGCCAAGAGCGTCGGATCAGTTTTGAACGCAGTAATAGCAGCTTCCAATGCTAACTCCGGCTCATCCATACTCTTGGCTCGATCGCGGAGCCATTCGGCTAACTCGGCTTTTTTCGGCCCCTCAAGTGAGAGACCGAGGTGTGCGATTTCCAGTGCTGCCTGTGGACGGTCGTGTTCACGCAGCGTTTTGGCCAGTGCCAGCGCCTCGTCAGGCGAGACCAGGTTGCTTCGCCCGTATTCGATGGCCTCGTCGATGCGTCCTTCTCTCACCAACATCGTGACAAATGCCTCGATCTGGTCGGCGGCGTGTGCCAGATTCAGGTACTCCTCGATGCGATCCTGCCGTTCGAGGACGTTAAGACGGGCTCTAATGAAGTCCTCGGCGTACCACGGTGGATCGCCTTCCCAGAGATCGACGGCAGCGGTATCGCCGTCCAGTGCTCGCTGCACCGGTTCGAAATCCCAGCCACGCTGGACCGCTTCGAGCGCGACGCTGTACGGTGGGTGATGGGTATACCGCCCCATCTCCTGTTCCCACTGCCAGAGCTGTTCTTCCCACTGTTGACGGGCAGTTTCGGATGGATCAACCGTGAGAAGCGCCTCAGCCAGTACTCGATCGACCTCGTCGAAAAACTCGAAGATTGCCTGCGAATCGTCGTACGAGAGCGCCAACCACTCTTCGTCCATCAACTCCTCGACCATTGGTTCGAGAATAACCAGGGCCGTTTCACCATCACCAGCATCGAGAGCTGTTCGTGCCTGGTCGAGGATCTCTCGGAGTTTCTCTACATCAGTTTCGACTGCGGCATACGGGTCGTGACCGTGCCCTGACCTCCCATCTGATGGTCGGAGTACGTACTGGACTTGCTGGCGAATCGACTCGCGGTTGATATCTGGCGATCGGACAGACGCATCGTCGCCTTGGCCCGTTTCAAGTCGTGATTCGACCCGAGCCGCTAGTTCTGGGTGGTGCTCAACGAGATCAAGAATCACGTCCCGGAGTTCCGACGGGTCTGCATCCGCAACCAGGTCGGACACAGACGGACGCTGATCGATACTATCTGGATCACGTATGTACGTTAACAGAACCGCGACTCGATGTTTGCAGATGCCGCCGTGGTCGTACGGACAGGAACACGCCGTCTCCACGATTCCAGTATCATCGAGTTCAACTCGTACCTGGTAGGGTTCGTACTGGCTCCCTTCGACCTCACCTCGCAGCGTATCGCCACGATGAGTGACGTCGATGACGGCACCCTGATCGTAGTAGTTCTCACCGCGGTCGTACGACTTGGACCGTGCGAGACGCTTGATCGCTGCCTCCGTCACTGTCGGTTCGTGTTCCATCGCGTCCTATCCGTTGCTACGGGTCCGATCGGTAGAAAACCCTGGGCACCCCTCACCGCCGCAACGACACGTATACGGAGTACTGTTTAGTCGATTGCTTGCCAAGGTTTTCATATGCCGTTCAGCGTCAGTTGGCACACACTCCTTGACGAACTCGAAGAACTCTCCGACGGAGCAACGCTCATCACGCCACTGTCACACGAGCGCTTTCGTATCACCGATATCCAAGAACACCGCGTCATCATCCAGATTGACGAAACAGGAGAGAAGCGGCCACTGCAGCGGGAGCAGTTTGAGACGCTGTATCGCCGAGTAACCGAAGAATCGGGTGGGTTCGAACTGGACCGTCTTCCGCCCGACGCTGAACCGTATTCAGCAGTCCTGAGCGTCCATCCTCGCTTCGAAATCGACGAGGAGCGTGGCGTGATTCTTGAGAGAGACGGGCCGACGACCACCCAACTACTCGATGATGCGGGGGATTCCGAACGTGGCCAAGAGAAACGAACTGAACCGGATCTGGATGTCTATGCTGATGCGCTCTTGCTCGTGGATGCACTCGAACGCCACGAAGTCGATGTACTCGAAGACATGGAGACGGACGCGCTGGTGAATCTCTATACGCTGCTTTCGGACGTCCAACGAAACGCCAACGATCTCAGGCAGAACGTGGCCGACGTCCTATTGAACCGCCTGCATCACGACCGTCCCGTGAGCGGTCCGTTCGGCTCCGTCCAGCGAACGACGCGGCGGAACCGGTCGTTGAAGGACGAAGACGACGTACTCGATACTCTCGAACATGCTGGCATCGACCCCGAGCGCGTCATGGGAGTGGACCGCGGCAAAGTGGACGACGCACTAGAGGTGACAGAACTCTCCGAACGAGATGTATACGAGATCACCGAGAGTGAGTACGTACGGAAAGCCGAGGTGGACGAGGATCGGAAAGAAACCAGACTACAGGGTCTCAAAGACCAACTTGCTGCCACCGACGGAACGGAAGCCGAGGAGCTACGCGAAGAGATCGAGGAACTCGAAGATCGCATCGAGGAGTTGACCGAGTTCAAATCCGGACATGCCTTCCACACTCCTGCTGAAGGTGGACCATAACACGGCCAGAGCGCGACGGGGTGGGTGCTCACAGAAGAAATCGGAATTGAGGTTCCCTGAAGCCCGCACACTCGGTTGCTGCTCTCACGACACGTCTTCTTCGTCGATTGCGAGTTCACTCAACTCGTAGTGATCAGTAATCCAGGTAGTGATATGTTCGGCGAGGGTCTCGAACACAGCCTCGTCATCCCGTTCAACATCGGTCACATCCAGCGAGTGGGCAACCTCCCACGTGTTCGTCTCGGGATTGTAGCCGTAGGCAGCGAACAACCGTCTGTTCTCGATTGGTTCGTCGAACGCAAGCACGAACGAGACGTACCGATCAGTACTCTTGTGTCGTGTGAACGGAATCGCTTCGGGAATGAATCCTCGGTCGCCGATGGCCGTGATCTGTGCAGCTGTCAACGGCTCCTGTGGCAGATTCGCTGCGAACCCGTCCAACGGATCGTTGAGGTATCCTGCCGGTTCAATCTCATCCTCATCGTATCCAGCCTCAATTTGCTCTGTCAATCGATCATCATCGAGTCCGACGTCTTCGGTGAGGCCTTCCCACGATCCGGTTGAGTCAACCTTTACCCACGCTCGTTTCTCGGGATCGAAGATTAGGACATGGACCTGCTCACCGACACCGATAAACACCGAGATGATCGCATCTTCGTCATCCACGAGTTGGTACACAGGATGACAGATGTCGATGCTATGATGGCCGGCGAGTGCGCGAATGTCGGAGTGTGTCAGAGGACGGTCCGGCAGCCCGCCGATAGGATTAGCAGTCACACGATATCGTAGCAAGTCTCGGACGTATATTCGTTTCTGAGACGTTATCGATACACTTGTGCCCAGATAAGCCGAGACACCATCTGTCAGTTTTCGGGAGGCGTCAGCGATGACCGCCGCTTCGCTTCCTCACCAGCCCGTTCGTGTCGGTTCTCGACCTGCTGCATCTCCTCCGGATTGTTGTGGTAGTACGCGAGTGCCTCGTAGACGTCAGCGATATCTAGATTGTACCGCTCAGCCACTCGGTCGGGACTAAGTCCCCGTTGCTCCACCCGGACAAATACGTCTCGTACCGTAACTCGGCTTCCCTCAATATGGGGTTCTTGATGTATCTCCGAGTCCTCCCCAGAGACGATACGATACTCCTGTGCAGCCATTGAGGGAAAGTAGTCGCCCCAGCGTCTTTAACATGATGTACAGAAACGGCGCTATCCAGTCGCTCTCTCATACGTCAACCTCGTACTCCCTGGCAAGCTTTTCGAACTCTGTCCACCCCGGAAGCGAGTCAGCCCGAACCTCACCTTCGGTGTCAAGATACGTGAGGAGATCGGATACGATTTCTTCGACGTCGTATCTCTCTGCCAGGGATTGGAGTTCCCCTCGATCTATATCGGTGGCCGCCAACAACAAGAGACAGTATGACTGTGATCGCGCCCCATAATCGATGACTATCATGTGGCAGCATAGTTCCGACGCTGAAAGATCAGTCTTCGATTCATTGTACAGATAGTACCGGCGTTGACGGGTCAAAAGCGGGAGACCGTATTCTTGGAACCGTTCTGGACCCGTTGGGAGAAACGGTTCTGCATCGACTCCTTCATCCGTTTGGACGAGGAACTCATCGAGAGACTCCCAGAGAATTGTATAGGCATCTACATGGTTTTCGATCCGGTTTTGATGCCGATGATGAGCGAATTCCCTCGCAACTGTAGCGAGTTCTCCGAACTCTCCGTTGAGTGCATACTTGCCGTTCGTTCGATAGACGAGTCCTCGATGTTGTAAGGGGGAGAGTGACCTGTGAACTGTGCTCCGATGTACCTCGGTGGAATCAGCGAGTTCTGTCGCAGTTGCTGGCGTGTCGAGGTAGTACAGCACGCGAAGCGTGGCCCCATCCAGAAGTTCGGGAAATGGGATGTGCGGATACCGCAGGACGAATCTATCGAACAGTTCGATAGCTTTTGTTTGCGACCGACGAACTCGCCTCGTTTTCCCTGACCGGACCGTGTGGAGCAGATTCTTTTCTTCCATCTGCGTTACCAGCTCAGACACGTAGCTAAGGCTTCGATCGAGATCGTCGGCGAGGTCGCTGAGCGCGCGCTCCCCGCGGAGGGTTGCGAGCAATCGGAGCTCCGCTTCGCTGTACACTGTGTTGCAAAAATACGAACCAAATATAAATAGCTTCACTTTTATGCAACAGAGACGTAATATCATACATCATAATCTGCCGGCACAACAACCGTGATTCGACCTAAGAGACGATTCTTTCAGATGGCTCGCCTCCTGGGATTAGTTGTCCTCGTCCACCGTTGTCTCGTCGGCTATCTCGTCAATGAGCGCCGCGATGGCTTCGTCAAGGATTTGTTCGTCAACTGTTCCCTGCCAGAACTCAATATCGTCAGCATCAATTGATTGAACACCCCACGGGACAATCCGGCTTTTATCCGGCGTCCCTCCACGAATCCAGGCTGTTTCAGGAATCTCGATTAACCCATCCATCCAAGACTTCGTCGTAAGCGTCAGTGCGATATATTGCTCACCGTGAAACGGTTTGTCCCCGTGATTCGAAATGATAACCCAGGGTCGTGCATCCTCTTCACCTTTGAACGGATCGTCTCCGTAAACGACATCCCCCCGATCGTAAACTGGATCCTCGTCGGTCACGATCCGCTCTCCTCGCTGGGATGTGGCTCCTCAGGAGCGTGTTCCCGCCACGCAGCCTTCTCTTCGTCCCCGAATTGTTCGTTAAATAGCGCGGTCGCACGTTCGTATCCACTGTACGCCGCTAACCGACTCTCGTCATCAGTAATCGCCCAGTACGTTGCCTTATGCTCGACCAAGTCACGGTCCTTGAGTCGGGAAAGAGCTGTACTGACGGCTCCCTCATCGAGGTCGGTTCGCGCCGCGATTTCCCGTGCCTTGAACGCTCGATCGCGGTTTGCAGCAAGAAATCCCAGTACTTGATCCGTCACCGACACCTCTTCGAGTTCCTCCTCACTCGCCTGTTCAAACCGTTCCCTGTCGATCGACATCTTCACAGAAGAATACGTGCAGCCTCGATAAGAGTGTTAGGTCCGTAAGCTACGTAACTACCGATCGTAGCGTTAGCTTCGAAAGGTTGGGGAACCATACCCTTTGACGGAGAAATCCGCCGATTCGAATTACCGACCGATCGTCCCCTGCCGGGTAATCGGCGCGTCGGGATTAATGACGAACGCGACAAGTATCGATTCCTCGTGTGCAGTCACGGTAACGGTATCTTCGTTCACGAGCAGCCCGCTTTCCGTCTCACCGAAGCGGGTATCGTTCGCCTCGACAGCCCCCTCGAAGACGTAGAAGTACGTGTCCCATCCCGCGATCGATGGGAGTTCAACACTGGTTCCCTCGTCGAGTCGTACATCGTAGAGATGCACGTCGTTGCGTACGTAGAACGGAGCATCTGTTCCTTCAGGTCCGAAGAGATGCCGCCATTCGTTAGCGGTGAAATCTGGGATGGGGCCGTGCTGGATGTTCGGTTCGAAATCGAGCGAGTGGGGTCTGACGAAGATCTGCAGCATCCGGAGCGGTGGGTCATCCGGAAGGGTTCGCTCTTCGTGCCAGAACCCTCGTCCTGAATTCATCACCATGAGGTGCTCGGGGTCGGTGACCAGCTTGTTCCCTTCCCTGTCATCATGACGCATTACACCTGCTGGCACCCAGGAAACGATCTCGTCGTTTCGGTGGGGATGCATCGAAATTAGCGTGTCGGGGTCCATGAATGACTCAACGACAGTTGCGAGCGGCCCATAGCCGTGATCGTCGTGATCAGGGAGGTTTTGCCCGGGAAAATTGAAGTGAATTCTGAATCGCCCCTGATTCTGGGAAACATCCGTTCGTGGGGCCTTGTAGAGCGCTTCCTCAGAATCAACATTCATGATGGTACTGTATAGGGATACAACGCATATATGCCTGCGGCGTCTGCACGAAAAGACGTCAAGGTGAACTCTAGCGTCCGTCTTCGTTGGTTTGGTGTTCGACCATCACTTGTATTCGTATCCGTACGCTTCTCTGAGCATCTTTAGACTCAATTCTCGCCACTGTTCGACCAGTTCGACGACGTTCTCGCCAACAGTAAAGATCCGGGGATATTCTGAACTGGAGATTACGACCGTCCCATCTTCGAAAACCATCGTACCCGACCGATCAAGCGGGAGGCTCACATCGTCTTTTAGATACAGTGTTTCGGTCGAATCCACCCAATCACATAGAACAACTGAATCTTCGTTTCGATTCCGTTCCTCTTTATTTGCCCATGCTGGAAAGCTATCGTACACGACGCGGCTCCCGTACAGGCCTTCCTACTGTTCTTGATCGAAAGCTAGACTACCGTCCGACGACTGTGCCAGTCCACGAAGGTATCCGTCAATTCTTCCTCGGACATACGTACTGTCGGACTCATCCCACCCGGTCATAGTATGCTATAGATCGTAGATTCCGGCGATAAATACTAGGTAGGTGTAATTCAGGGTAGGCCCAAAGTTCACGTCAGTCTCCGATACGGGGGGTTGATTCGACTCCAGGGACCTCAGCGAGATGCTGTCGCAATTTCTCGGTATCGCTCAGGACTGGAGCCACCTGAATTGTTACTTCGACAGTGATGATGGTTGCCGAGAGCCGGGGTTTGATCCCGTGTAGTTCAGCCACCGTTGCATCAACCACACCCGTAGCTCGCGTGAGACGCTCTTCGGCGTCAGTGACTAGGTCGCCACTCGCACCACTAGGGATACGAATCGTCACCTCCACAGTTACGGTCGTTTCGGGATCGTTGTCACTAGTGATTGCCATGGTGACACCTCCGTTGTGGAGCACTGCACAGGCGGGTTGTTCCATGAGCGGTGCTCCGAGTGCACGAGGGACGATTCGAACGCCCGCTTCGGTCATGGCGCGACCGCGTGCTTCCGAACTACACTACTCGCGCAGCACGCAAAATCGAAAAAGAACGGCTCAAGCTGGTTCAAGCGCATCGATCTCATCTATGATCTGCATCGGGGTTTCAGCGTACTCGATGAACGTAAGAACGTTCTCCGACCACCCTGAGATGTTGTAGACGTTCTCGTATCCTTCCGGGGTCACGAGTTTGCCGTACGATGCGAGATCGATGAGATACAATGCAGTATCCGCTGCGACTTCATCACGATAGGCGTCGAATTGCGTTTTGACCGTCCGATCGTCGCGGTGGGTAAACGGCGTGCTGTCCCAAATCTGCATGTCGGTGAAGATGATGATCCGTTCAACAGGCACCTCTTGCTCGCGGAGGTATTCCAGCGCCTTCCAGCCGTTGGTCGATTGGCCAACCTCTGCATCGATAGCGAGCACGGCCTCCTGACGCTGCAGGACTGGCGTATCCACGTGCATCGAGACCGTCTGGAACTCATCACCGAAGCCACCGACACGAGCGCCCTGCTCAGCGAGAAGTGCGCCGAACAATGCGCCGACTTCCTTGAGTCGGAGCGTGCTGTTCAGCGACAGCGGTTGATCCATCGACCCTGAGAGGTCCACAGCGACGAATGTTTCGCCAAGGCCATCGGGAACATTCTCGACAGCAACTCCGATCGCATCTTCCAGCCACTGTTCAACTGCTGGTGCTTGAATGTCTGCCTCCTGTAATGCATTGTATGCCTGGTAGTACCGGAACGGGTACAACGGTGCGTGGCGCACCGCCTCCAGGTCAAGGTGAGCAACGATTGTTTCTTCATCAACACCCGCTTCGAGCATATTCCGGAGATTCCGGATTGACGCAAAGATCGGCAGTGCATGCTCATCATCTTCGATGAGATCTGTCCACGCGTCTCGGATGTTGCCACGTTCCGAGATAACCGTCTCCCACGTCTTGGGTGAGGGAAGCGGGTCAATGTCTGGATAATCATCCAGGCCGCCACGCATGAACCGCTCGAACAACTCTGCTTGTTCCTCGTCGATCGGTTCCGGATGGACGCGGTTGAACACGTCGTGCAGCGTCACCTCGCGCCGCGACAGTTCGTACTTGCCGAGCGTGTACGCATCGGCCATCGAGACGAGCGCGTCTTCGATTCCACGGCGGAGCGGCCACGGTGCAGTCTCGCCAAACAGCGTATCGTGGATTGCAAGAGTGGTCGCCGTCTCGTCCATCCGCTGGATGATCGATGGAGCCCACTCACGAATCATCGACTCAGGAGAGTCATCCTTGAATCGCTCGTCGTTGGCCGCTAGCACGAGCAATACCTGCGGAATATCACGCAGGTAGAGTTCTTGCCGAGCGTACGCAGCGAGCTTCAAGACGAATTCCGGGTCTTCGGCTGCTACAGCGTCGAACCGTCGAACGACAGCTGCTAACTGTTCATCATCGGCCTCGTAGAACGAGTCTTCCAGTAGCTGGTTGATCGTCCGCTTGTATAGGGCGAGTCGTGGATCCGCGGGTTCGAACGCTTCTCCACCCTCATAGTTGGTGGTACGCGTCGCTTCTGCGACTGTTTGTTTGGGTTCGTTGAATTCCATACTATCACCTGAAGCCGAAACAGGCGGCTCCGAATCGATGCCGCTCACGAACGATGAGCAGCTAACGCCGGGAAGATGCTCTCCCGATCCCAGCCTCGCCGTGCTCGGCTGGACGTCCCCGGCACGATTCGAACGTGCGACACCCGGCTTCGAAGGCCGGTGCTCTGTCCTGACTGAGCTACGGGGACAGGGGTGGCCGGAAAATTGCTGGAGCCTCGACAGCGTGCTCCCAGGTTACACCACGGTGGAAATTCCACCGCCGGGATTCGAACCCGGACCTCCGGCTCCTGAGGCGAAGGAAGACTCCAGCTCGACGGCCACGAAATGAGTGATGGCGATCGGAAAACTGTCGAGGCGGGACCCGGTGTCGGAAGCACCCTCGTGCTCCCTTTGTCCGGGATGTTCTCGATGGACGACGCCACCGACAGGATTTGAACCTGCGAGTTCCTGACGAAGCAACGCCTCGACTCGACGATCGCCTGAGGCGTGGCCGGGAAACTGACGGAGCGACGGGCTATGACTCCCGGTGTGCCTGACGGGCTGAAGGAACGCTCCATCTTGACGGCCACGGCAGGGTTGGAACCAACACCACCATTTGGGCGGCATCGATTCCGAAGTGCTCCCGAGGGGAATTGAACCCCCGACCTCCAGCTCGAAAGGCTGGCGTCCCTCGCCAACGGGGACTCCAGGAGCATGATAGTCGGTGTGCGTTGGACCATACGGGTCCGACACCCGGAGAAGGACTCGAACCTCCCACGACCGGGGTAACAGCCCGGTACCCTCGCCAGGGGGGTCTCCCGGGCACAGAACAGGCCCAGCGAGATTCGAACCCGCTATCTGACGGTTCAAAACCGGCTGCCTGTCCTCATAGGCACCGGGCTCATACAGGTTGGCGGGACAGGACTCGAACCTGTGATCTCGCCGATGTCAGCGGCGCGTCCACTCCATCTGGACTGCCCGCCATTGCGGGACCAGGAATCGAACCTGGGCCTCGGGGATATGAGCCCCGTGGACTACCACTATCCGATCCCGCATCACTATTCTTCCAAGCGGCTCTTTGAGCCGAGAGTTGCTTCCCAGCAATCCGTTTCTCCATATAGTGGAGATGCTCCAGCCCGGATTTGAACCGGGGGCTCGACCGTGAGAGGGTCGTGAGTTTGGCCACTACTCCACTGGAGCGCTCGCCTTGCCCGAAGGATCATCCGTCAAAGAGGCGGACAGGATTCGAACCTGCGTGTTCTCGTTACAAGCGAGAGGAAGGACCTCTCACCGTCGCATCGGTCGCCCGATGAAAACTCGATGAGAGCGTGAGCGAATACCTGTCTCTTCCACCGCCCCACATCTTTCTGGCACAACTCGAACGCGCGTCTGTCCTCTACAGGGAGGGATCGTCGCCGCTGGACTACAGGGAGAACTGTCGCCGCGAGGATTCGAACCTCGGAAGACCTGTGCCAGCGGGCCTGAACCGCTTCCCGTTGACCACTTGGGTACGGCGACACAGGAGACAGGGGAACCCAGATACCGGTCCAATCACCGGCATGCCGCCACCAGGATTCGAACCTGGGAAGGACTCACCACACGGCCCTCAACCGTGCCCGTTTGACCACTCGGGCATGGCGGCACGCTACATCCCACGGCCGGGATTCCAACAAACGCCGTGTCCCGGGGTTGAACCGGGCTACCGTTACCGGAACTGGTATAGCAGACCAGCGGGGTCACCGATCCCCAGACACGGCACGGGAACTGCCGTTTTCTAGGCAGTCAATCATTTGCCTATACACGTATCTCCAACACGCAACCAAGACCATCGCAGTCGTGGTTGTCGGTTTCGTCACGGGGCGTACTTCGGGTTATCCCGGGAATACTACACCGGACCATGCAGGTTTCAGACCCTTCCGGGCCCGTACCCGTCGGAACGAGTCAGGTAACCGAACCATCGGACGGATGCCTGCCTCGATGAGTATCCCCATGTGGATTGGCCATGCAGCCACGCCGACGCCGGGATTTGAACCCGGATACCGACCGTGACAGGGCCGGATGCTCACCGGATTACATCACGTCGGCACGCACATGTGATCGCCCCGGCCGGAATCGAACCGGCGGCCTCTGGATTCAAACTCCAGCGTCCCTCGCCAGCGGAGACTCCGGGGCTTCACACAGCCGTAGCTCTGTCTCTGGGAAAGCGTACTAGCGGCTCGTCGTGCGCTCGGCGCGCAGAGAACCGCTCGTTCGCTCCACTTGCAGGAACGAACGCAAGTCACAGCGCCGCGAACATCATCCGTCATAGTCGCCCGGATATGAAAAACGGACGAGTTACTGGATGAATGCAGGCGGCAGTCCCGTGTTCCCCGGCCCCGAGCGGGTAATCCGAATGGGGGCCAAGTTATGCGGGAGAAAGTCTCCGGAGATCGTCGGAGTGCGTCGAGTTCTCGGGTTCGACGCACGTCCAGCGATTGGTATCCGGGCGTTCCACACGCTGGTCTTGTAGATACTCGCCGGACACGCGACCCGCGGCTAACGGTGAACGAACAGGCCGCGGTTCGAGGCGAGTATCCGTCATCGTGTGGAATCTCATTGAATATCGCTTTGTGGTTGACGTCGCTTATTCGTCAGCATGGCAATTGTATTAAACTTAGTTGGGGTGTGTGAACTTTGAACAAAGAGGAGATATCTCACCTATCCACAATAGTAGATTGATCCAAGTTGGTTCCTTACTATCATATCAAATGGAAAAGAAGGGCTTCGTCGATCGTTCTTCACGCAGTTTGCAAATAATCGGAAAATGGCTTTTTGGGCCATCTATGTGCTGAATTTTCGTACTTCAGAATCATATTCACCCTAATCAAACTTACGATTCAGGGTTTTAGACCCTCTCTGCTACGGTTTCGGCATTGGGGTAATTCAAGTGGCCGGTGTTTGAAGATTATCGGATAGAACAAAATCACGAGAAACCTTTTCGAATTCACCTCTTTCCTGGCAAGTCTTTATGCGTAACCAGATCCATTAAGTAAAATTACCCAAATCATGGCCACCCATACCGATCAGTTTGCGTCGATGACAAGACACGCGAACAAAGACCGTGTAGATGAATTTACGTCTTTCAATCCTTCCGCTACCGACGACATCGTCATTTCACACCCTAATGGTGGACGATCTGAGATTGAGCTACAGAAACCATTGCTCGTAGCGATGGCACGAGAAAACAAGTACGAACCCTGTAGTGACGAGACCGATGGCGACGAATGTGTGGATCGGATTTTCGATGAAGCGCTGTGTGACGTCGCTGAATTAGCGCTGGACACTGCAGGGCTAAATGAGAATCTGGTTGCTCTCCCGAAGTTACGTGCATTGATGATTCGTGTGGCCCGAAATCTCGACTCATTTGAAGAACTATCCACGCATATTTCACAGTACTCGCCTGAAGAAATCGAGGATTTCGGGCTACACACGGCCTATGGGACATCAACGTATACGAAAGCAGCGAAAAAGCTGAGAAAGGAAGATACGTTCGAATTATTGATTGAAGCGACCTTCATCACTGTTCACGCGCTGTTCTGGAACGGAGTTCCGATCCCAGAGTCAGTCAAAAATCAGTATGATCTGTCGTACGATGCGGGACCTGCAGCGTCCGATTTTTCTAGAGGGACGCGACAATTAGCGCTGTATACTCTTGCTGAGGACTTGATTGAGATTGTTGTTTCGAACCTTGACTTTCAGCGAAGCGCCAATAAATCACGGGAACTCAGGAGTCTACTCGGAGTTTTTGCCCATGCTGCGTACAACGGAGAAAGCATCGAGAATTACGATCAGACTGCCCAGCACTCGTTCGAGCTCGATTCTGCATTCAGCGGACCAACCATTCGTGAACATATCGATGGTCTATACCTGTGGCAGATCGAGGAAATGTTCGACGACATCAATCAGGCGCTACTCGAATACGTCATCGACTCGGGGATCGTATCCCGACCTGTTCTGATCTCGTATGACCTCACGAACATCCAAAGTCTCGAACTTGAGGAATACGATGAGTCATTTCTCACCGAGGATGGCCGCTGGCGATTTGTGTCCCTTTCATTCACAGACCCTGATCTCGAATTCGCATTCGGACTCCGACTGCTCAAATCAGAAGCGCAGCGGGCACGCGTGCTAAAGAACTTCCTTCGAAGCCTGACCTCAATGGCGGATGTAGAACTGTTGATGGCCGATCGAGGATTTGATGGCCGGGAAGACATCGAAGCCTGCCGGGCGTTCGTTCCAGGTCGCTGGGTAATCCTTGCACAAGACTACAGCGACACCCGCGACGACGACTATGCAGAGCTCCGTGAAGAACTCAAACCTGGCGGAACCGCTGTTGTCCAAGACGCAGGATATGAGAATCTTCACCCTCCCGTTCGGTTGATCGGATACTCTGGGAGCACAGATGATACTGTCGGACCAGTACGGGCATTTTACACTGACATGGATGTTCCGTCCGACAAAGAACAACAGAAGGAGCTGATCACGCAGATCAATTTCCGGTACAATCAGCGAGCGAAAATCGAATCGATGTTTCGAATGGCCAAGAACGCGTTCGACGTCTCCACCGATACGGACAAAGCAGCGCGGAAATCCTTCTACTTCCATATGTCCGTCCTGTTCTACAACCTGTACAAGATCGTTAACACCGTGCCCGCACCGAATAACGGGCTCGAACTCGACACTACTCAGAAGGAGCTACTCGAAGTCATCCGGAACCTCGCTTTTCGCGGACCAACTCGCCCCACCGCACTCACGTACCTGTTGGAACATTCGTAATGCCCATTCACATAGCTCCCACGACCCTCCGTGAGACGATCCGCCCTGGATTAGCCGTGCGAAAAATCGGGGACTGTTGTGTCGATGTTGGCCCAAATCTGGTCCGACTACGCGTTCAATCAGAGGACAAAACCGCGTATATGAACTACGAACTCCTACCACAGTCCGTGGATTCTTTGCTCACCAGCAAGTCAAGCAGTTTCTGGATCCGTCTTGAACCCATCAAAAACTTCCTGGACGTAGGTACCAGTGAGGAGGTTTCCGTCTCTTTCCCCTTCGAAACGACCGATGCCACAATGGTTCTCCAGTCTGCTGGTCTCAGATACCGATTCCCATCAATAACACCTGTCTATCGGGTATTCGATAAACCGTCCTATGATGCCGTAACCACAGTCTCGATCCAACACCGGCCGTTCGATCGCGCCGTCCAGGTAGCAAATCTCGTCGGAGAAGAAATGCATGTCAGTGTGGTCCCAGATGCGCGACGGGTTGAATTTTCTGCTAAGGCCGGGGACGATAGTGATTCATTCTCGTACTCGGTTCCTGACGAACAAATCAGCAGCATCTGTGGGAGCGCGTCATCACTCACCATCTCAATTGATCGGCTCCGGGATATCACACCACTCATTCCGGACACCACTTCCGCATCACTCCAACTCACTCGTCATTGCCTCATCTATCAAGTCGAATATCCCATCTCAGGAGCCGAGCTGACTCTGTATATCGCAAAGCGACACGGCCTCATTCAAGGGTGATTCCACCACCTTCGACACTCCTCGTGACAACGTATTGCGCCGCATTGTAGAGAGCTCAGCCACCAAGCAACCTCGAAAGGATTCCCCGCGACTCATCTCCGTCGGGTGTTACCTCTGCTTCAGACGCCTTGTCGGTAGTCCCATCGACCTCCGCAGGCCCGTCCAGTAGTTCATCAACTGAGTAACCGACCCATTCGGCGAACTCCTCAGGCGCGCCGATATAGACACTTGTCCCGGACTTATCCGACATGAATCGCTTGTCCAGCCGCTTCTCGTAATCGTAGACCTCCCAGTCCTCGCGGTCGAAATCAGCATTGATCCCGTCGGGTTCCGACTCGAAAGTGACGCGACCACCTTGAATGTCTCGCTGCCACTTTATTCGGCCCGTGTCGTACATTTTTTCTGCCGGTTGATCCGCAGGGAAGTACTCCGGCTGTTTTCGATCGGCCTCTTCGTAGAACTCACAGAAGATTCGGCGGACATCTTCGACAGTACCGCTCCCTTCAGTCCAGGGCTGCTTGGTGAGCATCCGACGAGCGACATAGCTGAAAATGGGATTTTCTCGTTCAAGCACCTCCGCCAAATCCTCTTGAGCGTCGTGGAATCCGGGATCCTCAGGATTCGATGGGAACGAGACATCCATGCTGAGGATTTTCATCCGGTTCCGAAACTCCGATTTGGGGAGTGCGTCGTTAGTGGTGAAAATCAGGCAGGGCTGATCGACACTGGTTGGTGTCCAATCACCCCAGTAGTTCCGAATCGGACTCCATTTCTCGATTTTACTCTTTTCGGCGTCGATGATCGCATACGGGAAGCACGTGTCCCATTCCCGAATACCACGAATCTCCTCGACACCCACATCGTCAGCATCGACACCGGACACGACAGTGTTGTCTGATAGTAACCGTAGGATGTACTCAGTGAGCTTGTCTTTTCCAGCATCGCTGTTACCTTCGATGTACAGATGCTGAAGGACGTTGTCAAGCGTCCGTGAGGGGGAAGAGAGCTCATTTGCGTACTGATTAGCGAACGGAGCCCAGAACCCGTAGAGGAAGGCTTCGTACATCTGGGCCATCACCGCGTCGGGCGTCTGGGTGTAACCGTGGTCCCGGACCGTCTCGACGTACGCTTCGATAGTGGCGAGGCAGTGATCCAGCACTTCCGGGGTCGGTGGATCGGTTGCCACCAAGATCATGTCTTCCTCATCGCCGAGGACAACCTGATCAGCTTCAGGGATAACGGACATTTTCGGGATCTTGGTCGATTCTCGGACCTGGCTGTTGTACGCACTCAGGGGTGCTGTGATGCTGTGATCCTCGACCGTTGCTCCCCGATTTCGGAGACTGGCTCCGAATTCATCGGCGACATCCTTATCGATCTTACTCGTCCCCATCCGAATTTTCTCCTCTGGCGTGCGAACCCGAGGTCGATCTAGCGTATCCGTGAGCGACGTCTCGTGATCAGATTCAACGAGACCGACATCAGGAGATTCTTCATCTGCCTCCTTGTCTCCGGATTCATCGGCTGAATCGTTGCCGTCACCGGTGTCGCCGTCCTCATCTGCGCCATCAGGCTCGATGATTGTCCGGTCGGCCTTCTCCGGTTCATCGATGAAGGCCACAGTTTCATCGGCTGACTCGGGATCGTCCACGACAGCCGTGACCTGGTCGGCGATATCTTTCAGGTCTTCCGTCGCGTCTTGGTTCAGCGCGGCCGTATCGCTCATATTTAGGTCGCCAGTTCCGACCCAGTATTCGATACGGTCTTCTCGCTCTTCGGGAGAATCTGCCTCTTCGAGCGCTTCAACCAAGCCCTCAAGGAGCGTCTGATTGCTGTAGCGTTCCCGGTATTCATCGATGAACGCCGCAAACTCCTCATCTAATTCTGTTCCGACTTCCGTCGTGAATATCGACACCTGGTTCGTGTGATACTCCCATGAGTTCACTGAAAGATTCGCCGACCCATGAACTAGTTTCACCGTGTCATCCGGCATCACGATCCGGTAAATTTTGGAGTGGACGATCTTCCGATTCTTCAGCCGAATCGTCAACCGGTCATCCTGACGGAGCCGAACGAGTGACCGTGCCGTCGAAACGTCATCAACCTGATTGGCGTAATCGTCGGCGTTCCCCACGAGTACGTCAAGTGAACCGACATCGTACTCCGTCAGCATCCGAACCATCAACTCCGGTGTCTCAGCGTACGTTATTGCATCAACGTGACGAGCACCCTCGAAGAGCTCCAAAAAGTCTTCTCGCTGTTTCACCATTGTCAGACGGTAGCCGGCTGCACCGGAACCGTAGAACTCGGGCATGTCCGCGAACTTGTCAAACGAAATGTTCGCTGTGATTTCGTCCATTGTTGGTGCCGTGTTCAGTGATTTGAGGGTTGCTTTTATCGCGGTTTCTCCAGGCTCGCACCCTGCAGGGCGGCTCCGCAGTGTTCTTGGCTTGGCTTCATCATTTCCCCCTGATCAGTCGAGGCTTTGCACCCCCGTCGAATCGCCCTCTCCGAAGTCCGCGCTCTCAGAACGCGTCGGTTCGCGCTGACGAGCGTCGTAGGCTTCTCGCCACTTGTCTATGACATCTAGGCTACCAGCACCGTGTTCCGTTCGCCGGGGTCGCACCTGAATCAGCGCTGGTGTGTTCATCGCGTCACCGGAGACGATCGCTTGCCCTGGTGTCAACCCAGGAAGTTCGCGGAGAACGTCTTCGCCAGCGGCTTCGACGGACTTTTTAATCGCGTCTTGGTCGTTCGGATTCCGGATTTTCATCGAAATCTGCGTCCCGCACTGGGAGAGAACGTCCTGGTCGATCTTCGATGGTCGCTGACTTATAATACCGAGCCCGAACCCAAACTTACGGCCTTCAGAGGTGATCGTCCGCATAATTCCGAGCGAGGGAGCGTCACCCGATGTCGGAGCGAATCGATGCCCTTCTTCGAACAGGGCGAAGACCGGGTGCTCAACCTCGGATTCCCGACCACGAACATCGTTGAGCCGTTCCCGATAGAGACGGCGCAGGAGGACCGTTGTGATTAGTTGCTGATCGCGGCGGTCGAGTGTATCCATTTGGAGCACGGTACACTGTCCCGGGTCGATGATTTCGTCAAGCGGAACGTTCTCCTCTGGATCGAACAAGTCGTTACGCTGAATTGATCGTCGAAGCCGCCACTCCAATGCGCCGACGCTGGCGTCATTACCGCCGAACTCGCTCCGCATTTCAGTCATAAGATCATCGATGCCCCACGTTTCGCTTTCTTGGTTCTGCATAGAGCGCCATGCCGTCGAGAGGCGGTCCTGCATCCGGTTACTCGGGTTGTCCAAGATCGCCATGACGTCGCCAATCTCCAGTTCGGAAATCCGGACTTGGAGGCGCTCAGGGTCGTAGTAGACGACGTCCGGTTCGTATCCGTCTTCCTCGCGGAAGGATTCGTGACCTTGCATCTCGGCCAAGGTGTCGTACTCGCCATGCGGGTCAAACACGAGGAGCGACGCCCGCGACGTCGGGCGCATCATCTCTTCGATCAATACCGACGCTGTGTAGGACTTCCCGCTCCCTGTGGCCGCGAGGATTGCCAGATGCGTTGAGGCGAATTCTTCGATGGGGATGTGAATGTTCGTTGCCCGCTCAGGTCGGTTCAGCAACCACCCGATATGGGCAACGCCATCAAGCTGGGTTACTTCGGTCTCGACCGTGTCGCATCCGAGGTTTGGGAGCACCGTTTCGAGTTGTCCATCCGGTGCGATCGACAGTGGTGTTCCTGGGTCCGGAAGCTGCCGCGGGTTGGCAAAGGTCTCCATATTGGTATTGTAGAACCCGATGACCGTCGCTGTCATCCGGTACAGTTCCGTATCGTCAGTTGGTACTCCGAGTGTAGCAGCGACTGTTTCGGGTCCAACTTCCGGATCTGCAAGGAACCCTTCTGGGAGTCCCCGAATGAGTTCTCGGTTCGTCACCCGGGCAAACACCGACCGACTCTCGCCGTCTACTGTCACGTCGTAGGTGATGAACTCGCCCGTTTTGATCGGCTGGTCGGCCGGAGTTACGAATATGAACTCGTTTGGATCCTCGCCCGGACCGGCGACCGTCCCGATCACTTCCTCGTGTCCCGGCATTATACCACCCCCCGTCGCTCGTGTGCCTGCCATTCAACGTTTTGCTCAACGACGTCCAACACGCGTTGATTTGGATCTTCGTTCGGCAAGACACTCCGCAGTCGGTCAATCAGGGCGACGATAACTTCGGCACCGAGATCGCCTGCGATATCGACGAGGCGGTCAATGTATGCCAACTGTATTTGACCGTCGATGGTGTGGAACGACGCAGTAATTTCGTCCGGACAATGATAGACTGTATCGTCTACTTCGAGCGTCCAGCGAGGCATGCGATGCGTGGGGTCAGTGATGGTCCGATCCTCGTTGACCGTTGCAGTCCCGAGGAGTGCGACGCCAGCTAGGGTCGTGCGCTCTTCGATGTATCCGGGAGTGAACTGGGCTTGATCGTCCTGGGCTAGGCGCGGTCCGGTTCGTCCCTGGTCCGGATCGACCAGTTGTGTATCGTAGATCACGCCCATCACCGCGTGTTCCGTCCCATCAATCGTCTTTTTAATGAAGACTGGTTGGCCGAACTCGCGTTCGCTGAGTTTCGGCGGACGCTCGCAATCACGATCTTTGTACACCTCAACGACGTAATCGAGGTGGCTGTTCGAAGACACGATACTCCCGATTTGGACGCACGAATCGACATTCGCGGTCTCCATCTCTGTTGTTTGGTCTGTCATGTGTTCGTTCGGTGGTTGAGGGTGATTGGCCGCTTTATGCTCTCGTCAGTTGTTCCATGGTGTGCTGTCATCGTCGGCGGAGTTCTTTGCTCAGTGCCTTGGCATTCCACTCGACCGGCACATCGTTGGATTCGGCCCACCGCTGAACGATCCGGTGGAATTGTTGCCGGTCTTGGTGGTCGAGAACTGCGTCGCTGTCTGCTTGCTGGAGGATTTCCGGATACCCTCGTCCGATTCCTGCTTCAGCACGCACGATCTCAACGGTGTACTCGTACATCGAATCATACCCATCGGGCCCATCGCTTTGACAAAGCCAGCCAGGAAACTCGATCCGATCGAGACCTGCCCCGGGCGGAACGTTCAGGTATGTAAAAAGGATGTCATCACGGAACTCGTACGACTTGCCCTCGTACGTTGTCTGTAAGGCATCGATGCTCCCATCGCGTTTCGAGATGAACGGGATCGTCGTATCTCCCCACGGACTCATCAAGTCCGTCAGGACGTGTGCGTCCGGAATGACGCGATCCGTCCCGAACTCCTCGCGCAACAGAAGCCGTGTCATCTTCACTAACTCCGTTGCGTTCGATCCAGCGACGTACCCGACCAACGGAATTCGATGGTGCTGACTCGCCGCAATCACGCGACTGAGCGTCGAAATGTACCGCTCGCGGGTCTCCGGCTTCAACGGGTTCGCAAACGAAGCGATCAGCGGACCGTCGTAGAAGACGACCGGCGTGTGCTCGATGTCATCGCTCTCACGGGCCTCGGCAAGTTCGACGATTTGATCGATGAGCAACCCTCCTTCGTGTTCGAACCGGTGATGTCCGACGAGTTGTGAATCGACGAATCTGTAGTCTCCATCGTCTGATTCCCGCGTAACCTCATCGGGTGTCAGCAACCGACCTTCGACGCCACGGTCGAGTCGCCCTTCTGTGTGGTGATAGTTGACCGACCACGCTGCCTGAACATACGCGAGCGGAACGTTGAATTCAGTCGTGGGGGGTAACTGTGACCCGTCTACAGCCATGACGGGAACGTCACGAAGGATGTCACGTGCCCACTCATTGACCTCTTCGTGATTATCCCACGCATCGCTCTCCGTATGGGGAACGACAATGCTGTCAATCTGGTCGAACTCGTCAGTTGGGTACGCTCCTGGATAAGAGGTATCTCGTAGGGCGGCACGGATCTCCTCACTCGACCATTCCTTGGGTAGGCGCTGGAACGCGTCTTTATACCGGTCAGCGATTCCCGGTTCGTCTTCCAGATACGCCTCAATCGTCTCGACGCTCGACTCTAACTCGGCAGCGACATCGTGTTTGTTGATCGTCATCAGTTCACGGTCACCTCCGACGCCTGCTGGTCCTTGCTCACAGAGATAGTGTAGTCCGTCATCGAGTCAAACGTCTGGTCGTGACTGATGACTGTGAGCTGCTCGAAGCTATCCAACTGCTTCAATTGCATCACGAGGTTCCGCTTCTTCTGCCGGTCCAAGTTCGCCGTGGGCTCGTCAAGGAATGCGATCCCGACCGACGCGAGCTGTTCGAGAATGGCAAGCCTGACCGAAAGCGCAGCCGCCATTTTTTCGCCGCCGCTCAGGGTCGAGAACGACTTCCGCACATCCGCGTCGTGAACGAGGATCTCGTAATCGCTCGTCCACTCTAGCGTCTCAGTGGATGTGCCACGGATCGATCGGAACAACTCGTTAGCACGTGCCCCGAGTCGATCCGTGATGATTTCGCGCATCTTCGGCCCGGCTTCCCGGACGTTCTCCCGGACCCACTCTGCGAACTGCTGGTCCGCTTTCAACTCTTTCAACTGCTGGAGCTTCTCCTGGCGCTCCTCCAATTTCGACTCTAACCGTTCGACCTCCTCGCGGACCTCCTCTAGCTCGTCCTCTTTGTGTTCCAGTGTCCGACGGTCGCCCGCAAGATCGCTCTTGAGGTCCTCTATTTCGGAGCCGAGCGTTTCCATTCGGTCTTCATCGAACGACTCCTCCGCCTCTTCGAGTTCGGTTTCCGTCTCATCGAGTTCCGTTCGAAGCCCCTCCAGTTCGGACTGCAACTCCTCGACGGTTTCTCGCCGCTCCTCAACTTGGGCGGCTTGCTGCTCGTGCTTGATGTAGGTCTGGTATCCCGACTTGGTCTCTTCTATCGTTGTTTTGACCTCAGCTAACTCATCGTCGAGACCCTCGTACTCGGCTAGCTCCTCTTCGATTTCTTCGAGGGCCTCTCGTTCATCCCGTAATTTCTCGCGTTTGGTCTCCAATCGGTCGGGGACGTCGCTGAGGTCTTCCACTCGGACCTCGGCCTTTCGGTACTCTTCGTGCGCTTCTTCCAACTCGTCGCGTTCTGATTTGAGTTCAGGGAGCTCTGCTAAGTCCTCTTCCAGCGCCTTTCTCTCTTTCGTCGTTTCTTCCTTTTCTGACTCCAGGTCTCCGACATCCTCTTCGAGCGAATCAATCCGCTCCCGCAGAACAGGGATTTTTCCAACACGTTCCTTGACTTCCTGCGCTTCCTCACGGCGGTCACGTAATTTGCTGAGTTCGTCACCGAGTTTCTCACGCTGGGTTTTGATTTCTTCAATTCTATCCTCGCGCTCCTCGATCGTCTCGGACCGATGTTCTTCGTCCAGCGGCCGGTCACAGGTCGGACACGGCGCATCGACGTCCGTATCGCGTAACCGTTCCAACTGTTCTTCGAGTCGCGCACGCTCCGATTTGAGTTGCTTGCGCTCGACTTCCAGCTCATTAATCTCAGCAGTGAGCTCTTCGGGGTTAGTGGTCTCGTCCCACTCCTTCTTGATTTCCGTGATCTCCGTCTGCAACGACTCGACGTCGCTCTTCTTTTCGTCGATTTCACTAGTGAGCTCTTCGACACGCTGCTCTAACTCTTCGACCTCGTCCTCGCGGTCTCGCAACGACTCTATCCGATCATCCAGTTCCTCGTATCGCTCTTTCTCGTCTTCACGGGTTTTCAGCGTTTCTTGAGCCGACTCTAACGTTTCTAAATCCGACTCAAGTTGGTTAACCTCGAACTCTATTTCTTGAATCGTGTCTTCCTGCTCATCCCACTTTGCTTCGAGTTCGTCACGCTTCTTTTCCTGCTTCTCTAATTCATCGAGTCGGTCATTTGCCTCCCGATGACGGCGGCATTCGTCACGATTCGCCTCGCACTTCTCTTGAGCATCCGCGGCCGCTTCAAGTTCCTCTTCAGCGGTTTTCAACTTGCTCTCGGTCGCACTAATCTCTTGGTTTAGAGACTTGATCGCCTGGTTGAGGTCCTCGATCTCCTCTTGGATCGATTCCAAGTCATTGTATTCTGACTCCTTCTGTTCCAGTTCGCCGCTTTTTCGGTCGATTTCGGCTTCGAGTGATTGGACCTCCGCAGCGAGTGACTCTGCGGTGTTCCGCTCGTCTGGAAGACCCTGTACTTCGGTCGTGAGACCGATGATATCGTCACGAAGATCCCGCTGCTGTTTTTCGATTGCGTCCGGGATGTCCTTCAGTGCCTCCCACGACTCTTCATACGCATCGAGATTCAGTAACGCATCGAACGTGTTCTTTCGATTGCCTGGCCGCTGCGCGAAATCGGACAGGAAGCGTGTCTGTGGTACACCGATACATGACTCCCACAACCCCTGTAGCTCATCTTTGCCCGCGACGTCGAATCGGGCACACAACCAGCGAATCAATTCTTTCTTCGAGTCGATATCCTGATCGACCCACTCCTCAGTCTCGGGGTCGTACCGATGCACACCATAATTGGAGCGTCCGGCCGACCGAGTTACTCTGAACTGCTCGGTCCCGTTCTGGGTTTCTTGCTCAAACACCACCTCAACAGTCCCCGAGTTCGCCCCTTCTCGCACGAAGTCCTTGATGTTGACACGCCGTGGGAGGGAATCAAACAGCGCAAACCCGATCGCTTCCTGGATCGTCGATTTCCCAGCCCCGTTCTCGCCGAGGATTGCCGTTACACCCCCCTCAATGGGTACTTCAGTCCGGCCTTCGTAGGATTTGATGTCTTCCAACGCGACCTGTTGAATCTTCATTGGGTAGTCACCTCCTCTGGACGGTCATCGTCGGCAGGACGTTCCTCGTCACTGCTCTCCTCCGGCGCATCTGATTCCTCCTCATCACGGAAGGGGTCCTCGTCGATATCGACAACTACGTTATCGGCTAATTCGGGGAACAGGTCCCGTCGTGCGGAGCTGACCGTATCAGAGATGTCCTCGACCGCCTCCTCGGCCTGCGCCATTTCGTGAGCGTTCCCCAGTATGTCTGCGACGTCTTCTGCCTTCTCAGCATACATCGACTCTTTCGCAATCGTCTCGAACACCTGGTCTTCCAACGCCGCTGTGTTCAATTGCCCATCCTTGAACACGTCCTCTTCATCGATCTCTGAGATGAGTTGCTGCACATCTGCCGTCCGGATTCCACCTGCGTTCTCTTGCACGTACAGCGCATCACACGCCTCTTCAGCATACGCAGCGAGTTCGTCAGTCCGGAAGTCGCCACGACTGAACTGAAGTGTCCCCGTGAACCGTAAGTCAAGAATCGGCCGACGCGGCTCACCTTCAGCCGTGTATTTCGGTTGCTGACAGTATTCTTGGACAGCTCCGACCTCGGCCTCGATCTGCTCGCGGAACGCTGATTCGAGTTCACCCGGCGAGTCGTGTGGGGTCACGTCGAACTCGATACGGTAGTACGGTCGGCGCTTGGTCTCGTGGTGTGCTATCTCAAAGCTGCACTCCCCCCCCACCAGCGCCGCTCTCACCAGGCGAAAGCTCGACCGAGTAGTAACCGTGCTCCCACTCATCACGACCTTCGCGGGTGCTGTGTGCCTCCGGTGAGCCTGGATTGTAAATCCACTCACCGGCCTTGTACCGCTTGTGGATGTGTCCGAGCGCGAGGTAATCGACAACTTCTTTCACATCCCGCAGTTCGGCGTGAGTGACTGTCCCGCCCAGCGTCGGAACTTCGTCTTCCATACCGAAATGCGCCAGCAGCATTGTGAACGCTGGCTCGCCGTGAAGTTCATTCGCTGTGCGAATCCCGTTCGCCACTTGTTGGAGCGCTCGATCCGTCTTCGCACCCCGCCACTGTAGTCCGAACACGCGAACGGGGCCATCGAACGCCTCGCTCTCGATATCGTAAAAGCCCGCGTAGTTCCCTGGATCTTCGCGGTCGTACGGCTCGAACCGAACGGTATCAGGATCGGCCGACAGATCGGCTTTCAGGAACACGATATGCCCGCGCTGGTGGAGGTAGTTTAGCCACGTGACGTCTCGTGGCGTCAGGTTTTCGTCGTGATTGCCTCGTGAGACCAGCACAGGCACATCGTCTGGAACGCGACTGAGTTGCTGTTCGGCCTGATGCAGGACCTTCGGGCGGAGGTCCCTGGAGTGGAACAAGTCCCCGGGTAACACGATAGCGTCCGTATCGTGGTGCTCCACCATGTCCCCAAGCGCGGCTTGCAGGGTCGATACCATGTCATCCTCTCGCTGTTTCAACCCGTATTGCCGGTGGCCAAGGTGTGTATCGGCAATGTGTGTGACTGTCAGCATGTTCCCTTTGACACTACCACGGTTCGTCTAACAAGTTTTAATAGTTTTGGGTTAGCAGGATAGTTTGAGGCGTTGGAACTGATGGACCCGACCAACGGCGACGAGAAGAAAAAACGATTTCAGGAGGCCTTCGAACGTGGGCGAGACGGCCACGTCGGCAGTTACAACGTCTGGCTGGAGAACCACGGTTTCGATCCCAGTCGCGTGGACCGCGACAAGGTCACGGAGTTTTTCCGAGAGAACCCGACCAAATCCGTCAATCAAGACGACGTGACGGATATTGCAGAGTATGCAGGTTTCGTTACAACCAGACAAGATCTGCATCACATCCCCGTTATCGGCCCGTCCGGAATCGGGAAAACACAGTTACTTCACACCGTTATCGGCCTTCTTTCCGAGGTTGACGATGACATCGATACAAAACTACTTGAAGCGAACCGCCTCGGCAAGAAGACCGAAGACGGATTCCTTCTCGACGAGTACAGCCGTCAAATTGCCGAACTCACTACCCCAATCGTGTGTATTGACGATTGCGGGTTAGATAAGCGAATTCGAACATCACTTCGAGAGCTCCGCGACGCCGTTGACGCTGGGTTGTTCGTGACTACCTGGACACCGGAACGATGGGGCGTCAACCAGGATCAAGTTCGAGATGTCTTCTCACCCGCGAAGGAGGTACATCTCCGGTCATTTACACAGTCTGAAACGAAGGGAACTCTCCGAGTCATCTACGACTACATCTCCCAAGACAACTTCGCTCTGCCGTCGAAAACAGAGGAGCGGATTCACGAACTTAGCGACGGTATCCCCCGATTGATTCATCTCCTTGCGCTGGAGTCACTTCGAGAAGCCTACCACAAGGAGTTGGTGCCAGGACATATTTCAGCGACGGACGCAGCTGCTGATCGGCTCAATCTGAGTAACGCAAGTGCGCGGGTACAGGATCTGTCGGAGGCGAGATTGACCGTCCTCAAACAGATTCTTCAGCTTCCCGATGAACGCGGCGTGCAACCTGGCACGCTGGTGGACGAGCTTCATCGAGACAAGTCCACAATTTCCTACCATCTCCGCGAGCTGAACGAGATAGGATTTGTAGAACGGGATCGGAAAGGGAGGCGGGCATTCTATCGCGTAACAGAGACGATCGAACCGCTCGTTCAGCGCCGAATTAGCCAGGAGGCAGAATATAATGCCTAGCTACAAGCTCGCACCAATACCGGACGACACTATCGCCATCGAATCGCTCAAAGAGAGGATCGAAGCCACCTCGGCGTTCAATTCCGATGCCGAGCTTCGGAGCGGAATGCTTCCACAGACATTCACCGAAGGAGCTGATGGGCTATGCTGGGCAGAATACGGACGAGAAACGTACTACGACCGAATGACACTCGAAGGTCCGGTCGAAACGAAACACGCCAAGCGCTACGAAGTCATCGTCCTGCAAAACGGGTACATCGCCATAAAAAAAGAGCACTAAAAAAGTCGAGCAGGAAATCCTCACAACGTCAACAGCGGTCCTGGACAATGATGTGAAGCTTGAGACATTGGAATTCGATGAGGATGACCTTCGAACGGTCATCGAGGAATCGAACCGAGTGCAGCGCGTCGATGTCTCTCCGACCAGTATCGAAGGGCCGGATCACATTTCAGCGCATGACCGGGGAGACCTCCGCGATACTGACTGGTGGGACCAGCATCTGGCGGATCCATTCGAGCAAGTTCGCGTCGTTCTTCCACACCGCAACGTACATGTTGATGTTGGATTCGATGATACCGGCCGGATCACCCTCTACGGGCGCGAAATAGAAATGCCGATCCAGGCAGAAGCAATGCGGTACTTGACAGACGAAATCATCGATAAATACCGAGATCCAACTGAATTTCAGGGCACGCTCAACGGGTACTGACATGCGTAGGGATCACTGTAACGCGCTTTTGAGCATATCCGACTACGAGCGCTCAGCGGATCTTTCATATCATCACGACGCGTCCGTCAGGTGCAGCTGTTTCAGCACCAGTCATCGAATACAGTCCACGAGACAGCCATCCCCTACCCGCTCGTAGTATGACGAAACAAAGCTCCTCCGCGAATATCCAGTCCGATACGTTCGAGTTGCTCACACTCCCGTCAATCACGCTCGAACACGTTTCACAACCCGCGGTTCGAGACGCCGTTCAATACTTCGACCCTGATCTCATCACGATTCCCGGTCCTCGAAATCCCAAGGCACACGCATCAGTCCGCGATACCGCTTCGAACTCTCCGGTAGTCCACCCACAGCTTTCCCAGGGAGGTCGCCACATCCAGCACTATCGATACACCGCCGACACCGGTCTCCACGAGGCACCGAATAGTGCCCCACCGGCTGAAACGATCGACGTTATCGCCGTCCAAACCCGTGACCTCCTTGGACGACTCCACGCACAATTGATCTCCGACGAGCGTCACACTGGCAGCGACGCTGCCACGTTCGTAATCGTCCCACAACTTACCGTAGAGTGGGACGCAGCATCCCTCTCGACCACGCTTCCCAGCGCTGCGGACCTTGCTGCACTCGCGGCCGCACTCCCTGAACCGGTTACGATCTTCGCTGGCGGCCAACCGGCAGAATACTACCACGAATGGGACTTACAACACGACCACACCGCCGTTACGGTCCCAGTCGCTGGACTCGGCGCGACGGAACGGGATGGATCACAGTTCGCCCAGTATGCATGCACGACACACGGACGAGTCGCAGCGGAAGCCGTAGATCCCGATGAGTTCGGTCTCCGAGCCCTCAACGGCATCGGACAGGCAACCGCCACACGGTTACAGCAAAGCGGATGTCGGACCGTCGAGGACGTTCGAAATCTCGCCGTCAGTGACCTGACGGACCTCTCCGGCATCGGACGAACGACCGCTGAACGAATCCACGCACACGCCGACGTGCTCGACTCCGCCGAGCCGCTCGTGCTAACCAACAAAACGCCTGTCAAAACCCGCGATGACCGCCCGCCGCTCTGCATTGACATCGAAACGGACGGCCTGTCACCGACTATCATCTGGCAGTTTGGTGTCTACGACCCGGCGACCGACACGCATCAAGCGTTCGTCGAGAAAGATGACCCCACAGACCCGGAGCCAGTTCTCGAAGCCTTCATCACGTGGCTGCTCGCAAACCACGACGATCGAACCCTCTTGGCGTGGAACGGGCACAAGTTCGATTATAAATACATCACGCAGTTCCTCCAGCAATACCTCCCCGAATACGTGGATGCCTGGGACGACGTCTGGACATACGATCTGTACAAGTGGGCAATCCGCGACGAGAACGCGCTGCTTCCCGGGCGAACAAACAAGCTAGACCACGTCGCCCGCGCCCTCGGCTACGACTCCGCCGGCACGGGTCTCACCGGCGCACAAACGGCAGCCGCCTATCAGGCGTTCATGCGGAACCCGGAGGGGTCAGCCAGTGAACCAGACTGGGAAAGACACGAACAGTACTGCGAAGACGATTGCCGAGCACTCTGGCACGTTTACCATGCTATCCTCGATGCACCCCGCCGCGACGTGACCGACAGCGGAACAGGCGGTGCATCCGGCCAACAAGCAGGCCTCACCGACTTCTAACCATGAGTGACGATACCACCACTCCCGACACGACACACGGAACCGATATCGACGTAGCAACCCTCATCGACACGTTCCCCCGAACCAGTCTCACCCCGGAGTCGGAGTATCTCGAAACCATCGAGCAGCCAGCGAAGTCAGCAGACACCGCTCCGGCGGCCGATGTCCTTCGACCAGAACTCGCAGAGCCATACCCGTACGATCTGTTCAGCCACCAGGCTGATGCACTCGACGCACTCGAAGCTGGCGACAACGTCACTGTCACCACTTCCACATCCAGCGGGAAAACCCACATTTACGGGTTGCAAATCGCCCGAAATCTCCTCGACGCTGGTGTGCTGAACGCCGACGGAAGCAGAGCGGCCGACAACAACGACGCCTCGACCGCCCTGTGCGTCTATCCGATGAAGGCGCTCACAAAAGACCAGAAGGAGGCGCTCGACGACCTATACGAGCAACTCGGGCTCGACATCCGCGTCGAGATCTACGATGGCGACACGCAGAGCGGTCGCCGCGAGATCCGTGAGCAAGCCGACGTTATCCTCACGAACTTCGCTGCGCTCAACATCTATCTCGAACATCACGACAAGTGGAGCCGGTTCTACAGCGCTCTTGATTTGGTCGCCATCGACGAGTCACACACCTACACTGGCATCCAGGGTATGCACGTCGCCTGGATCCTGCGTCGCATGCAACGCGTCGCTGATTACTGGGGTGGGGATCTGCAGTACATCCTCACCTCCGCAACGATCGGTAACCCCGAGGAGCACTCGGAAGAGCTCATCAACGAACCGGTCACAGTCATCGACAACGACGGCTCACCGCACGGTCCGCGCGAACTCACCCTCTGGAATCCACCACCACGGGACAAAACCAGCGACTCGACCCCCGAAGAAGACGTATTTGACATCGAAGCCGACGCAGGTCCGGAAGAGACGGACACTGATGACGGGGAGTTCGTCGCAGAACGCGTCCCGGCGAGCGTTGAAGCACCGAAAGTGTTCAACCACCTCACGTCCCGCGACATCCGTACGCTCCTGTTCTGCCCGAGCCGGAAACTCACCGAACTCAGCATTCAACGCGCCGACGAGCACCGGCGTAACAACCCGCGGGTGTACGATCAGTCAACGACAGTCGGCCGCGAAGCCTACAACGCTGGCCTCGGTCGTAGCACACGCCACTCCCGAGAACACCAGTTCAAAACCGGCGTGCTCACCGGGCTCGCTACGACCTCCGCGCTCGAACTCGGCATCGACATCGGCGACCTCGACGCGACTGTCCTTATGGGCTACCCCGGTCAGCGACAAGCCTTCTGGCAACGCATCGGTCGCGCCGGCCGAGAAGCCAGCCGTAGCCTCGCTGTCCTCGTTGGTGACCACCGTACTCTCGACCAGTACATCCTCACCCATCCCGAGTACCTCCTGGAAAACGACGTCGAAGACGCCGTCGTAGACACCTCGAACAACACCGTATTCGCAACGCACGTCCTGGCCGCTGCCGACGAAATCGCACTTGATGAAGCCGACATCGACACGTTCGCTGACGAAGACCGTCTCCGCGCTGCTGTGAAGATGTGGCGCGAAGCCGGGTTCGTAGACGGTTATCTGGATGCCGCCGTTCACTACTGCGGCCCCAGTCGCCCACAAACCCGAGTCAACCTCTACGGGACGACTGAAACTGACTACCATCTCACGCTCGCTGGCGACATTGACCGCGACCGTTGTGGACTCTCGGAAGATCTAGACCTTGAGCCAGTCGAACAGAACCGAGCTTACCGCGATTACCACGAAGGCGCGGTCAGACTTCTGAACGGCCAGCAGTTCGAGGTTGTCAACATCGATGAAAACCGAGCGCAGCCCACCATCGAACTCAAGCCAGTCGATTGTGAGTACTACACCCGCACTCGCAACAAGGTCAACGTCCTCGACGCCGAATCCGAAGAATCACGCGAAGTCAACGGCTTTACACTTCACTTCGGACGCGGAACCGTCCTCGTTCATCACCACTCCTATGATCAGCTCTATATCGGCAACAGCGAACCCAAACAGCAAGGCATCCCCACGAACGTCCCGCCAATTTTGATGGACACGCAACTGTGCTGGGTTGAAGTCCCTGAAGACGTGGAAACCGCACTCGTCCGGAAATACAAAAATTATGGCGTCGAAACCGGCGTCGATCCCGACCAAACGGACATCGCCCACCTTGGATACATCGCCGGGCTCCACGCCGCCGAGCACGCCACGATTCAAACCGCACCCCTCGAACTTCGGGTGGACAAGAACGACCTCGGCGGGCTCGCCACGCTTGTGATGGATACTCACTACACCCATCCCGACTACGACGAGATAGCCGACTCGATCAGAGAATCTTTCGAAGCAGCTGCCCACGCACTTGAACAGCGAACGCAGGATCTCGCCGTTCGAACCGCTTCAGGTTGGTTCATTTACGACGCGGTAGACGGCGGCCTCGGCTTTGCTCGCGCGATCTACGACAACTTTGAAGCACTCGCCGAACGGGCCCGCGACCAACTCTCCGACTGTCGCTGCGGCCAGTCCAACGGCTGTCCCGCCTGCACCTTCGATGAAAACTGCGGAAATGACAACAAGCCCCTGCTTCGGGCGTCCGCTATCGACGTGCTCGATCAGCTTCTCGGCGAGGCCGATCGGAATGACCTTGCTGAACATCTCCCCGATGACGAGTACGGTGGAGAACGACGTCCAGTTGTGTTCTACTCTTGACCGAGTTAGGGTGACATCATCCACAAACCGAAGACATCATCATAAGAATCTGGTAGAGTCTGTATTAAAACAAAAGAAGCTCCGACAGCGTTACCGTGTTACCTGATCTCGGGGCGGTAACGCGGCTTTCTCTGCAAGTTTGTCTCGAAAATCCTCAATACGCTTGAGAGTTGCAACTCGACCCTCCTCATGCACTACTGCCCTGTTCAGCTGAATTAGTGCGAGCCGCACACAGTAATTATATTCACCGTCATTCAACAGCTCATCTTTGGCGAGATTGATATTTGTTTTAATATAGGCAAG
Source organism: Halorubrum vacuolatum (assembly GCF_900188065.1). GTDB lineage: Archaea > Halobacteriota > Halobacteria > Halobacteriales > Haloferacaceae > Halorubrum > Halorubrum vacuolatum. The sequence continues at coordinate 35,050 of NZ_FZNQ01000022.1, forward strand.
TTCACTCCCAGTTTCTTTTTTTACATCTTGCCGAAGTTCTTCTACTTCGTCGAGGACTGTCTTCCGTTTCTCTTTGATAGTGTCTGTGCTTGGATCAGAGTCGTTTGCATCCGTTGACATCGCAATCGTGGTAAAATATACCGATACTTAAAAAGGTCAGTCACTGAGGAAGGAAAAGTCGATGATCAGTGGATAGAGTGTAGTATTTATCTATAGATATCTGAAATTTACTTCCTTGGTTTGACTCATAGGGTCTACGGGTCGCTTCATAAGGTAGAACAGAAACAGCGCTGCAACGAAACGTTGGAAATCCTGGGACAGCGGCATCTGCCAAACGCGTGTAGTTAGTACTTTGACAATAGAGTTTCTTCAGTATTTAATTCAATAACTGCATCAGGTCGAAATCACTCGTCAGTTGGTGGCCGCAAATCCTGCCATCGGAAGTCAGCTGTCTCCCAGGAGTCGAGCTCGATTCGGTATAGAAGACGGTCGCGTTTGTCGCCAGTCATCGCGTCTCCCGCATCAGTGAGTGTTTCGATCACCAGTCCGTGCGTTCCATGATAGACCTCATGATCCGGATCGGTCTCATCCGGGATATCGATGCGGACGCGATCTCCAACGACGAACCGCTGCATTATCGGATTCTACCGGTTCAAGTTCAATCAGTCCATCGGGAAAAGATGTCTCCTATGGCTCGCACACCGAACTTTCATGTGACGAGACGATCACCCTAACCTACTTATTTTGTAGCATGAGAAAAGTGATGCATGCTCAGTTCCGGCGACGACGCATACTACCAAGCTCTATTCTGGAAAACATTATATGATTCTCGTAAAACATCTCCATGGCCAGACCTCCAGCAAGCCGCTAAAACAACGACTGTGGTTGTCCGTGACCTCGTTCGATGCTTGGTCGATAATACAGACCGTATTGGGGGGCAGGAACTCCAAACATTGTTCCACTTGTGTCAAAATCCAGATGATGGACCATCGATCGAAGAACGTCGAGAATTAGTCCGGGATCTCGACCTGCCTACCGAAGACATCGAACGGATCACGCAACAAATCAAGCGTCCCATGGGCAGTGTCGGTTCGACGATGCAAGACCCAGCGATCGAGGTTGGTGATCCTGATGAAGACAACTCGGAGGAAGCAGAACGATCACTGCATAACTGCTTCGCACGCCTCATCCATAACGTTGATCCTGTAGACGAATCTGCGCTGATCGATGCAGTTGAAGACCTCGTCGCCATCGAATTCCACCGGGTTCAATCCGGCCGGATGTCCCCGATTCTCCATTACCTCGCACCACAAGTCTTTCCGGTAATTAATGGTCGCTCCCGCAAGGGGATGGCACTATGTTTCGACGTAGACGTCAGCGGTCAATTAGAGGACTATCTCGACGAACGGGAAACATATCTGGCCGTTCGTGACGAATTTGAGTTCAGACCCCACTTCCGAGATTTGGACTGGTTTTTCAACTGGATCTATCAGGAAGATAATCACTGGACTGCTGCTGCACAGCATGACGAGAAACGCCGGTACTGGCAGGCACAACCTGGCACCCGCGAACACGGGTATCCTGAAGTCCTATGGCCGCGCTGGCAAGAGGAAAACATCATTTCCATGGGGTCCGGGTATGGGCCTGTTTCGTCGCTCGATTCACCCGACGAACTCGGGGAGCAAGGACGTATTCTCATCGATCGCATGTCCCCAGGTGATCTCGTCGTTGCAAAGGCTGGACATTCGAAACTCCTCGGGATCGGCGTTGTCGAACCTAGAGGCATCCTCAAACCAGGGGGATACGAGTACCGTACGACCGAAGACGAGTGGATTGAATTTGCAAATCAGGGTGAAAGCGACACACATCAGGACGTTCGTCACGTTGAATGGATCTTCACCATTTCCGTAGATGATGCGATCGACGTCAGCGGCTGGGACTTACCGAAGCAGTTTGACAATCGGACTCTTGTCGCGTACAATTGCTTTCACGAACTTCGGTACAAACTCTTCGATCGGTATGGTGATGACGTACTCGACGACTTGGAAATTATCGAACAGAAAAGCAACGAGTCCCTTTCAGAACCGGACCCAGAACCACGAGACGTACCAGAGCATGACGGCCCCGGCCCAGAACCGGAGCCCGTTGACACCTCGTACTACTGGGTGAATCAGAAACGAGATATCGAACTCGAAGAGGAATACCTCCGCTCCCAAGACACGAAATGGCAGCGTGACTTGACTGTCCTCGACCCGGGTGACGTCACCTTTCACTACACTGACCAGGCAATTCGGGCAGTATCCGTCGTGACGAGCGACGCACAAAAAACCGAGATGGAGGGTGGTGAGTACTATCGTGTGGATGTCGATACAACCCACCTCGACGATCCTCTGGCGCTCGATGAGCTCCGCAACACACTCGATAGCCCAGAAATGAGACAAGCACAGGAACGCTATCCCCTCGATAAAAACGGAGACGTAATCCAAGCGTACCTGTGCCATCTCACAACTGAGGCCGGTGACTACATTCTCGATCAAAGTGGTATCGAACTGCCGAACATCGATCAACCTACAGCGACGAATTACTTCTGGGCGACCGCGAATCCATCAATCTGGTCCGTTGAGAACATCGATGACGGTGGGGATGTGTTCTACACTGCATATAATGACCAAGGCAACAAGAAACGGTTGTTCGACGCATTCACAAGCGCTTCGCCAGGCGACCGCGTCCTCTTCTACGAATCCACCCCCGTCAAAGCGATTGTTGCCGAAGCATCCGTATTCGGATAAGCGAGAGAATCGCGTGACGTAGGGCTAATCGCCGAAACTATCACCGTAGGATGAGATGGGGAGGGTGGTATGCGCCTC
>NZ_FZNQ01000020.1 GCF_900188065.1 Halorubrum vacuolatum
AACTATAAAGACAATAAAAACGATAGTTTATGGCTAACAGATTCAAACTGGCCGGTAAAAGGACCAGTAGAAGACAGAGTCCTAAGAGACAGACCCAACAGCCGATCATTCGATATAATAGGAAGAAAATTCGTAGATGACAATGGAAATTATGTTGCTTCAGCTGATAATCTTGACTTCAGAGGAATGGCAATAAGAAGCGACTTACCTACTAAAGGAACACGAGTTGGAGATTTAGATTCAGGTAACAATCCAAGACTAGCTGTACACCCTGATGTAGCAGACACCTATAATCAAGATATACTAGAGGGAAATGATAGTAAACTTTACTGGAATAGGGCAAGGCCTGCTATTCTTGCATTAAGACATGCTTCAAAGAGAGATTTGTTGGAAGAAAGCGATATTGCCTTACTAACCTTACCAATTGATGAAATTCCAGAGTTTGAAGGACCTTTAATTGGCAAATTCGATGAAGATGAGGAACAAGTATACCTTGACGAACAAATTGACAGGCAACAGTTCACAGATTACGTTATGGAACTAGAGAATAGTATAGAGTACTTTAAAAGTGAGGAAGAATACTTCGACATGCTTCGTTCAAAGGCCGGACAATAAAGGATCAAGAATAACATGAGTTTTTTAAGGAAAGCTATCTTCCTCAAAGCTCGCGTAGTTTGACTCTATCATATCCTTTAGATCGTTGTCTCTATGGACATGCGCTACATCTCCTTCTTCACCACGAGCCTTCTCATTGAAATCAGTTACATCATACCACCACTCACAAGCATAACCCGAGTAACCACTTGTGTCAACTGTATCAGAAACACTCCATAAATTATGCAAAAGTGTCTGTATCTTACATTATTTCGAAATACGGTATACAAAGCAAACTTGATGAATTAGGCCTATTCAAGTGTTGCTGTATGGGTTTACTCTGTTTATTTCGCGTGTCTTTCCTTTTCGCCCGCCGTAGTGGTATTCTGAGGTGATTAGCTTGAGTTGTTCAAGTTGTTTGAGGTAGTCGCTGGTTCTGCGTTCGGTCAATGGTTTTTGACCGTAGGTTTGGCAGAGTTCTCGGTACTTGAGGTGGACGTCTCCGGTCCTCACACTGCTTTTTTGATCGGATTCAAGCTTTTCTATGGCTTGGTAGAGGAGTCGGTGGTGCTGCGTGAAGTCTCTCAATTGGGTGGCCGTGTATTGCTGTAAGGCCTCGCTAATCAAGCGTTTAGTATGTGCCTCAGTAACGACGTTGTCTGCTTGTTGGGCTGAAATGCGGAGCCATGTTAGGGCCGCTGCTAGGTTCTGGGTTGATGACGCAATGTACGTTAATGCTTCTCGGCGAAGGGATCGAGGCTTCATCGAGTTTTTCGCTCGATCTGCGAGCACTTTGTATATCTCTTCCCCGGTAAACGGTTCAAACCCTATTCTTTGGGGTTGTAACGTGCTGAATGTGCGCTCCTCTAACTGGTCGCGGAGCTCTCTGTGATTCGCGGTAATCAGTACTAGGCCTAGATCGGCTTCTATTCGTGAGAGAAAGTAGAGCAGGTCGTCTCCGTCATTCAGGAGAAGAAAGTCGAGATCATCAAGTACTATCGTGGTTTCTACAGCTTCGACTTGATTCTTCAGCAGTCGTTGAAGCTCTGAAGTGTGGTGGCCTGACCCAACTGTCTTCGAGGTTAGCTCGTTAACCGTTTTCCTCAAAACCTTATACTGTGTATCTTGTCTTTGACAGGAGATGTAGCATACATTAGTCCCCAAGCTTTCCAACTGCTTCTTAACAATAAGCGTCTTCCCAGTCCCTCTAGGACCGTGGACGTGAACGTTCTGCCTGTTTTCTAAGGCCTGTCTCAGTTGTTCTGATTCAGTCTCTCTGTCTAAGACCTCTTCTGGGATATATTCGTTCTTCAATGGTTCTAGGTCGTTGATAGTGCTCATACAAACATAGTTCGGCGCATTGTTTTACCCCAGTTTGAGAAAGGCAGGTTTCGCATGAACACAATTCTGGAATATTAAATATAATAGACTAAGTACTCAAGCGAAACGCGGTGTAATAAATAGTTTTGAAACAGTTGGTTACTACACATAATTCATACTGGGAGGGGAAAAGAAAAACATTGTTCGATAATTCTACATCATCACGGAAAAAGGGAGTACTAAGATCTGAAGCCTATCTAACCACACATTACACACCTGAAAAGCCGGTAGGCAGAGAAACAGAAATCGGTGAAATCGCAGAGGCCGTCAGGCCTTTAACCCACAGACATGACCCAAATAACTTGATAATATTCGGGCCTGCGGGAATCGGGAAGACAACCTGCACAAAGTATGTCATAACTGAATTGGAGAACCAGGCCTCCGTTAAATCAGTGTATATCAACTGCTGGCAATACAACACCCGTTCAAGCCTCTTAACCGAACTACTGATTCAACTCGGTTATCCAGCGCCCCGGAAAGGCAAATCAATCGACGCACTTCTGTCCAAGGTCAGAGAATGGTTGGATAAGAATAGAGGTGTAGCAGTCGCATTAGACGAGTTCGACCAACTAGATGATCAAACCAAAATCATCTACGACCTCCAAATGATTAACGAAGAAGCCGAAAACCCGATAGGCCTCTTAATGGTCTCAAACCAGCATCCAACCCGTATCACTCTCGATCCCAGAAGCCAGTCCCGCTTAAGCTGTAAAACACTTGAATTCCACTCCTACAACGCACCCCAACTAGAAAACATCCTCCAAGACCGAGTAGACAAAGCGTTCAGGCCAGGCACCGTACCCAAAAAAGTAGTCGAACAAATAGCTGAAACCGTAGCCGAAAACAGCGGCGACTGCAGAAAGGCCCTAACACTATTACTGAATGCAGGAAGAAAAGCAGATCAAGAAGGGAAAAACAAAGTCACAATCAACGACATCCAATAAACACAGATTCACGGAGAAGGCCTATACACCAATTCCCCAGCCCAGTCAGAATACCATTAACGAAGCATTCTACAAGGACGCGACCCCGGTATTTTATACCAAAAGCCACGTTATACTACAAATACACGGAAAGGCCCTATACCCCCAAAATCAAGGGACAGCGCCAAGATCAACACGCCAAAACACTTGAGGCCTGATCTGAAACCCTCGAAAAACCGGGTTTCAGGCCTCGAAAAAAGTATTTGTCTTGGTAAGGACGAGAGCCCGGGTTCAAATCCCGGCCTAGGCTTGTTCTTCGTCGCTGAACTCATAACTCAGTGTTCGGTCCGGAAGACCAGGTCGTTATCAGCGACAGTCGCTCGAAGCCGTCCCGCCGCCATCGAGGTGCCGTCGACACGTCCGGTCCCGCCGGTGAGTGTGCCCGCATCCCCCAGCAGATCACCCGGGCCGGCGGGCACGATAGCGAAGACGGCTGCGCCGTGAGCGGGAAGTTCCCGCTCGATAACCGGCCCATCGACGACGTCACCGGCCACCCCGTCCCAGAGAACGTGAGCGTCGATGTCATCGTCGCTGTAGGCATGTGCATCGAAGACGATCCGCCGGGGCTGGTCCTCCCAGTTGAAGATGGCGACCGTCGTTGCACGGTCACCCGGACGCTCACAGACGACTCGCGAGGGAAACTCGTTCGTCGTGAGGTCCTCGACGACGCCGGTTTCAGTGGGCGACAGCGAGCGCTCGATCAGTCGCCGGCCGGCGAGGTCGATCTCGGCGAGGCGATCCGAGAGGATGTTCACGCCCCCCGTGACGGCGACGAGCACGGCGAAGGCTTCCCGTTCAGCCGCGGTGAGGTCGCTCGTCTCCCGGACGAGTTGACAGTCCGGATCGTTCAGCCACCATCGCCGGTGGAGGAACTGCCGTGTCAGGGTGTTTCTGACCGCGTTTTTTAACGCCGGTTGACTCGCCGACTCGCCGGGCGTCTCCCAGACGGGATCGGTGTCGGGGCCGATCCGCATCGCATCGAAGAATCCGACGCTTGGCGCAAGCGGCGCGCCACAGCCCAACAGGAAGACGTCGTCGCCGACCGTCTCGGCGATGATATCGAGACCTTTTCGGTAGGCCTCCACGCGCGTCGCCTCGGGGTCGTACCGCTCACCCGGGAGCGCCGCGGCGAACAGGAAATCGAGTTTGAGATAGCTGAACCCCCAGTCGTGAACGACCGTCTCGAAGGTGTCACGTAACCACTCTTGCACCTCCGGGTGGGTCGTATCCAGCCCATAGAGGTTCGATCCGGCACGGTAACCTCCATCGACCGGTTCCTGATCCGTCCCCGCCGCGCTTGGTTTCCTAATAAACCACTCCGGGTGGTCCCGATACAGCGCCGCTTCCTCCTCGACATAAAAGGGGGCGAGCCAGAGCCCCGGCCGGTAGCCGGCCGTCTCGATATCGCGTGCGAGTTCCCCCATCTCGGAGAACCCGTCGGCGATCGACCGCCAGTCGCCGAACGCCTCCATGTAGCCGTCGTCGATCTGAACGACTTCGACCGGGACTCCCCACTCCTGTAGCTTGGTCAGGTTCTCCCGCACATCGGCTTCGGTGACGTCGGTGAAGTAGTGATACCACGAACACCACCCGGTGGGGACGCTACCCGGAACACGGGCATCCATCCGATCGCCGATCAGATCCGCGAGCACGGCGAGTCCGTCCTCGATATCGCGGGTCGCGTCGATCCAGAGCGTGGGGAGTTCGAGCGTCCCACCCGGTTCCAATCGACGGCCTTCGAGCGGACAGACGGCGGCGACCTCCTCGACACCGCGTTCGTCGTCGACGATGTCGAACCGCGTACAGAACCGATCGTGGGTGAGAAAGCCCATCGTCAACGTGCGTTCCGCCTCAATGAGGCCGATCAAGTAGCTGCTCGTTCGCCGATCGGTCGGAGCGGCGAGATCACGCATCATCGGGGCGTTGTCGGGATTTTCCGCAGGAAATCGTTCGCCGACCGGAAGGGTGCCCGATGGCGACCATGACTGATAGCCATGGCGATAGATTCGGGCATCGGATCCGAATCCGGTCTCGCCAGATAGCACCAGTCGGTCGAGCCGAACGGGATCATCCCCGACGTTTTCGAGATCGAACCCGATGGCGATTCCACCCGCCTCCTTCGCTGCGGACCGGACGGTGATCTGGACCTCCGAGGACGCATGTGACGTGTCAACATTAATTCCGCCCGAAAGAAGTGTCCCCGTTCCGTCAGAAACTGAAAATACCCCAGCCGCCGGATCGGAGCAGACGGTGCTTTTCATCGCCGTGATTTCCTGCATACATCGGCTTCAAAACGGACCCACATATAGGCTGGTATGACAACGCTTAGGTAGGGTCGCTCGGGCCTGTTCGTATGCAGACTGGTGTGTGTTATTTTCCGGAACACTGGCCCCGCGAACGCTGGGAAACCGACGTCGAGCAGATGGCCGAGGCGGGACTGGAGTACGTCCGGATGGCGGAGTTCTCCTGGGGCGTCCTCGAACCCGAACGCGACGAGTTCGCGTTCGAGTGGCTCGATGAGGCGGTGTCGCTGATCGGTGAGTATGGCATGCAAGCAGTGTTATGCACGCCGACCGCGACGCCACCGAAGTGGCTCGTCGATGAACACCCCGAAATCTTACAGGAGGATCCCGACGGCACCGTTCGTGAACACGGCAGCCGTCGACACTACTGCTTCAATTCCGAGCGGTATCGCGAGGAGACCGAACGGATCGTCAGAAGGGTTGCGGAGCGGTACGCCGAGAATCCACACGTCGCCGGCTTTCAGACCGACAACGAGTACGGCTGTCATTTCACCGTTCGGTGTTACTGTGACGACTGTGCGGCGGCGTTCCGGTCGTGGCTGAAAGAAAAGTATGACACGATAGCCGAGTTAAATACGGCGTGGGGCAACCGATTCTGGAGCCAACAGTACGATTCCTTCGAGGCGATCGATCCGCCGGGGCCAACCCCCGCCGAACACCATCCATCGCGGCTGCTCGAGTATGCCCGATTCGCGAGCGACTCGGTCGTCGAGTACAATCGACTCCACGTCGAGTTGCTCACCGAGGCGAACCCGGAGTGGTTCGTGACCCACAACTTCATGGGTCGGTTCCCGACGCTCGACGCGTACGCCGTGAGCGAGGATCTCGACCTCGTCTCGTGGGATTCCTATCCCACCGGCTTCGTTCAGGATCGCCAGCACGACGAAGCGACTCCCGATCAACTGCGGGCCGGTAATCCCGATCAGATCGGCATGGATCACGACCTCTACCGGAGCACACTCGACCGGCCCTTTTGGGTGATGGAACAGCAACCGGGCGACGTCAACTGGCCGCCACACTGTCCCCAGCCCGGCGAGGGGGCGATGCGGCTGTGGGCCCATCACGCGACCGCCCACGGCGCCGACGCGGTCTGTTATTTCCGCTGGCGGCGATGTCTTGAGGGACAAGAGCAGTATCACGCCGGACTCAGAAAACAGGACGGGTCACCGGATCGTGGCTATCACGATGCCGTCAGAGCCGGCACGGAACTGCAGGCGATCGGCGACGGACCGATCGAGAACGTCGACGCCTCCGTCGCGCTCCTGTTCGACTATGACGCCCTCTGGGCGCTGTCAGCGCAACCACACGCCCCGGAGTTCGACTACTGGGAACTGCTTGAGGCCTTCTACGGCGCGGCCCGATCCCGCGGCGTACAGGTCGACGTCATCCATCCGAGCTTCGCGCTCGATGACTACGAACTCCTCCTCGCCCCGGCCCTCCATCTCGTCACCGACGACCTCGCGAAGCGGCTGACCGCATACGTCGAAGAAGGCGGCCGGATCCTCTTCGGTCCGCGGACGGGAGTCAAAGACGAGTATAACAAGCTTCGGCCGACCCTGCAACCCGGCCCGCTTTCGGATCTGGTCGGCGCGACCGTCGACCAACACGGGTCGTTCCCGTCACGGATGGAGCGGACCGTCACACCGGTGGCCGAGGACGATGAGCAGTATGCCGCCCGGACGTGGGCCGAGTGGCTCGATCCGGACGACGCCGAGTTACGATTTACCTACCAGTCCGAGGGGATCGAATTCGGACGCCCCGCCGTCGTCGAGAACACGGTCGGCGACGGAACGGTCGTCTACTGTGGCGTCTGGCCGGGTCCGGACCTCGCCGATGAACTCGTTCGCCCACTCCTCGCGGACGCCTCCCTCCCGTACAGCGAACAGCTCCCCCAAGGTGTCCGGATCGGAGCGCGAGCCGGCCACACGTGGATAACCAACTTTTCGAGCGAGCGATACCGGATCGTTGCGCGGACGGACGCTTCGTGGGTCGTCGGAGACGACACGCTGGAAGCCTTCGATGTCGCGGTCGCGGAAGGGAATCTGGTCGATGGCCTGTCGATCGAACCGGTCTAGGTGATCGCCTGAGCGGATGCTTATTCGTCCTCCCGTTCCGCAAGCGCCCGATAATCCGGCAGCGTATCGTCCTGCATCACCGCGCCACGGCCACCGTCGACGAGCACCGAACTCCCGGTGATGAACGCGGCGTCCGGGCTCGCAAGAAAGGCGACGGCCCCCGCGACGTCCGCCGGGACGCCGATCCGCCCCGTCGGATGAATGGATTCGACGGCCGCGAACTGCCCCTCGGCAAGCTCCTCACGGGTTCGGTCGACTTCGATCCATCCGGGTGTAACGGTGTTGACACGAACCGCCGGTCCCAGATCGAGCGCCATCGCCCGAGTCATGCCGTTGACGCCGGCTTTCACCGCGTTATACGGGAAGTGTGCGGGCATCGTCGCGGTGGCGTGATTCGAGGAGACGTTGATTATCGCTCCTCGATCCATATGCGAGAGCGCGGCCCGTGCCGCGAGCCAGTACCCCCGGAAGTCGGTTTCGAGGACGAACTCCCAGTCGTCCAGAGTCGCCCCGTCGACGGCGGTTTCGGTCTGGACGGCCGCGTTGTTCACGAGGACATCGACGCCGCCATAGGATTCAGCCGCCGCCTCCGCAAGCGCGGCGATGTCATCGGGTTTCCGCATATCCGCTCGGACGAACGTCGCCGCACCCGCTGTGTCCGCCGTCGACGCGTCGGTGATCTGTTCGACGACGGCCTCGCCGCGACCCGTGTCGCGTCCCGACACGACGACGTTGGCCCCCTCGGCGACGAACCGTTCAGCGATCGCCGCACCGATCCCGCGGGTCGAGCCGGTGACGATGACGGTCCGATCCGCGAAGCGACCGTCGACGGCGTGTTCGACCGGCGAGTCGGGTCGGTGGGTCATCGTCTCACCCGCAGGCGACGTGATCGGCTCGTCCGTGCCTGCATCTTACCACTCCGCGACGCTTCCATCGTCGTGTCGCCAGATCGGGTTGTGCCAGTCGACGCCGCCGGTCTGGTTTCGCACGTACGCCTCGTCGATCTCGATGCCGAGTCCCGGGCCGTCGGGGATATCGACGTAGCCGTCGCGGTACTCGAAGACCGACGGGTCCGCGAGATAATCGAGCACGTCGCTCGTCTCGTTGTAGTGGATATCGAGGCTCTGTTCCTGGATCAGCGTGTTCGGCGAACACGCGTCGACCTGAATACACGACGCCAACGCGATCGGGCCGAGCGGACAGTGTGGCGCGATCGAAACGTCGTAGGCCTCGGCCATCGCCGCGATCTTTTTGACCTCGGTGATCCCACCCGCATGTGAGAGATCGGGCTGGATCACGTCGACGGCGTTCTCCTCGAAGACCCGCTTGAAATCCCAGCGGGAGTACATCCGCTCGCCGGTCGCGATCGGGATCGTCGTCGACGCCCGGATATCCGCGAGCGCATCGTTGTGCTCGGACAGGACGGGCTCCTCGATGAACATCGGCTCGTAGGGTTCGAGCGCGCGCGCGAGTCGACGGACCATCGGCTTGGCGACACGTCCATGGAAGTCGACGCCGATATCGACCTCGTTTCCGACGGCGTCCCGAACTGCCGCTAACCGATCGACAGCGTCCTCGACCGCCCGTGGGTTGTCGACGGGGCGAAGTTCGGAGGTGGCGTTCATCTTGAGGGCGGTGAATCCGTCGGTAACCTTCTCGCGTGCCGCGTCCCCAGCGTCCCGGGGACGATCGCCGCCGATCCATTGATAAACGCGGACGCGATTGCGCGCCTTGCCACCGAGCAGTTCATACACCGGCGCATCGAGCGTCCTTCCCTTGATGTCCCACAGCGCCTGGTCGACGCCGGCGATGGCACTCATCAGGACCGGACCCCCGCGATAGAACCCGCCGCGGTACATCGCCTGCCAGTGGTCCTCGATCCGGCTCGGGTCCTCGCCGAGCAGATAGTTGTCGAGCAACTCCTCGACGGCCGTCCGAACCGTTCTGGCCCGGCCCTCGACGATCGGCTCGCCCCACCCGACGGTGCCATCACTCGTCGTGAGTTTCAAAAACAGCCACCGAGGCGGAACCTCGAACAGCTCGTAGTCGGTGAGTCTGCTCATCGGACGCCCTCCACCGCGCTTTCGGTCGGCTCGCTCGTTTTCGTCTTCAACGCCTCCCCGTCGTCGACATCGAACAGGTACAGCGAGCCCTCCTCGAACGAGAAGGCGACCCGGTCGCCGGCTTCAGGACGTTGTTCGGGAGCGATCCGTGCCGTGAGTTCGTGGTCGTCGAGCCGCATGTAACAGAAGTTCTCGTTGCCCATCGGCTCGACGACCGCCACGTCGGCGTGGTTCGTTCCGTCCGCAACCAATCGGATATCCTCCGGCCTGATGCCGACCCGAACCCGCTTTCGATCCCGGAGTGGGGTCGAATCGTCCAGTTCGTAGGCGAATCCGCCCGGCCCTGTGATCGTCGCTCCCTCGACGTCGGCCGTAAAGAGGTTGATGCTCGGCGAGCCGATGAAGTCGGCGACGAACTCGTTGGCCGGATCCAGATAGACCTCCTCCGGCGGGCCGACCTGCTGTAAGATCCCGCCGTCCATCACCGCGATCCGGTCGCCCATCGCCATCGCCTCGGTCTGATCGTGAGTGACGTACACCGTCGTTACGCCGAGGTGCTCCTGGAGCTCCTGGAGCTCCGTCCGCATATCGGATCGGAGCTTCGCGTCCAGGTTCGACAGCGGTTCGTCCATCAAGAACACCTCGGGCTCACGAACGATCGCCCGACCGAGCGCGACGCGCTGTTGCTGACCGCCCGATAGCTCCTTCGGTTTGTCCGACAACAACTCGCTGATCCCCAGCGTCCCCGCGACGTCATCGACGCGCTCGTGGATCTCAGCGGACGACAGCGACGTCGAGAGCTTGAGCCCGAAGCCGATGTTCTCCCGGACGGTCATATGCGGGTAAAGCGCGTAGTTTTGAAACACCATCGCGACGTCCCGCTCGCTTGCTTGATACTCCGTTACGTCCCGTTCGCCGAATTGGATCCGACCCTCAGTGACGTCCTCTAATCCCGCGATGCAGCGAAGCGTCGTCGACTTGCCACACCCGGACGGGCCGACGAGGACGAGGAACTCCCCGTCCGTAACGGAGAGGGAGACCTCTTCGACCGCGACGACCGAGTCGCCGCCGGTACCGTACACCTTGGTGAGATCCGATAGGTTGATTCGTGCCATGATATCACTCCTTGAGCGATCCCGCGAGGATGCCGCTGACGAACTGTTTTTGAAGGATCAAAAACAGGATGGCCATCGGAATGATCGCGAGCGAACTCGCGACCATTATCTGATCGAAGTTCACGCGTCGACTCTCCTCGAGACCGGACAGTGCGACCGGGATCGTGTAGTTCGCCGAGTCCTCCAAAATGACCAGCGGGTACAGAAAGAGGTCCCACTGGAACAAAAAGAGGATGATGGCGAGCGCGGCAACCGACGATCGCATCGCTGGCAACGCGATCCGGTAGAAGATCTGGAACTCCGTCGCCCCGTCCATGCGTGCGGATTCGAGCAGGGCGTCGGGGATCGACTTCATGTTCTGTCGCATCAGAAAGATCCCGATCGGGTTCGCCAGCCACGGGATGATGATCGCCCGGAACGTGTCCGTCCAGCCGATCTGGCTCATCATCAGGAACAGCGGGATAACGAGCAGCTGGATCGGCAGGATAAGCGTCGCCAAGATCGTATAGAAGATCGGCTCTTTGAACCGGAACTCGTACTTCGCGAACGCGAATCCGGCCATCGAACACAGAAGCACCGAGAGGACCGTGTAGACGACCGCGATGAAGACGCTGTTCCAGATCGAGATCAGGAAATCGGTCTCCTCGTGTAACACGGCGAGGTTATCGAAGAACGCGGTGCCGGGATACAGCCGCGGCGGGAACTGCAGGAACTCCTCCTGTGGCAGCGTCGCCGCGACCATCATCCAGTAGAGCGGCACCATCATCCCGAGCGTCATCACGATGACGAACGAGTAGGTGAGGAACTTCCAGACGGCGTCCCGTTGGCGCTGTTTACGCATCACTCATCACCTCCGAGTTTGATCTGTGCGATCGAGATCACGCTGACGATGGCCACGAAGACCACCGTAAGCGCGCTTGCATAACCGAGGTTCGGACTCCCCACGAACGCCTCCCGATAGATGTACTGGACGATCGTAATCGTCGCGTTCGTCGGCCCACCGCCGGTGATAACGTATGGCTCCGCGAACAGTTTGAACGTCCCGATCGTCGACAGCACGACGACGAACAGAAGCACCGGCCGAAGCTGCGGCAGCGTCACATATCGGAACTTCTGCCAGCGATTCGCGCCGTCGATCTCGGCGGCTTCATAGAGCTGTTGGGGTATCGTCTGTAACCCCGCAAGCAGGATGATCATATTGTAGCCGGTCCACCGCCAAGTGACCGCAGTCACGATCGTTTTGCGTGCCCAGAACTCGCTGCGAAGCCACTCGATGGGTTCGACCCCGATCGTCGCCAAGAGATAATTGATAAATCCGGTTTCGTTGAAGAGGATCACGAATATCGTCGAGTAGGCGACGATGTTCGCCGAGACCGGCAACGCGATCGCCGTCCGAAAGACGCCCTTCGCGCGGAGGAACGCCGCGTTCAACGCGATCGCGAGCGCCAGCGCCAACCCGATCATGATCGGGACCTGGATCACGAGGATGTACGTCGTGTTGAACATCGCCTGCCAGAACAGGCCGTCGCCGAGCATCCGGCTGTAGTTTCCGAACCCGATGAACTGGAGGTCGGCGATCTCCGGGACCTGAACGAAGATCGGCCCGAGATCGATGAAAAAGAGCGTCCCGTCACCGATCCCCTGGTACTCGAAAAACGAGAGGTAGACCGTGTAGACGACGGGGAACAACAGGAAGATGCCGAAGATGATGAAAAACGGCGAGATAAGCACATACGCGACCTGTTCACGGGAGAGTGCCGGAAGGGTCGCGGTGATGCGTCTACGAATGGTGCGAAATCGGTCCCAGAGTTCGGAACGGGTCCATCCCCGGGATTCGCTGTTCGTCGCCATCAGCGCCGGCCCATCAGGCTAACTCGCGGTCGGTTCGATCGGCGACCTCCTCGGCGGCGTTTTCAACCGCCTCCTCGGGGTCGAGGTCGTCACGGAGCATCGCGAAGAAGTGGTTGTTGATCGCATCGGAGACCTCAGGCGTGTTGACCGAGTATTCATACTCGGGCATCTCCTCCGCGACATCGGCGAACAGCCGTCGAGCGGGCTGCCCGTCGTAGAAATCGAGTTCCTCATCGAAGACCTCCTCGTTTTCGTAGGTCGTCTCCAGTGCCGGAAAGAGCCCGTACTCATCGTACATGAGCAGCTGCATCTCGTCGGTCGCGAGCGTCCACGTGATGAAATCCCAGGCACGGTCCCGCTCGGCCCCGTCGATCTGTGAGGGGATCATCAGGCTCGATCCGCCCCAGTTCGATGCACGCGGGCCGCCCTCCTCGTGTGCGGGGATCCGATACACCCCCCAAAGACCGTCCGTCTCCGGCAGCTCGTCCCGAAGCGTGCCCTCCATCCAGGCCGCGGAGGGTAAGGAGGCGATGTCGCCCGCGCCGTATGCGTCGAACCACGCCGGCGACCAGCCCTCGATCAGGCGGCCGACGTCCTCGTCGTAGAGCCGTTTGATCGTCTCGGCGATCTGGATGGAGTCGTCGTTGTAGATGTTGACCTCGCCGTCCTCGGTGAACGGCCGGTTTCCGAGTTGGCGGAACTGGTAGCGCCAGACTCCGTCGAGATCGTTCTCGGGAATCTCGGTCATATAGACGTCGTCGGGGAGCTTCTGACCTTCCTCGATGAAGTCGTCCCACGTCTCGATCGCGTCGGCTTCAAGCCCGTGTTCGTCGTACACGTCCCGACGATAGTAGACCGCCGTCGGTCCGATGTCCCATGGGATCGCGTAGGCCCCATCGTCATCCGTCAACGACGCCCATGCACCCTCGACGAAATCGTCCTCGATACCCGCCTCGTCCAGTCGATCGGAGATCTCGAGAATGGCACCCGTATCGATCTCCGCCGGGCCGTCGATCATCTCCAACATCGCCACGTCAGGTGCCCCCGAACCGGCGGTCAGTCGGCTGCGAAGGTCCTCTTTCATCGCCTCCCGACCGAACTCCTCGACGTTGATGGTCCCGCCGTGCTCGGCTTCGTATTCCTCCGCGGTCAGCATCATCGCCCGGGCGGCGATGTCCCATCCCCAGACGTCGATCTCGTCGGCCATCCCGTCGGCATCCGCCCCGTCATCGGCGTCGTCCGCACCGTTATCGTCGTCGGGTTCGGTCCCGACACAGCCGGCGAACGCCGCGAGCCCGAGCGCGGCGCTGCCCTGAAGAAGTCGTCGTCGGTTGTATCCTCCGGTGTGATCGTTTGACATCGTATCCATCAGGATTAATCAACCACTACTATATAAATGTTTGTATCGTTTGATGAAAAATTACTTACGAAGGCTTCTTTCGGCGTTCTCTACAAGGAAACGACGTGCATTTATATACTCCATGTGGTGCCATTTCGGCCATTAGCAGGAAATTGTTGCCTCAGCAGTGTTTAATCCTACCCCAAAATGGCAGAATAATTTAAGCTAACCACCACCGCGTTTAGCCATAGAGAACAAACTTTAGTGACTCCACTCATATGTACTACAAGAGAACGATGGGGGATGACGAGGGTGTTTCCGTTCAGGCCATCGCGACGACCTTCGAGATACTGGAAACGCTTCGCGACCGGGATGGGGCCGGCGTAACCGAGCTGGCAACGGAAGTCGGCGTGTCGAAAAGCGCCGTCTACAACCACTTGTCGACCCTGTCGGCGCTCGGATACGTCACGCAGGAAAACGGACGATATCGGCTCACCTACGGGTTCCTTCAGCTAGGACTGGCGATCCGTGAACGGAGTCCCTTATATACTGCCTCCAAGTCCGCGCTGCAGACGCTCGCACGGACGACAAACGAGACGGTCAACTTGGTCGTCCCCGAAGGGACCCACGGCGTCTATCTCTACCGTGTCGGCGGCGACGAGCACCCGATCCCCGAAGGCGGCCAGCTGGCGCTCCACGCCTCCGCTGCCGGCAAGGCGATCCTCGCCTTTTGGGATGCCACCCGCGTAAAGGAGTTCATCGAAGAGCGGGGCCTCCCCGCGCTGACGGACGGAACCGTCACCGATCCGGCGGCGCTTCGAGATCAGCTGCGATCGATCCGCGACCGGCGCGTGGCGTTCGATCGTGGCGAACAGATCCCGGACTGGCAGTGTGTCGCCAGCCCCGTCGTCGTCGAGGGCGACCCGATCGGCGCGGTCAGTGTTTCCGGTCCCGCCGACCGTATGCGTGGCAAGCGGCTCGAAGAGGACACGACGGGACTCGTCGTGAGCACGGCCAAATCGATCGAGATATCGCTCCTCGAGTCCGATGGACGCACGAACACCGTGTGAGCGCCGGTACGGCATCGCGAACGCTCGGGCTCGTTGTTTCCCCGTTTCCGGTCACCGATGGCTAGTCCGCCTCCGTCACGACATCCTCCCGCGAACCTCCTCGGCAACCCGTTGCATCGTTTCGAACGAGTCCTCATCGTAGGCGATCACCCGCACGTTACCCAGCGTCGTCGGGTCGAACGCGATGATCTCCTCGAAGATGTAGCCGCTCCCCTCCTCGAGTGCGACACCAGCGATCCCACAACCGAGCGCCGGAAGGACGATGGACTCGCACCCGAGCTCCTCAGCTTTCGAAAGCGCGTTGCGCGTCGCGATTCGGATGCTCGATTCGTCCGCTCCGCCACCGAGTTCCATCGTGGCGGCGTGGATGACGTACGTCGCGTTGAGTTCGTATCCCGCCGTCTCGACGGCCGCACCCAAACCGATCGGCGCTCTCCGGGTCGCCTCGCGCTGGATCGCCTCACCCGCCGCATCACGGATGACACCGGCAACCCCACCGGTCATCTGAAGGTCGGTGTTCGCCGCGTTGACCAGCGCGTCCGCTTCCTGTTCGGTGATGTCCCCTTGAACCACGCTGAATCGCATGTTCCGATCGACACAGGGAGAACTGGTAAACGTTCGTCCGGTTGAGATCCCCTGTGGAGCCCTCAGTGAACGGTCGTCGGGGCGGTCGTCTTTACTGATCAAGCGGTTCCCGAAGCGACCACGTATCCGTCGCCGGATCGAGCCGATGCGGCTCCGCACCACGCTCCGTGAGGATGCCGCTGTGAAACAGCATGGCTTTCAGCTGGAACACGGCCGGGGAATGATAGACGGCCCCGTCGGTGAGCGCGTTCGCCTGCAGGTGACCGTCCTCATCGAGCACTCGGCTTCGGGCGTCCTCGGTTCCACGGACGAACAGCTCAACCGTGAACGTTGGGTGCTGGACGTGAAGCCATTCGACCAGATCGATAAGCGATGGGTCCGTAATGCCCTCCTCGTGCATCGTCTGGAGTTCCGCGACGAGCAACCGCGTCGCCGGGTACGACCAGACGACGCGACGGACGAGCATCCCCCACTCGGGAGCGAGATCGACGAAGCGTTTCCGAGCGCGTTTCCACCGCTCGAAGGTCGCGAGCGCTGCATCCACGGATCCGTAGCGATGCAATGCAAACCGGACGACCTCCCGGCCCAACGGGGAGAGCACGAGTCGATCGGGCCGTTTTTCAATGAGACCGAGAAAGGCCGCTCCGTCACGGGCGCTATCGGTCGCCGCGACGACGTACGCCGAGAGCACCTCATCGGTGGGCCGCTCGTGGTAGAGCGCGAGCGGATACGCGAGGTAGTTCTTCGGATGGTTCAGTCCGAACGACTTGTTCGCGACACCCTGGGCGGTAGCCTGAAACCGTATTGCCGTCGCTTCCTCCGACGTTCGATTCCCCACGACCCGGGGAACCTCGAGGGATGTGACGGCTCCCCGCGAATCGACGCCGAGAACACCGACGTTGAGTTCGCGGGCGAGCGTGCGGCTCGATTGGGAGATCGCATCGAGCGGTGCAGTCACGTACGCGACGTTCGCCTCGTGCAGGCGATCGTAGGCTTGGATAACGCCACGCTCGACATCGACCGGTGCGTTCGCTGTGTATCCTTTTGCCTCGATCGCGATGAGCGGTGGGTGATCGCCGAGTCGGTCGACCGCGAGAAACTCGGAGTCGAGCGGAGCGACCCCGACGAGATCCGGATAGCCACCGCCGATCCGGACGTGATTGAACGGCGCGAGTTGTGATCGCACGTCCGCAGCGATCGGCTCCCCGGCGAGCCACTCATCCATCGCGAACTGCGTGTCCGTCACGGCGTACGTGTTCGGCTCGTCAGGCTCCGGAAAGAGGCGACGTTTGGTGTGTGCGAGGACCTGTGGTTCCGAAAGCGACGCCGCGGAGGCCATAATTCGACATAAACAGGTGATCTAATCAAACTTCGGTGGCGGACGGCGTGCCGTAGATCGGAAGCGATCCTCACGCGATGTGCTCTCACGAAGGGTATCACCCCTCTATGAGGCGGTCGGCTCCGAATGTTCCCCCACGCGACACACCGCCTCGGCTAGGACCTCCGCACCGATTCGGAGGCTTCGTTCATCGATGTCGAACGTCGACGTGTGATGGGCGCTCGGGTGATCGGTTCCGATGATGAGGTACGTCGCCAGTCCGCCGTCGTCCTGTACGCGCTCCATGAGGAAGGTGGCGTCCTCGCTCGCGCCGAAGTCGGCGACCGGAACGACGTCGTCGACGGCATCGACGTCGGCCGCAACCGTCGCGACGTGGTCGATGAGTGCCGGGTCGCTATCGGCACGGGGTGATTCGCTGATGACCTCGAAGGAGAGATCACAGCCGTGAGCGTGTGCCGCCCCGTCGAAGGCACGCCGGAGCCGACGTTTCATATACTCCATCAGTTCGGTCGTCTCCCCGCGCGCTTCCGCTTCCACGTGCGCGTGGTCCGCGATGACGTTGCTCGCGGAACCGGCCTCACAGTAACCGAGGTTGACGCGGGTCATCCCCTCGCCGTGTCGCGGGATCCCGTATGCGTTCGAGATGGCGGTTCCGAGCGCCTGCATGGCGTTTTCGCCCTCGTGTGGGGCTTTTCCGGCGTGTGCGGAGATCCCTTCGAACGTCGCGTCGACGTGACACATCGCCAAGGCGCGCTCGATGCCGGCGACGACTCGACCGGTGGGGTGATCGAGCCCGACGTGTGCCGCAAAGAGATACTCAATATCCTCGATGAAACGGCTCTTCGCCATCGGAAACCCGCCGCCGCTGATCTCCTCGGCCGGCTGAAAAAAGACGGTTAGCCGCCCGCTGAAGTCGCTCGCTTTCACGCGTTCGAGGACGGCAAGCCCCCACGTCATATGCACGTCGTGGCCGCAGGCGTGCATCGTCCCCTCGACCTCCGAGCGGAACCCCTCACGCGCCGGCTGGTGAGTCGATGCGTCCGACTCCTCGATGAACAGCCCGTCGATATCGACCCGAAGGCCGATTGAGGGACCTGCACCGCGGTCCAGCACCGCCACACATCCCGTGCTGCCGCCAGCCATCGATTCGAGGAGGTCCTCGCGGGCCCCACGCTCACGGGCACGCGTTAGCCACGGCTCGGAGGCGTCGTCGTCGAGAACGGCCATCCGATCCCCGGGATCGTACGCCTCACGACCGACCGCCAACTCGTCGACGCCGATCCGTTCGATCTCCTCGACGAGGCGGTGGGTCGTGTAGAACTCCCGCCAGCCGGGCTCCGGGTGACGGTGAAACCCACGGCGCAGTTCGACAAGCCGGTCCGAACCGGATTCCGTCATGTCCATGCGTGACACATGCACGGGCTTAACGTACACGATCATCGTGTATTTTGAATACAAAAAAGGGTAAGTAACCGACCGACGAAGGGCGGACATCACCGCTTCACCGCGGAAGACCCCAGCATGAGCGAGCATGAGTCCGTCGACGACGATCGCACAGCAGCCGACCATCCCGACATCGTCGTCCTCCGTGAGGGGACGGAAGGGCTTTCGATGGCGTCGTACGCGGAGACGCTTCGCGAGCGGCTGCCCGACCGGACGGTCGTCCTCGCACGAACCCCACGCGAGGAGCGGGAACTCGTCCCGAACGCCCGCGTCGTGACCGGGATCACCGTCGAGGCGGATCTGATCGCGGATGCGGATCGGTTGGAGCTGTTCGCCTGCACCTTCGCGGGTACCGACCACGTTCCGGTCGAGCGGCTCGTCGACCACGGTGTCGCCGTGACGAACGCGGGCGGGATCCACGCACCCGGTATCGCCGAGCAGTCGATCGCCAACATGCTCGTCTTCGCCCGGCGACTGCATGAGGGATGGCGCCGCAAATCGAACGCCGAGTGGCGCCACTTTCAGTCGTTCGAGTTCACCGGCAGCACCGTCACCGTGATCGGTCTCGGATCGATCGGCCAGGAGATCCTCCAACGGCTGGCGGGCTTCGAGGTCGACACCATCGGGGTCAGATACACCCCCTCGAAGGGCGGGCCAGCCGACGAGGTGATCGGGTTCGAGACGGACGCGATCCACGATGCGCTCGCACGCAGCGACTACGTCGTCATCGCGTGCCCCTTGAACGACCTCACCCGTGGGCTGATCGGCGAGGCCGAGTTGGCGACGCTGCCGCCGCACGCCGTCCTCGTCAACGCCGCCCGCGGCGGCATCGTCGACACCGACGCGCTCGTCTCCGCGCTTCGATCGAGCGGGCTTCGCGGCGCCGCGCTCGATGTGACCGACCCCGAGCCGCTGCCCGCCGATCACCCGCTGTGGGATCTGGAGAACTGCCTCATCACCCCGCACACCGGCGGACACACGCCGAAACACTGGGACCGTCTCGCGGACATCGTCGCCGACAACGTCGCCGCGTTGGACGGCGACGGCGAACTCAGAAACCTCGTGGCGGCGCCCGAATGAAATCCTGCCCACAGTGAACGGCGGGGGTTCCGCTTTTTGCCGGCTTGTATCCCTTAATTATATCCGCGCCACCGTCTTCCACACTCCTTGCATTTAAAAAAGCGCGTCGGCGGCTCGTCCGCCGAGGCGGTCTGTTTGATCGTATACCATGCCTCCTCGTGTCCACAGCGATCGCAGTGAACGTCGGTCGCGGTCGGTTTTCCCTCGAAGTTCGCGCCTTCCTCGGTCTCGATCACCTCGGCGTCCGTCTGTTCCTCGGTGGACTCGAAGCGCGCCGCCAACTCCGCGTCACGATCCGTTCTCGCGCCACAGTCCTCGTTGCGACAGACCATGGCGTCGTCCCGCGAGACCATCATCGTGCCGCACTCCTCACAGAACTGCATATCGCTGCCTACGTGCCCGCACCACAAAAGACCCCCATCCCGGGCGGGTTCACGAGTGCGTATCGAACTGTGGCCCGTCCTCGCCGACCATCGGGCAGTTTCGAACCCGGAACTCGTTGCCCTCGAGCACCTCGAGTATCTCGCCGTCCTCGTGGGTACACGCCGTTTCGGGTGGTTCCGAGAGATGTGGGCAGCGCTGACAGTAGAGCCGTTTGTTCACGACGTGATCGACCCCGTCGGTCATCGCTCCCGGCCCGACCGTGTCATACTCCTCATCCGCCGCCAGCGCCTCCCAGACCTCGTCGTCGTGTAGCTCGTCCACCTCCATCCGCTCGAAGGGGTCATCGATGTCGACGCCGTCCCCCTCGGTCAGCGCGGCGAACGGATCCTCGTCGGTACCGACCGCATGGTCCCCAGCCGATCCCGTCGGCGATGACGTATCCCCCTCCTGTATGGCCGCGAACGGATCCTCATCTGCAGGCGGATCGTCCGCGGGAGGACCGTCCACATCGTCCTCGAGCGCGGCGAACGGATCCTCGTCCGCGGGTTGATCGCCGTCATCGTCCGTCTCCAAGGCGGTAAACGGATCGTCGTCCGCGGACTGATCGTCACCGTTCGCCTCAAGCGCGGCGAACGGATCCTCGTCCGACTTCCGGTCGTCCCCGCTCATCGGCGATCATCCCGGGTTCCCCCAGGGCCCTCCGTCGGTACGCTCCCGGTGTCGTCGGTACCGGATCCCCTCGAACCGGCCGCATCCCCCGAGCCGGCCACCTCCCCCTCCAACGCGGGTGGGTCGCCAGCGATCAGCCGAGACGTGCCGAAAAAGCCCGATTTGGGCGTCAGGTCGCTGAACTCCCGGTCACAGTGTGGGCAGCGTGGCGCCGTGAGCAACGTCAATCGCACCGTCTCCTCACAGTGTGTACACGCCGCCTTCCGGATCCCGTGGGTGTTCGCGAGCGCCGTCAGGCGCGTCAGCGTCTCGGCATCCGTGGTTCGCCGCTCGACGACCCGAAGCCGTCGTTGGACGCTCACGACCGCGTTCGCGATCCTGGAGAGCTTTTCGGAGACGTCGGTATCGACTTCACCACCTTCGACCGTCGACTCCATCGATTCGATCCGGTCGGCGAGGTCGGCGACCGTCCCACGCAGCTCCCCTACCGCGTCCGATGTGGCGTTGTCCTCGCCGGCGTCGAACGCGTCCGCTGGGCTGCCGTCCGTCGTCCGGTCTTCCAGTTCCGCGACGGTTTCGCGAAGCGTCTCCACCGTCGACGCGAGTTCAGGATGGTCGTGGTCCGCGGGGGCCTTCTGCTCCGCCTCGCGGTAGATCCGCACGAGACGTGTCCGTACGTCCTCGATCTTCTCTTCGGTATCGTTCCGTACCTCCGACAGATCATCGGACAGTTCGTCGAGGTCCTCGGCGAGCTCCGACACCTGCGCGGAGAGATCGGCGACATCCTCGTGGAGCTCGGAGATGTCCGCATGCAGGTCCGTCCGGTCGTCGGTCAGTTCCTCACCATCCGTCGAGCCGTCAGCCGCGGTCTCGAGTTCGACGAGACGGTCCTCTATCGTTTCGAGTTCCTCCATCGACGGCACGTCGACGCCCTCGGCCTCCGCGATGGCGATGAGCGCACGCATGAGCACCTCGGTTCGCTCGATGCCGGCGGCCGCCGCGGCTTCGTCGATCACCTCGTCGAATGCGTCGATATCGCTCATCCCGACTCACCAACCATTCTGCCTTCCGTTCGAGCGGCTCACTTAAGTATCCTCCCGCGTAGTTCTCTCGATCGATAGCGCCACGACGGGAACGACGATGTCGTCCGTGTCGCGGACGGGTTCGGCCGACCGTTCCGGGCGACGATGCCAGTGAACAATGCCTCCACGTCGCCACCTCACCGGATCTTTCTGACGTCGCTGATGTCGAATCCACCGTCGTGGATCTCCGTCTCGAAGCGGACGATGTCTTCCTCTTCGATCCGTGCGAGCACGCCGCGGAACTCCCGCACGACCATCGTCCGGGCCCGTTGTGATCCGCCGCTTTCCCAGGTGAACCGAAACGTCCCGCTCGCGGCGTCCATCAGCGTGCCGAACTCCCTGTCCGTTAACGCGTCCTCGTTGACCAACACGAGAATGAGCCCGCCCCAGTGATACGCTGCCTTCTTCAATCCGCGCATGACCATCGTGATGTCGCTCCATGCCAGATCATCGGAGACGGAGGAGACGAGGTCGGTCACCGAATCGATGCAGATCAGGCTCTCTGTCGCGTGGGCGGTGAGGTATTCGCCGAGCGCGGTCAGCACGTCGTCTGGACGGTCGCGCTGACCGAGTTCGGCGAGCGAGGTCGTCTGGTCTTCATACCACTCACGTGGAAGCGGGCTGAGCTGGAAGAACTCCGGGGAGAGGTCCCGGAACGTGATCCCGTCGGCGGCGCTCTCGACGATCTCTTCGGCCATGGTGTAACGCATCTCGCGAATGATGTCGCCCGGATCCGCGGTAAACGAGAGGTAATGCACCTCGGAGGACACCCGCGCTCCGTCGGCGACCTCGCCGTAGTAGAGGTCGAACAGATCCGTATCAGTTCGTGCCAACGCACTCATCGCCGCACTCGTGTAAAGGAACTCGCGGGCACCGGCGCCCGATTCGCCGGCGAGAAGCACGACGCTGCCCGGCGGCGAACCGCCGCCGATGATCGAATCCAGCCGTGCGATCCCGAACGGTACACTCGACATACTACGTATCCCGAGGGCTCATCGCTTAGTGTTGTTGCTCGGAACGCGTGTTTTCCGATCCGGGTCCTGCACCCGTGCACCCTCGTTGGCGCCACCTACCACCGTCACCTCGCCGTCGACTCCCGCCGCCGACAACGCCGCCGCCCCCGCCTCGCGTGCTGCATCCGCGTGATCGACGTCGGTGACGCCGTAGACCGTCGGCCCCCACGAGGACTGCCCGGCACCGAAGACCGCCGGCGACGACTCCAAGGCGGCAACGACGTCCCCGACGGGGGGGCGATAGACGCCACCCTGCTCGTCGGCATACCACGCCCCGTTGAGTCGACCGATCTCCGCAACCGCGGCGCCGAAGGTCTCCGCACGGCCCTCCGCGACCGCGGGCAGCACGCGACGCGTCACGATCCCAGAGATCCGATCGGCGAGCTCCGGGGAGGCCCGCTCGACGGCGTCGCGCATGGCGGCGTCCTCGATGGCACCGTTTCGTCCCGGCTTCGCGTCCGGACGGACGATGAGGAACCGCCAGCCGTCGGGGATCGGGTGCCGAACCGCGACCGCGGGTACCGACCAGCTGCCATCGGCCGGCCGCTCCGTCGTGAATCGCGTCGTCGGATGGCCGGCATCCAGGATGAATCCCCCTCCCTCGAAGGCGGCGACCCCAACCCCCGACCGACCGCCTCGGCCGAGCGCCGGTGCGCGCCTGCGAACCTCCGGGTCCCGCGCGTGTGCGTGCGAAATAGCGGCGAGCGTCGTCAGCGCGACCTGCGTCCCGCTCCCCAAGCCGGTATGCCGCGGGAGTGCGGACTCGACCGTGAGCGCCGCGCCCTCGACCTCGAGCAGCGACGTGGCCCGCTCGGCATATGTCCGCACATCCGCGACGAGCGCGTCCATCGATCCGCCAGCCGCGCCATCGACGGCGTCGTCGGCCACCTCGACGGTTATCGCCCCGGATGGAGCTGCCTCGACGGACACCCGCGGCTCGGCAAGCGTGATCCCAAGCGCCCCGTAGAGCCGCTCGTGTGAGAGGCTGAGGTTGCAAAACCCGAAGTGCAGCCGGGCGCCGGCGCTGACACGGACCATCGGTTGGATCAGCTACGTGCGCGGCGGGTAAAACCACCGTGTCGACGGCCGTGCTTGCCGGACAGTCCGACCGCTGTCGACATACCGAGCCGAGACCAAAGCTGTCTGAGCGCCCCGAGCGACGCGATCGCCCCGTCGATCACGGCCCCTCGTAGTTTTCCAACCGCCGGACGCTGGGGATATCCGTGACCACGTCCTCATCGCGGAGTATCCGCCGACCGGCGCGCCGACGTTCGTCACCCTCCTCACGGTTCTCAGCTCGGTTTCGGCCACGGGCCCACTGCTCGTATGCGCGGGCGCTCGCCTCGTACTCGATCGCCGCATCCGCGAGGGTGCCGGCGATGGTACGGAAGGTTTGATACACACGGTCGAACGGTTCGTGGTCGACCGGATCCCGCTCAAGTCGTTCTGCGACCGATTCAAACCGATCGGTTGCGCGTTCGAACTCCCGAGCCGCCCGCGACCACGAACGCGATCGATAGGCCCGCTCGGCGTCGATCCATGCCCGATGGCCCTCGGTGAATGGACGACGCTCATCCGCGACCGCGACCAGCGCATCGCGCTCGGCAGCGAGCTGATCGACCTTCCCGGCGTACTCCTCGACGGTCAGTTGTTCGGAGGCGTCTGCCACCTCCGGATCGCTCACCGACGAGAGCGACTCCATCCGTTCGTCCGCGGCCTCGACCCGGTCCTGAAAGCGGTTCCACGTGACCGTGCTTATCGAGTCGCCCTGATGGGCGATGAGCACCTCGCGAAACGCCTCGAACGCCGGGCCCACTTTGGCCTGCGTTCGGGCGCTCTCCCGAATGAATTCGCCGACGTCGCGTAGGTCGTCGATCCGTGCGCGTTGGTCGCTGTTTGCCGGTTCCGCCGCTCGATCAAACCGGTCGTTCGCCTCACGGACGCTCCGCGCGATCGGCACCCAGCGGAACCGCGTCGCCGACGCGCGAACGTCGAGGAAGGAGTCGGCGTTCCCGCTCTCGGCGTACAGTTCCAACGCTTCTCCGAGCAAGCTATCGCCCTCCTCGAGCCGTTCGAGGGCGACCCGCTCGTCCTCCGTAAGCTCCGGCTCGTCGGCGTCGTCGTGTTCGGCTTCGTCATCGGCCGGCTCCTCCTCATCGTCCGGTGTGGCCTCGTCGTCGGCCGGCTCCTCGGGCGGTGTATCCTCGTCGTCGGCTGGGTCCGCACCGTCATCTGTATCCTCCGCGGGAGGGTCGATGTCGCCACAGCCGGCGAGGACGCCAGCCGCGACCACTCCCAAATACGCACGTCGGTCCATTGTCGTCATGATGCCTGCTGGTCATATATACTTCGCTGTGATCACTGCGATGACGGGTCACACGAGCGGAACGGAACCCTTACCGCCCGCCTCGCCACACTCGCGAACATGCGCGACCACTTCGAGATCCGGGACCACGACGCCGCCGGCCGGATCGGACGGCTACAGGTCCCCCGGGCGGGTGTGACGGTGGAGACGCCCGCATTGTTGCCGGTCGTCAACCCGAACGTCGTCACCATCGAGCCCGCGCGGCTTCGTGAGGAGTTCGGCGTCGAGATGCTCATCACGAACGCCTACATCATCACCCAAACCGACCGCATCCGCGACCGGGTGCTCGATGTCGGGCTGCACGAGTTTCTCGGTTTCGACGGCGCGATCATGACTGACTCCGGTTCCTTTCAGCTCGCCGAGTACGGCGACATCGACGTCACCACGGCGGAGATCATCGACTTTCAGCGGCGGATCGGCAGCGACGTCGCCACGCCCGTGGACGTGCCCACGCCGCCGGACGTCCCCCGCGAGCGCGCCGAACGCGAGCTGGCGGTCACCCGCGAGGCGCTCGCCGACGCCGAGCATGCCGACACCGGCGAGATGCTCATAAATGCGCCGGTGCAGGGGTCGACGTATCCCGACCTCCGTGAGGCGGCGGGCCGACACGCCGCCGGGACCGACCTCGACGTCTTTCCGGTCGGCGCGATGGTCCCGCTTTTAAACGGCTACCGCTACGCCGACGCCATCGAGGCGGTGATGGCGGCGAAACGCGGGCTCGACCCGGACTGTCCGGTCCACCTCTTCGGGGCCGGCCATCCGATGATGCTCGCGCTCGCGGTCGCGGCGGGCTGTGACCTTTTCGACTCCGCCGCGTACGCCCTCATGGCCCGTGATGGGCGCTACCTTACCGTTTCTGGGACCGAGCATCTGGAGGCGATGGACTACTTCCCCTGTTCGTGTCCGATCTGTCTCGAACACACTCCAGAGGACGTCCGTGCCGAGGACGACCGCGAGCGCGAGCGATTGCTCGCCGAGCACAACCTCCACGTCACCGTCGCCGAGATCCGTCGGATCAAAGCGGCGATCCGTGACGGGAATCTCCTCGAACTCGTCGATCGGCGCGCCCGTGGTCATCCCGCGATGCTCGACGGCTATCGGGCCTTACTCGATCACGCCGACCAGCTCGAAGCGAGCGACCCGGTCTCGAAGGACGCCTTCTTTTATACCTCACACGAGTCCGCCCGCCGCCCCGAGGTTAGGCGTCACCACGAGCGACTCGCCCGGCTCGCCGTCCCCGACCGGCTCCTTCTCACGGAGTCGAAGCCGCCCTCGACGCACGAATACGACGAGGTGTGGCGCTTAAAACCCCCGTTCGGGCCGTTCCCGCGGGCGCTCTCTGAAACCTATCCGCTCACGGCGGAGGTCCCGGAGCGAACGGATCGTGCCGCCCAGGAGGCCGCGGCGGCGGGCGTGCGCCGGCTGATCGAGGAGCACCCCCACGCCGAGGTGACCGTCGGTCACGACGGCTGGGATCGATCGGCGCTCGCGCGGTTGCCCGATGCCGTCGTCGCCGAGAATCTGCAGGAATTGGGTCGCTAGTCGATCAGGCGTCTCGTTCAGACGTTCAATTCGTCACGGAGGTCGCCCATCGTAACCTCACGTTCGGCGTGGGCGTTGTGCTGGTGGATCGATTCGTCGTTCGACTGTTTCATGCGGATCACGGCGTTGTCGGGGAGGTGATCGAACTCCTCGACGGTGCCCTCCGCGAGCGCCCGCACACAGTCCTCGACGAACTTCGCGTCCGCATGCGCCTCGTAGGTCATGTGGTCCTCGTCGGGGCGTTTCGCCATATTATAAATCCGCGCGCTCATCGAGTCGCGGGCGATGTCGATCACGTCGCCGAGGTCCACGTCCGGGTGGCCGTCGGTCGTGATCGTGAGGGTGGCGTGACCGCGCTGGGAGTGACCCGGCTGCGGGACGGCATCGAGGAACGCCTCGGTCGTCTCCGCATCGACGCCGAGTTCATGCAGCTTGTCGCGGGCACGTGACTCGCTCATCCCCTGCGAGCAGGGACAGACGGTCATCCCCGTGACCTCCGCGCCGATCTCCTCGCGCGTTCCCCGCTCCGTCGCCGTCGCGCTGGCGATGATCGTTGCGGTGCTTTGGGTTTCGATGCCCGACGCGGGCGTGCGTTCGCGGGTGACGAGATCGGCGGTCATCGAGACCTCCGCCGTGGTCGTGTAGTCGTGTTTCGCGAGCAGCCGTTCGGCGGCGTCGCCACAGACGTCCTCGACGCGATAGGCCTCCTCGCGGGTGATGTCCTCCAAGATCTCATCGACCGTCGCGAGGTTCCGCGACATGTCGATCCCCTTGCGGCCGCCCGGCAGGTCGACGAACACCTCGAATTCGGCCATCAAGACGATCGGGCGTTTGTCCGCACGGGCCAACTTCACGAGTTTTTCGACGCCGGTCACACCGACTTGGGAGAGTCCGACGGCGACGTCAGGGGCTGACGCCTGCACGTCCGGCAGCTGATGACTCATTGATTACTCAAGGGGAAGCGCGTGATTAGGGCTTTCGATACGGATGACATGCGGTGACACTCACTCCGACTGGTCCCGCCGGGCCGCATCCGACGGGCTCCCATGAGCCCGCTTGAGCCGTTCCACTTCGGCGTCGATGGCAAGCGACTCGAGTTCGTCGAGGGATCCGACGCGGCGACCGGAAGCGCCGGTATCGGCCGTCGTGTCGGACGTGGAACTGGCTCCATCTGCCGCGGGTTGTCCGTCGTCGGCTCGACCGCCGGATCGGCCAGCGGCGGTGCCGTCGTCGGCCGAACCTCCGGAGCCGGGTGTCGAAGCGTTATCGTCGGTCGTCGACTCGGCGTCGCTCGTCGTCACGGACGGCGCCGTCCCGTCGGTGGCCGACTCATGCGATGTTTCCGTTGCGTCCACACCGTCCGATCCCGTTTGTCCCGATAGACGGGCATCGACCCGGCGAAACACCGCATACGTCACCGCGCCGGCCCCGACGGCGACGGCCGCGTACATGGTCAACAGCGCCTCTGCACCGAAGCGCGTCTCCAACACCGGCCCGGCGAGCCACGCGAAGACACAGACGGCGACGAGGAAGCTGCCGGCGAGCGGGAGCAGTCGATCCATATCGGGCCATTCGCGGGCGGGACGGATAGCCGCTTTGCTGGTTTCCGGCCATCGCCGCGTCGCGCCGGAGTACACTCCCGCCGAACACCGCGGTGTGGGCGGTGTGACACCCGTGTACGCCCTCGAACCCGTAACGCACCATTTATCAATGCGGCAGCGGAAAGGTGGCACACGAATATGCCGAGTTCCAATGGCCCTCAGAAGGCGACCCGAAACAAGCTATCGAACAAACCGAGAGATCGCGGCATTTCGCCGCCACAGCGAGCGATCCAGGAGTTCGATGAGGGGACACAGGTCCACCTCAAGATCGACCCGAGCGTGCAGAAAGGTCGGTTCCACCCTCGCTTCGATGGACGGACCGGTACGGTCGTCGGCAAGCAGGGCGCGGCGTTTAAAGTCGAGATCACGGACGGCGGGAAGACCAAGACCCTGATCGTCCGTGCGGCCCACATGCGCGCACAGACGAACTGATGACGATATTTAAAGAGAAGGTCGACGAGGAGTACGTCACCACCGCGGAAGCGAAGGACATCCTCGCCGAGATCGAAGCCGAGCGCGCGGCCGACGAGGAGCGCGACCTGCGATACGAGCTGGCGCGCGCCATCGAGCACGTCAACCGATTCGCCCACCTCGATGCCGAGGAGTCCCGCGAACTGGTCGAGGAGCTCGCGGAACTCGAACGGATCGACGTTCCCACGGCGATCAAGATCGCGGACCTTCTGCCGGCCGACCGCACGGAGCTTCGGTCGGTCTTCGCACAGGAGCGCTACTCGCTCGACGGCGACGAACTCGACGCCGTGCTCGACATCGTCGCGAAGTACTCCTGAGGGCCCGTTTTTCGTTTCGATCCCCCGACCCGCCGAGACGGATGTCTCCGGGGACCGACATCGCTCACGTCCGGCATCGCGTGAAAACCCGTTGGGGCCTTTTAAGTTCTCGCGTGCCTAACGGATGACATGAGCGACCCCGACCCCGACACGGAGACGGACGCGTCGAACGCTGATCCGGGCGACGCCGAGGGGGCCGGGCCCTCCGGCCCGTACGTCGTGGTGCTCGACGTACTGCCGAACGGCCGTCCCGACGACGGGCGCCCGGGGTATCAGAAGTCGCCGGTCGCATACGGGATCGGCGTCGAGTCGTTTCGCCCGTTCGAGATCGCACTGAGCGAACTCACCGAGGTCTCGGTGGGCGACCGCTTCCCGCTGGATGACGGATCGGTCACCCGGTATCGCGACGTCGACGTCGACGATCTCACACGGAACGCGGCGGCGGAGATCGAGTACGCCGTCGAGGCGATCGTTGCGGAGGACGAGCGTCGCTTCGTCGATTTCTTCAACGAGGCGGGTCCGTTGACCCTCCGATTACATCAGCTCGACCTCCTCCCGGGGATCGGCGAGACGCTGCGTAACAAGGTCCTCGATGCCCGTAAACGTGGCCCGTTCGAGAGCTTCGAGGACGTAACCGACCGGGTGTCCGGACTGCATCGTCCGCGCGAGGTGCTCATCGAGCGGATCCTTGCGGAGATCCGCGAGGACGAGCTTAAATACCGGATCTTCGCGCGTCGAAGGGAGTGACGGTCCGGTCGCCGTCTACGGGGCGGCCCCCGACACATGAGGGTTGGTGGACAGTGGTGTGGACCACCGATGGCTCCCGTCGCATCCCGGCACCGTGAGGGCCGCCCGGAACCCATTTGAGCGGTCCCGACGGAGGACAGGTATGATCGATGAGACCGTCGCCGAGATCCGTGCGATGCAGACACACAGCACGTCGGTCGTGGCTATCAAGGCCACGCGGTCGCTCGCGGAGTTGCTCGACCGCGACTACATCACCGTCGACGAGTTCGAACGGGACCTCGAACACAACGCCGGCGTGTTGCGCCGGTCGAACCCCTCCCACGCCGCCCTACACAACGCGATCCGTGAGGTCGAACGCTCGGTCGTCGGCGAGGCGACGACGGTCGAGGGTGCCAAACAACGGCTTACAGACACCATCGAGCGGGTCGTCGAGGACGTCGAGACGTCGAAGGCGGCGGCGGCGTCCAACGCGGCCGAGCGCATCGCCGACGGCGAAACCCTGCTCGTACACGACTACTCGACGACCGTGTTGGAGTCCATCGAAACCGCCGCGATGAGCGGCAAGCACCTGACCGTCTACGTCACCGAGGCACGGCCGCGAACGCTCGGTCGAAAGACCGCCCGGGCGCTCGCCGCGATGGACCGCGTCGACGCCCATATGGTCGTCGACGGCGCGATGGGCTACGCGTTACGCGACTGTGACCGCGTCCTCCTTGGGATCACCTGTATCACCGGCGGTACCTACTACAACCGCGTCGGGACCTTCCCGCTCGTCGTGACCGCTCGCGAGCTGGGGATCCCGGTGACCGCCGTCGGCTCCGGCGCGAAGCGGATCGAGGAGTTCCGCTTCGAGAACGAGTTCCGTGACGCCGTCGAGGTGATGCGCGAGCCCGTCGAGAACGTTACCATCGAGAACCCGTCCTACGACGCGACGCCCGTCGGCATGATCGACGTGGTGATCACCGACAACGGCGTCGAGGAGCTGTAGGTCGGGCGTCGGCCGCGAAGGTGACCGCTGCGACGTTCCCGTGCTACCGGAGCCGGGCGAAGGTTCTGTCATCCCGTTTTTCCACCGCTACCAACCCGTCGTCGTCGAGGTCGGTCAGCAGGTCCCGAAGCCACTCCCGGCCGTGCTGGCCGTCCGGCGAATAGTCGACCCGTACCCGGGGCCCGAGTTCGTCGAGGCTCAACTCATCGTACTCCCCGAGCGTCCGCACGATCCGCCCGCGGAACTGCCGCCGACTGCCCTCGAAGCTCGGTTGGGTCGGTACGTCCGGGGCGGTGAAATCGCCAGTCTCGTACGCGTGACACCACTCGCGCCACGGACAGCCCGCCTCGTCACACCGCGGCCGTGTCCCGCAGGCGACGCCGCCGAGCTCCATGATCGCGTTGTTCCAGACGCGGGATTCTCCGTCGGGCATGACGAGCGAGGCGACACGCTCGAACGCCTCGTCGTCGTCCGGGACCCCAAATGCGCGATACAGCACGCGTTTCACGTTCGTATCGACGACGGCGTCGCCGGCGTTGAACGCGAACGACGCGACCGCGTTCGCGGTGTATGGGCCGACGCCCATCAGCTCCTGAAGCCCCTCGGGGTCGGTCGGAAATGCCCCGTCGAATTCCGTTTCGACCTGTGTGGCCGCCTCGTGGAGATATTTCGCCCGGTTGTTGTAGCCGAGCGAATGGCTCGACCAGAACGCGACGACGTCGCTTCGGTCGGCCGCGGCGAGATCCGCCGCCGTCGGCCAGCGTTCGAGGAACGCCTCCCATGCGGGGACGACCCGATCGAGTTGGGTCTGCTGGCTCATCACCTCGCTCACCAGGATCTCGTAGGGGTCCTCGGTTCGCCGCCACGGGAAGTCGCGGTGATCCGCCTCGTACCAGTCGATGAGCGCCGCACGGACGGCATCGAGAGAATCCGGATTCGCGGGGAGTGCCGGCGCGTCGCCCGCCGCGATCGACGTCGTCGGGTCCGGCTCGGTCATATTCAACCCTCTGGGAGCACGTCGCTTAGGAATGGCGCTTCCGGGTGGGGGGTGGAACTGAAGGGTGGCGCGTTCAGTTCGCGTCCTCGATCGCGGCCGTCAACAGCTCACAGCCGAGTTCGATCTCGCGTTCGGTGACGTCGAGCGGCGGGAGGATGCGGAGGACGTCGTATCCGCACGAGAGCGTCAACAGCCCGCGGTCGAAGGCGGCGGCCATGACGTCATCACGGAGCGCTTTCGTCTCGAACTGGAGCGCGAGCATCAACCCCTTGCCGCGGATGTCGGTGACGCCATCGAGGTCGGCATCGCCAATCGTCTCTTTGAACTGTCGACCCCGGACGACCGCGTTCTCCAGCAAGTCCGCCTCCTCGATGGCGTCGATGGTGAGCGCCCCCTGCAACGAGGCGATGATGTCGCCGGCACCCCATGTCGAGGAGATCCGGCTCTTTTCCTCCGGGAAAACGTCCGAACGGGAGATCGTCGCGCCGACGCGGAGTCCCTTCGCGCTCGTGATCACGTCGGGTTCGATGGCGTAGTTGTCCGCGCCCCACATTTCGCCCGTCCGGCCGAGCCCGGTCTGGATCTCGTCGGCGATGAGCGTGATGTCGTGTTCGTCCGTCAGCGTCGCGATCTCGTCCATGAACGCGTCGCTCGGGAACCGATAGCCGCCCTCACCTTGGATCGGCTCCAATATCAGATAGGCGACCTCCTCGGAGTTGATGTGGCCGCGCTCCGGGTCGAGTTTCCGTCGAAGTCGAGAGACGCCGTCGACGAAGAAGCCACACGAACAGGTGCTCGGATCACAGGTCCGGTCCGCACAGAACGGCGCATCGTGGACGGAGCTGATCTCGGGGAACCGCCGACGGTAGACCTCCTTCGAGCGATTGAGCGAGAGCGCGCCGAGGGTCCGACCGTGAAACGCCCCGTCGAAGGTGATCGCGTACTTGCCGCCGTCGGCGTCGTCGTAGGCGATCTTGATCGCGTTCTCGATCGCTTCCGCGCCCGAATTCGACAGAAACACCATGTCCATGTCGTAGTGGGCGGTGAGATCCGTGAGCCGGTCCATCAGCCCGGCCGGGCCGGGGAGCGTCTCGCCCGGGAGCCCGTCGCCGGCGACGTAGAAGTCTTGGCCCGCGATCTTGAGCGGATCGACGAGGTCGAACTCCGCGAGCGGCTCCATGATAAGCGGGTTGTTGTACCCGAGCGGCGCGGCCGCGACGTGGCTCGTGAAGTCCAATAACACGTTACCGTCCACGTCGGTACAGAACGGACCTTCGGCCGGTGCCGTCCGATCCCAGACGAAATCATAGACGTACGTGCTCGGCGCCGCGGAGTCGTGGTGGTGGTCCACCCATCTTCGGGCGCGCGGACCGGGGAACTCGGTCACCTCCGGACGGGCTGTGTCGCGATCCATGCCCGCGTGTAACGAACGTGGCGAGATAAATACGAGCGTGAGCCGCAACAATTGGATTTTTCTCCAAGATTCACTGCTATCCGTCGACGAACGTTCCCCTCGATAGTTTGCACGGATCGACGATCCGCGGGAGGGGGCGAACGGCTGCTCCGCCTGAGGATCGGGAGCGACCGCGCCACCGGTGGCGGTAAATCAGTGTTCGACGTAGGCGGCCTCCCAGTCAGTTCTGGCGTCGATCTCCCGACTGCCTCGACGGGTCAGGGTGTAGTAGTTGGTTCGTCGGTCCCGCTGACCCTTCTCGACGAGCCCCTTCTCGACGAGCGTATCGAGGTTCGGGTAGAGCCGACCGTGGTGGATCTCCTTTTCGTAGTAGTCCTCGAGTTCCTCTTTGATCGCGAGGCCGTGCGGTTCGTCCAATCCCGCGATCACGTAGAGGAGATCGCGTTGAAAGCCGGTAAGATCATACATGATGCTGTTTCGCGGTTCTTGTCGAAAAGGAATAAATATATCGT
Source organism: Halorubrum vacuolatum (assembly GCF_900188065.1). Taxonomy (GTDB): domain Archaea; phylum Halobacteriota; class Halobacteria; order Halobacteriales; family Haloferacaceae; genus Halorubrum; species Halorubrum vacuolatum. The sequence goes on from NZ_FZNQ01000020.1 coordinate 33,323, forward strand.
TCCGAGCTATCGACAAACGTCGTTTTCGGACCGCTCGTCCGGTCGGCGTCGTGAAGCCGGTACTGTCAGTTCAAGAATGTTCCCTCGAAAACAGCGGCTTTATTCGTTCGACACGCGTATGACGTGTATGCCAGAAGAGGTGTTGTTCGAAACGGAGCGCACGGAGGACCGAGCGACCATAGCCGCGCTGTTGCGATCGGTGGCGGACAAACTGGATGCCGGCGAACCGGTCACGCTGTCGGCCGGCGAGGAGTCGATCACCCTCGATATCCCGGCCCGTCCGACGTTCGAGGTCAAAGCCGAGCGGGAGACCGGCTCGGGTCCGGACGAATTGAGCGTCGAGTTCGAGATCGAGTGGGACGACGTCGAAGGCGGTGGCCACGACGGATCGCTCTCGGTGGAGTGAGCGATCGCTCGGTGGACTAAGACGGACGTTAGAACGAGGCGGCAGCTGGACGGTCTATCATCGAAAAGGACGCACGCCCGACACGGAAAAAAGCCGCGTCAGGCCTGCATCCGAATTGGTCCCCGCTGACGCTTCGGCCCTCCAGACGAAGCGTCATATGTCAGTACCACACGGCACGGCTTAAACCTAACGGGGTCCGTTCGCGCGCACGTTTCCACCCGCGACATCGCCGAAGGATGCCGCACCCGTGACCGGATCCCGTTCGTACACGACGCTTCCGCGGAGGATCGTCACTTCGGGGAAGACCCCCTGCCACCCCTCGAACGGCGTCCACCCACAGGCGCTGTGCAGCGCCGCGGCCTCGATCTCGCGTGGATCGGTGAGGTCCACGAGGACGAGATCGGCGTCCGTACCCGGCTCGATCCGTCCCTTTCTCTCCAGTCCGAAGACCTCGGCGGGCGTGGTGGCGACCGCGTTTCGAACCGTCTCCAGCGCCAGGTTTCCGGTACGGACCGATTCGAGCAGCAGCGGATAGCACGTCTCGACGCCCGGCACACCGCTCGGGGCATCGAGCAGCCCCTGTCGTTTCTCCGCCGCCGTATGCGGTGCGTGATCGGTTGCGACGATATCGATGGCGCCGTCACGGAGCCGCTCGAACAGCGCCGACCGCCGTTCCTCGGAGCGAAGCGGCGGGTTCATTCGACCGAACGTACCGAGCCGCTCCGCGTTCTCTCGGGAGAAGAAGAGGTGATGCGGCGTTACCTCACAGGTCGCATCCGTGTCGGCGACGAGGTCCACCGCCTCCGGCGTCGACGTGTGTGCGATGTGTACCTGTGCGCCTGCGCGGTCGGCGGCCTCGAGCGCTCGTTCGACGGCGGCGATCTCCGCCTCCGCGGTCCGATACGCCGACCAGGGCTCCGCGCTCGCGGTGACGCCGGCACCGTTCGAGGCCCCATCGAGCGCGTCCGGATCGAAGCGCGTCGCGTCCTCGGCGTGGACGGTGACCGGCACGTCGTGTTCGGCGGCCACCGCGAGCGCCGATTCGAACCGGTCGAGTTCGATCCCCATCTCGCCGGTCGAGTCGGCCAAAAACACCTCACCGAGCGCGAACAGGGGTCGTGCAAAGAGGCTCTCGGGGTCCCACTCCGGCGACACGCCGCCGTTGATCCCATACTCGACGATCGACGCGTCGGCCGCCAGTTCGGCCTTCTCATCGAAGGCGTCGCCGTCGACCGTCGGTGGCGCGGTGTTCGGTTGATCGACGACGGTCGTGACGCCACCGGCCGCGGCGCTTTGCGAGCCCGACTCCCAGGTCTCCTTGTGGCTCCCGCCCGGTTCACGGAAGTGGACGTGGACGTCGATACCGCCCGGAAGGAGGTGTCGGCCGCGTGCATCGATGACGCGTTCCTTGGCGACCGGGTCGAGCCCGGACGCCACCGTCTCGATCGTTCCGTCCCGGATCCGTACATCGCGCACGCGTCCATCCGCCAACTCCGCGCCGGTGATGAGCATGGTCACCCCTCGCGGCGCGTCGGATAAATCGTGGTGATTCGGGATGGAACGGTGACGGGCTGGTGTAACAGCTGTTGGGAACACACCGAGGCTCCGATACGGTTTTTTAGCCGCCGCTGGAAGCACGGACGAATGCTGTCCCGACAGTTCGTCCGTGAGAACCCCGATACCGTCCGCGAGGCGCTCGCGAACAAGGGCGTCGACGTGGATCTCGACCGGATACTCGACGTCGACGAGGAGTGGCGGGAGCTCAAACGCCGCGGCGACGACCTGCGTCACGAACGCAACGAGGTCTCCTCGCGGATCGGCCAGCTCAAAGCCGACGGCGAGGAGGCGAAGGCGCAGGCGGCGATCGAGCGCTCCAAGGAGCTGAAAACGGAGCTCGGAGCGGTCGAGGAGCGTGCAGACGAACTGGAGGCGACGCTTGAGGCCTCCCTCCTCGAACTCCCCGGGATCCCCCACGAGTCCGTCCCGATCGGGGCGGACGAGTCCGAGAACGTCGAGGTTCGCAGGGAGGGATTCGATGACCTTCGCGAACTTCCCGCGGATCTCGTCCCGCACTACGACCTCGGCGAGGAGCTGGAGATCCTCGATTTCGAGCGCGGCGCGAAGGTCGCCGGCGGCGGCTTTTATTTCACGAAGGGCGACGGCGCGCGCCTCGAGCACGCGCTCATCCAGTTCATGCTCGACATCCACCGTGAGCAGGGCTATCACGACGTCTTTCCGCCGCTGCCGGTGAACTCCGCGTCGATGCGGGGCACCGGACAGTTCCCGAAGTTCACCGAGGACGCCTATCGGCTCGAAGGGGCGAACGACGAGCCGTACGACGACGACGACCTCTGGTTGCTTCCGACCGCGGAGGTTCCCGTCACGAACCTCCACCGCGACGAGATCCTGCTCGGCGAGGATCTTCCCCTTAAATACCAGGCCTATTCGCCGAACTTCCGCCAGGAGGCGGGCGAACACGGCACCGAGACCCGCGGGATCGTCCGGGTGCACCAGTTTAACAAAGTAGAGATGGTGAACTTCGTCCGGCCCGAAAACAGCTACGAGCGCTTCGAGGGGCTCGTCGACGAGGCCGAGGAGGTGCTTCGACGCTTGGAGCTGCCCTACCGCGTGCTGGAGATGTGTACCGGGGACCTCGGCTTCACGCAATCGAAGAAGTACGACCTCGAGGTGTGGGCGCCAGCCGACGACATGGCCGACGGCCCCGAGGAGGGCGGTCGCTGGCTGGAGGTCTCCTCGGTCTCGAACTTCGAGGACTTTCAGGCGCGACGGGCCGGCATCCGCTACCGCGAGGAGCATCACGAGTCGGCCGAATACCTCCACACGCTCAACGGATCCGGGCTCGCGATCCCGCGCGTCGTCGTCGCGATCATGGAGTACTATCAGAACGACGACGGGACGATCACCGTTCCCGAGGTGCTCCGTCCCTACATGGGTGGCACCGAGCGTATCGAGGGACACGACGCCGTCGGCGAGTCGAAACTGGGCTAGCTCGACGCCCGAAACCAGGGAATATCCGGTTCCGCGAACCGACGATGTTCCGCCCCTGATTCAAGACCCGAGGCTTTCGCGTGAACTGCGCACAAATCTTGTCGACCCACGTAGTTCCTGTCCCGATATGGGGATCGAGGCTATATGCCGGATCTCCGGGCACGAATGTCCTCGAGTTCCACTACTTGTCGCTGGACGTGCCCAGAGTGCAATTGTCGTATGTCTCTCGGCACATAGCCATTCACCGTGGCAGTAGCAGATGCACACGGCGTAACGTACGCAGAATTATTAGAACACAGACATAGGGACGTGTACAAAGAGACGCTGTCATTCCACTGGGAGGAACACAAGCATGAGTGACGATGCACCGCCGTTTTATGCATTTCTCGAAGTCGGGACAGACGCTTCTGCCGAGGAAATTCAAGCTCAGTATCGACAGTTGGTGAAGACGTACCACCCCGATCAGGGCGGATCGGAAGATGAATTCAAGAAGCTCAAATCGGCCTATGAGACACTGATCTCAGCCTCGAGTCGGAGTCGGTATAACCGATTAGGGCACGATGCATACGTTCGCGCAGTCAATCCCAGCGGTTGGGATCACGTAGAATCGGACGACGGTGAGGAGAACAAAGAGAAGACGTCTTCACATGAAGAGTCATCGACCGACGATCGGACAGCGTCTGAACGGTCAAGCCAGTCGCAGTCTGGGGCTGAAACTGGTAAGACAAGCCAACAGCGGACAACCAACAGGGGCTACGATACATGGGGTCAGGATGCCGGATCGACCTCGACAAGTTCGGGATCGACATCAAAGCGGTCACAAACAGACACCGGCGACCGAGCATACACCACCGAATCTGATTATTCAGACGCTGAGAGGACGAACACGCGGTCGACTGAGAGGACGAACACGCGGTCGAACACAAGCACTACGGGGACAGGTGGGTATCGGCATTACCCGTCAGCGCCAACAGGTGAGACCGACACGGGATATCCCCGGATATTCGCTGGTCTCATCCTGTCATTGGTGCTCTCCAGTGGTCTGGGACACCTCGGCGTACTCTCAGCCCAAGTCTCAGTTATCATCGGAGTTGTCGCCGGATTTGGGCTGCTCATCGTTCGTGATGTCTTAACGATTCGACGCGCACCCACCCGGAGTGCTCCAGCGATTGATCCAGCTGATGCGCTAATATATGCGCTGATAACCGGAATTGGACCGATCATTCTGCTTGCCGCCGTCGTTCAAGGGAACTTGAACGGTGGACTGGCGTTTAGCCGGTTCGCAGGGATTGTCGTCGGCGGACCACTCTTGATTGGCGGGATCGTTATCGCTTGGGCAGTCTTTTCGCTCGCTGGGCGTCCACTGATCGCCGTAACCGCTGGCGCGTTATCGTCGCTGACCGCGTTTGTGATTGAATTTTCACCATACCGGTTTTGGATCCCGTTCTGGGCCATCGAGAACGAACCTGCCAGCGTTATCGCCCCGTGGGTATCGGTCGGCCCAGTAACAGGCTTTACGCCGGGATGGGCGGTGAATTTCGGATTAGCGATCGTGCTTTTTTACGCCCTCCTTGGATCTCTCGCATTCTTCCTGCTCGGATTCTCGGACTTACTTCGGGACGGCCAATGCGGTGGGGCACGCGTGATCGGGTGGGAACTGGTTGCGGCGGCTCCGTACATCTTAGTGACGACGTGGGTGTTGAGCGGAAACGCTCTATGGGCACTGTGGGGCACTCCCCCGACAACGACGGTCGGTGCTGCCCTCGTCCTGTTGACATGTGTGTGGCCGCCGGTTGTATTTGTGATCTACGCAATTAGTGAGCGAGTTGTCCGACGGGTGAGTACACGGGGGTGAGTCACCATCACCCGCTCGGAATCGACATCTCACGGAGCGTCCTCCGTTCACGGTGTCTGAAGCGAGTTCTATTTCGCGGTGGATCTACTGATAATCTTGCCAGAGATCACAGAACTACAGGAAGAACGCCCCTGTGCAACGCTCAGAAGCGGATCAGCAGGTGCTGCTGTCACGAGACATCGAGATACTGTGGTATCTAGCGGATGAGGGTCCTGCGCGGACGAGCGAGATCGTAGACGCGTTGTCAATCCAGCTGTCCTCGACGACGGTGCGTGAACGGTTAGCCGTGTTGAGTTTGATTGCCCTCGAACAGGTGTTTACCTCGGGTTAGCGACGGTCGAAAATCAACAGAAGGCGAGGGATTGGGATGCTCCGGCGGGGATTTGAACCCCGGTCATTGCCTCGAGAGAGCAGCCCCTGCCTCGGGAGTAACGTTTTTATAGGTGTTTTCTCCCGTGTTCTGAGGTGCCGGAATTCGGCCATGTGAGCATATCTACGGGCTGGAGAGCTAAAAGGGGCCCAGATCATTGCCCTGGAGGACAATACGGTTCAGTGAGCCGATCTCGGCCGATTTTATAAACACCCGGATCACTGTTCATCGAGGCAATCGAGGGCAATCACACCCTCCCCCCGATTTCGGATTTCTTTAAGTCAACCCAGTTATTTTCACCGTAATAATACCCATATTAATCTAGTTTCCAGCCACATTTATAAGTGATCTCGAAATCGGCCTATCCGGTATTATTACACATGTATTTGGACGAAATATAGTCTCAGCGAATATATCTCGGTTCGAGAACCGTGACATAGTTCTGATATACTTTGTAGGCTCCGGTTCGACTGTCAAACAATGCAAAAACGGAAAGTGCACTCAAAGTCGGATTCGTTATCCGCAGATGCACTCGTGAGACAGACCAACCAAATGGACGATTTGCCGGTGGATCCGAGTTGAAAGTGCCGCCATCGTCTCCGCTCGCTCCCGAGTAGCGATAGCGTCCTGATAATACGTCTGTGCGCGGTTTTCCGTCCAGAGATCGTCAAGCCGGGACGCAACTTCCTCACTGATGAACCCGACTTCGGAACTGCGATTGATTGCAGTCGTATGTGACTGTGGAGGGTTCGCGGGATCCTGATGCCCCTCGTAGAGTAGCCAAAACAGGAACGTCTTTTCAATGGAGGTGAATGCTGCTTCGATCGTCAGCGTGTAGTAGCCATCAGTCAGCAGTTTCTCTGCCCCCGAAAGCGACCGACAGGCCTTACGAAGTTGAACGAGTCCCGCGTCAGAGACGTCAAGCCCTCTCTCCGAGTTTTGACCACCGTGGCGGAACGCCGCTTCGGCATCGGAAAGTTCCGGCTCAATATCGTCAAGCGTGATCGGCATTGCTCACTCGCCCCCTCGTGCTGATTCATACACCGCCTCTCGAACGTCCGCGAGTGCATCGGTTCGTTCCAAAACGATTCCCTCATCGAAAATGTCCTGTAGCTGTTCCCCGTGAGATGCAGCAGACTCGATCGTTTCGACGAGCACCTCGAACTGGTACCGTTCACCCCGAAACGTTCGCTCCTCCATGTCCCTGGCCAGCTGAGTTGCGAGACGACGTCCGTACGTAAGGCCTCCCTTGATGATGACGAGGAGATCAATGTCACTGCTCCGATCGGCGTTTCCACGCGCAACGCTCCCGAAGAGGATGATGCCTACAAGTTCGTCCACGTCATCAAAGGCTTCGGCATCGCTGGCAAGTTCATCAAGGAAGGCCTGTATCGGCTTTCGAAACTCCCGCTGTGGGATGCTGAACAGTGGGTCAGCCCCGATGATGTGGTCTTGATCGATCCTGATCTGTGCTGGTTTCCCACTCACGATATCGAGGACACCCATCCGTTCGAGGAGTTCGACAGAGCGCGAGACGGATGACACGTCGGAGTCAGTGATCGTCGCTAATTCTTTCTGCGTGAACTCCTCGAACGGATTATTCACCAAATGATGGAGGATATCTTGCATCGCCTGGTACCGAAAGACCCGTTCTTCCGGAAAGGGGAAGTCGAGAAGAACCCGCGTCTGTTCTTGCATAATAGACAAACTATTGCAGGATGTGCAAAAGTGTTATGCTCGCCAACATCGTTCGCCTACTTCCAGCAGTCTGGCCATTCATTCAGGCTTTCTGGGAGTAACTAGATATCCTTCACTTCTTGCGTAAAAGGCTCTAATAGTCGGACTCGGCCAATTCCATAACCACTCTGATCACTGTTTACCGAGGCGATCGAGAGCAATCACACCCCCCCCCCCAGATTTCGGATTTCTGGCTCTGTTGAAATCCTTCAAAGCTGATACGAGGTCGATGCTGAATACAACGCGCGAATCTTTCAATCGGCGAGATCGACACCCGTGAATTCAAATCGGGCCCCGTCTGTCCTGCCATCTGCTACTCGAATAGCCCATCCATGGGTATCGACAATCTCAGCCACGATGGCTAATCCAAATCCAGTACTTTCCTCCCGCGTCGAATATCCCGGTTCCAAGGCTTTAGTACGCTTCTCCGGTGGTATCCCGGGGCCATCATCTTCGATGAAAAACCCGTCATTCTGGTCTCCAACGATCACAGTCACGTCTTCACCAGCGTTTTCGACCGCGTTTCTGAATAGATTCTCAAGCACCTGTTGTAACTGACTTCGATTAGCCCGGAGCGTTCGGTCTGTCTCAGAGACAAGTGTCGCGTCTTTTGTACTGACGTTTGACCAAGATGACTCCACTACCTCGCTCAGCGAGACATCTTCGC
>NZ_FZNQ01000007.1 GCF_900188065.1 Halorubrum vacuolatum
CGCAGTCGAGGAGATCATGACAACCGACATTCAGGCGATCTCGACCGACACACCAGTGACTGATGCGGCGGACATCGTCTCCGAACGGGGGTTCCTTGCGCTGCCGGTCGTCGAGGACTCGACGCTCGTCGGTGTCGTCAGGACCAACCGACTGATCAACGCAGTCGCGGACGAGGAGACGCGCAGAATGTTCAAAAAAGCTGGCTTCCGGGTGTAACACCCGCAACCTGGCCTCTCCGGAGGCAACCGGCATCCACCAGTGGTCGCATCGACGGTCGAAGATCGTCGGACCAACGGGATCACACTCCCGGATGGTCACGCCATTGATGGAGATCCACGAGACAGAATTATGGCACGAAAGAACTATCAAAAGGAGCTCAACTCGCTCCGTGACGGGGTCATCGAGATGGGAGAACTCGTACACACACAGTTCGAACGTTCGATACAGGCCCTCTCGGACCGTGATGAGGGAGTGGCCCGAGACGTGATCACGACCGAGGACGCGATCAACGAGCACTATCTCGAACTCGATCGCAAGTGCATCCGCTTGCTGAGCCTGCAGCAGCCGGTTGCCGGCGACCTTCGATTCATCGTTTCGTCGTTCAAGATCAACACCGAACTCGAACGGATCGGCGATATAGCCGTCAACGTTGCCAAGCGAACGGAACGCGGTCTCCCCGACACGCAGACCACCGCCGATGTCCTCTCGATGGCGAAAGAAAGCAGCACCATGGTTGCCGACGTGATGGACGCATACGGCGCCGTCGATGTCGGTACCTGCCGTGAGATCATCGCCCGTGACGATCAAATAGACCAGTTGGCGATCCATGCAAGCCGACAGCTGATCCGTGGAGCAACGTATATCGATACCGACGCCACCGACTTGGACCCGTATCGTGAGGACGCGGTCCGGTTGCTCCTCACCATCGACGACCTCGAACAGGTCGCCGATCACGCGACGAATATCGCCGCGCGAACGGTGTATATGGCGACCGGAGATGACAGCCTACTTGAATGATCAGCGTCCGGCGTGCGTATCTGAGTGACCGCGACAGCGTCTGAGACCGTTTCAGACCGCCTCGCTCGCGGTGAGGAACGACACCAAAGGTATTTATAAAGCACCTCCATCTCACACAGGTATGTCAGCAACTCCCGAGGATATTATGGACGAGCCGCCACAGGAGGCTGGGGGCTACGAGCTGTCGGTCGGCGAGGTGATGACCACCGGCTACGTCTCCGTGACGGCCGAGACGAGCATCGCCGACGCGATGGATCGGTTTCAGGAGTATGCGCCGGACGATCCGACGCGGACGACGATCTACTACACGTACGTGACCGACGACGATGGGCGGCTCGTCGGCGTTGCCTCGGTGCGGGAGATGCTCGCCGCGTCGAACGGCGACCCGATCTCGTCGATCATGACCGAGGAGGTGGTGTCGTTCACCGAGAGCGCCGACGCCGAACAGGCCGCGATGGACGTCGGGGACCTCCACTATCCGGCGGTCCCGGTGGTGGACGACGACGGGCGACTCGTGGGCATCGTCCGGTCCGAGCGACTCGTCGACGTGATGGAGGCCGAAAGCAGCGAGGACATGCTGCGGATGCAGGGGATGAACCTCCCGGAGCTCACCGCCGACGACCTCACGGACGTGGAAGAACAGCGGAGCCGGATCATGCTCGACGCCTCGATCAAGGACATCCTCACCATTCGGGTACCGTGGCTGCTCGTCGCGCTTGTGGGTGGCTTCCTCGCCGGCGGCGTCATCGGCGTCTACGAGGAGACGCTCGAGGCGGTCGTCATCCTCGCGTTCTTCATCCCGGTCGTGATGGACATGGGCGGGAACGTCGGTACGCAGTCCTCAACGATCTTCATTCGCGGTGTCGTCCTCGGCCATATCGATAAATCGAACGTGGTCCGTCGGATCGTCAAAGAGACCATTGTCGGCGCGTTGATCGGGCTCATGGTCGGCGCGGTCGCCGCCGTCGTCGCGTTCCTCTGGATCGGCCGGATGGACATCGCGTACGTCGTCTTCGGCTCGATGCTCGGCACGTCCATCGTCGCGGCGCTCGTCGGCTTCCTCATCCCGTGGTTGGTCTACCTGATCGGGCAGGACCCCGCGGCCGCCTCGAACCCGATCGTCACCACGATCAAGGACGTGAGCGGGCTGTTGATCTACTTCGGGTTGGCGACGTTCTTCGTGCTCGAACTGGGGATATAAACTGCGGGAGCGCTCTTTTATCCAGGGCCGTCCCGGAAGCGTTTGATCGGTGTATCAGTGACCTCGTTAGCTCTGTTGAAATCCTCAATCAGTGATAGGTCTCTCACGTCGTGCTGAATAGAGAGTGTGCATTCAGCGGGGGAGCCTTCACGGATCACGTTCCTCTTGAGCCGACGGCGCTACGCCCCGAATCCATGTGCGATCGCAGGAGCCAGAAGCCGCCCACGACGCATCCTGAGCCAGCCGAATACGACACCGAAGACGAAGATAAGGACGTACATCGGCCACTCGGAGAGTGGAATGTAGCCGATATGGGCGATGGCGAAAACGAACGCCTGCAGGACGTTGGCTTGCCACGGGCCGAAGCGGTTCTCGAACGCCGTCTGCAGGAACCCACGGAACAGCGTCTCTTCTTGAAAGGCTCGCACGGCGAACCCAAACACGAGGATCAACGCGAACCCGACAGCCGACGGTGGCACCTGTTCGGGCGGTTCCATCCCGAGGCCGAACATCATCACGAGGGCAAACACTCCGAAGAGGATGAAGACGACTACAATCCCCACCAGACCCCACAGCAGATCACCGCGAAGCTCGTCCGGGTCGATCCACCACCCCTTCAAGTCAACGCCGACCCAGCGCGTAAATCCGAAGTAGACGATTCCGGCCGATCCGACGAGAAAGGCAACGAGAACGAGGAGGCCGAATCCGAACGGATCCGCCGCTGGGTCCGGCTGATCCCAGAACGTCCCCACAAGAACCGCCCGCATGAGGACGACCGCCCCGAGCAGAATCAACCCTCGGCGAAGTTGCTGGGTGGTGAACGAAGCGGAGTCGAGCGTTGCCATAATTAGCCGTTGTGTCCCGCGTCTGTGTGTTTCTCACCCGTCATGGTCGTTCCTCGCCGGCATGATTGTCGTAGGTATTTCGACCCAGGGCCTGATTGATCAGACATTTCTCAGCACCGGCCGTCCCCAACAACACGAACGACAGCAGTAGGAGGCCGGTAGCCACGAGCGTCACTTGGATTGGGCCGCCAAATGTCTCTGCGAAGAAGAGTATCACCATCATCATCACCACGGACAGCAGACCGAGGGCGATGCGAACCGTTCGATCCTGGCCACCGACGTTCTTTTTCATCGTTTGTTCCCTTCGTGTACTCCTTCTCCGAAGGCGGGTGTAGCCTGAGTGTAGGCGGGGGACGGTCCCCAGGTGAGTTCCAGCCGGCCCTTATCTTGTGAACTACCCCACCCTGCTCGCGCTAACGCGCTCGCTGAGGGTGGGGCTTCCTGCTTCCACGACGCGCTTTGCAGGAACCACCATGGTTCCCGTAGGGAGCGCAGTCTCCACAGGCGTGCCTTCGGAGTGTCCCACTGCTAGTGTCTCGACGGGGTAGTTCCGTGGGACAGCGCACGCTTCTTGTCGCGTTCTAACGCTGTCCGTGGCTGGGAACTTCGCAAGGAGCGAGCCGTTCTGCCTGGAACGGCGAGCGAGTCGAAGCCCACAGGTCGGAACGCCCATCTTATACAGTAGTTGGGCGTTCTCTGATAAAAATGCTCGCGTGGGCCTGTGAGACAGCAACTCGAACGTGCAAGAACAGAAGAAGACGGCGCTGTATCCCCGCCCTACTGCGCTACTCGGTCGCTCCGCTCCCTGCGCTGCTCGTTGAGGACGGGGGCTTAGCACCTGCAATCAGGCTAAATGGCGTTTCGAAAGAATATACACAGCGGGTTATTCTCCATCGGCGAGAACGTTACAGCACCTATATCGCCTCAATCTATGTCTTTCTGATATGACGTCACGAAGAATCGTCACAGCCGAGGCCAACTCAAGAGAAGCATGAATCGCCGGAAGCTACTTTCTGGACTGGCCACGGGGATTACAGCTGGATTCGTCGGCTGTATTGGTATGCCCTCTCCCGGTAGCCAGTCACAGTACGACTCGACATAGCCGTTCAGAATGGCCACGACAGATCTTACGAGATGTATTCGGGTATAGTGACAGATGACGAAACGACCGTTTTCGAGCAGTCGTTTACACCTGAATCCGACCAGCGGCACGAATTCGGCGACGAACTTCCGCCCGGCGAGTACGGCGTCATTGTTAAACTCCCTGACCGCAGCGAATCACGCAGCTACTGGAATACTGCCCTGTGCAACGCCCACAGAGTGCAAACTGACATTGCGGCCGACGGACACATATCCCACCAAGTCACATGTCACTCCGGGAATCGTAATTCACATTAGGTGGCGGCGAGGCGGCAAAACTGTATAGGCATCGTTGAGTAGGAGCGAACTGTGATGGTGTTGTTCGGGGGCGTCGTTCCGCTCACGTAAGCTCACCGTAGGTCCAAGACGTCCCGCGAGATGAAGGCCGTTCGTATAATTCTCTCTGGGAGAGAATCAACGACTCGATATTTCTGGCCAGCAGACGATTAGTTTAGTATGATCAACATGGCCGCTCTTTCAAAGGGGGGTACTGCTCGTTCGGCACGAGCCTACCTCCAGCTCGCCGTCGCAACAGTGGGGGCGGTCGTCATTCTCTGGGGGCTCTATGGGTTTACGACCCTCCTCTCAATGCCGCACAGCGAGAGCGGATTCGCCGGAGGCTTGGTGATCCTCTTTTACGGCGTGTACGTCCTCGCTGGGTTCGTGGTCCTGTCAACCGGCCTCCTGATTCCGCAGCGCGACGATAACGGTATCCACTTCTCCGCACGGCAGCGGAAACTCCTCGTATACGGTATGATCGCTCCCATCGTGAGCGTTCTCGCCATTCCGATCGGATCAACTCTCCTTCCACCGCTCACGGAACCCGTGATCTCCGTACTCGTGTTCACACTGGCAGTACTCATCGTCAGTGGACCGCTTGCGACTCTGGTCGTTGTGGGATCGAAGCTCCTTTCCAGAATGCGGTAATCGAGATGGATCCACTACGAGAAAGTGGGGCTTTCTCGGGGTGCTGTATACAGTCGAAGCCTGAACAACCTCTGTACTGTCTGTTCCGGGCCTCTGCTGAGTGGTCGTTTTAATTCCTGATTCGGCCGGTACAGTGGTCATAGCCACCGTAAATACCAATATTAGAGAATTTACGACTGAGCATATGTAGTAGGCTGTCGAACATGCTACAATGACCTCGGTAGCCAGCACCCACGTGGCAGTATCGTACGGTCGATTTCAGACCTCCGTTACAGCTAATTCGAGGAGGTCTTCGAAGCAATCGGATGACCCGGTGCTAGCGCGAGGTTACTCATGAGAACCCTGATCAACGGGATTCGAAACCGACCCGTCCTTTCGTTTTTCGTCCTCACATACGTGTACAGCTGGCTGCTCTGGATTCCGACGCTGATGATACCGATGGAGGTCGGCCCCGACGGGTCAGACACGTTAATCTGGATCGGTGTTGGATTCATGTACCTTGGGGGGTTTGGTCCGCTCGTCGCGGGGGCCATCGTCGTCAAGTTCGGTGGTGGGGACCTCCGAACCTGGGCCGGACAGATCGTAACGTGGCGGGTTGATGTCCGGTGGTGGCTCGTCGCACTCGGAGTCCCCATGGTCGCAGTGATTGCGGTTTCCGGACTGTACATCGCATTCGACGGCCCGTACGATTTCGGGGCGCTGACGGCGCCGATTCTCCTCTACATCCCGCTTTTGTTGTTCGCGGTCGTCTTCAGCGGTGGACTCAACGAGGAACCGGGGTGGCGTGGTCTGGCGCAGCCGTTGTTGCAAGAGCGGTATTCGGCGCTAACGGCGAGTCTCGTGGTCGGCGTCGTCTTTGCGGTTTGGCACCTGCCACTGTTTTTCGCTCCGGTTGCACCCCACTCGGACTTCCCCTTACTCAATTCGATCCTGTACTTCCCGACAGTGGTGATCTGGTCCGTACTCCTCGGATGGCTGTACAACAACTCTGCAGGCGTTCTCCTAGCGATGTTTTTCCACGCCAGTTTGAACTCCACCGGGGGATTGATTCCGATCGATCCGGAAGGAGTTATCATCGAAGGCGCGATTCAGGAGGGCTACCTGGGACTGATTTCGGGACTCAACCTCGGTGTGTATTCCCTCATCGCTCTCGTGGTCGTCGCAGTGTTCGGTCGGACACGGCTCACACGAGGCGACATGCCAACTGGAGAAGTCGCGGGATTCGAACGCCAGTAGGACGAACGCGAGAAGCGATTGACGTACGGAGGTCATCATTCCTTCGTGTGAAGATACGCGCCGAGATACCCTCCAGCCGCGCTCAAGCAGCCGAACCAGAGTAGCATCATTGGCAGCATCATCACGACGATGACGACAAGTTCGATACCACCCGGAAAACCGCCATGGACACCGGGTACTCCGACGAACAACCAGAACCCGAGAACCATGATCATGAAGAGTGGAATGGCCGCAATCACACCGGAGAGTGCTCCAACCGTGGCACCTCGCTTCGGGGACTCAGCCTGGAGATACCCTGCAAGGCCCCCTCCGAGCAGCGGTGAGAATCCCGTAAACGAGAGTCCAATCGTGATCACTGCGCCGATCAGGGCATTAACCCACGTATTGCCGGGGTTCATGTAGAGGTGTTGTATTCAATAGGTGATAATCTCACAGCTATATTCTCCTTCCCAGAGAATCAGCGCGAGGACGATCGTATTGACACATCAATATTTACCATGTCTCCTCACTCCACGTCACAGTCAACGGAAAACATCCGGTCGATCGCCTTCGAGAAAGGACTGGGGCCACCGATACTGTTTCTTTTCATCTCCAGCCTCTGGGTGGTGTTCGTTCCACTCGCCATCTATCCGCTGTTCGACAACCGGTTCGTCCTCCTTGCAGTCATGGCTGGAGCGTTCGCGGTCACAGCCGCGATCGCCTGGCTGGTCCTTCGATGGGAGGGACTCTCTGCGGCAGACGTCGGTCTCAGCCGCGAGCACGTACTCCCGGGCATTGGGCTGGTGCTTCTGTTTTGGGTGATCATAAACGTCGTCGGGGCCTTGTCGGCCTTCGTCTCGACCGGTGACGTTCGTTTCGGCATACCAGAACAGTGGGATTCCTTCGCGTTCTTCCTCGGAATTGGGATCGCCCAGCTCGTCTTCGTCGGGCTCGCCGAGGAATTTGCGTTTCGTGCGTATCTACAGAATAAGCTCATCGCTCTTCTGAACGGAGGCCGTGACCGAGTGCGAAAGGGGGCGGCGATCCTTCTCGGGGTGCTTCTCTTCACGGTTTGGCACGTCCCGCAGCGGGTGTTCATTGGGGGATTCACCTCGCCGACCGCGATCGTTCAATCGCTCATCGTGGTCATGGTCCTGGGTCTTGCGTTGGGGTTATTGTACGAATACACCCGAAACGTCGTCTTCGTCGCCGTTCTGCACGGTACGTTCAACTGGCAGCCGCAGGCCATCGTCGGGGCACCGACCGATCTACCGTTCTTTGCCGGACTCGCCGTCCTTCTGGTCGTCGTGTGGTACTACCGTCGATGGGCGGGCGAAACACGTCCTGCGGATTTCCAGCCGCAGATCCAGGCGACGACCGCGAGGTGGACACGATGAAAAAGAACGTCGGTGGTCGGGATCGAACGGCTCGAATCGCCCTCGGTCTGGTGTCCGTGGCGGCGATGATGGTCACTGTGGCCTTCGGAGAGCCACTTGGTGACCCGGCGCAGGGAATCGTAGCGGTGGTGTTACTACTACTCGCGTTCGTGTTCCTCGGTACTGCCGGTGCCGAGAAATGCCCCGTAAATCGTGCAGTGGGCCGGAATACCTACGATAACCGTGCCATCGAAGAACGACCATGACGGGTGACCGGAACAGCCGTACCAAGAAACAACGACAGTCGAACCGGCTATCCCGAACACTTGGCCGGTACGTCAACCACGAGAACGTGTTCGTCAGGGCGATCTCGTTGTGGGGATTCTGCGCAGTCGTCTTCTCCCTCGTGTGGGTCGGGAGCTATCATCTCCTCCCCGAGGGACTGCTCCGAGGGACGTCGTTGGCGTACTTCGCTCCCGTCGAGACGGACGAGACCGAAACGACGTTCCTCCGGATTTTCGGATGGAACATCGGGTCCGCGATCATCATCGTCGTCGCCAACACGTTCCGGTCGGTGAACACGCCAATGGGATATCTCGTCGTGCTGGTCAGCATCGTCAACGGAGCACTCGTCTGGAGAACCGGCTCGCTCGCGCTTGCTGCCGGGCGGATCGAACCCTCTATCGCAACGGTGTTGGGTCGGAGTGGTGTCTTCGAGTTGTCGGCGTTCGTGCTCGTCGCCGTGGCGACGCGTGAGGTGATGCTCTGGCAGCAGCGATCCCCGCCGCGGTGGCGCGAGGATTTCGAACGCGTGCGCTCACCGAAAGATTGGGAGTTCTCACTGAACGAGCTGCTCGTTCTCGTGGTCGGAATTACACTCCTCGCCGCCGCGAGCTACCGAGAAGCGGCACAGATTATTGACCTCGTCGGCTAACCCGTTTGCTCCGGAGCGCCCTCGGTCACCTGTCGCACGATGCGTCCACGAGTCGAGACTCAGTTGGCGACGTCCATCAGACACTCCCCATTCGTTCTCGCTCGACGAGACCTGACTATGCTCTATATCAGGTTCTGCGACCTGATAGATGTATGAAAATCCTCGTTTTCGGCGCAGGACCGTTGGGTAGTCTGAAGGCAGCGCGACTCCACGAAGCAGGGTACGACGTACACCTCCTTGCCCGGGGACAGCGGTTAGTGGATCTGAAAGAACACGGGATCGTTATCCAGGAAGAGGGAGCCGACGGGAGGGAAGTCGCTCACGTCAAGGTCGTCGAGTCGTTCGAGCCCGACGACGACTACGATCTCGTCTTGGTCGTCATGGGTGAGCATCAGGCAGTGAAGATCCTCGGTACGTTGGCGGAAAACGAGCACGTTCCGACGTTTCTCTTCATGGGGAACAACGTCAGCGGTCCCGACGAACTGGTTCGCGCGCTCGGTAAAGAACGCGTGATGTTTGGTTTTCCGTACCCCGGCGGGAAACGAGACGGCCACGTCATGCGGGTCCTCCCGATCAACGAGGACAACACGTACACCATCCCGATCGGCGAGGTCGATGGCACGATTCGACCCAGGACCCGACAGGTAGCCGCGGTTCTGGAGGACATGCGAGGATACGACGTCGAAATCCGGACCGACATGGAGAACTGGCTGAAGTACCACGCCGCGTTGCTCATGTCCGGGCTCGTCCCCGCGCTGTATGCGGCCGACACCAGTATGAAACCGATGGGAGAAACCAGAGACCTGCTGGTGCTTGCAGTCCGTGCGACGAAGGAAGCGCTTCGGGGACTTCGTGCCGCAGGCTATGCACCCAGTCCACCGATAGTCAGGATCTTCGAGTACGTGCCGGAGCCGATCTGCGTCTGGGCTATTGGACGGCTCATGCGGAAGGAATACGCGAAGATCTCGGTGGAAGGTCACGCGCGGGATGGCCGTGATGAAATGAGGTATCTGTTCGACGGACTGCGCTCGATTCTCGACGAGACCGACGTGAAAACGGACGCAATCGATCAGTTGGCTCCGTACTACGATCCCGACACATCCCCGTATCCCGAAGGCAAACGAGAGCTCTCCATGAAGTGGGGCGGAATCGCCGCTCCCGCAGTCGGGATCGGGGCGCTCGCACTCGTTCTTCGACGGTTGCGCTCGGAATCTGGATCTGATTCTCCGGTCGAACGTGAGTCCGGGGGCGTCTATTACGAGGTGGGCGGGCCTGAAGACGCGACCGCGGTGGTGTTCACCCACGGGTTCGCCCTCGACCGTGAGACCTGGCGGGAGCAAATCGGGACGTTATCCGAGACGTACCGGACCCTCGCATGGGATGTTCCGGGATGCGGCGACTCTGCGGAAGCGAGTGACCCGGTGCGGTTCGACGTCGGGTCCCGAAAGTTGCTCGACGTACTGGACGACGAAGGAATCGACCAGGTTGTCCTGGTCGGCCAGTCGATGGGAAGCCTGTTGAACCAGTACATTGCGTATCACCACCCCGGCCGCGTTCGAGCACTCGTTCACGTCGGAGGCTACCCATTGCACGAGGGGTTTTCCAAACACGCGATCAAACTGATGGGGTTGCACGTGCGGGCGCTGGAATTCATGCCCGAGCAACTGCTGTACGACATGTTCGGCCGCTTGGTCGCTCGCACTGCCGACGCCAGACAGTACGTGAGACAGGCGAGTGCACGTACCGGGAAGGAAAACATGGTTGCCCTCGAAAGAGGACTCATCGAAGACATCGAAGAGGGGATTCCCGAGCTAATCGAGGGTCCTCAATTAGCTGTAGTCGGTGAACACGATCACTTTCTGATCCGGATGAAAGCCCAAGAGTGGACCGAACGACTCCCAAACAGCGTGTACGCAACGGTGCCAGATGCCGGACACATTGCGAATCACGATAATCCGGCGGCGTTCAACGAAATACTCTCCTCGTTTCTGGAGACGTTGGACGAGGCGACAGCTGGACGCTCCCGTCTTCCGATTCGCCAATAAATACAGGTCTCCCTTCGTCCGTTCGTTTAACAGCGACAGCTCAACAGTACTCCTCTTCGCAGGTATTCGACCCTCTACAGAAACCCCCCACCGGTATTAGAGGTCTGCAGCGTTAAACCGGGCGTAGCCCAGTGCGAAGGGAACGACGAGCCACAACCCGAGGAAAACGAACCCGACTTCCGGTGTCACATACGCAGCAGTCTGAGTTGTTTCGACGGCGGCCTCGGGAGTGCTCGCCGCAGCACCCACCGATTCGGCCGCCTCGGGCAGTACGGCAACGATCGACGAGAAATACGCCGCCGACGGAGCCACCTGCGTAGCCAGAAACATCCAGTCGGGGAGTTCTGATGGGAGCGTGAATCCTTCGACGACGTAGAGAAGCCCCATAGGAACGACGTCCCAGAGCAACTCGAAGACGACGAAGAACCCTAAAGCGTACGTCGTGGCCCGCGATGTTGAGCCAGTCATCGCCGACAGTCCGACAACGATACTCGCATAGACAGCCGCGAACCCCATCGTGACCAAAAGGAACAGCAGCACGACGAGCAACTGGACGTCACCGATCAACACTGATCCGAAGCCGAGCCCCACGAGTAGTCCGATCCCAAGGCCGAACGCGAGGACTGTCGCCCGGCCGACGACCTTGCCAGCGAAGACGTTCAGGCGGGTCGTCGGCAGCGACAGGAGCAACTTGATACTTCCGAGTTCGCGTTCGCCGGCGAGTGATTTGTAACAAACTACGATGGCTGCAAGCGGAACGAACAGTCCGGTCAGGCCGACAGTGAAGAACAACAGGCCG
Organism: Halorubrum vacuolatum; assembly: GCF_900188065.1. Classification (GTDB taxonomy): domain Archaea; phylum Halobacteriota; class Halobacteria; order Halobacteriales; family Haloferacaceae; genus Halorubrum; species Halorubrum vacuolatum. Next base: position 11,501 of record NZ_FZNQ01000007.1, read on the forward strand.
GCGAACGTTGCACCTCCCGGCTCACCGAACAGTTCCGGAACGGAGATGTACGCGTACGCCGATCCCATCGAGACGACCACGAAAACGGCCACGAGCGCCCACAGCGCCCGCGACTGGACGGCGTCGCGGAAGTCCTTCTTCGCAACGACGAACCAGGTCATGCGCGCACCTCCTGCTCGTCGTTCGTGTACTTGACAAAGAGATCCTCCAGCGACGACTCCACGACCGAAAAGTCCTGGACGGCCACGATTTCGTCGATCGAGTGCAGAACGGCGAACTTCGAGACGCCATCGACAGTTACGCGAAGCCGGCCGTCTTCCTGCACGACGTCCCCGACGCCGTCGAGTTTGGCGACACGCGCGGTAACGTCGTCACCGAAGTCCGTGACGTACACGTACAGTGTCTCTCCAGTCTGGGTGGCGTCGCGCAGGCCATCGATGGTGTCCACGGCCACGAGCTGGCCACGATCGATGATCGCCACGCGATCACAGACAGCTTCGACCTGCTCCATCACGTGGCTGGAGAAGAACACGGTCGTGCCGCGATCGTTTTCCTCGCGGATGATATCCCGCATTTCGCGTGCACCGTTCGGGTCCAGTCCCGTCGAGGGTTCATCGAGAACTAATAGGTCAGGATCGCCCACGAGCGCCATCGCCAACACGAGTCGTTGACGCATCCCTTTCGAATACCCGCCGGCCTTTCGATCGGCCGCCTCAACGATCCCGACTCGGTCGAGAAGCCCCATCGCATCCTCGTCGGCGTTCTTCATCTCCAGGATGAACTCAACGTGCTGGCGACCCGTGAGACGGTCGTAGACATGGTAGGCGTCGGGCAACACGCCAGTCCGCTGGCGGACTGCTTGCCCTTCGGTCTGAGCGTCGTATCCGAGGACGGATACGGTCCCCTCGGTGGGGCGGATAAAATCCAGGATGATGTCGATCGTGGTCGATTTCCCCGCACCGTTGGGGCCGAGAAATCCGAATATTTCCCCCGATTCGACTCGGAGATTCAGATCATCGACGGCGACGACATCACCGAATTGTTTCGTTAGATTGCTGATTTCGATAGCTGCCATCGTACTACTCCACCACAGCCTATTCTGCCCGCGCTTCGTCTCGGGAGAGAGCCCATCGGAGGACAGTGTACATCGTGACGAACATCACGACGAAGACTGTCATCCCCTGCAAGAACTTGGTTCGGCGGGATTTGCCAGGGTTTTCGTCACCGATTTCCTCGCCGGCCGATCCACCGTCCGTCCGTGTTGGTTCGACTCCGGGAGAGTCGGCTGTTTCGAGTTCGGGAGCGTCTGCTTCTCCACGTTCGGGAGAGTCAGACCCGTACTGTGCGCCCCCGAACTGTGCGCCGTCGAAATCCGTCTCGAAAATCGTCACTTGGTGAACCATACCTTCGAGAGGCGCGTTGACGGGATATAGTAGCGCGTACATTCTCCGACGCCGAGAATCTCCGGCCGCCCCCGACGAAGGACGAATTGCGGACATATCTCGGAACAGACGTGATATAGAACGGAGTAAAGCAGCAACGAACCGTCGAACAATCGCTTAGTCTGGGATGATTGAACGGGTTCTCGCTTCCTCGACAGGGGTTATCAAAAGAAGATCAAGACCATCTGCAACGTGGCGAGTACGTTCCCGAGCGTGTGTGCGATCCATCCGGGCACGATACTCCCGGTTCGAAAATACAGCCAGCCCATCAACCAGCCGGCCGCTGCCCACACGACAATCATCGGCCAGAGACCGGGCACGAGGACGAGGATGAGGAGGTGTGGAAGCACGAAGATCGCTGTTTGCAGCAGATTGCCGGTGTGAAAGCCGAATCGTCGGAAGAGTATCCCGCCGATGAGACCCCGAAAGAGGAGTTCCTCGCCGAGCGTGACGTAAACCGCCTCCCGAAACAGGAGGATTGCAACGGCAGTGAGCGTGAAATTCCAGTCAAGATATTTCGCAAACCCGAGGGTTACACCTTCCATGTCAGTGGTCGCCATCTCATCGAGTACCTGATCCGGCGAAATCCACAGCACGACAAATCCGATGACGCTAATGGCGACGCCAACGCCGACAGCAAGTCCGAAATCACTCCGTGTGCACCCGGCGATTCTCCATCCCAGTCGATCACGTATCACCTCCCAGACTTGCCTCGGTGAGCGCGTATCAGTGCGTACCCAATGGCCGGCAGGAGAAACAGCACCAACTGGAGCGGAACTTCGATGAGATCACCCCGGGACTGCAGTATCGAAACTGCGAGCGAAGTTGATACAGTCTCCATGAGTACAGATCACGTTATTCAATAATAGACAGTAGCGTACATTCTCGCCACCCGAGAGTCATCGGGAATCAGTCTCTCACCGAGACTTCCCCGAAGGCAGCGAATCCAGTTACGACGAGATTGACGTCCGAGAGACGACACTTAACGGGAGATCATCCCTCCGGCAGCCGGGCTTGCCAATGATGGTGCTTCCCTGCCACTGAGGCCAATCAACGCGTCGCGCTGGAAGACCATATCTTGCATCGGCCTTTGCCACCCCATTACCTGGTCCACGCTCTGGGGATTAAGCAGGCTCCATACCATCAGCACGCGAATATGGCACGAGATTAATCGGAGCCAGTAGCTTCCGTCGGCAGCCCTGTCTCTTCATCTAGGGATCGTTTCTCGCTTTCCGTGGGGGGATGCGGCATCTGGTTGTCTTTTCTGAAGGTTTTCGCTCCCCAGATCACAGTAACCAGAACGACGACCACGAACCACAGTGCGATATGGAAAACCTCTGCGCGACCGGTCAGCGTGAATGTCTGAGCGGTGAAGTTGATCGCTGCATGCAGTATGATGGCGCCGATGATACTCCGGCGGGTGTTGTTATACACCCAGGTAAACGCCACGGACAGCCACACGATCCCGATATGGAACATCCAGAACTCCAGCGTGAGGAATCCAATATTTTCGTGGTGATGCCATCCCTCGACAAAGAACATTGGCAGGTGCCAGAGAGACCAGACGACGCCCAGTATCAGGCTTGCAACCAGCGCAGAGTGTGTGAACTGGAGCCGATCTAATGCATATCCCCGCCACCCAGTCTCTTCGAGCAGCGGCACAAGCGTTGCCATGAACAGGGTCGGTAGAATCGATAGGAGGAGGTTATCGGTGCCGGTCACCCAGTCGGCGAGCGAGGCGCTCGTGCCGCCCAGTGTGATCTCTACAACCGCTGCGCTAGGGATCACAATCAGCGGGAGCAACAAAATGACCAGGAACCAGCGCGCGGGGATACGGCGAACATTTGTGAGTCGATCCCAGAAATCTTTCCGGCCAGGTTCATCGTAGACGAGACACACGAAGGCGATCCCGGCGACCCCAGGACCAGTAAGTCCCAAGAACAACAAGAGGATTCCCCCAGGGGTGTTCGCACCGAGACCCAGGAGAATGGTCAGTATCCAGAACCCCCACGTGATAGCGAAGGTCACGCCGAAGAATACCCAGGGATTCCCAACAGAGACAGACGTATTGCCGATGGTTTTTGACTCATCACCTTCCATATTCTTTGCCCTGGATTCAACCATGTTAGCGGATCGGATAATAGGGACAGACCAGTCTCTAATCCCGAGAATCACTCTCTAATCTACCGAACGTCGATGATCTATGGATGTCGTGGTTGTAGCCGTGTAGTCTGAAGGAAACTCCGCTGACTTCAGCCTCCTATCGCTTCAGTGAGTCACAGCGAAAGTCGGATGGATTGAACGTACACCGGTCTTTGTGGACGCTACATAGACCGATCTCAACTGTCTCAACCGAACCAGTCCCTCATGCAAGACTCGCGCGCTGTATTCAGTACCGACCTCATATCAGTTCGAGAGGATTTCAACAGGGCCACCTCATTATAATCGTCATCGCCGCCGACCAGAAGGGTCGAGTCAACGGATTCAGTGGTCATTGTCACGCATTTCACGGAGGAGATCCGTCCCAAGAGTATCAGCTGAGGACTCATCTCGAACGGCGAATCCTCGCATCTCGCTCGGGGAGCGGATCGGTTCGGTGAGCACCTTCCCATCGTCGGTTTTCCGGAATACGACTCTACCGGGAGTCTCGATCCCAAACTGTTCACGAAATCGTTCGGGGACCGTGACCTGTCCATGCTCGGTCACCGAACCGATCTCCCGTGCAGGGTCATCCGATCGTTCTGATCCGCCCATCACCATCACGGAGTACGCTATAGTATATAAACCGATCCGCTCACAAAACGTTCACACCGTGTCGTCGGGGTCGTGCTCGGCGGCCATCCGCGTCGCCTCCCTTTTAAACCGTTCGACGTCCTCGGGATCCGTCTCGCCGAGCGCGTTCCCGTCGACGTCGCGGCCGGCGGTGACGCCGTCGCCCATCACGAGTCGCCGTTCGGCCAGCTCTTTGATGTGCACCCGCTCCCCATCGGTCGTCGCGTAGGTCAACCGAACGAGCCCCTTCGAATCGAACTGCCGGTCGACGAGCCAAACGTGCGTCATTGCCCGATGATCCGAACCGATCGGTTGTAAACGGGCTGGTTCGCCAAGGGCGTATATAACTCTGTGACGATGGTTTGTCAATCGACGACGCGTCACGGAGCGAAACCCCGATTGGCGCGTTCCGATGTCCAGTGAAGCCGGCGGCCGTATCGGACCCCCACGGCGATGGCTGCGGCGAGGCTGGGAAAGGATCGAGGCGGAGAAAGTCACGTCAGGGCTTCAGACGGACTCTGCGGTCTTCTGGACGATGGAATCGAATCCCTCATTAATGATACCAAACCATCATATTAGCTCAATCAGTCGCTCCGTCACGGAACAAGCATATTACCGTTCAAGTTACATAGGTGACATGGATGACACTCCCGCGGCGATACCGCCCAGCAGCCGGGCCGCGCTGGACGCGCTTTCGATGCTCTCTAATAAATGGGAGCCGGTCGTCGTCGTCGTTCTTCTGGAAGGGGGCTCGCTTCGATTTAGCGAACTCGAGGGACGGATCCCCGGAATCGCACCGAATATGCTCACGAAGACGTTCAGATCGCTCGCTGCGGACGGACTCGTCACTCGGCGTGTGATCAGCGAATCACCGCGCACGGTCACGTACGAACTGACCGACGCTGGCTGGGCGTTACAGCCGGTGTTCGACTCGCTGCGGACGTGGGCCGACGAACATATCGATGCCGTCCGACCGACGATCCTCTTAGGTGACGGTGACCGTCGACTCGTCGAACTCTATCGCGGCTGGTTAGCCGCTCGGTTCGATGTCGTCACGGTAACCGATCGTAAACAGCTACAGCACGGCCTCGCTGACATGCCGGATATCGCGATTTTCGATATCGAGCTCTGCGATGACGAACCACGAACACTCATCACACACTGCCCCACCACGACTCGACGGATCGCGCTCGTCGGCGATCGGCCCGCTCCGTCCTTCGGTACGTGGCCGTGTGACGATGTACTACGGAAACCGCTCGTGAAGTCGGAGCTGCTCACCGCCGTAACTCGGCAACTCGAACGGTTCGGGCAAGCCGAATCGGCACGTGAACGCGAGGGGATCGAAGCGAGACTCGCGCTGTTGGAGTCCGTTTACCCGAAGCCGGTTCTGGAGCAAGACGTGACGGTCGCAAAGCTGTACGACAAATTGGCGTCGTTTGAGGAATGAGCTTAGTCTGAACTAAGTGACCCACTTCGTTTGACCTAAGCAGAGCGTTATTATATCCTGAGTGATGTACTCAGCATGGCAGTTCGGGCACATATTGAGACACACCTATTTTTGTCGAATAACCGGCGAGGACGGCGGCACCCTCGTTTGGTGGTCACATGAACATGGGTGGCCCCACGGATCGGCAGTCAGGCGGGCGTGAAGCGGCGCGGGATCACGGAGGAAGCGACACGGGCACGTCGCATAGAAGCACGTCGCATAGAAACTACAGCGCGGATCCACGACGCGCATCGACGACGGGTGACGAAACAACCTCGATGCGGGACGGCGGACCGTTCACGCGATCGAGTCGTTCCCTCCACCGCCTTCTCTCCCCGAACCAACGGCGGAATGGGGACCGACGGGGAGCGAGGGTGGCGCTCTGGATCGGGGTCATAGCCGTCTGTGGACTCTTGATTATCGGCGTCGGTGCCGGCCTCGCAGTGACGGGCGAGGATGACCCGTCGGCGACGGATCCGGACGTGCCGACGGATCACGAGACCATTGAGGCCGCGATCGAGGCCGCCGAACCTAATGATAAGATTCTCGTCGAAGACGGGACCTACGAGGAGTCGCTGACGATCGATAAGCCGCTCACGCTCAAGAGCGTTTCCGAAGGAGGGGCGGTTCTCGATGGCGGCGGGGATCTTGAGCGTGCGATCACCGTTGAATCCGAGGACGTGATCGTCGAAGGATTCCGGATTGAGGGATACAGCGCAAGTGGAATCAATGATGCTGCGGTGTACGTTGAACATGAAGGGTTTCTATTCAGAAACAACACAATCTCCGACTCAGAAAACGCGGTTTATGTACGTGGTCGAATTAGTGATGTAAAAATCACAAACAATCATATTCACGATAATACTGGGTACGGAGTTAGGTTAGATGCTGTCGACGAGGCATCTATCCTTGGTAATACCATCGCCGATAACGGAGGAGATGGTATTGACTACTCTGGCACCCATGACTGGTTCATAATCGATGCAAATAAAATTCATGGGAATGATATTGGAATTAAGGGCGACCCCGATGACGGTGAAATCACTAACAACACGATAACACAGAACTCCGACTATGGTATTGATCTTGGCACATCTGGGTCTCGGCAGATAATCAATAATACCGTTACGGATAACGCAGGAGGAATCAAAGCCGGGGACGACCAGATCCGCCATAACAAGGTAACTGCACCACCGGCAAGGAACGCCATTGAGGTCTCAAGCTCTTCCACCGTTGCAAACAACACGATCGAAGAGGCAGAGGTCGCCATCGCAGCTCGCGGAGGTGCTAATTCTCCACTAAGTGGAACGTATATCGAGTACAACACCATTCATAATGTTTCGGTTGGGATCTCATTCGGCAGCGACGGTATCACCGTTCATGATAACGAGTTCTCAGAGACGAAGACCGACGTAATTCTACGGGATGCAACCGGCGCAACCATCACGAACAACACGTTTGCGGCTGGTGTCAACCTCGATGGTGTTCCCGAAGGGATTAACGAAGAATCTCAACGTCACGAGATCTCAGGAAACACTGTCGACGGTAAGGACCTCGTGTATCTCGTCGATGAGGACAATCCGGAAATTCCAACGGATGCAGGACAAATCATTCTTATCGACGTGAAGAACGTAGATCTTGACGGTTACTCCTTCTCGGACGTGACGGCAGCGATTCAGATCGCACATTCGGAAAAGGTGAACGTAACCGATCTCAACTTCTCTAATGTGCCCCCCAGCGAGGTCCCATTTGTTAGCAACCCCAGTGCTGTCAAGTTCTGGTACTCCTCGGATGTAACCATTGATGAGTTCGAACTTACGGGCACGAACAGGGGACTATACGTCGAAGACAGCGATAATGTGACCATCTCGAATGGAAAGTTCATTGACGGGGTGTATGCAGTCAAATTCAAGGGTGAAAACACCGACATCACAATCAAAGAGAACGATATTCTCGAAGGGGAAGGCTCTCTCAGTACTGGTATTGATATCTCATCGGCTGAAGAACTCTCAATTACTGGTAACACCGTTCAAAATGCGTCCACCGGAATGGACATTAGCACAGCGAAAGACGCAATCATCGATGGTAACTCGTTCATCGACAATGACGTTGGACTCAAATATGATGGTGACGACACGCTCGACGCACGAAACAACTGGTGGGGTGCAGAAGACGGCCCCTCCGGTGGCGTTGAAGACCCGGATGAAGAAACGGAAGCCTACGGTGGCGGAGACAGCATCGAGAGTTCGTCGAACGCCGTCCGCTTCGATCCGTGGCTCGAAGCCCCAATAGACGACACGGGGACGCTTTCCGGAACGGTCACCGATACCGATACCGACGATGGGGTCGCCGGTGCGACTGTCGAAGCGTCGGGCGATGGTGAGACGCGTACAACCGAAACAGACGCCGACGGTAATTACGAACTCACACTTCCTGCTGGGACATATGAGGTGACCACGAGTGCCGGCGGATATGAGCCAAAGACTACATCCGTGGAAATAACTGCAGAGGAGACGACGGCCCGTGATATCAGTTTGAACCCCCTTCCAGCAGGGAATATTGCTGGAACGGTGGTCAGTTCCGAGACGGACGACCCGATCGCTGACGCCGAAGTTAGAATCTTTGAGATAGCAGACGGTGCACCGATGGGCGACAGGGACCTGTTTGTTACGAACATAAAAACAGATCAGGAGGGGAGGTTTGATGCGGAAGTCCCGAGCGGGTCCTATGGACTCACAGTCAACGCGGTCGGATTTGACAGAGGAGCAAAAAGTGTTGGTCAGGTCACCCCTGGGGAGACTACAGAACTCAAGCCGATCCCACTCGACCCGATCGCTACTCTAACAGGAACAGTAACCGAGAGAGACGACAATTCGGAGCCAGTTGCTGACGTCAGGATAATGGTGGTTGACTCGGAAAGTGGTGAACCACTGGGTATGGAACTCATACCCGTCGATGACGCCCAAAACGGTGAGTATGATAGGGAGTCTAGTGAAGTCGATGTTGACGGCACCGATGGCGAATTCGATACGTCCCCTAGAGATATAGAGACCGACGAAGACGGCCAGTATGCCGTTCAGGTACCGCCCGGAACCTACGATGTGAGCATTTTTAGCGACGAGTGGATAGCTCATCCCGAACTGAATGTCTCTGTCGCCGAAGGCGAGACTGTCGAGGGTGTTGATCTCGAGGTTCAGGAGCGACCGGACTTCGAGGACGTTGACCTCACGGTTGAGATACTCGGTGATGAGAGCGTCCTGGACGTCGAAGAGGGTGATGAAATAACGGTTGTTTCCGAAATAAGAAACAACGAGACCGGTGTCACCGCGGGTCATATCCCTGTCTTCGTCGTCGGCAGCGAGGCGAGTAGTATCGATGGGAACGAACTCCCCTCGAACGGCGAACTGATAGATTTCAGATTGCCACCACGGATTTTAGAGCCAGGAGAGACGGTTACGGAGACGTTTTCATTTGACTCCACCCTCGCGTACGATGATGCTGAAGCCGTAGTGGCTTCGACTATGTTCGACGATCCGGAGCCGTTTGGATTCGACTCCACGGTGATTTCGGTCTCCTCCGCTGAGGAGGAAGAGGAGGAAGAAGAAGCGACCACTCCGAGCCCAGGTGGCGGCGGAGGCGGTGGAGGCGGTGGAGGCGGCGCAGCTTCGCCACCGGAGACGGAAACGGACTCCGAACTCGAAGTCATCGAGGCGAGCGTCTCGCCCGCCCAACTCGAGATCGGCGACGAGGCGACGGTCGACGCGACCGTCGAGAACGTCGGCGATGGCGACGGGGCACTGACCGTTCCGCTCAACAGGAACGGCGAGGAGATCGATTCGACGACGGTCGACCTCGACGCGGGTGAGCGGACGGACGTCTCGTTCACCGTGACGTTCGAGGCGGCGGGGACGTTCAGCTTCGACGTCGATGGGGTTGACGCCGGCTCGGTAACGGTCATCGAGGAGGCCGATTCGGACATCATCATGTACGGCGCGGACGTGAACCGATCGTCGCTCTTCGTCGGCGAGACGGTCACCATCACGGGAGACTTACTCAACAACGGCGGGAGCGGCACCTTCGACGTCGACCTGAACGTCGACGGCGACGTCGTCGACAGCACGACCGTGGAAGTCGGCCCGGGGGCGACGCCTGGCGCCGTGGAATTCGAGTGGACGCCGACGGAAGCCGACATGCCAGCCGATGCAGACGAGATGGACGCGGCGCTCACCCTCAACGGGTTCGTTGTCGACACGGTCCACATCACAAACCCATACTCCGACATCACTGTCATCCAGACCTCTTCATCGACGCTAGAGCTCGTCGAGGGCGAGGAGATGTACATTGTCGGAAGCCTCTATCAAAGAGGTACTATCGAGGGGCCCGAAACGGTCGAAGTCACCGCAACCGACACCGATACGGGTGAGAGCGAGGTCGTCGCGAGTCAGGAAGTGACACTGGGGCCCGGAATGTATCATTTCGGCGGGATCAACGTCAGCTTCGTCCTTGAGGAGGCCGGCACCTATGACCTCGCTCTGGGTGACCGGGACGCCGGCACTGTCGAGGTCAACGAACCGATCGTCGAGCTTTCGGCGGTCGAGGTCGACGGCTACAGCGAGGCCTTCGACCCCGACAGTGACACCGTGTTGACCTACGCGAGCGACGACGCGACCGTCTCCGTCGACATCGACGCCGACTTCGAATTGGAGACCGTGAACGTGCTGTTGAGTTCGCTTGAAACGACCTACGTCCGCGCGTTCGAGGCGACCCACGAGGACGGCGACACGTGGAGCTTGTCGGTTCCGTTCGACGATATCGAGGACGATGGACGCTACGAGGTGTCGGTCGTCGCCGTCGACGAGGTCGGCACCGCGGGTTCGGCGAACGCCGAGACCCCCCTCGTCATCGACCGCGACGCGCCTCGGCTGACGGCAACCCTGGAGGATGTCGACGGCGAGAGCGCGACGGTCGTCGTCGAGAGCGACAAACCGCTCGTGGAGCCGCCCGAAGTGGAGGGCGTGTTCACCGCGCCCGACGGATCGACGACGAGCGACTCGGTCGCAATGATCGGTGTCGGGGGCAGCGACACCCACTTCACGGGCTCGTTCGCCACCGGCGAGACCGGCACCTACGAGATCACGAGCGAGGGGATCGACCGGGCCGGAAACGAGGGGAGCGACGACGCGTCCGCAACCGTCGACACCCGGTTCACGCTCGGTGCGGGTCAGATCGGGATCGAGGGAACCGGCACCGCCATCGACTTCACCGTCGCGGACGGCGTCGACGAAGCGGTCCTCACCCAGGACCTGTTCGCGTCGCTCTCGGAGACGACCGCCAACGCGAACCTCGAAGATGGTGCCCTCGGTGTCGGCTTCATCACCGCGGACCTCGACAACCTACTCGACCACTATCTCGACGACGGGACCGTCGAGAGCGCGGAGATCACGATGGAGATAGATGAGAGCGAGCTGCCGGCGGGTGCCGCCGCCGACGAGGTCGAGTTGCAGTACTACGACGACGCGAGCGGGACATGGAACCCGGTCCCCGATACGACCGTCACCCAGATCGGCGACAGCCCGCACCTCACGGCGTCCGTCAACGGGTTCTCGACGTACGGCGCGATCGTGCCCGACACGGACGCACCGCGAATCACCGACGCGTCCCCCACGGACGGTGTGACGCTCGATGCGGACATAGAGGAGACCACGGTTCGGTTCGAGTACGAGGACGATCGGTCCGGCGTCGACGTGGGGTCGGTAACCGTTGAGATCGACGGCGAGGACGTCACCGGCCACGAGGGAACCAGCATCACCTCCTCGAGTGCGGAACACGTCATACCGGTCGAACCGGGCGAGTCATACGACGCGACCGTCACCGTCGCCGACGTCGCCGGCAACACGGAAACGGCGGAGACGACGTTCGCCGTCGAGGCTGAAGGGCCGGGCCCCGGAGAGCCGGCCGAGGAGGAAACCGGAGTTGACGATTCGATCCCGGGATTCGGCCCGATCGTCGCCATCGTCGCGATCCTGCTCGCCGCGGGGATCGGCGCACGGATTCGACGATAAGCGTCGGGTCGGTTCGCCGTCGCAATAAAGCCGAACGCCCGGAAACGAGGACTGCGTTCAGGCGTACCGGCTCCGCTCCGCACTGCCGGCGACGGTCGCAAGGTCCGCGTAGACGTCCGCGATCCGCTCCCTGATGTCGCGACCCGCAACCCGCGGGTCGAAAAACTCCTTGTTCGGCGACCACTCGACGTTGTTAAAGAAGGTATCGCGGTCGGCATCGTCGGTGTCAGACGGCACGATGGCGTCGGTGTTGTGCCGATACAGGTCGAACGCCGTCCGCGTGTACTCGTACTGATAGCGGGTGTCTTTGTTCACCTTACAGATGCCGTGGGTGAGCATCTCCTGGAGCTGGTCCGGCTGCACCCCCGATGAGCCGTGCAGCACGAGCGGGATCTCCAACCCGTGGTCGCGAAGCGCCGTCCGGATCTCCTCGGCGAGGTCCGGCCGGATCTCGAGGTCCCGGCCCTTCGCGACGCCATGTTGGGTGCCCACCGAGATCGCGAGCAGATCACAGCCGGTCCGGTCGACGAACTCGACGGCCTGCTCGGGGTCCGTGTAGTATGCCTCGTCGGCGACGATCTCGTCTTCGACGCCCTTTATCGTCCCGAGCTCCGCTTCGATCAGGATCTCGGCGTCGGAGCGCTCGGCCATCTCGACGACCCGGCGGCTCCGCTCGACGTTCTCCTCGAACGGCTCGTGGGAGGCGTCGATCATGATCGACGACGGGATCGCGAGGTCGATCTGCCGCTGGATGACGTCGAGGTCCGTCTGATGGTCCATATTTAAAAAGACCCCGACGTCGAACTGGGCGGCGATCGTCTCGATGTACGAGCCCATTACCTGCAATCCCGCGATCGGGTCGCCGTTGCCGGCGAACGTGCACGCGCCGTTGCTCAACTGGACCAGCAGATCGGAGTTCACCCGCTCGGCCCCCTTCATCAGTCCGATCAACACGTTCGGTTCCGCGACGTTGCTCGCAACGAGCCCGAATCCGTCCTGTAAGGCGGCGTCGTAGACGGTGGCGAGTTCATCGCCCATGTAGAACGTCATGTGTGTAGTCTGAACAGATGAACCGCTGCCACCAATATAAATCCATCCGACGGGGCGAGCGATGAACGCGGCGGTACGGCTTTGCATCCGGGTGTGCATCGTCGCGGCTTTGCATCCGGGTGTGCATCGTCGCGGCTTTGCATCCGGGTGTGCATCGTCGCGGCTTTGCATCCGGGTGTGCGTCGTCACGGCTTTGTACCCGGTCACCCTCATTCGGGACATGTACGTGAAGTTCGACCGGGACACCTGCATCGGGATGTTCCAGTGTGTCGCGGAGTGGGACGGGTTCGAGCGCGACGAGAACGCCGGGAAGGCCGTGCTCGTCGATGCGGAGGAGGAAGAAGAGGACATCTTCGTCGTCGAGGTGCCCGAGGACGAGGAGTTCGAGGCGACCTTTGCGGCCCGCGTCTGTCCGGTCGACGCCATCGAGGTGTACGACGACGACGGCGAACAAGTCGTCTGAGGGGACGAGCTCTCAGAGGTGTGCGGCGAGGTCCTCAGCGAAGTAGGTGACGATCAGGTCCGCGCCCGCCCGCTTCAACGAGAGCAACGATTCGAACGCGACCGCTTCGAGGTCCAACCAACCCTTCTCGGCGGCGGCGTGTACCATCGCGTACTCGCCGGAGACGTTGTAGGCGGCGATCGGATGGTCGAACGACTCCCGAAGGTCGCGGACGATGTCGAGATACGGGAGCCCCGGTTTGACCATCAGGATATCCGCGCCCTCCGCAACGTCCAGACGAGCTTCCCGCAGCGCCTCGCGGCGGTTCGCGGGGTTCATCTGATAGTGTCGCCGGTCACCGAAGGCCGGCGCGCCGTCGGCGGCGTCACGGAACGGGCCGTAGAACGCCGACCGATACTTGACCGCATAGCTCATCAACGCGACGTCCGTGTGGCCCGCGTCGTCGAGGGCGTCCCGGATCGCCCGCACCTGGCCGTCGGTCATCGACGACGGCGCGACCATGTCCGCGCCCGCATCGGCCTGTGAGACGGCGGTCTTCGCGAGCAACTCGAGCGTCTCGTCGTTGCGCACGGTGAGCGTCGGGTCGTCCTCGGCCCCGGGTTCGAGGAGCCCGCAGTGGCCATGGTCGGTGTACTCACAGAGACACACGTCGCCGACGACGTAGGCGTCGGTCTCGGCCGTGATCGCCCGCATGGCGCGCTGGACGACCCCATCGGTCGCGTATGCGCCGGATCCGTGGGCGTCCTTCGACTCGGGGATACCGAAGCAGATCACCGACTCGACGCCGGTCGCGAGCACCTCCTCGACGCGCTCGACCGCCTCCGATACCGGGACGCGCTCGTGACCCGGCATCGACGGGATCGGCACGCGCTCGTCGGCCGTCGCGTCGACGAAGACCGGCGCGATCAGGTCCGTCGCCGCGAGTGTCGTCTCGCTGACGAGCGATCGAACCCCATCCGTCCGCAGGCGACGCGGGCGGTCGGTTGGATGCATGGCCGTCGCTTGGCTCCGGGGCGTCTTTTAAGATCCGTTTCGGGCCACACCCGAGGACGGGCGGGGCGTGACGGGCTGGGGGCGGCCGTCGGTCGGCTGCTTTTCAGTCCGTCGAGTCGAGATCGATCTGTTCGCGGATGGCGGCGAGCTCCTCGGAGTCCGCGAGCTCCTCCAGCCGTTCGCGAAAGTGTCGGTCACAGAGGCCGACGGTGATCCCGTCCTTCTCGGCACCGTAGGCGGCCTCGTCGTCGCAGTAGTGACACTGCATGGATGAAGGAAGGGCGGCGGCGGGTAAAACGCGTACGGTTCGGGGAGCCATGCGACGATCAACGCGCACCGGAAACCGCCGTGAAGTTACTCTCCCACCTCGACGGGGGCCGGTAACCGCTCGCGGATCGGTGCGAAGGCAGCCTCGGTCAGTCCCGCCGCCCCGAGCGTCCGTCCGTGGGCGTCGCTCCCGCCGGTCCGGAGGAGATCCGCCTCCCGTGCGACCCGATCGACCGCCTCGTCATCGACGGAGCGTCCGTAGGGATACCAGCGCTCGACCGCATCGAGTTCGCGGGCGACATCCAGTGCTTCGGCGACGTGCGCATAGCGGAACGGGTGTGCGAGGCCGACGAGCGCACACGCCTCCGAGAGGAGTTCGACGCCACGCGCGAGCGAGGTCACCTCGCGGGCGACGAAACAGGGTCCGTCGTCGCCGATCAGCTCGTCGAAGGCGTCGGCGTAGTCGTAGGGTGCCGGCGAGGCGTCGATGGCGCGGGCGATGTGCGGGCGGCCGAGTCCCGGGCGGGGTTCGACGTTGAGGTCGACGTCGAGTCGCTCCTCGACGCGCGCGAGGATCCGAGCGCCGCGCTCGCGACGGTCCCGCTGGAGGCGGTCGATCTCGGCGCGAAGCGCGTCCGTGGGTTCGACCGCGTAGCCGAGCAGATCGAGCCGTTCGAAGCCGGCATCGACCCGCAGCTCGATCCCGCGGACGATCCGCACCCCGTCGCGTGCGACGACCGGGGCGTCGATCCCGGGATGGATCCGGTCGTGGTCCGTCACCGCGACCCACGCAAGCCCGGCCTCGCGGGCGGCCGCCGGTACGTCCTCGATGGTGAGCGTGCCGTCGGAGACGGTCGTGTGCGTGTGGAGGTCGGCGACGAGGTCACCGGGATCGGGGGCGGAGCCGGTCATGCCCGTGAGCAAGGGGCGGTATCACTAATCGACGGCGGTTTCGGTGATGCGGTTTCCCAGTGAAGGGGCTCATCGCAGCACGACGACGTACGTCACGGCGAAGAGGACGATCGCGAACGTGGCGACGTTCGTGAGTGAGTACTCGATGAGTCCGAGCAGATCCGCACCCCAGACGGCGGTCCAGGCGAACCACGTGGAGAGGACGGCGTTCAACGCTAGGACCAGCCGCGGGTCCCCCTTCGACTCGGACAGCCCCTCGCTGATCCCCTTCGGCTCCTCGCTCATGTCCGGATGGGCGGGGCTTCACCACTTAGCTCTTGTCCGTGCGGATAGTACACAGCCCACATGGTGGATCCCTCCCGCCCGCCGCGTGCCTCACGGCGAGCGCGCACATCGCGTCCGACCCGCGTCTTCGATGCGGCCGTGTCGGCCGTCTCGGAACGCATCCGAAACCGCCGCGGGGAGCGGATCGATCCCGTTCCCTTCGTCGTGAGCACCGCGCTCGGATTCATGCTCGCGCTCTCGGTCGGCCCGATCTACGGCCTCTCGTATGGCCTCTCGCTCCGGTGGTCGCTCGGACTCTCGACGCTCGCGTTTCTGTTGCTGACCGCGATCGCGTACGACCAGTTCGTCCGATCGGCTCCGGCACGGGATGCCGGACCGCTTCCGGCCGCGCCACGGTTCGAGCGGTTGCTGTACGCCGCCGTCGGGCTCGGGATCGTCCTCGTGGCGCTCACGGTGCCGCTGGTGTGGTGACCGGCCGGTCGCCCCACGACGTTATGATGGTCGACGATGAATCGCCGGCCATGCGCGAGGTCGAAGTCGAGCGGTTCATCGCCGAGAGCCCACCGACGGTCGGCCGACAGCTGAGCCCGACCCGGATCGTCGAGTGGGAGGGAAGCTTCGAGGTAGCGGAGGTGGAGGAGGGCGCCGACGATGAGGTGACGATCGTGACCGTGACCGGTCCCGGCGTCGGGTTTCGTCTTCGGTTCGAGCGACGATCGGACGGCTATCGGTACGCCGTCGCCGACGATGGCCCCGCAGGTCCGTTCAAGCACATGGAGACATGGCTGACCGTCGATCCCGAAAACGAGGGATCGCGGGTACGGCTTCGCTCCGCGGTGGCGCTGAACGCGCCGGTGCCGTTCGCCGACCGGATCGCGGCGTGGAAGCGACGCGGTGAACTGAAACGGGCGCTCGATGGGATCGCGGAGGCGGTCTGAGGGGGATCGCTCCACTCGGCCGCCCCGTTCGACCGTCACGCTTGTGCGCCACGACGCGGGATACGGTTGTGCGCCACGTTCACACAGCACCAGTGGTATAACACCTCAGTACGCCGTGGACGGATGTATGGGTCTCATCGACACGGTAACCGACATGCTGCAGGGATCGGGACAGCGCGCGCCGGGAGGCGGCGACGGCTCCACGGCCTCGTACTGGTGTGATGACTGTGGCGTTCGGGTTCGAGACGTCGAGGTGGACGACGAGGGACTCGACCGTAACGAGGAGGGAACACCGATCTGTCCCGAGTGTGGCGAATCGATGCGGTTCGAACGCGCGACCGGCAGTAGCTGCGCCTGCTGATCGGCCGACGAGGGAACGATCGTCGGGGGTCGCTTTTAGGGCTCCGGGAGCGCGACCTCCTCGCCCTGTTCGTTCGGGAACGGAGCTATCGATCCGAGCGCCTCGCCTGCCCGGAGCCGGTCCCACTCCGCGTCGGTGACGAGCGCGTCGTCGAGCCGCGAACGGATGTCGGTCCCTGCGAGGTCCGTCCCGATAACGACGAACTCCGTCAGCCGGTCCCCGTGCTCCTCGTCCCAGTCGAGGTCGGGCCGGTTCGAGCGCAGCATGTCGCGTTCGATTTCAGGGAGGCTCGCGATCCAGGGCCCGGGTGCCGACGCACGGACGGACGGCCCCGCTTGGCTCACCTGCTGACGGAGGTCGCTGCCGGCGATCCAGAGCGTTCCCTTCGAGCGGACGACCTCGACTGGAAGGTCGCGAAGGACCGCGAGGAGGCGATCGGGGTGGAAGGGTCGGCGTCGGCGATACGTGAAGGAGGTGATCCCGTACACTTCGTCGGGATGGCGGTGGTCGTGGTGGTGTACGTGATCGCTTTCCTGGTCGTGGTGGTGTGTATCCTCCGCCAGCGCGCGCTTCCAGCCGGGGAGGTCGCCGACGGCGCGCGCATCGAACAGGTCGACCTCGAGCAGCCGGTTCGGATCGACCGTGGAGAACTCGGTGCGGATCGTTTCGGCGGACGGCTGGAGCGCGCCGACGAGCTCCTCGGCCTCGGCCAGCTCGGCTTCCGTACAGAGGTCGCGTTTGTTCAGGAGCACGAGGTTCGACACCTCGACCTGTTCGACGAGCAGGTCGGAGAGCGGTCGGTCGTCGTCGGTCCCACGACGCTCGGGGACGGCTTCGCCGGCGAAGGCGTCGAGAAACGCCCGGGTGTCGAGGACCGTCACGAGCGCGTCCACGCGATAGCGGGCGGCCGCGGCGGATTCCGTCGTGAACAGCCGTGCGACGGGGGCGGGCTCGGAGATCCCCGAGGATTCGACGACGAGCACGTCGAACTCACGTTCGTTCGCGAGTCGAACGACCGCCGTCTCCAGATCGTCCTGGAGCTCACAGCAGATACAGCCGTTCGACAGTTCGGCGACGCCGTCGTCGACGTCGAGCTCCGAGCCCTCCGCGATGAGTTCCGCATCGATGTTCACATCGCCCATATCGTTGACCAACACGGCGATCTCACGGCCGCCCGCGTTCGCGAGCAGGTGGTTCAGCAGGGTCGTCTTGCCGGCACCGAGGCTCCCGGAGAGGATCGTGACGGGAATACGCTCGCTCATGACGTGCGGGATGGCGGCTCGCCCCTTTAATATCCCGACCCGTAGGCGACGGCGACAGCGCCGACGAAAGCCGATACGTTGATACATGCCGACGCTCGATCAGCCCCTATGGATCAGCTCGTATTCCCGGTCGCGGTCGTCGGATCGGTCGCAACGCTGCTGATGGTCGTTGGGATGTTGTATCTCGTCTGGATCTCGATGGGCGACGATCGACATGCGCCCGCACTCGGTGAAGCGGCCGGAACGGAGCCCCCGGAGATCGACGGCGACGCCGAGAGCGACGCCCCGGAGCTCGCCGAGGGCGAAGCGGCCTAACCCGGAGCCAGCGGCCTGAACGGGAACCGACGGCGAAACGGCTGAAACGAAGCGGGCGGCGAAAACCGGACCCTCATTCTACCGACCGCAACAGCGCATCGACGGACTCGGCGAACGTCTCCGGCTCGGTCGCGAGCGCGTCGCCGTGTGCTCCCTCGAGGACGGGCACGTCGTCACCGGCGTCGGAAAGCGAACGGGAGAGCACCTCGCTCAGCGGCTCGGTCGGGTACGCGCCCCCGGAGACGATGACGTCGACGTCGTCGTGCCAGATCCCGAGCGGTGCTTCGATCCCGACGACGTCGTTGACCGGCTCCGTCGAACCGTCGGGGAGGGACGTCTCGCCCTCGATGGGGAACCGTGCGGTGAAACGCGCCGTCCGGGCCGTGTGGCCGCTGTCGACGGTCGTCGATCCGGTCTCCTCCAGCGAAACGTCCTCGACCCCGCTCTCCTCAAGCTGGTCTCGGAAGCCGTCCTCGGCGGCCGGGCGGACCTCCTCCATGAGCCGGTCGAGGCCGACCCCGCCGGGAAGGCGGTCGATGGCGGGCCGGAGATCCACTCGAGTGGCGAAAAATAGCACCGGGGACCCTTCCGTGCCGAACGTCTCCACGAACGCCTCAGTGACGTCGACGTACTCGTGAACGTGGGTGTGTTCGAACGCCTGAACCGTGACGGGGCCGAAGGCCTCTTCGAAGATCATCGCCTCGGACTCATCGACCAGTCGCCAGTCCTCGTCGATCCGATCGTCACCGACGATCGGCTCCGGGACCGGCCCGTCGCGCGTCTCGAGACAGCCGGCGGCGGCGATCACACCGGCAGTCGCACCGGCCGCGAGTAGTCGTCGCCGGCTGAGACCGCGTCCGCCCGCTCGCTCGGAACCGGTCGCGGTCGACTTCGAATGCATGGAGCGGTAGAGACCGCCGAGGGATAAACCGATTTCGCCGGCGTCCGCTGAGCAACTTGCCGGCGGCCGGCCAACCGATCGCTGGCGTCCGATCGACACGGACGTCGCCCACCTCCCGGCTCCGCACACGATGTCCTTTTGTACCACTCGGTTTGATAACTTGGTTATGGAAGAATCCAGACGGCGATCCAGGCGGCGGTTTCTTGCGGCTGCGGGAGCGGCGGGTGCGGTGGCGCTCGCGGGCTGTACGGCCGAACAGGTCGACGAGGAAGCCGACGATCGAACGGACGGTGGGAGCGACGACGGTGGGAGCGACGACGGTGAGGAGGGCGGATCCGACGAGGAGGCCTCCACGCTGACGGTCGCGACGTACAGCTCCTTCATCGACGCGCCCTCCTCCAGCCCCGGGCCGTGGCTGGCGGAGACGTTCGAGGAGGAGTACGGGATCGAGATCGAGTGGGCGACTCCCGAAAACGGGGTGAATCACTACATCGAGCGACGAAACGCCGGCGCGGACATCGACGCCGACCTCTTCGTCGGCCTCAACGTCGACGACCTCGTTCGGATCGACGACGGCGCGGACGACCCGCTCTTCGAAGCGGGCGCGCTTGCGGACGTGGACGGACTCGATGACGTCCAGGACGGGCTGTGGTTCGATCCACGCGATCGAGTCGTCCCGTACGCGACCAACTACATCAGCCTCGTCTACGACGGCACGGCGACGACGGCTCCGGAGACGTTCGAGGGGCTGCTGGATGCGGACCACGGCGGCGCGCTTATCACGCAGAACCCGAGCGGCTCGACGACCGGGCGGGCGTTCCTGCTTCACACCGTCCACCGGTTCGGTGCCGACGATCAGGAGGGAAGCGGGAGCGATGTCGACCACGAGGACTACCTCGACTACTGGGCGGCCCTCCAGGAGAACGACGTCCGCGTGCAGGGCTCGTGGGACGACGCCTATGCCGCCTGGTCCGGCGGGGAGGCCCCGATGGTCGTCTCCTACTCGACCGATCAGGTGTTCGCGGCCGCCGAAGGTGCGGATCTCGAGGAACACCAGGTTCGGTTCCTCGACGATCAGGCCTACGCCAATCCGGAGGGCGCCGCCGTCTTCGCGGACGCAGACGAGCCGGATCTCGCGCGGGAGTTCCTCTCGTTCCTCCTCTCGCCACGGGTGCAAGGGGAGATCGCCGAGTTGAACGTGCAGTTCCCGGCGACGACGACCGCCGATCTGGCCGCGGAGTACGACGAACTGGCCAAGGAGCCCCCGGATCCGGTCACGTTCACTTACGAGGAGCTGCAGGGATCGGTCGACGGATGGATCGATGCGTGGGAGCGACAGTTCGCCGAGAACTGAGGCCCCGTCGTGAACGACCCGCCGTCGAGGAGGCGTCCAAGGGACACGGGCGAAGGGCAGCCGAGAGCACGGCGGATCCGTGCGGGCGCGGAGCGTCGTGCCCTCGTCCCGTTGGCGGTCGCGACGGTCGCCCTCCTCGCCGTCGTCTTTTATTATCCCGTCGCGACCGTGTTCGTGGAGGCGGTCGTCGTCGAGGGCGCGATCACCCTCGCGGTCTTCGCGGAGATCCTTCGGGACCCGTTCTACTTCGGCGAGTTCGCCCGCCTCCTCGCCGGCGAGGATCCGATCGCGGTGCTGCGCGATCTGCTCGGAGCGGACCGACGGCTCGGGATCGTCGGGTTCACCGCCTATCAGGCCGCGCTCTCGACGGTCGCGAGCGTCATGTTGGGAGTACCCGCCGCCTACCTCCTCGCACGATACGAGTTCCGTGGGCGACGAACCCTGCGCTCGCTCACCATCCTCCCGTTCGTCCTCCCGTCGATCATGGTCGCGGTCGGGTTCGTCGCCACCTTCGGACGGGAGGGAACGCTCAACACCGCCCTCGCCGCGATCGGACTCGGCCCCGTCGAGCTCATGTTCACGCTGGAGGCGATCATCATCGCCCACGCCTTTTATAACGCGCCGCTCGTCGCGCGGGTGACGACCGCCGCGTGGGAGTCGGTCGACGCGAGTGCGATCGAGACGGCGCGGAGTCTCGGGGCGAGCCCGTTCCGGGCGTTTCGTGACGTGGTCGCCCCACAGCTCTATCCGGCGGTGCTCATGGGCGGGGCGCTCACGTTCGTCTTCACCTTCGCCACCTTCCCCATCGTGCTCGCGCTCGGGGGATTCCAGCTGGCGACCGTCGAGGTGTTCGTCTACCGGCTCGTACAGGACCTGAACTACGCGGAGGCGGCCGCGTTGGCGATCATCGAACTCGTCATCTCGCTCGGGGTGCTGCTCGGCTAC
This sequence comes from Halorubrum vacuolatum, assembly GCF_900188065.1. Lineage (GTDB taxonomy): Archaea > Halobacteriota > Halobacteria > Halobacteriales > Haloferacaceae > Halorubrum > Halorubrum vacuolatum. Next base: position 33,309 of record NZ_FZNQ01000007.1, read on the forward strand.
CTTCGGTATGAAGCCCGTCACGCGGTCCGCTCGCGTGGCGCGCGTCCCCTCCCGCGACGGCCCCTGTTTCGGCTACCGGCGATCTCCGTTCGCGAGGTGCTTCCGCGGGTTGGTCTCGGCATATATGGGATCATCGCGGCGTTCGTCTTTCTCTCGCCGATCGTCTCGATGATCCTCGCGAGCGTGATCGCCGCCGACGGGAGCTTTACCCTCGAACACTATCGGTTCCTCGTCGACCGGCAGCGGACCGGTGCCGCCTTTCAGGTGCAGCCATGGACCGCGGTCCGGAACTCGCTCGTCTTCGCGGCCGGTTCCCTCCTGATCGCGCTCCCGATGGGCGTCGTGGTCGCGGTGTTGACGACGCGGCGCTATCGGGGGCGCAAGCTCGTCGATGCGATCGCGATGGCGCCGCTCGCGGTGTCGGGGATCATCGTCGGCCTTGGACTGCTCCGGGGGCTCGTCTTCGGCGTCGAGATCGCCGGGTGGCGGATCGTGATCGCCGGCTCGGTCGCCATCGTCGCCGCCCACGCCGTCTCGGGCTACCCGTTCGTCGTCCGGACGGTTGCACCGGGGCTGGAAGGCCTCGATCGGTCGCTCATCGAATCCGCTCGGGCGCTCGGTGCCTCCCGGGCCCGCGTCCTGCTCGACATCGAGCTGCCGCTGGTCTGGCCGGGCGTCGTCGCCGGCGCGGCCTTCGCGTTCGCCATCTCGATCGGTGAGTTCTCCTCGACGGTCGTGCTCGCGACGGGAACCGACGCCTACACCATGCCCGTCGCGATCGAACGATTCATCGGGCGGCGGCTCGGACCGGCGACCGCGATGGGCGTCGTCCTCCTTATCGTCACGAGCATCAGTTTCGTCGTGATCGACCGGCTCGGGGGTGAGAGCTTTGGCCTATAGCGACGACGGAGCGCCCGCAGCGGCCGGACCCGACAGCCCCCCCGCGGTCGAACTCGACGGCGTGAGCAAGGTGTATGGCGGGACCCCGGCGGTCGAGGACGTCGACCTCGCGGTGCGCGAGGGGGAGTTCTTCACGCTGGTCGGCCCCTCGGGCTGCGGGAAGACGACGACCCTGCGGCTGATCGCGGGGTTCGAGTCGCCGACGGCGGGGACGATACGGTTCGGCGGCGAGGTCGTCTCCGGGATCCCCCCGGAGGACCGAAACATCGGCGTCGTCTTCCAGAACTACGCGCTCTTTCCCCACATGACCGTGGGCGAGAACGTCGGCTACGGGCTCCGGTTTCAGGACCCCCCTGGCGGCGGCTCGACCGAGGATCGGATCGCGGAACTGCTCGATCTCGTCGACCTGCCGGACGCCGCCGATCGGGATCCGAATACCCTCTCGGGCGGGCAAAAACAACGTGTCGCGCTCGCACGGGCGCTGGCTCCGGGGCCCGAGGTGCTATTGCTCGATGAGCCGATGAGCGCGCTGGACGCCCGGCTGCGCGAGCGGCTCCGCGTGCAGGTCAAAGCGATCCAGCGTGAACTCGAGATTACGACGATATACGTAACACACGATCAAGAGGAGGCGCTCGCCATCTCGGACCGCGTGGCGGTGATGCGTGCGGGGACAGCGGAGCAGATCGCCCCGCCACGGGAGATCTATCGGCGGCCGTCCTCGCGATTCGTCGCGTCGTTCATCGGCGACAACAACGTCTTGGAGGGGCGGGTCCGCGCCATCGAGAAAGGAAAGCGAAAAGCGGGGACGGCTTGTGTCGCGGTCATCGACGTGGACGACGCCGCGTTCCGGCTCGAAACGACGGAGACGATCACGGCGGGCGACCGAGCGACGATCTGTGTCCGTCCGGAGGCGCTCCGGATAGACGGTGGGACGAGTCGATTGACGGGAACCGTCGAGAGCGTCGAGTTCTTGGGCGAGACGACGCGTGTGCAGCTCGGTTGGAACGATCGGGAGATCATCCTCCGGACGCCGGACCCGCTTTCGGGGGCGGTCACCGTGGGCTTCGACCCCGAGGACGCCCATCTCGTCGCCGTCGAGCGGTGAGGGTGGGAACCGACGCGGAGACCTGTGAGCGATCGACACGGAGCAATCCGACACACGGAGGCACATCCCTTTTAAGCCAGTTCGGTGATCCCATCGTACCATGGCGAATCCGTACTACGCGCTTCGTCGCATTCGGCGGGCGCGTTCGTCGCTCCCGAGTCCGCCGTCGTCGCAGTTCGAGACGCATCGCGACGAGTACGAGACGATCCTCAGGGCCATCCATGACCTCGCGGGCGGTGATGCCGTCGACGACATCTCCGGCTGGATTATCGTCCAGACTGCCCACGATCAGACGCTGCCGACGCCACAGGTAGTTCGACGGCGAGCATTATCGCTGCTGCGCGCACGCGACGTCGCGGTTCCGGAGGAATCACCGCTTCGTCGGTCCTGAGCGTACGCGTCGAAATAGCGGAATAAGGGACATCCAGAAAAACGTGACAGTCAGTCGATGATGATCTCGGAATCGGAGCCGTCGCTCGCGGCCGTCGTGTCCCCGCCCGCCATCTCGGCCTCGTAGCGTCGGATCCACTCGGCGAAACACTCCGGGCACAGCCGCTGGGTGTCGATGTTCGCCCGGTCGACGCTCAGCCGGACGGTGCGGGCGAGCGCGTCGGTGGTCGCCTCGCCACAGGCGTCACAGGGCTCGTTCGTCGCCGCGTCGCTCATAAATATCGGTCGGACGGACCCGTATTAACTGTTGTTCAGCCCGAGCTGGAAGACGTCACCGTCGCTCAGCCGTGGCTGGAGGAAGCCACCGTCGCTCAGCCGTGGCTGGAGGAAGCCACCGTCGCTCGGGCCTCGTCCGCGATAACGGATCGCGAGTCCGAGTCGTCTGGATCCCAGATATACCCCTCTAAGGCGATCAGTTCGCCACCCTCGTGGATCCCGCGGCCCTGTTCACGGACCCGCCGGACGTCGCCGTCGGCCCGGCGAATACGGTAGGTCAGATCGAAGTCGCGATCCGCATTGAGCGCCTCCTGAACGGCCTCCCACACCGCATCGGCGTCCGCCGGGTGAATTACGTCGTCGCCGAGCGAGACGCGTCCCTCGATGAAATCGTCGGGGTCGTATCCCGTGAGTGATGCCGTCCCGTCGGAGGCGAAAAGCGTCGGCCAGCCGGTCTCGTTGCGGACCCGGTAGGCCATTCCCGGGAGGTTGTTGATGAAGCCATGGGCGTGCTCGGCGATCGTCGACTGCTCGGCCGCGAGCGTCTCGGCCTCCCGCATCGAGTCGTGAACCCGCTCAGAGCGGCCGTAGATGGTCTCGACACGGTCGGCGACGCGGTCGATCGTGTTCGCCTGGGACTCGTTCGCTGCGGCGATCTCGCTGGTTCCGTCGCCGGCGGCGGCGATCCCCTCGTGGATCGCTGAGAGCGCCTCCAGTGCCGCCTCGATGTTCGCGACGGTGTCGTCGACGGAGGAGCGGGTCGTCTCCGCGGCGGACTGGCCGGTGGCGGTCTCCTCGCGAAGCGCGTCGATGAGCGACTGGATCTCCTCGGCGTTGGCGGCGGTCTCATCCGCGAGCGTTTTCACCTCGTTGGCGACGACGGTGAAGCCGGCGCCCTCCTCGCCGGCACGGGCCGCCTCGATGTTGGCGTTGAGCGCGAGCAGATTGGTCTGTTCGGCGATATCGCCGATGAGGTCCGTGATCTCGGCGATGTCGTTCATCCGCTCGGCGATCCCGTCCATTGCCTCGATCAGGGCCGCCGCATCCTCTGCGGTTCGCTCGGCCGCCTCGCCGGCCTCCTCGCCGGCGGTGACCGCCTCGTCCGCAAGCGACTGGGCGTCTGCCACCGACGCTGAGACCTGTGCGGCGCTCGCGGCGACCTCCTGCATCGTCGCCGTCACGTCGTCCATGTCGTCGCGAAGCTCCCGCATGGTCGAGACCTGATCGTCGGTCGCGTCGGTGGCCTCGCTCACGTGGCGCTCGATCACCGCCGCGTGCTCGACCAGTCGGTTGAGCTCGTCGTCCATACGGAGGGGAGATAGAGCGGAAATAAAGAACGTATCCCTCGAATTTCGGAGGATGATAATCCGCGACGGGCGTAGCTGGCCGATCAGGTCGTGCGGAACGCCCGGTCGCCGGCGTCGCCGAGGCCGGGAACGATGAAGCCGTCGTCGTCGAGTTCGTCGTCGATGGCGACGGTAAGCAGGTCTGCGTCCTCGAACGTCTCGCCGACACGGATCAACCCCTCGGGTGCTGAGACCGCGGAGAGGACGAAGAGGTTCTCGTAGTCGTCGGCCTCGGCGAGGATGTGCTTGAGGACGGCACACATCGTCGAGCCGGTCGCGAGCATCGGGTCCGCGACGATGACGGTGTCGCCCTCGCGGATCTCCGGGAGCTTCACGTAGTCGATGGTGATCGGGAACTCGCCGTCGGCGTTCATCCCGGCCTCCTCGTCGCGGCCGGCGGAGATGACGCCCTGTTTGGCGCGCGGGAACGCCTTTAATAAGCCCTCGACGAACGGCGTCGCCGCCCGGAGGACGTTGATGATGACGACGTCATCGAGGCCCCGCACGTGCTCGCCGGTGGTCTCCTCTAAGGGCGTTTCGACGGGGACGTACTCCGTTTCCATCACCCCGTCGATGATCTCGTAACCACAGATCCGGCCGAGTTTGACGAGTCCCTTACGGAACGCGACCTGTTCGGTTTCGACGGCACGAAGCCGCGAGAGGGTGTCTTTCGCCAGCGCATGCGTGATGAGATACGCGTCGTCCCGATCCTCGATCGTCATGGGCACACCGTCGGGGGGATGAATATAAAGGATGCTGGATACGCCTCGAACCGGGACGAATCCGGTACCCGTCCACGACCGGCGGTGTGGATCCAGCGGCTCCCACCGCCGGATCGATCACGATCATTAAACACATGGAAGGTCTACCTGGCCCGCTAAGGTCATACATGGAAAATCGTTAAGAACAAGGGGTGGGTAGCTGCTGTCGATGCGTTTGAATGGCATTGACGAACGGCTCGAACGGCACCAGTACCCCGCGACCTCGGAGGAGATCATCTCGGCTCACGGAAACGCGACCGTAGAACTCGTGGATGGCTCCGAGCGGCTCGGGGACGTCCTGGAGCGCTTCGGCGACCAGACGTTCGAATATCCCGAGGAGGTGTTCGATACGCTCCGAGCCGGCGTCTGCCACCGTGGTGTCGGTCGACGGTTCTACTCCGACCGCGACCCCTTCACGACGGGAGAGCAGGGCCCACAGCCCGTTTCCTTTTAACGGAACCGGCCAAGAACCACACGACGACGGAATCCCACCGGCTCATCGCCGGCCAACCGATCCCGTTTTTATCCCGAGACCACACGCGACAGCCCGGTAGCTCGCGGGGTGCGTGACCCCGACTACACCCACGCGATCGACGCCGAGAGGTCGATCGGGACCGAGCCCTTGGTGTAGCCCTCAATGTGGCCGTCGGGCCGTGCCCGGAGGACGATCGCGGGTTTGTGTCGGACGCCGGGTCGTTCGCGGCGGAGGACCGCCCAGTCGTCGTCGGGAAACGAGCTACAGTCGACGAGCAGGGTGACGCCGCCGGCGTGCGCCTCCAGCTGTCCGTTCGTCTTCGTCGCCGCCGTATCGCGGATCGCCGCGACCGGGGTGTTCGCGCTGCGGCCCGACACGCGCTGTGGGCGGGTCACCTCGACGAGCGAGGCGTGGCCGGTGGCGGGATCTTCGGCGCGATAATCGAGCGAGTGGCCGGTCGTGACCTCGATCTCAGGCGTGATCCGGTAGCCGGCCGAGGCGAGCACCTTCGCGGCCGTGAACTCCGCGATGGCGGCGCTCATCCGGACGAGATCCAAGGACGCCGAGGTGCCGAGTTTCCCGGCCATCGTCTCGCGGTAGTCGTCGAGGATACCGGGCCGGAGTGCCGACTCGACGTAGCCGGTTCCCTCCTCGCGGGTCGCACCCGGGAAGCCGGCGCCGTGATCCCGGAAGAACGCCCGGGTCGTCTCCGCGCCGTCCTTCGAGCAGAAGACGGGGAGGAAGAACCACGAGACGTGGGGGAACGCCGCGAGCCACGGTTCGTCGTCGTGGAGCCCGGCGAGCAGTTCGCGTTGTGCCCAGCGGGAAACCGGATAGGGAGCCTCCTCGAAGCCGTACTTATCGGTCCGCCAGAGCGCCCGTGGCGTCTCGGTGTTACCGAGCCAGTAGGCGGCCGGGCCGGGGGTGGCACCCGGCGGCGGATCGTCGTCGTGATCGGTCCAGCAGAACAGCGCCATGGAGCCGTCGTCCATGTCGAACCGCCGGGCGTCGTAGCCGGGCGGGGCGGCGAACCATGGGGCGGCGGCGCGTACGCCCAGGTTGTCATCGAGCGGCCGCTCGAGGCGCGAGCGGATCCGATCCGCGTTCCACGACTGAGGCGACCGTCTGAATCGCAGCGGCTTGGCCACGGTATCGCTACCGGTTCGGTCCGCTAATCGTTTGTGGTGGCCGGTGGCAGGGGTGGACTGTGGCCGGTGGCAGGGGTGGACTGTGGCCGGTGGCAGGGATGGACTGTGGCTGCTGGTGGCTGCAGGGTGATCGGTCGCAGATCGGGCGGATCGATGAACCGCGATGGGGTCGCGATGGGATCGCGGTACGGTCACGACGGGATCACTATGATAAATCATGTGAATGACCGATACATATATCAGCGATAGTTCCTAAGTGCATGTGTACCATGTCAATGGGTGCCTATGATGAAGACGAACACGAGCGCCGTGAGCAGAAGACCGCGACGGTCGATGCGGATTTCGACGCCGAACGTGCCGAGTACTCCGGGTCTATCACGTATGACTCGGGGGACTCGACGGAGGCACTCCTCGACAAGTTCCAGGAGCTGCAAGGGAAGTAGTGCCCGGTGAGCGACTGATCGCGGAGGATTCCTCCAATCGAATCGTGAACGCCGCGAGCGGCCGCTCTCACCGGTGCTTATTGACTCTCACCGGTGCCCATTGACTCTCATCGACGCTTGTTGACTCTCATCGATGCTCGTCAGTCGTCCGCAACCTCACACCTCCCCAGCCTCGCCACGGCTGGCGGACGCCAGCCGTGGGCTCCCTCGCGCGGTCGCCTTCGCGCCCGCCGGGCACGAAGGCGGCGCGCGCCAACTGCCTCATTGCCGGCTTACAGAAAATCGAGGAGAAAGCCCACGACTTCAGTCGTGGTGGATGTCAAAGATCGTCGCGGTCGAACTTCAACAGCCCCACGAGCGGCGGCGCGAGCGCCCAGAAGACCAACATCGCGGTCGCGGAGATCTGTTGATTTCGCATGTCGCCGGCGAACAGCTGATCAGCGAGGAAGGCGTTCGCGAGCACCTGGACCCCGGTGTTCGGATTGGCGACCTCGAGGAACGTCTGTACCTGGATGAGCGAGACCGGAAGCGGATCGATGACCGACTCGAACGCCCCGAGTAGCTGTCCGGTGAGCGTTCCCCACAGCAGGACGAAGAGGAAGTAGATCCCGATCCCGCCGACCAACGCGCGACGCTGGGTGGAGGCCGCCGCCGAACAGCCGACCGCGATCGAGACGAAGACCCAGCCGAGGACCATCGCGAAGACCGTGTAGCCGAGGAACGCCCCGGCGTTGAACGAGACGGGGATGGCGATGAGCACGACGGCCGGGAGGAGGAACCCGACCGCGATCGCGAGCGAGAGCGCGGCCGCCCGCCCGATCACCTTCCCGAAGACGACGTCGGCACGCGAGTGCGGCAGCGAGAGCAGCAGCTTCAGCGAGCCCGATTCCCGCTCGCCGCTCACCGCGTTATAGCCGATCACGACCGCGACGAGCGGCACGAGCGTCGTGAGCAGTATCGGGCCGACGAAGGCGCTTAAAAGCAGCTCCGTCGCGAACCCTTCACCCTCGCCGGTCGGCCGCACCGCGTAGGCCATCAGCGCGAGCAGCCCCGAAAAGAGCGCGATCAAAAGCGCCATCGCCCGCGAACGGACCGTGTCCTGAAAGTCCTTCCTCGCGACCGCCGGGAGGCTCATCGCTCCACCTCCTCGGTCGTCGCCGTGGGATCGGTCTCGTCCGTTTCTTCGGTCCCCTCGTCCGTTTCTTCGGTCCCCTCGTCCGTTTCTTCGGTCTCCTCCGCTTCGGCCCGCTCGCCCGTTCCGTCCGCCTCCCCTGCTTCGTCCCTTTCAGTCCCCTCGGGCTCCATCTCCGGCTCGTCGTCGTCACCTTCCGGCTCGTCGTCGGATGCCGACCTCGCTTCGTCGCCATCGGTGGGTGCTTCAGCGGTTTCCTCGTCGTCACCGTCGGTCCCCGGGCTCGCCGAGTCTCCCTCGGTGTACGCCAAGAAGAGGTCCTCGAGCGAGGCCTCCTCGGTGTGGAAGTCGGAGACGCCGACGCCGGCGTCCTCCAGCGCTCCGATAACGCGGGTCTTCGCGTCGTCCGCACAGTTCACCCTGATCCGACCGTCGCTCCCCTCGACACGGGTGACCTGAGAGACGCCTTCGAGCGCCCGCACGGATTCGAGGGCGGTCTCGTCGACGCCGGCCGTTTCGATGTCCAGGGTTTCCTCGCCGCCGACGGCGTCACGGAGGCCCTCGATGGAGTCCTCGGCGACGAGCGTCCCGTCGCGAAGGATGCCGACGCGGTCACAGACCGCCTCGACCTGTCCGAGGACGTGCGAGGAGAAGAAGACGGTCGCGCCGCGGTCGGCCTCCGCACGGACGATGTCACGCATCTCCTTCGCGCCGGCGGGATCGAGCCCGGAGGAGGGCTCATCGAGGATGAGCAGCTCCGGCTCGCCGACGAGCGCCATCGCCAGCGCGAGTCGCTGGCACATCCCCTTCGAGTAGCCGCCCGCCTTTCGATCCCAGTCCTCCGGCGACAGCCCCACGCGTTCCAACAGCGCCTCGGGCTCCGCGTCGGCCTCCTTCGACTCGATGGCGAACTCGACGTGTTTCCGGCCGCTGAGCCGGTCATAGACGCTAAACCCCTCGGGCAACACGCCGGTTCGTCGCCGGATATCGACGCTGTCGGCCGTGGCATCACGACCGAGTACGGTGACGGTTCCCGTCGTCGGCCGGACGAGGTCGAGCACCATGTTTATCGTCGTGGACTTTCCGGCCCCGTTCGGGCCGAGAAAGCCGTAGATCTCGCCCTCCTCGACGGCCAGATCGAGGTCGTCGACGGCCGTAACGTCCGCGAACTGCTTCGTGACGCCGTGCAGCTCGATGGCGGTCATGCCCGCCGCTTCTCTCGGCGGGGGATAAAGGGTTACGTCTCGCTAGCAACCGGCTATCGCCGCACGCCGTCCGTGGCGTGCGAGCTCACGCCTCCGGCGGCCAGTCGATCCCGTATTCCGCGAGCAGCTCGGCGAACCCGTCCTCCGCTAACACGGGCACGTCGTTCGCCTCGGCGTCGTTCCGTTTCGACTGCCCCGGACTCTCGCCGATGACGAGGTAGTCGGTGTTGCCGGAGACGCTCGAAGTTGCGTTCGCGCCGTACCGCTCTACGAGGTCCTGTGCCTCGCGGCGGGCCACGGCGAGCGAGCCGGTGAAGACGAACGTCAGCCCGTCGAGCGCGTCCGGGCCGGGTCCGTCCCCGTCCTCGTCCGCCAGCTCGACGGGCTCCGGGTCGACACCCCGCTCGCGCAACCCCTCGATCGCCGATCGGTTCTCCGGCGCATCCAGAAACCCGCGGATCGAGGCGGCGACCTCGGGCCCGACGTCGTCGACCGCCTGTAAGTCATCCTCGTCAGCATCGAGTAGCGTGTCGAGGTCGCCGAAGTGCCGGGCCAACGTCCGGGCGGTCGTCGAGCCCACGTCGGGGATCCCGAGGCCGGCGAGGAAATCCGCGAGCGGCGGCCGCTTCGTCGCCTCCAACTCGTCGATCAGGTTCCGGGCGCTCCGCTCGCCCCACCCCTCAAGCGTCACGAGCTCCATGACGGTGAGGTCGTACAGGGCCGGCAGCGAATCGAGGAGTCCGGCCTCCCGAAGCTGTTCGACGCGCTCGGGGCCGAGCCCCTCGATGTCGAGGGCGTCCCGCCGCGCCCAGTGTTCGACCGCCCGTTCGAGCTGGACCGAACACCCAAGTCCGCCGGTACAGAACGCGAGCGGCCCGTCGCGCTCGACGGGTGCCGCACAGACCGGGCAGGTTTCCGGGAACGGGTAGGTCCCTTCGCTCCGTTTCTCGACGACCTCGGGGACGTAGGGGATGACGTCGCCCGCGCGGTAGATCCGGACGCGGTCGCCGACGTTCACGCCCAGCGCCGCCATCTCCGCGGGGTTGTGCAACGTCGCCCGCGAGACGGTGACGCCGCCGACGTCGACGGGCGTGAGCTCGGCGACGGGCGTGAGCCGTCCCGTCCGGCCGACCTGGACGGTGACGTCCTCGACCGTCGTGACCGCCGTCCGCGGCGGGAATTTATAAGCGAACGCCCATCGCGGCGCCCGCGAGGTCGACCCGAGCGCCTCGCAGGCGGCCCGGTCGTTCACCTTGATCACGACGCCGTCGAGCTCGTAGTTCAACCCGTCGCGCCGGTCGAGGATGTCGTCGCGATAGGCGATCGCCCCTTCCGCATCGTCGACGACCTCGATCAGGTCGGTCCGTTTCAGCCCGAAGGCGTCGAACGCCGCAAGCTCCCCGCGATGGGTCCCCGGTCGATCCGCTTCGCCCTCCCACGCGAGCACGTCGAAAAAGAAGACGTCGAGCGGACGCTCGGCGACGACGCCGGGATCGAGCTGTCGGAGGGTCCCCGCCGCCGCGTTTCGCGGGTTCGCGAACGGCTCCTCGCCGCGCTCGATCAGCGCCTCGTTGTGCGCCTCGAACGCGTCGATCGGCATGAACACCTCGCCGCGGACGGCGAGCCGTTCGGGTGGGTCACCGCGAAGCCGTCCCGGCACGGCGCGGATCGTCCGAACCTGCTCGGTGACGTCGTCGCCCTCTCGCCCGTCGCCGCGGGTCGCCGCCCGCACGTACTCGCCGTCCTCGTAGATCACCTCGACGGAGAGGCCGTCGAACTTCGGCTCACAGACGTACTCGAGGGCTTCCGGGTCGAATCCCGAGTCGGCGACCCCCGACCGCACACGCTCGTCGAACTCATGAACGGCCGCCGGCTCGGCCCCGTTGTCGATCGACAGCATGGGCGAGACGTGTTCGACCGTCTCCAGCGCGTCGAGCGGCTCGCCGCCGACGCGGCTCGTCGGCGAGTTTTCGGTCGCGAGGTCGAAGGTCTCCTCGAGCTCTTGAAGCCGCTCGAAGAGCCGGTCGTAGATCGTGTCCTCGATCAGTGGGTCGGCCTCGACGTAGTAGCGGTGGTCGTGTTCGCGGATCGCCTCGCGGAGCAACGCGGCCTGCTCGGCCGCCGCATCCGCCGACAGCGACGACGCCGGCTCGAAGTCGGTCGGCGGCGACTCCACGTACGGGTTCCCCTTCGGGTCGGCGTGTCTCGGCGGCGAGCGCGTCATCATCGTCCGTTTGGCCGCACTCCGATAAAAGAGGTCGCGATCCCTCGCGACGGAGGATCACGATCGTTCCCGTATCCGCCGCTCGCCACGTCGCCTGCGAAACCTATATATAGTCGTCTTTCATCCCGCGAAACGCGGGGCGAAGGCATCCACCGCTGCTCTTTCGCCCCACATCGATCCGCCGAGCCACCGCGCTGGCATACGGTCCCGGTTCGTGAGGGGCCGTCCCGTCCGTCAGACCACTTTCACCGTGGTACCCCACCCCTTTTAGCGGAAGCCGCCGAACTGACCGCCGTGTCAGAGTCGTCGTTCCTGCGGTTCTTCCCGTACGAGGAACCGTATCCGAACCAGCGCGAGGCGATGGACAGGGTCGCCAACGCGCTCGCCCGGGGGCAGGACGTCCTCTTCGAGGGCGCCCCCGGCACGGGCAAGACCCTCTCGGCGCTCGTCCCCGCGCTCGAACACGCCCGCGAACACGACCGGACGGTCGTCATCACGACGAACGTCCACCAGCAGATGCGCCAGTTCGTCGAGGACGCCCGCGCGATCACGCGCACGGAGCCGATCCGGGCGGTCGTCTTCCGCGGCAAGGCGTCGATGTGCCACATCGACGTGGACTATCAGGAGTGTCAGACCCTCAGGGACACCACCCGCGAAGTCGCCGGTACCGAGCGTGACGTTCGCGAGCTTGAGGCCCGTCAACGCGAGCTGCTCGCGGCGAGCCGCGAGGGCGACGCGAGCGCGGCCGAGGCCCGCGAGGCGGTCATGGACGAGCTCGACGAGTTGGAGTCCTCGCTCGCGGAGTACGAGACGGCGAACGTCTGTGCGCACTATCGAAACAATCTGACGCGTGACACCGACGAGTTCTTCGGCTGGCTCTTCGAGGACGTCCGAACCCCCGACGACGTCTACGCGTACGCCGACGAGCGGGAGCTCTGCGGCTATGAACTCTTAAAAGAGGGGATGGAGGGCGTGGATCTGGTCGTCTGTAACTACCACCACCTGCTCGACCCGACCATCCGCGAGCAGTTCTTCCGCTGGATCGACCGCGACCCCTCCGAGATAATCACCGTCTTCGACGAGGCACACAACGTCGAGGACGCCGCGCGGGATCACGCGACCCGGACGCTCACCGAGCGAACGCTCGATGCCGCCATCGAGGAGCTCACCGACAGCGATGACTCTCGGGCTGAACCGGCAGAAAACGTCATCAGGGCCTTCCGCGACGCGCTCGTGGAGACCTACGACGATGCGCTCGGCTTCGGCGCTCGCGAGGCCGTCGGCGAGAACTGGGAGGACGTCGCCATCGCCAACGAGGACCGCCGGGACGACCTCACGCTCTCGTTCCTCCGGGGGTACGAGGGCGCCGGCATCGACGTCGAAACGGAGCTCGCCATCCAACTCGGGCGGGCGCTCGACGAGGAGTACGAGCGGCGCTATCGTGACGGGGAGACGACGAGCCGCACGGAGTGTCGGACGCTGCAGGCCGCCCGGTTCATCTCCACGTGGATGTCGGAGGGGACGGCGCTCGGGCAGTACCCCGTCGTCTCCGTCCGTCGTGACGGCGGGACGGACGAGGTGTACGGCCGTGCCGAACTGTACACCTGTATTCCGCGGGAGGTGACGAGCGCGCTCTTCGAGGAGGTCGCCGCCTCCGTGCTGATGAGCGCCACGTTGCGTCCGTTCGACGTTACCGCGGAGGTGCTCGGCTTGGAGAACGTCGCGACGTTGGCCTACGGAATGTCGTACCCGGCGGCGAACCGACGGACGTTCGCGGTCGACACGCCGCCGCTTTTCGCCTCCGCACGTAACGACCCCGAGACCCAGGGGACGGTCGCGACCCTGCTCCGGGATGCGATCCGGTTCACCCCGGGCAACACGCTCGTCTTTTTCCCCTCCTATGCGGAAGCCGAGCGCTATCACGAACGGCTCACCGGGATGGATCCGCCGGGCACGTCCTCGGCCGGCAGCGCCGCTGGAGCCACGACCGACGCCGACCACACCCTCGCTGCGGCGGAACTCGGTCGACTCCTCCTCGATGGCTCGGGCGAGGACGAGGAACGGCTCCGCCGCGAGTTCGTCGAGCGCGACGACGCGGCGCTTTTCACCTCCCTGTGGGGCACGCTCGCGGAGGGGGTGAGCTTCGACGGCGACGACGCCCGAACGGTCGTCGTCGTCGGGGTTCCGTATCCACACCTCTCGGACCGGATGGAGGCGGTTCAGGACGCCTACGACCGCGCGTTCGCCGAACGTGATCGCGATCCCGGCTGGTCGTACGCGGTCGAGATCCCGACGATCCGCAAGACACGACAGGCGCTCGGCCGCGTGATCCGGGGACCCGAGGACTTCGGCGTCCGTATCCTCGCGGACCGGCGCTACACGACCGCCGATATGGGGAAATACTCGGTTCGTGGCGCGTTTCCGCCCGAGGAGCGCGACGAGCTGATCGACGTCGACCCGGACAAGCTGAAGTTCGCGATGCTCAACTTCTACGGCGACCACGACGCTTACGACGGGCCGCCACCGACCCCCTGAGTTGCTCCCCCGATGGCTCAGGTCGGCCGGGTCGCCAACAGCAGCACGATCCCACCGAGCACCACGCCGAGAAGCACCGTGATCACGACGTGGATGGCCGTCATCGCCAGCGTCACGCGTCGGTCCCGCTCGTAGCTCCAGTGGAACATCGCGGCGTCGAGCGCGAGCGCGACCGGGACGGTCAGGAACGCCGGGAGCGAGAACGCGCCGCCGACGACGCCGACCACCGCGGGGAGCGGGCCGACGTAGAGCGCACGCCGGGGATCGACCGCTCCGAGGACGTTGCGCGCGGCGAGATGAGCGGTGATGGATAAAAAGATCGCAAAGAGCACGACCGTCCCGAGGACCTGGACCGGCGAGACCGTCTGTAAGAGCATAGCCGGTCTACGTGATCGTCGCTAAAAGTACCCTCGAAAGCGTGTGGAGCGGATAGCTGCTCACGGCCGTACGGCGGTCCGGGCTACCCGAGGAGCCCGAGCCCGCCGAGCTCCTCGACGATGTGATCGACGGCCGCCTCGGCGTCAGCCGGATCGGTGCCGCCGGTGATCACGAGCTTCCCGCTGCCGAAAAGCAGCGCGACCACCTCGGGTTCATCCAGTCGATAGACGAGCCCCGGGAACTGTTCGGGTTCGTATTCGATGTGTTCCAACCCGAGCCCGATCGCGATCGCGTTCAGGTTGAGGTCCTCGCCGAGGTCCGCGGAGGTGACGATGTTCTGGACGGTGATCTCGGGGTTATCCTCGACCGGTATCTGTAGCTCGCGGAGCTTCTCGAAGACGATATCGAGGCTCGCGTGGACCGCCGCCGTCGAGTTCGCCCCGGTACAGACGATCTTTCCGGAGCGGAAGATCAGTGCGGCCGATTTCGGGTCGGCGGTGCGGTAGACGAGACCGGGGAACTGTTCGGGATCGTAATCGGCGCCCTCCAGGTCCATCGCGACGCTCTGGAGGTCGAGCTCCTGTCCGATCCCGGTGGAGGCAACGACGTTTTCGATCGTAATCGAGTCCTTCGGATCGGCCATCAGTGGATGTCCACTCACCACAATGAGTTAAAACGTTGGTGGGTATCGTGTGGGTGTCGGCGTCAGTGAGGACCCTTCGACGCTCCGGACCGTCACGCTCTTTTGCTCCGACGCTTCGGACCGTCACGCTCTTTTGATTCCTTCGCGCACGCTCAGAGCGTGTACTGGGTCGAGCTCGCGGGCGAGGCGGACGCCTTCGCCGCGGCGGAGGCGGCAACGGCGGCGACGGCGGTCGAGCTGCTCGCTCCGGGAATCGCCCGGGCGGGATCCATCGGCCCTCGCTTCGACCGGCTCGCGTACGCCCGCGGCGCTCACGAGGCGATCGGCCGGACCGACGCCGACGTCGACGCGGCCGTCGCGCTCCTCCGTGCCGCCCCGATCGACCGATCGGGGACGGTCGCGGTTCGCGCCCGAAACGTACGCGGTACGGCGGACGTCTCGACGGCGGCCGCCGAGCGGGCGCTTGGTTCCGCCCTCGTCGACCGTGGTTTCGCGGTCGACCTCGACGACCCCGATCACGTCCTGCGCGCGCTCTTTGCGGCGGGTCGGCGGGCCGAACACGACGCGGTCGACGGCGCCGACGGCGAGGAGGCCTCCTGCTGTCTGCTCGGCTGGGTCGCGATCGAACCGGCCCGCGCGTTCGCGCCCCGGCCGACCGACCGGCCGTTCTTCCAGCCGGGAAGCATGGCCCCTGCGGACGCCCGTGCCTACGTGAACCTCGCGGGGGCCGGTCCCGGCCGAACGGTGCTTGACCCGATGTGTGGCACCGGCGGGTTACCCATCGAGGCCGCGCTCGTCGGAAGCGACGTCCTCGCGTTCGACGCCCAGTTCAAGATGGCACGCGGGTCACGGGCGAACCTGCGGGCGTGTCCCGGATCGGATACGGCGGTCACATGGCACGTCGCCCGGGGCGATGCGACCGCGCTCCCGCTTCCGGACGACGCCGTCGACGGCGTCGCCTTCGATGCGCCCTATGGACGGCAGTCGAAGGTCGCGCGCCACGAGCTCGTGGACCTCGTCGGGGGCGCGCTCGCGGAGGCGGCCCGGGTCGCGCCGCGGGCGGTCCTCGTCGCCGACCGCGACTGGCGGGGACCGGCACGCGACGCCGGCTGGCGCGTCCACGCCACCTTCGAACGGCGCGTTCATCGATCGCTGACGCGGTACGTGACGGTGCTTGAGCGCCCGGAAGGATGAGCGGTACCCGCCGACCGTTCCGTCCGCGTCCGATCCTCGATGTGTGACCGTCCCGGTAGTGAACGGCTCCCTCCCGTTCCGCGGTCCGTTCGCGCCGCTGCCGGTCGCTTTCAGTTCCGGTTCGGGGAACGGTTAAGTGCCCGGCGTGAAGTTGATTTCATATGACCGGGGACGCCGACGGCGACATGCTCTCGTGGGACGAGTCGGTGTTCCGCGACGAGTCGGTCTTCGAGATCGATTACGTCCCGGAGACGTTTCGCCACCGCGAAACCCAACTCGAGAGCCTGAAGTACGCGCTCCGGCCGGCCGTCCGTGGCTCCCGGCCGCTGAACACGATGGTCCGCGGCCCGCCGGGCACGGGCAAGACGACGGCGGTCCAGAAGCTGTTCTCGGAGCTTCGTACCCGCACGGAGGTCCGAACCGTTCACGTTAACTGTCAGGTCGACTCGACGCGGTATGCCGTCTTTTCACGCTTGTTCGAGGGCATATTCGATTACGAGCCGCCCTCGTCCGGCATCTCGTTTAAAAAGCTCTTCGGACAGATCACCGATCGGCTCGTCGACGACGACGAGGTGCTCGTCGTCGCGCTCGACGACGTGAACTACCTCTTTTATGAGAACGAGGCGTCCGACACCCTCTACTCGTTGTTGCGGGCCCACGAGGCACACGCCGGCGCGAAGATCGGCGTCATCATCGTCTCTTCGGACCTCTCGCTCGATGCGATCGACGAACTCGACAGCCGCGTGCAGTCGGTCTTCCGGCCCGAGGAGGTCTACTTCCCGGTGTATGACGTCACGGAGATCTACGACATCCTTACCGAGCGGGCCGCCCGCGGCTTTCATGACGGCGTGATCGAGACGGCCGAGCTGGAGCTGGTCGCCGAGCTCACCGGCGAGAGCGGCGACCTCCGCGTGGGGATCGACCTGCTCCGGCGGGCGGGGCTCAACGCCGAGATGCGCGCCTCACGGACGGTCGCCGCCGAGGACGTCGAGTCCGCGTACGACAAATCGAAGTACGTCCACCTCTCGCGGTCGCTTCGGGGCCTTTCCGACTCCGAACGCGGGCTCGTTCGCGTCCTCGCGGAACACGACGGCGAACGGGCGGGAACGGTATATGAAGCGTTCCACGAGGAGACGGATCTCGGCTACACCCGCTACTCGGAGATCATCAACAAACTCGATCGCCTCGGCGTGATCGAGACGGCCTACGCCGACGTCGAGGGTCGGGGCCGCTCGCGGGAACTCACGCTCGCGTACGACGCCGAGGCGATCCTCGATCGGCTCTGAGCACACCCGGTTGACGTGGCGACAGCTTTTCGATCCCGCCGCGCACACACCCGTGCATGAAGACGAGCGGCGGCAGCGACGCGGCGAAGCGCCGGGCCGGGGAATCCGCAGCCGAGGCGGTTACCGATGGCGACGTCGTCGGCCTCGGTACGGGCTCCACGGCGGCACACGCGATCCGGGCGATCGGCCGACGGGTGAACGCCGGGCTCGACGTTCGAGGCGTCCCCACCTCATTTGCGAGCCGTCGGCTCGCCCGTGAGCGTGGGATCCCGCTCGTTGATCTCGATGCAGTTTTTGATCCCGTGGCTTCGCGTGAGGCTCCTGCATCCGATGGGGGCACGGGGATCGACGTCGCCATCGACGGGGCCGATCAGATCGCCGACACGGCGATAATAAAGGGCGGGGGCGCCGCGCACGCCCGTGAGAAGGTCGTTGCCGCCGCCGCGGACCGCTTTCTCGTCGTCGTGGACCCGACGAAGGTGGTCGACGTCCTCGATCGATCGGTCCCGGTGGAAGTGCTTCCGGACGCCCGGGCGACGGTCGCTCGAACGATCCGGCGGATCGGGGGCGAGCCGATCCTCCGGGAGGCGACCCGAAAGGACGGCCCCGTCGTCACCGATAACGGAAACCTCGTCCTCGACTGTGACTTCGGCGAGATCGATGATCCCGACCCGCTGGCGACCAGGCTCGCCTCGATCCCCGGTGTCCTCGAACACGGCCTCTTCGTCGGGCTCGCCAACGAGATCCACCTCGGAAACGACGAGGGCGTCGAGATTCGGGACTGCCCCTCGAGTTGAGCAACGGCGTGGCCGCGGCTCGGCGGTCGGGGTGGAAATAAGAAACGGGGTTGCCCGGTTTTAGAGGTCGCGGGGCTGGACCGTCTTCCGGTCGTTAGCCTCGGCGCGTCGAGCGGCGTCCGCGAGGAGCTCGTCGACTTCTTCATCCAGCGCCTCGTAGAAGTCCGAGGCCACGTTCTTGTCGTCCAGCGCTTCCTTGACGGCCGCTTTGACAATGAGGTCTGCCATGCGTTCTCGAGTACCCCTTCACAGTTTATAAGCGTTCCTGAATTCGCCCGCGAGGGACGCCGTACGACCGGTCTGCGCGGGGCGTGTTCGGCCTACATTTATAAACCTTGTGGGATTCGCTGGGGCATCGAGAACCCGACTCGCCTCGTCGTCGGTTGCGATGTCGGGTCGGGGTCGACATACGGGGGCTCATCGGCGTGTCAGCGGCGGTTTCGAACGTGAATAGTTATATATACCTGTTCATACAGAAATCCGACAATTCCGCGATCACACGGTCGGTGCCGACGGCCCTCCACCGCCGATCAGCACGGTGGAGCGTTCGCGTAAAAACCCGCGCTCGCGGGCGGCGAGCAAGGGTATTTGTTTCTCGGACCCGTAGTGATGTTGCCGGCAGCGGTGGATGCCGGTCCAACATGCCAAGTTGCGACCATTGCGGGTCGCACGTCTCGGATCGCTTCGCCCGCGTGTTCGCGGACGAGTTCGGGGCACTCAACGCCTGCCCCGCCTGTGCCGCGAACGCGGGTATCGCCGAAGTGGCACGACAACGCGCCCGCAGCAGAAACTGAGCCGCCATGATCGGCGCCACACGATACGCCGGTGTCGATCGGCGCGGCAGGAACCGTCCCGGAACCGACCCACGTGCGGTCTCGTCGGCCGCGTCCGATGACGGCCGCCGGAGATGGTTCGCGTCCCGTACCGTTTTTATCGCCGGTTACGGATCCTCAAGCGTGCCCGACGCCCCGTCAGCCGATCCTGTCGTCCTCGGCGATCACGTCCACGACAGCGACGCCGACCACCATGTCTACATCGTCGAGTGCGCCGACGGCACGCTCTATACGGGATATACGACCGACGTTCGGCGGCGCGTCTCCGAGCACAACGACGGAACCGGGGCGAAATACACGCGCGGACGGACGCCGGTGCGGCTCCGCTACCTCGAATCGTACCGATCCCGGTCGGACGCGATGTCCCGAGAATACGCGATCAAGGCACTGACGCGGTCGGCGAAGCGGGCGTTGTTCGAGGACATCTAACGCGGAACCGCTCCGGATACCCGATCTCACTCGACGAGCCGTTCGATCTCCGTCACGAGGATCCCGCTCGCGCCGACCCCTTTCAGCTCCGCGATCGCCTCGAAGACGTCACGCTCGTCGACGACGGCGTGGACGGCGACCATCCCGTTCCCGTTCTCGTCGGCTTCGACGTTCATCACCGTCGGCCCGCCGAGTCCCGGGATCACGTCTTTCACCTCGTCGAGCCGGGCTTTCGGGGCGTTCATCATCAGATACCGCCGTCCGTCGGCCGCGAGAACCGACTCGAAGGCGGTCCGAACCTGTTGGACTTTCGGTTCGTTTTGGACGTCGCCGCGGGCGAACAGCCGCACCGACGAGTCGAGGACGTCGTCGATCACGGCCAACCGGTTCACCTCCAGCGTCGTTCCCGTGGAGGTGATGTCGACGATGGCGTCGGCCATATCGACGTGGGGCGTGAGTTCGGTCGCACCGGTGACGGTGATCACCTCCGCGTCGATGCCCGTCCGTGTGACGTACGCCTCCGTCACCGTCGGAAATTCGGTGGCGATGGTACCGCCGTCGAGATCCTCGACGGCCTCGATCGGGCCGTCCATCGGCGCGGCGAGAACGAGCCGGCAGCTCCCGTAGCCGAGATCCAACAGGTCGACGAGGTCGTCCGCGCCGGCCGCCTCCGGCTCCGCGGCGACGCGTCCCGACTCGTGAGCCTGATCGAGACCGGTGATGCCGAGGTCGGCGGCTCCGTCACGGACGTACTCGGGGATGTCGGCCGCCCGTGCGAACAGCACGGTTACGTCCGGATCGACGGTGTCGGCGTAGAGCTGCCGGTCCGCGGTCTCCTCGATGTGGAGTCCGGCCCGTTCGAGCAGCGAGAGCGTCGGTTCGTGAAGGCGTCCCTTGTTGGGAACGGCGATGCGCATACCCGTGCCGTTGCGGCCGGACCGGGAAACGCTTTCGTCCTCGTCGCGGGCAGAACCACGCCTCGTCCTCGTCGCGATCGGGACCCCGCCTCGTCCTCGTCGCGATCGGGACCCCGCCTCGCCCCCGTCGCGGCCGAGGCTTCATATCCGAAGACGCGGCCATCCCGCACATGCGCTGATCGACGCCCCGCGGTGGTCACGGCGGTTGTGCGACACGCCATCGCGGGAGTTGCCCACGTGTCCGCCTGTTCGCCCATCCGTCCGCGCAGCTAGCGAAGGGACTCGAGGTCGAACTCGAAGGCAGCGACCGGTACCTCGAGGTCGTGTTCCACGAGCACCGCCGGGTGTAACTCGCCGATCACGCCGACAACGTCACCGTCGATGACGACGCTCGCGGCTCGACCGTCGATGAACGATGGATGCTCGATCGGTGGCGTCTCCAGGTCCACGCCGAAGTCCGCACAGAGCGCCGCGAGCCGCCCCTTTGCGGCCTCATAGGACGCATCACGTCTCGCGAGCGCCGCCGCGACGTGACGGCGTTCGGCCACGTTCGTGTTCTCGGCCTCGTCGCGGTCGGCGACGAACCCGATCTCGGCGACGTCCTGTGGATACGCGTTGTGGGTGTTGCGTTCGAGCAACATCACGAGCGACGGCAACGCCCACGTCCGGAGCTGGGTGTAGTCCTCGCTGTACGGCTCCGTGATCGTCACCGGCTCGCCCGCGCCGAAGACGTCCGTTCCGGGATCGATCCGCATCCGATCGTAGTTCTCGGCTCCGCTGATCATGTGGAAGTTCAACAGGTCCTCATAGCCGAGCCCGACGAGGCTCGCACGGACCGCATCCTCGAGCCGCGACCGTTCGTTTCGCTTGCCGACGGTTCCCACGTCCGGGTAGCGTGGTTCCAACTCGTTGAATCCATAGGCACGCCCGACATCGTCGACCAGATCGAGCGGATGGAGCACGTCGACGCGATACGGCGGGATCTCGACGTCGTAGGTCGTCTCCTCGCCGAGCGTATAGCTCGCGTCGAGCCCGGCGCGCTCGAAGCAGTCGACGACGGTCTCGGGCTCGAACTCGACGCCGAGCAGCGTCTCGATCCGATCGTGCGTGACCGACTTCTCGTCGACCTCGAGGTTTGGCCGGACGAGCGTCGATCCGTACTCGTCGGGGGCGCTCGCGCCGTCCGCATACTCGACGGTGACCTCCTCGACGGTCGCACCCCGCGCAGAAAGCGCGTAGCAGACGATCGTACACATCTTGTCGATCGTCCACTGATCGGTGCCGGTGAGTTCGACGAGCAGGTCACGGGAACCGGTCGTCACCTCGGTCCGCTTCCCGTTGATCACCGGCGGGAACGAGAAGAGACCGATGTCGTCGTAGATCGCCGGATAGCGCCCGTACGCTTCCACGAGGTCGGCGTACGTTCGTCCCGTGTCGTGTTCCTCCAACACCGCCGCGGGAGTTACCTCGTCGTTCGAGTCCAGCGGCACGAACGTGTCGCCTTCGGGGTCGACGCCGCAGTAGGTGATCGATCGTTCGCCATCCTCGCCGGCCGGTGCGCCCTTGAGCATCGTCAGGTCGTGGATACCGATCGCCCCCTTGGCCCGTCCGCGGCCCATCGTCGCGTGGAGCTTCTCCTGGAGCTGAATGAGCGACTCCAAGCCGCGGTCATCGAGGTCGACGCCGCGGATCACCGCCCCCGTGACGTACGGACGCTCCGCGGGAACTGACTCGTCGACCTCGATGGTCCACTCCGGATCGTTCGTCTTGGGGACGTAGACGCCCCGGGCATCGCCGTAGTGATATCGCAACGATCGGGCGACGCCCTCGACGGAGAGCCGATCGAGGCGGTCCGGCGCGAACTCGAACTGGAGATCGCCGTCCTCGGTCTCGCCCTCGAACTCCAGGCCGAGTCCGAAGAGGTCGTCTTTCAGCTCCGCGTCGCTCTTCTCCTCGTGGCCGGTCAGCTCGCGAAGCTCGTCGGCGTCGACGTCGACGACGGGCATCAGTAGCTCACCTCCGCGTTCCGCAGGAACTCGATGTCCGCGAGCGTCCCGTGGAGGTCGCGGATGTCCTCGGCACCCGTCGTGAGCATCGCGAGCCGTTCCAGTGCGAGCCCCCACGCCATCACGTCGCAGTCGATCCCGAGCGGCTTCGTTACCTCCTCGCGGAAGACGCCGGAGTTGCCGATCTCGATCTCCTCGCCGGTCTCCGGATGCTCGCCGAACAGCTCGAAGGAGGGCTCGGTGTAGGGATTATAGTGTGGCTTAAACCGGATGTCGGTGATGCCGAACTGCCGGTAGAATTCCTCGAAGGTGCCCATCAGGTCCCGCACCGAGAGGTCCTCGGCCATCACCCACCCCTCGATCTGGAAGAATTCAAGCAGGTGTGTCGGATCGAGCGTGTCGTTCCGGTAGACCTTCTCGACGGAAAAGTATCGTTGCGGTGGCTCCAGCTCCGCACCGGCGTACCCCGAGAGGTAACGCATCGACAGCGACGTGGTGTGTCCACGGAGCGCAATCTCGCGGGCGAACGTCTCCGACCATGGTGAGTGGTACCCATCCCCGTCAGGTCCGACACCCTCACGATGGGCGGCCTCAACCCGTTCAAGCAGTGCCTCGGGGATCTCCGCCATCGGATCCACATCGAGCCCGAACCGGTCCCAGTGGGTCCGTGCCGGGTGGTCCTGCGGCATGAACAGGCAGTCGTTGATCCAGAAGTCGGCGTCGGCGTGTGGCCCCTCCATCTCCTTGAACCCCATGCCGACGAGGACGTCCTTTACGCGGTCGGCGGTCGCCCGCAGGACGTGTTTTCGCCCGCCGGTCACCGTCGGCGCGTCGGCTTCCACGTCGTACTCGGCGAACTCGACGTCGCGCCACTCGCCGCTCGCGAGCAACTCGGGCGTGAGCGCTCCCACCGTCTCGGCGGCCTCGACACCTTTCATGAGCGCGTCGACACCTGCGTCGGTCAGCGTTACGGCGCGGGTCGTCCGCTCGATGACCTCGATGAGCCCGCGGGAGGCGAGCCGGTCGCGGACGTCGTCGTCGATCGTGGTCCGGTCATCGTCGGCGTCGCGGTCACCGGCGAGCGCGGCGAGCGCGGCCGCCTCCGGGTCGGCGTCCGGCTCCGCGTCGGGGTCGATCGATAGCTCGCCGGCGTCGATCGATCCGAAGCCCTTTCGCGAGAAGTTCGCGAGCGCGATGTCGACCTCGTGGCCGTCGAGGTCGGCCGATCCGATCGCCTGTCCCATCGGTACGGAGTCGTCGGTGGCTCCACGCTCCCGGGCGGCTCGATAGAGCCGTACCTCGGGCAGCGCTTCCTCCACGTATTGCCGCCCCTCAGCGGTCAAATCGGCGGTTTCAGTGGTCGTCTCCGTTACCGAGACCAATCCCGCATCACGGAGGTCGAACGCGGCACCCGTAACCGTCTCGGGTTTGAGGTCCGTCTCCGTCGCGAGGTCGTCGATCGTCCGTTTGTCCGTCGCGCTCGCGGCTTCGAGGACCGCGAGTTGTCGTTTCGGGAGTCGCATTCGAGTTGTGTTACTACGTGCGTGGCTGGTTGGTAATGGTTCCGGGACGTCGCGGCGGCGTCGCCTTCGAAGTCGGCGTTCGGCCGGTGGGCCTCAGCGATCCCCCCGCTCCCGCAACGCCGCGATCCGATCGCCGAGCGGCGGCTGGACCTCGAACCACGTCGACCAGTCGCCGGTCTCCGGTTCCACGCCCCGCAACGCGGCCACGCGCTCGAAGGCGTCCGCGACACGGTCGGCGCCGACCGCGTCGGCCGCCCGGTCGTCGGCGACGTACTGCACCCGTCGCCCGGCCCAGAAGGACGCGAGTCCGACGAGGATGACGGCGAAGAAGCCGGAATCGAACGGGATGATCGTCGTCACGATGCCCGCGAGCAGCGCGACGACGACCGCCACGGCGACCGCGCGAAACTCGCCGTAGTACGTCTCGACGCGGCCGGCTTCCGCGGCGAGCAGACCGAGCGCGACGTCCTCGTCCATCCCGTCGAGCACGTAATCGGTCACGAAGAGAACTCGGCGACGTGGCGGTCCGCGGACCGCGACGTCGACGGAGTCGTCGCCCTCCGTCTCGACGACCGCGACCCGATCGACATCGAGACCGGTCTCCGCGCGGAGCGCGTCGAGATACGCGCGCTCCGTGCTCGTCGGCGTTCGGAGGTCGCGGAATCGGTCGTTCACGTAGAGCGGTCCGATCTCGACCGCGAGGAAGGCGACGACCCCGACGACGGCGACGAACGCGACCGTAAGCATCACGTTCCGGTCCGACGCCGAGCGGGTAAAAGGGACCGATCGGGCGCGTCCCGGCGTGTTCCTCCGTCCTGACGGGCCGCGGGCTCACAGCAACACGAGCAGGAGGATACCGAGGACGACGAGGATCGCGTAGAGGCCGACCATCACCTCGCGTTTTAACGGGCTCCCGAGCGGCTCGGCGGTGAGCCGCCTGATCGGCGGGAGGATCGCGATCCCACCGAGCAGCAGCAACCACGCACCGGGACGGGTGATCTGGGTAAACGCGACGGCGACGGTCCCGTATCCGAGCACGTAACAGGCCCGTCGCCAGAGCCGTTCGCGATCGGATAGCTCCGCTTCGACGGCGGCTTTTACCCCGTCGGCTCCCCCCGTCGCGGTTCCGCCAGAACCGCTGCCGTCCGTCGCGGCCGATCCCCTGCCAGTGTCCATCCCGGACTCCGCGATCACCTGTTCGGCCTGTCGCTGGACGTATGTATCGAGTTCCTTGGCCGCGTCCTCGGTCTGTGGTGCGCCGCACTCGATGCAGTATCGAGCCGAGTCGTCGATCGACGCGCTACATCGGGGACAGGCCTTCATCCTCATCGTGAGGGGGGTTCGCGGCGGGCTTAATTCTTCCTCACGCGTTCAGCGGGTCGATCCCCTCGACGTCAGGCGATCGTTCGGAACCGGCGGGTCGGAAGCCGCTGTTTCCTTCTCCCGACTGATAATCGGGGAGGCACGCTTTAGTCCCGGACGGCTGGAGCCACAGGTGAACACGGTTCGCCGGTTCCGGTGTCGCGTTGACGACGCGTCGTCGATAATTCCGGACCGGCGACCTCAAAGACGATGGCAGGCACTCACCACTCAGATGACACACGCCGGCGAGGACCCCGTGGTCCCGCTTTCCCCTCGACCGCCGGCCGCCGCCTTCGCCGGTTCCTGACCGTCACGGTCGTGATCGGGTTCGCGATCCTCCTCGCCGCCGCGACGCTCGCACCCGTCGTCGCGGCGGAGAACGTCTCCGTCACGCTCGACGACGGTGACGACGTCGCCGGCGCGGGGACGACCGAGACCCACAATTTCACCGTTGACGCCGCCGAGTTGAACGGGTCGACGACGGTGACGCTTGATTTCGGGGAGGCGTTCGACGGCGATGGGTCCGGCTCGATCGATGACGTGGAGGCGGTGTCGGCGACGGGCGACGAACACAACGCTTCCACGCTCGCCTCGTCCGACGGAAACGTGACCGTCGAGGTCGATCCCGCTACCGGGGACGGGAACGTCTCCCTCACGATCCCAGTTGAGGTGACACACCCCTCCGCCGGCGACGAGCACGCCATCGACGTAACCGTCGAGGACGGCGACGGGACGCGTACGGCGGAGACGACCCTGATCACGCACGAGCTCTCGGTGACCGTCGGCGACGACGAGGTTGCGGCCGACGGGGACGACGCGAACACGACGCTCACCATCGAGTCCGTCGGCTCCGACGTGGACTCGACGCCCGCGATCGTCTCGACCCGAAACGACGCCCTCTCGGAGCGTGCGCTCTTTCGGGTCCTGACCGGCGGCGCGGATCCGGCGGAGATGGAGGATGTCAACAAGAGTGAGCTACAAGACAAGCCATCTGCGGGGAGCGTCGACGACCTCAACTGGACGTTCGGACCGGACGACGAACTGGGGGTCATGGGGTATGCGGACGAGAGCGACAGCGTCGTCGTCTTCAGCAACGAATCGACCGCCGGGGGAACGATCACCTTCGACGTCTCGGCCGTCGACCCGCCGAACGCGTACGACTTCGACGTCGAAACCGTCGAGACGGAGGCGACGGCGACGGAGACGGTGACCGTCGCGGAGGTCGATCGCTCCGGCTCCTTCTCCGCGGACCGGTATGAAGCGCCGGCCGGCGAGCTGGTCGAGTTCTCGGTGAGCCTCGACGGTGCGGACGAGGGCTACGTCGTCCTCGGCGGGGACCGCCTCAGCGATCCCGACGTGCCGACGGGCTACCTCGACGTGCTTCACGTCGAGGACGGCGCCACGATCGAGGCGAACACCCGGCTCATCGGTACGGACGCAAGCAGCGAGGACGTCTATGGCGACGACGGCGTCGTCAGCTACGCCCAGGAGTACGGCCCCGACGTCGACGCGGACGACACGGACACCTTCGATGGGCTTCGGTTCGAGGATGCCGACGGCGACTCGGTCGGCCGCTCGCTCACTGATTTCAGGGGCGCAGCCGCGAGCGGCGGGATCGTCGGGCCGTTGACCCCACAGCGCTATCGGCTCACGCTCGGGACGGGCGACGCCATCACCGTTCGCTCCGACGACATCGTCGCGCCCGAACACTCGCTCGACCGGTCCCATCTCGTCTTGACCGAGCCAGAGTTCGGCGAGACGGTGTCGATCGCCACCGCCCCGGGTGGCCCCGCCGGCGCGGACGCCGCCGAGGACGACCCGCTTTCGGACGCGATCAACCGTTCGCAGATCACCGAGGGCGATCGACTCGTCATCGAGTTCGAGGCGACCGGCTTCGGCGGCGCGTTGACACAGCTCGCCGAGGAACATCCGGATCACGAGGACGGACGGGAGGCGGTCCACGAGGACGGCGAGCTCCGTGCGGACGTGTTCAACGACCTCCTTGAGGCAGAAGAGGGGCTCTCGTTATCGGTTACCCAGACGAACCCCGGGCGGAACGAGCCGCGGTCACGGCTCGACCTCTCGTCGGTCTCCAGCGGGGACGCCTTCCTGTTCGTCGAGGAACCGGACGGTGGTGCCTCCGGGGATGCGTCCGCCATCGGTACGTACACGCTCGTGATCGACACCCGTGGCAACGCCTTCGACAGGACGCCCTCGGCGGGCGAGGAGTTCGAGGTCGAACTCGCCGTCGAGGGCGACTCGGACGAGCGATACAAGTTCGACTCCTCCGACGGCAGTCCCCCCGGTCCCTTCGCCGCGCAGTCGGCGACCGACGACGATGTCGACCAGCAGTTCCCGTACTTCGGGCCGAAGGACGCCGGATCGACGGCGACGGCGACGATGCCGGCGGATTCGATGGCGGTGATGACCTCTTCGGTGGCGGCGGGTCGGGCGGTTCCGGCGGCTCCGGAGGCGGTTTCGACGACTTCGACGGCATGGACGAGTGGGACGACGGCTTCGAGGACGACGAGGGTGGCGCCGACACCGACGAGCTGGAGAAACGTATCGACGACCTCGAAGCGGAGGTCGCCTCGCTTTCCTCGACGGTTTCGACCGTTCGCTCCGAAAACGAGGAGATCTCCGGGACGGTCGCGGACATCGAGGAGGACGTCCGAAACCTCCTCGACATCTACGAGATGGTGACGCGAGGGATCAACCCCTTCGTCGACGAGTCGAGCGGCTTCGACGAACTCGGCGGTGGCGGCTCCTTCGGCCTCTTCGATGACGCCGAAGAGGAGGACGAAGCGCCCGAACTCGATGAGGACGTCGCGAGCGCGGATGCGGATGGCTTCTTCGACGAGGAGCTCATCGAGCCGGGCGACGACGGGGACTTCGACGACTTTGACGATGATCTCGACGGCGAGTTCGACGACGAACTCGACGACGACCTCGATGACGTGGCAGGGGAACTGGACGACGCGACGAACGAACCGACGGACGAGGGAGACGACATGAACCACGACGGCAAGAGCTTTAGCGAACTCAAAGAGGAGTACGACGCCGGGGAGGCCGACTGGGCCGACGACGGCGACGAAACGGGGATGGACGACGATCCGTTCGATGCGGAGGCGTCGCTCGATGACGATCCGTTCGACGACGGTGCCGGATTCGAGGATGACGCCGGATCCGAGGACGACATCGATGCCTTCGACGAACCGGCGGCCGAACCCGCCGGTGGCGACCCCGCGGAGATGAATGAGGGCGGCTTCGAGTACGTCCAGCGCGACGACCTCTCCAGCCCACGACGGAAGCCGTACCTCACGTCGCTGCCGGGCGATTACATCGGGGACCTGCTCGTGATGGAGTGGCTGGAGTTCCTCGTCGCCGCGAGCGACGTCACCGACGCGGTGCGGGCGATCAACTACTACGAGCGGATCGAGTGGATCTCCCCGGACGCCGCGGACGGCCTCCGTGATTTCCTCTCCGGCTTCGGCACGGTCGACCGCAATATCGTCGACCGGCCGGGAACCGCCCGGCTCGTCCGCGAACACCACACCCGCAGCCTTCGGTACATCACCCAGCTCAACGGGACGAGCCCGCAGACCGTCCTGCTCGACCGCTGGGACGACCTCGCCGGTGGCTCGCTCGTCGGCGGATCGGTTCCGGATCCGGCCCCGCGTCGCCGGCCGAGGGGACGGAGCCGACAGCACGGTGACGCCCCCGGCGGACGGCAAGCCGCGCCGCGGACGACCGACGCCGCGCCGCAGGCGGCACGCGATGCATACGATGACGCGCGGACGGCACGCGACAGTGAGGGCGACCACGGGGTTCGTGACGGTTCGAACGGCCACGACACGCCGCGGGAGGACAACGGCGCTCACGAGGCACAGCCCGCGGGACGCGACCGTACGGGTCGCGAGGCGAACGGCACGTCGCCGCGCCCGATGAACGACCCGAACCCGCGTTCCGACCGCGCCGACCCGGCCGACGGAGGGTGGGACGATGGGTATTAGCGTCTCGGCATCCACCGCGATCATCGTCGCGGGGTTGTTCTTCGCGTTCACCGCGTTCTACCCCGTCGCAGCCAACGGCTTCGATCGCGTCACCGACGCCACCCACGAGGTCAACGAGCGCGCGCTGGAACAGCAGAACACGGACGTCTCGCTCGTCTCGGCCATCCTCTTCGAGGGCGAGGAGGACGCTGCCGACGAGCTCGTCATCGAGGCGGACAACGACGGGTCGGCCGGTCAGGTCGTGAGCGACACGACGCTGCTCGTCGACAACGAGTACGTCGCGCTCGATGCGGTCGACACGTCGGTTTCGGACGGCGAGGATGAAAGCGCCACGACCGACCTCTGGCTTTCGGGGGAGACGCTGACGATCACGCTGACCGACGACGCGCTTGATGGGGACGTGTCCGATGTCGCCCGCGTCGTCCTTGTGACCGAATCGGGCGTCCAGGCCGCCGCCGAGGTCGAACCGGAAGACGACGAGGAGAACGGAGGCGAGGAGTAACATGGCAAGCGTCCCAGTCTCCCATCTCATCCTCTTCGTGGCGAGCCTCGTCATCGCCGCCGGCGTCGTCGGCACGGTGACGACGGGTGTCGACCGGGTGAGTTCGGCGGTCGACGACGGGAGCCTTGATGCGACCGAGGAGCTTCGGACCGACGTGACGATCATCTCCGATGCGAACGCGGGGGTGTACGATGCAGATGAAGACGAGGTGACGCTGTTAATAAAGAACACCGGCACCCAACGGCTCGCGCCGGACGGCTCCGATATCGATCTCGTCCTCGACGGGACGTTCGTCCGTCCCGACGCCATGGAAGGGGAGGTCGTCTCCACGGAGGGCTCGACCGCTTGGGGGCGCGGCGACGTCCTGGAGTTAACGATCGACCTTGATGACGCCGATATCGATCCGCTTGAGCAGGACGGGGAAAGCGACCACCGGATCCACCTCACCGTCAATGGCGACGAGGAGCTGTTCCAGTTCCGCGTTGGAGGGGACTGATCATGGCGCGTGACACGAACCTGCTCTCGCTCGGCTTGGAGGACCGCGACCGGCTGAACAAGGAGCTCGGCGGCGGCATCCCGCGCGGCAGCATCGTGCTCATCGAGGGCGATTACGGCGCGGGCAAAAGCGCCATCTCCCAGCGGTTCTCCTACGGACTCGTCCAGGAGGGTGCCTCGGTCACATTGCTGTCGACGGAGCTGACCGTCCGCGGCTTCATCGACCAGATGCACTCACTGGAGTACGACATGGTGAAGCCGCTGTTAAAAGAGGAGCTCCTCTTTTTACACGCGGATTTCGACTCCGGTGGAGCCTTCTCGGACGACGACGGTGAACGCAAGGAGCTGCTCAAGCGGCTGATGAACGCCGAGGCGATGTGGCGCTCGGACGTCATCTTCCTCGACACCTTCGACGCTATCTTCCGGAACGACCCCACCTTCGAGGCGCTCGTCCGGAAGAACGAGGAGCGGCAAGCCGCCCTGGAGATCATCTCCTTTTTCCGGGAGATCATCTCACAGGGAAAGATCGTCGTGCTCACCGTCGACCCGTCCGCGGTCGATGACGACGCGATCGGCCCGTTCCGTTCGATCGCCGACGTCTTCCTGGAGCTGGAGATGGTCGAGGTCGGAACCGACATCCGCCGGCAGATCAACGTCAAACGCTTCGCGGGGATGGGCCAGCAGGTCGGCGACACGATCGGCTTTTCGGTCCGCTCCGGCACCGGCATCGTGATCGAAAGCCGGACGGTCGCCTGATCGTGTCGCCGTGGGTCCACCGCCACGGCCGAACGGGCGGGACTCGCCCACAGGGCGGGTTCGGGACGCATCGAGAGACGAACGACATCTCACAAGGCGATAAATGACAGACCACGGGACCGCGAAACCCTCGGATGAACTACGAAAGGCCGCCATGCGGCGTCCCCACCTCCGGGAACACCTCCGCGAGTTCAAACAGATCACCGGGGAGTTCCCGCTGTTCATCGAGGAGCCGAAATCGGAGTACGAGTCGGACCGGCCGAACGTGCTCTATCCGGTCGGCGGTCCGATCTACTGTCACGTCTACGGCGACATCGGCCAGCAGACGAAGTACTACGCCATCGAGCCGGAGATGTCCGGCCCGCAGGCGACGGTCCTCGACCAGGTGAAAAACAAGCTGCTCACCGTCAGCGGCAACCATCAGGCGCCGGAGTCGGAGGCCGAATACGACGACCTGATCGAACAGCTGTTGGAGGACGTCACCCACGTCGAAGGGCGACAGGACGGGTGGCGCTGGCTGATCGAGCGTGTGCTCAACTGGGGGAAACTGCCCGTCACCGAGGCGACCTACGAGGACATTCGCTACCGGCTCAACCGGGATATCGTCGGGCTCGGTCCGCTCGAACCCGTGATGCGTGACCCGGCGAACGAGGACATTCACGTCATCGGCCCCCACGAGTGCCACGTCGATCACGGCACGTTCGGGATGTTGGAGACGACCGTCGATTTCGGCACCCGAAAGGCGTTCGACAACTGGCTTCGCAACATGGGCGAGCGCATCGGCGACCCGCTCTCCGATGCCGATCCGATCGTCGACTCGACGCTGCCGGACGGCTCACGTATCAACATCATCTACTCCGATGACGTCTCCGTGAAGGGCTCCTCGCTCACGATCCGGCAGGGCGAGGACACGCCGCTTTCGGTCAACCAGATCACCAACTGGGGGACGCTCTCGCCGCAGCTCGCGGCGTACCTCTGGCTCTGTCTGGAGAACGAACAGACGGTCTTCGTCGTCGGGGAGACGGCGTCCGGGAAGACGACGACGCTCAACGCCATCCTCTCGTATATCCCCCGGGACTCGAAGATCTATACCGCGGAGGACACCGCCGAGGTCATCCCGCCGCACAACACGTGGCAGCAGCTCTTGACCCGTGAGGGCGGCGATGAGGGATCCTCGGACGTCGACATGTTCGATCTGGTCGCCGCCGCGTTGCGTTCGCGTCCCGACTACATCATCGTGGGTGAGGTTCGTGGGGCGGAGGGGCGGATGGCCTTCCAGGCCGCCCAGACGGGTCACCCCGTGATGCTCACGTTCCACGCGTCCGACATCGTCTCGATGATCCAGCGGTTCACCTCCGAGCCGATAAACGTCCCCGAGACGTTCATGGACAACGCGGACGTCGCGCTCTTCCAGAACCGGGTGAAACAGGGCGACGACGTTCTCCGTCGGGTGACGAGCGTCCAGGAGATCGAGGGCTACTCGAAGGAGATGGACGGCGTCGTCACGCGCGAGGTGTTCAGCTGGGATCCCGTCGAAGACGAGATCGTCTTTCAGGGGATGAACAACTCCTACGTCCTTGAAGAGCAGATCGCGACGCTGCTCGGCTATGCGGACACCCGTGACATCTACGATGACCTCGCGTTCCGCGCGGAGCTCATCGAACGGATGATTCAGGAAGGGATCCTGGGCTATCACGAGGTCAACGAGGCGATCGACTCCTTCCAGCGCGACGGCGTCGAGGGACTCCCCTTCGATATGCATCGGAAGATCGGGTGATTCAGTGCCGATGAGACGACTCCAATGGTGATCTCGCTCCCATGTCAGTAAAACAGGCTGGAAACTCGGTCGCGACCGCGATGGCGGTCACCTCCGAGCTGTTGGAGTCGTACGACCAGCTCGACATCTCGAAACGCCAGTATCTCGGCTACGTCCTCGTGCCGGCGGTCGCGCTGTTCGGCGTCACCGTCCTCGCGGGCCTCTTCGCGCCGTTGCCGCTCGCCGCGCGGGTTCCCATCCCGATGATCGGGGGGTTGGCGGTCGTCTCGGCGGTCGTCTACCCGAAGATCTACCTCTCCAGCCGGGAGAACCACATCGACAACCAGCTCCACCTCGTGATGACACATATGACCGTGTTGTCGACGACGAACATCGACCGCATGGAGGTGTTTCGGACGCTCGCGGCCGAGGAGGAGTACGGCGTCGCCGCCGAGGAGATCGGCCGGATCGTTCACCTCGTGGATACGTGGAACCAGAGCCTCGATGACGCGTGTCGCCGTCGGGCGAAGAAGGTCCCCTCCGAGGCGATGGGCGATTTCTTCGATCGGCTCGGCTACACGCTCGGGGCGGGTCAGCCCTTGGAGGACTTTCTCGTCTCCGAACAGGACGTGATGCTCTCACAGTACGAGACGCTGTATGAGTCCTCGCTGTCGAATTTGGAGGTGATGAAGGACCTCTACATGTCGATGATCCTCTCGGTGACGTTCGCGCTCGTCTTCGCCATCGTCCTCCCGATCCTCACCGGCAACGACCCGACCGCGATGGTCGCGGCCGTCATCGTCCTCTTCGTGTTCGTCCAGCTGGGCTTTTTCGTCGCGATCCGTGCGATATCGCCGCATGACCCCATCTGGTATCACCCCGAGGAGCGTTCGCCCGGCGATCTCAAACTCTGGGGGTCGCTCGTCCTCGGCGGCGTCGCCTCGCTTCTGCTCATCGGGATCACCGCCGCGGGCATGTTCGGGTACGGACCGGGCTTGCCGGGGCTCCTGTTCTTCCTCGACACCGTTCGGCTCCCGTTGTATCTGGCGGTGCCGATCACGCCGCTCATCGTGACGGGGTTCGTCCTTCGGCGCGAAGAGCAGGCGATCACCGCCCGCGACGAGGAGTTCCCCTCCTTCATTCGGGCGCTCGGGGCGACCGAGAGCGCGAAGCAGTCGACGACGACGGACGTGTTGACCACGCTCCGTGACAAGGACTTCGGGACGCTCTCGCCGGCGATCACCCGGCTGTACCGGCGGCTCAACATGCGGATCAGTACCGAGGGGGCGTGGCGTGCGTTCTCACGGGATACGCGCTCGTATCTCATCCAGAAGTTCTCCGAGATGTACCTCGTCGCCCGCCGCATGGGTGGGGAGCCGAAACAGCTCGGTGAGCTGATCTCGAAGAACATGAGCGCCGTCAACAACCTTCGCGAACAGCGCCGGCAGGCAGCGGTGACGTTCATCGGACTCATCTACGGGATCACGGCGGCGGCGACGTTCGCGTTCTTCATCGGGCTGGAGATCGTCGCGATCCTCGCCGAGCTGTCCGCGGATTTCGAGCTGGATCAGATGGATATCGGCCAGATCATCTACCCCGGCGCGTACGACATTCCGCTCATCGAGTACCTGCTCCTCACGGTCGTCATCTTCAACGCCGCGCTCTCCTCCCAGATGATCCGCACGATCGACGGCGGCAACCCGGCGAACGGCTACATCCACTTCGTGTTGCTCACGTGGCTCGGCGCGCTCACCGCCATCGCGACCCGGAC
This sequence comes from Halorubrum vacuolatum, assembly GCF_900188065.1. Classification (GTDB taxonomy): domain Archaea; phylum Halobacteriota; class Halobacteria; order Halobacteriales; family Haloferacaceae; genus Halorubrum; species Halorubrum vacuolatum. The sequence continues at coordinate 67,910 of NZ_FZNQ01000007.1, forward strand.
GCTCGTCAACGCGCTGTTGACGATCTGAGGTGGTGGCGCTCCGATCGCCATCCGGCTGATAACCGGCATGGAGGCGCGTTGCAATCCGTTAACACTTATTTGTCGAATGATACTTGTGTCCGGATGGCAAACCCTGGCCCATGCAAACAGCGCTTAATCGGGTGCTCATCCCGATCGATGTCTCGGGGACGGTTTCGCTCGGCGGACCCCTTATCGAGACGTTGCCGCTGGCGGAAGCCGTCCTGCTCGGGTACTGGCCCATCCCGGAGCAGACGACGGCCAGTCAAGCCCGCAACCAGTTCGGAACCGAAGCCAAACAGCGATTGGAGGCCGTTGCGGATCGCTTCTCGGATCGAGACGTCGAGGTACGGACGCAGTTGGTGTTCACCAGGGACCGTCGGGAGTTGATCGATAGAGCGACCAACCAGTATGCGTGTCAATCCGTCCTGATCCCCGGGACGGAACCGCCGCCGTCGGGGACGACACGCGGCATCGTCCTCGTGAAACCGGATGCCGATCTCGAACGGATGGTTACCACCCTCGGAACGTTGTTCGGCGAGACCGGCGTCGAACTCCGCTTGTTCCACGCCGTCGAGGATCAGGACGAACGGTTGTCTGATTCAACGGAGTACATGCTTCGAGGCATGGTGGATCACCTCGCTGCGCTCGGAATCGACCGTGAGCGACTGACGTGGGACCAATCGACGGACCGTGATCGCCTCGATGTCATCCTTTCTGAAGCCGCCGAGTACGACTTCATTGTTTTGAGCGAGACGCAGCCAAACCTCCGGGAGCGGGTCTTCGGGACCGTTCAATCACAACTCGCGACGACCACGGGCAAACCACTTCTCACGGTTCGAGCCCGTGACTGACCCGTTCTTGTAGTTATAAGATCCGTCCGTCCTCGACCGCCGAGCGTCCCCGGAGCGCGCTCGGTGTTCCACCCGTCTGGATGACGTTGAACGCCGTCATCAGGTCAGATCGGGAGATAAGTCCGACGAGGTCGCCGTTCGCGTCGATGACCGGCAGCCGTCCAACGCCGTGGCGCTGCATCAGCTGGAGGGCCTCCAACGCGTCGGTTTCGGGCGTGACTGAGGCGATCTCGGTCACCATCACGTCGCCGACGCGGTAGGCGTCGCGTTCGACCTCACGGACCTCGCGGGCGTCCTCCAGGGTCACCATGCCGACGAGGTCGTCGCGGTGCAGGACGGGATAGCCCGTGTGCCGCTCGCGGAACATCCGGTCCATCAACTCGGCGACGCTCGTCTCCTCGGTGACGGTATGTAACTGCTCCCGTGGGGTCATCACGTCGTCGACGCGGACGTCCTCGAAGGCCGCTTTAAGTACGGTCTGTTGGGCCTCCCCGGAGGCGGCGATGTAGATGAAGAAGGCGAGCAGGATGAGGATCACGTTGAACGCGAACAGCCCGAAGATCGCCATCATGAACGCGAACACCTTGCCGACGGCCGCGGCCCGCTGGGTCGCCTGTGCGTGCGGCTGATTCCGGGCCATGAGCGCGCGCAACACCCGTCCGCCGTCCATCGGGAACGCGGGTAGCATGTTGAAGACGGCGAGCACGATGTTCAAAAGCGCCAGATAGCCGAAGACGAACAGGGTGGCGTTCGCCCCCGCAGGCGCGAGCACGAAGACGACGTAACAACCGACGCCGACGGCGACGCTGACGATCGGGCCGGCGACGGCGATCCAGAACTCGTGTTTCCAGTCCTCGGGGAACTCCGCGAAGTTGGCGAGTCCGCCGAGCAGCCAGAGGGTGATCGACTCGATCTCGTAGCCGTAGCGCATGGCGACGAGCGAGTGACCGAACTCGTGGAGAAGGACGCCGCCGAACAGTCCGAGCGCGGCCGCGAGTCCGAGCAGCCACGGAGTGTAGCCGGCGCTCACGGCCGCGACGTCGATGCCGACGCCCATCGTCTCGTTCATCAGATCCGCGATCGCCGCGACCTCGGAGCCGATGAGAAAGGCGAACAACGGCAAGACGATGAGAAACGTCCAGTTGAGCCGGATCGGAATCCCGAACGCCGATCCGACGTGAATGCCTCGCATGTCGTTCGGTTGGGGCCGGCGTCGCTTTAAACGTCGGGTGGACGGCTGTTTATATACCGTGTGTTCGAATCCATCGGTATGACCGAACCATCCAATATCGAGCCAGCGGCCGTGATCAAACGCGGCGACGACATCGACTACGAACCGGTCGGTGCCGCCGAGGGACTCACGAAGGGCGTGCTGATCGACGCCGCAGACGGCGCGCCGAACTTCGCGATCCGTCGATTCGAACTCGCCCCCGGTGCGTCCGTCCCCCGGCACACCAACGCGGTCGAACACGAACAGTACGTCCTCGCCGGCGAGTACGTCGTCGGGATCGACGAGGAGGAATACACGGTCTCGGCCGGCGATTCGCTTCTGATCCCCGCCGGCGTCGAACACTGGTACCGCAACGAGCACGACGAGCCCGGCGCGTTCCTCTGTGCGGTCCCCAACGGCGACGACGAGATCGAACTCGTGGAGTGACGGTATCGCGATAGTATATAAACCGATCCCGACCGGACGGCCGGATATATAAATAGAAGGCACCCCGGTCGCGCTTGCGGGCCTACTCGACCGTCTCCTCGCCGGCGTTGGGCGCGTGGGCCTTCACGTTGGTGACGGCCTCAACCGCCCCGGATCGGGAGCCGTAGCCCTCGCCGGAGTCGGCGACGACGTTGCCGTTCCGGTGGCGGAGCCGCCAGCGCCACTCGCCCGCGTTGTCCTCGTAGATCTCGAAGGCGGCGGCCCCGACATCGAGGATGTCCGCGTCGGCCGCATACTGCTTAAGCCGTTCGACGGCGTCCTCGACGCCACCTTTCGAGGCGTAGCCCTCGCCGGAGTCGGCGATGAGGTTGCCGTTCCGGTGGATGAGCCGCCAGCGCCACTCGCCCGCGTTGTCCTCGTAGATCTCGACGGTCGCGTCGCCATCGTCGCCGGTCGGCTCGCCGATTCGCCCCGCGTACAGGCCCGCAAGCGGACCGGATGGTGTCTGATCTGCCATGTTCTTTCCGATACTCCTCCGATCATTTATATATGTTTGTGATAACCACCCACATTCTCCACGCTTCGTGATAGCCCTGCTCTCACCGATGTGGCCGGTTTTCGACACCGTCTGTTTGAAAACATAACAGTCTGGTTACCTGACTACCCCGTTTGATACGCTGCTTCCGGCAGGTGCACGGGACCGTCACCGTTCCGACTCCCTTGTCGGGATGACTGTCGCCCCGGGGTTCCGCGATCCAACCATTTAGGCCCTCTCCGGGGGAGCTATCGGGTATGTACGTACTGACCGGTGGCGAGGTGGCGGACGTCGACGGCACGCGACGGGCGGACGTCGCGCTCGCGGACGGGGAGGTCGTCGCCGTCGGCGAGGACGCCGCGGAGAAAGCGGCTGAAGCGGCAGCGGGCGGGGAGGAGCCCACCCATGTCGACGTCTCCGGGAACGTCGTCGCGCCGGGGCTCATCGACGCCCACGTCCACGTGATGATGGACGGCCGCCCGGACGTCGCCACGGCGGTCGGCGAGAGCGACTTCACGGCGAGCTTTCGGGCCGCCCAGAACCTCCGTGCGGCGCTCGCCGCCGGCGTCGTTGCGGTGCGCGATCTGGGTGCCCGTGGGACGCTCGCGCTCGATGCGGGCGCGCTCGTCGAAGACGGGGTACTCAGGGGCCCCCGCGTCGTCGCCTGCGGACACAACGTGATCATGACCGGCGGGCACGGCCACTGGTTCGGCCGGGAGGCGGACGGCCCCGCCGAGGTCCGCAAGGCGGCCCGCGAGCAGCTCAAAGCCGGCGCGGACGTCCTCAAGTGTATGGCGACCGGCGGCGTCCTCACCGAGGGAGCGGTCACCGGCGCGCCGGAACTCACCCCCGAGGAGCTGGCGGCGTTCACCGACGCGGCCGCCCCCACGAACACCCCGACGGCCGCCCACGCCCACGGCGACGAGGGGATCGCGAACGCGGTTCGTGCGGGGATCACGAGCATCGAACACGGGACGTTTATGAGCCGGGAGACGGCCGAGTTGATGGCCGACCGTGGTACCTACTGGGTCCCGACCGCGAGCGCGTTACACGGCATCGTCGACAACGGGATCGAGGCGGGGATCCCCGCGGATGCCGTCGAGAAGGCCGAGGAAGCCACGGATGCCTTCGCGGACGCGTGGGAACACGCCATCGACGCGGGCGTCACCATCGCGATGGGGACCGACGCTGGAACCCCGTTCAACACCTTCGAGGGCATCGCCGGCGAGCTGACCTACATGGTCGAGTACGGGCTCTCACCCGCCGAGGCGCTCGAAGCCGCCACCGTCAACGCCGCCGAACTGCTCGGCTTGGCGGACACCGGACGGGTCGCGGTCGGCTATCGCGCCGACCTCGTCGTGCTCGGGGGCGACCCGAACGCCGACGCCGGCGCGTGGGCCGAGCCCGAGTCGGTATTTTTCGGCGGCGAGCGAGTCGTCTGAGGGTATCCATCGCGCCGGACGCGATGGTTCAAGGTCGCGGTTTTCCCGCCGTGATCGCTCCCGGATCTTGACACCCGTTCACGCGGTCCGGTCCCTCCGAAACGGTTTTGCTGGCCCCTACCCCACGGTCGGTATGCCGACGGATCCCGATACGGGGTACGACCCCTCGCTGGGTCGGAAGTTCGTTTTCGTGACGGGGGGCGTCATGTCCGGGTTGGGCAAGGGAATCACGGCCGCGAGCACCGGCCGACTCCTCGCCAACGCGGGCTTCGACGTGACCGCCGTAAAAGTCGATCCCTACCTCAACGTCGACGCCGGGACGATGAACCCATACGAGCACGGCGAGGTGTACGTGCTCAAAGACGGCGGGGAGGTCGATCTGGACCTGGGGAACTACGAACGGTTCCTCGGGACGGACATGACCTTCGATCACAACGTCACGACCGGAAAGACCTACGAACACGTCATCGAGCGCGAGCGCGCCGGCGACTACCTGGGCAAGACGGTCCAGATCATCCCGCACGTCACCGACGACATCAAACGGCGCATCCGGGAGGCCGCCGAGGGCTCGGACGTCTGTCTCGTCGAGATCGGCGGGACGGTGGGCGACATCGAGTCGATGCCGTTCCTCGAGGCGCTTCGACAGTTCTCCCACGAGGAGGACCCAGAGGACATCCTCTTTACGCACGTCACGCTCGTTCCGTACTCGAAAAACGGCGAGCAGAAGACGAAACCGACCCAGCACTCCGTCAAGGAGCTTCGCTCCATCGGGCTCCAACCGGACGTGCTCGTCGGGCGCTGTGCCGAACGGCTCGATCCGGACGTCAAAGAGAAGATCGCGCTCTTTTGTGACGTGCCCACCGACGCCGTCTTCTCGAATCCCGACGTCGAGGACATCTATCACGTCCCGCTGTCCGTCGAGGACGAGGGCCTCGATGAGTACGTGATGGAACGGCTCGGATTGACCGACGAGGCGCTCCCGCGCGAACAGCGGTCGACGGAGTGGCGCGAGCTGGTCACCCGCGAGCGAACCCACGAGATCGACGTCGCGCTCGTGGGCAAGTACGCCTTAGAGGACGCCTATATGTCGATCTACGAGGCGTTGAAGCATGCGGGTATCCAGATGGAGACGGAGGTGAACGTCCAGTGGGTCGACGCCGACGAGACCCGCGATCACCACCTCGAACGACTGGAGGCGGCTGATGCCGTCGTCGTCCCTGGGGGATTCGGCTCACGGGGGACGGAGGGGAAGATCGACGCGGTTCGCCACGCCCGCGAGAACGACGTGCCGTTCCTCGGGCTCTGTCTCGGCTTCCAGATGGCGGTCGTCGAACACGCGCGTAACGTGCTCGGCATGACAGGGGCGCACTCGGCCGAACTCGATCCCGAGACCCCGTACCCCGTTATCGACCTGCTTCCCGAACAGCACGAGACCGAGGAGATGGGCGGCACGATGCGGCTCGGCGCCCATGAGACGCAGATCGAACCGGACACGCTCGCGGCCGAGGTGTACGACGCGACCGCCTGTACGGAACGGCATCGCCACCGCTACGAGGTGAACCCCGAGTACATCGCCGACCTCGAAACCGAGGGGCTCCGCTTCTCGGGTCGGACCGGTCGGCGGATGGAGATCCTCGAACGCGAGGATCACCCGTTCTTCTTCGGCACGCAGGCGCATCCGGAGTTCCGGTCGCGACCCGACCGGGCGAGTCCCCCATTTGTCGCGCTCGTTGAGGCGGCGCTCGAATCGACGGACACAACCGAGCGGAACGCGGACGCCACGATATAATGGTCGAGACGGACACCTTCATCGACGAGGCGGTCGCGGAGATCGAGGCGGCGATCGGCGACGCCAACGCCGTCATCGCGCTCTCGGGCGGCGTCGACTCCTCGGTCGCCGCGACGCTCGCCCACCGAGCGATCGGCGACCGACTCACCCCCGTCTACGTCGACACGGGGCTCATGCGTAAAGGCGAGACCGACGAGATCCGCGAGACGTTCTCGTTCATGGACTCCCTGCGGGTGATCGAGGCACAGGATCGCTTCTTCGAGCGGCTCGCGGGCGTGACGGACCCCGAGGAGAAACGACACGTCATCGGCGAGGGCTTCATCGCGGAGTTCGAGGACGTCGCCCGCGAGGTCGACGCCGACTACCTCGTGCAGGGGACGATCTACCCGGACCGGATCGAATCGGAGGGGAACATCAAATCCCACCACAACGTCGGTGGCCTCCCCGAGGTCGTCGATTTCGAGGGGATCGTCGAGCCGGTGCGTGACCTCTACAAAGATGAGGTTCGCGAGGTCGCCCGCGCGCTCGGATTGGAGGAGGTCGTCTCCGAGCGGATGCCCTTCCCCGGTCCCGGGCTGGCGGTGCGGGTCGTCGGCGAGGTGACCCCGGAGAAGGCGGCGGTGGCCCGCGAGGCCTGCCACGTCGTCGAGGAGGAACTGGAGGAGTACGAGCCATGGCAGGCGTTCGGGGCCGTCCTCGGCAAGGCGACGGGGGTGAAAGGCGACAACCGCGTTCACGGATGGGTCGTCGCCGTCCGCGCCGTCGAGAGCCGTGATGGAATGACCGCGCGCGCCCAGGAGATCGACTGGGGGACGCTCCAGCGGATCCAGAGCCGGATCACCGGCGAGAACGAGAACGTCGCGCGCGTCGTCTACGACGTCACCCACAAGCCGCCGGCGACGATCGAGTACGAGTGATGTCGGGACTCACCATGCTCGTGGTCGGCGACGACCCGCACGGCCTCGGCGAGGAACTGGAGGCGCTCGACGTGACGATCACCCGAGTCGCGGTACCGGTCACGGGCGAGACGATGACGGACGCGGGCCTTGCGGACGCCGCGGTCGTCGTCGTCACCGAGATGTCGGAGGCGGCCGCGCTCGCGGTCGCGAAGGAGCACAACCCCGCCGTCCGGGCGGTCACCTATTCGGGCCGCTCCCTCCCGGCGTATGCCGCCCGCGTGACCGATCTCGCGGTCGACCCCGACCTCGTTCCGGTGGGGGTCGTCGCCGAGGAGCTGGTCGCGGAGGCGACCGGTGAGGGCGTCGGGACGGCGCCTGAGGAAGCGACCGACTGATCGCTCCCACCACGCGTCATGTTCATGCCGTCCGAATCACCTGCGGCTTCTGCCCACGCTCCCCCCGCTTATGTATCAGGCGACGTTTGATCACGTATGACCGAGGAATCGGGCGGTGACCGTCGCTCGCCGGTCGGATCGCCCGTCGTTCGCGCGGACCCGGAGATCACCGGTGAGCGGGCCGCGGAGGCGGTCGGATTTGATCCCGATGACCCAGAGAGCGTCGCGCTCGCCGCGGAGACGGTACGTCGGTTCGCGACCGGGGACGTCGCGGACGGGGACCACGTGTTGATGTTGCGCGGGGCGGCCGCCTGTGCCGCGCTCGTGCGCGGCGTCGGGTCATACAAGGCGGCCGCCGAGCGGGCCGGTGACGGCGTCTCCGTCTCCTTCATCAGAAAGTGGGCGCGGGTCCACGACCTCCCGCAGGCGATCCGCCGCCACGTCGCCCGCGGGGATATCGCGCCGAGCGCGGCGAAACACGTCGCCCGCGTCGCCGGCACGGACCGCTACCTGCTCGCGTGGGCGACGCTCGATGCCGATCTCACCGTTCGGGAGGTCCGGTCGGTCGTCTCGGCGGTCCATGATGGGACCGACGCCGTCACCGCGCTTTCGGAGCGCGGCGTCGACGTCGGCGAACTGACCGTCCAGCTCCCGGTGGATGCGTACGTCGAACTCCGCCGTCGGGCGTCGATGGCGAACGCCGATCCCGGAGCGATCGCCGGGGAGGCGCTCGAAACGTACTTTTCGACGGACAGTTGAGCGAGCCCCCCGACCTCGGTTCGTTATCTCCCCCCGCCGTTTCTGTCCATCTCCGCGAACGCCATGACGGCCGCCGCGATCGCCTCACGACCCCGCTCCACCTCGCTCCAGCGGATCGACTCGTTCGGGTAGTGCGCCTCTCGGATGTCGCCGGGGCCGAAGAGGACCGCCGGGATCCCGGCGTCGACGAAGTGGCGCGAATCGGCCCCGTAGGTCGCCCCCGCGGGTTCCGCGTCCGGGACCCCCGCTTTTTTCGCCCCAGCCCGGACGGCCTCGACGATCGGCTCGTCGGGGTCGATGGCGCAGGGCTCGAACTGGACGGAGAAGCGCTCGAAGGTCGGCGGATGGTCGCGGAGCCACGGGTCGTCCGCGACGATGGCGTCGAGTCGGTCACGGAAGGTCCGCTCCGCTTCGGCGACGGTTTCGCCGGGGGCGACGCCGATCCGGAACTCGGCGGTCAGCGATGCCGGGACCGTGGAGGCCCACGATCCTGCCCGGACGGTCCCACAGACGACGGGATACGGGACGGGGAAGTCCTCATACAGCGGGTGAGCGTGCGTCTCGGCGCGCTCGGCTTCGAGCTCCATGAACGCCCGGCGGATCCGTTCGAATCGCGGGAGGACGTCCTCGCCGTGCCAGCGCGCGGCGGCGTGGGCGCTCCGGCCGGTCAGTTCCAGCCGGGCCATGAGGCTCCCGCCGCAGGCGATCACCGGGGTCAGGTCCGTGGGCTCCGCGACGATCGCCGCGTCGCGCTCGAACGGATAGGGGTTCGCAAGCGCCGCGGTCGCCGCGCCGTAGCCGCCGTCCTCCTCGCCCGCGACGGCCTCGACGACGATTCGGAGGTTCAGATCGCGCGCCCCGGATTCGACCGCCTCGCGCACGTCGAGGGCGGCGCCCACACACGCGGCGACCCCCGATTTCATGTCGGTGGCCCCGCGTGCGGTCAGCGTCTCACCGGGGTCGGTTCCCTCGAATCTCTCGCCGTCTTCATCCTGATCGCCCCCGTGGCGGGTCGGTTTGAACGGGTCGTTCTCCCACGAGTCGGCCTCGGCGGGCACGACGTCGAGGTGGCCGTTGCAGACGATCGTCGGGTACTCGTCGCCGGCGGCTTCGGTGTCGGGTGCATCTGCAGCCGTCGGATCGAGGGGTGCCTCGCCGAGTGCGAGGACGCCGGCGACGCTTCGGCGGTCCTCGACGTCGATCGCTGTGGGGTCGTCGGGGAAGGAGGGATGGGCCGCGAGCAGGTCGGCGTCGGCCTCCCAGGTGTACGTGTGAAACCCGAGGGCGTCGAGGCGGTCGCGGAGCCAGTCGGCGGCCGCGGCCTCCTCGCCGGCGGTCGACCGGAATCGGCAGAGCCGGTCGGTGAATCGGCGCAGGTCGAACTCCATGGTCGCGGCGATGCGGTCGGCGGCCCTAACGGTTCTGGTCGGGGTGGGGTGGGTGGATCGGCGGCGTCGACTGCCCCCCTTTCTAAACGCTTATGAGGGCGCTGGCGCTAGGGAGGAGTGCGGGCCGGTAGCTCAGTTAGGGAGAGCGTCCGGCTTTTAACCGGACGGTCGGGGGTTCGAATCCCTCCCGGCCCGCTTTCTCGCGGCGAGCAACCCCGCGAGCCGCGAGGTTGTCGAAGAGGGGGGGATTCGAACTACGCGAGACGAGCGGAGCGAGTCTCGCCATCGGGTTCGAATCCCTCCCGGCTCGCTTTCTCGCGGCAAGCAGATTCTCTGTTTAAACGAAGAGAGGATATTGGTTGTCGATAGAACCGGGCGTTTATGAATCGACACGGTTGCGTAGGCCCTGCTGTGGTTGTGTTGACGCTCCCACTTTTAAGAGTGGCCGACGCCCATCGCGGTCCGGCACTTTCGGCAGCGGAAGAACGTTTTGTTACTGCTGTAGACGCTGATCGATCCGTCGTCCGAGACCTCCATCTCGGATACCTCTTCGCTTTCGAGATCGTCCGCCGATTCGATCGTTTCGCCGCACTGGGGACAGGTTAACGGTCCTGACATACCCTGCACTACCACGACAGTATACAAGTAGCTGCCACGGATGTGTGTCACTCACGCACAGACGAGAGATCGCTCACTGGAGCGCTTGGATAGCCCCGTCAGATCGGCTCCCGGTGCCACCCCCTCAATCGCAGCCTCAGTTCCCCACAGCCTCAGCCCTCCCCAGCCTCGCAGCCGGCGGACCGCCAGCACCGCTTGGCGGTCCGCCGACTGCTCCCTCGCGCTCGGTTCACGCCCTTCGGGCGCTCACCGGACCGCGCCAACCGCGCCGGAAATATATAAGCGGCGATCCTCGCGCTCGTAAATATATAACTCCGAGTCCGCAACGGTCGGTTCCGCCTTCCGCCTCCCGACGCCTTTTGAGGGTGCCGTGGAAGGGGGATGTATGCAGCCCGTGACCGCGGCGGACTATCACGAGATCGCGAAACCGGCGGATCCTCGCCTTTCGCCCGACGGCGAGCAGGTCGCGTTCCTCCGAAAACAGGCGCTCGATGACGAACGAACCGAGTCGACGGTCTACCTCGTTGACTGCGACGGTTCACGCCCGCCACGTCGGCTCACCCTCGCGGAGGGCGTCGACGCCGAACCACGCTGGAGTCCCTCGGGCGACCGCCTCGCGTTCACCTCCACGCGCGGCGAGGACGACCGCAGCCAGCTGTGGATCCTTCCGATCGACGGCGGCGAGGCCCGTCGGGTGACGAACGTGGTGGGCGGCGTCTCCGATATCGCGTGGTCGCCCGACGGCGAGCGCCTCGCGTTCGTCCAGTCGGTGACGCCCGAGGACCGTGAGGAGGGTCGTGACCTGTCGGTTCCGGACGACTACGAACCGGCGGATCACCCCGACCCGCGCGTGATCGACCGGACGGTCTACCGGACCGCCCAGCAACACTTCGACGGCCGGCGCCCCGGGATCTATCTCGTCGACGCGGACGCGACGGTCGAGGGCGCGGAGGCGGACGACGACCCCGCGATCACCCGCCTCACCGACCGCGAGGCCGACTTCGGCTCGCCGGCCTTCGGCGACGCCGAAACGCTCTATTACACCGAGTCGGTCGGCGAGGACCCCGACGACTCCTATGCGATCGCGATCCACGCACACGACCTCGCGAACGTCGCCTTCGGGGACGACGAAACTGGCGGGGATGACGGCGACGACGGGGACGGCGACGGCTCGACCGAGGACGACGCCGTCGAACGGATCCACACCACCTACGGCTGGGGAACGCCGCTCGCGGCGACCGCGGACGGTCGGGTCGCATTCGCGCACGTCGAGCCGGATCAGGCCTCGCTCAGACAGACCGATCTGCAGGTGTTCGATCGCCACTCGGGGGAGGTCGTGAACCTCACGGCCGACCTCGACCGCGGCCTCGGCTATGAGGCGGCTCCCATGTGGGGCCCCGACGACGACACTCTCTATTTTTCCACCGCGGACGAGGGCGCGGTCGCCGTTTGGGCCGCCCCGGGCGACGGCTCCGTCGATCCCGAGCGGGTCGTCCGAAAGGGGATGGTTTCGGGTGCAACGGTCGCGGGCCCCATCGATGCCGGGCCCGAGCGCGTGACGGTCGCGTTCGCGACGAGCGAGTGGGACCATCCCGGTGATCTCTTCGTTTACGACGCCACAGCCGACGAGACACGTCGACTGACGACGCTGAACGCCGCGTTCCTCGCCGAACGACACGTCGGCGAACCCGAGGAGATCCGGTTCGACTCGGACGGAACGGAGATACAGGGATGGGTGTTGACGCCGCCGGACGGGGGTGCCGATCCCGATCGAGAGACGCATCCGCTCGTCGTCGAGGTGCATGGGGGGCCGCACGCGATGTGGTCGCCGTCGGGGACGATGTGGCACGAGTTTCAGACGCTCGCGGCCCGTGGCTACGTCGTCTTCTGGTCGAACCCGCGCGGATCCGCGGGGTACGGTGCCGAACACATGGCCGCCATCGAGCGCGACTGGGGCGCGGTGACGCTCTCGGACGTCATGGCGGGCGTCGATGTCGTCGCCGAACGCGCGGACGTCGACGAGGAGGACGTCTTCCTCACCGGTGGCTCCTTTGGCGGGTTCATGACCGCGTGGGCGGTCGGCAACACCGATCGCTTCCGTGCGGCCGTCGCCCAGCGGGGCGTCTACGACCTCACCGGCTTTTACGGCTCGACGGACGGCGCGTACAAGCTGTTGGAGGGCGACTTCGATACGACCCCGATCGAGGAGCCGGCGTGGCTCTGGGAACAGTCGCCGACGGGTCACGTCACGGACGTCGACACGCCCACGCTCCTCATCCATGCCGAGGACGACACCCGGACGCCGATCTGCACGGCCGAGCTCTATCACCGGCTGCTCCGCAAGAAGGGCGTCGAGACGCGGTTCGTTCGGTACCCGCGCGAGGGTCACGAGCTGTCACGATCCGGCGAACCCGGCCACATCGTCGACCGGATCGAGCGGATCGCCCGTTGGTTCGACGGCTACTCCACCCACCACGACGCGCCGAAGGCGCTGGATCGACCGGAGGGGGAGGGGTTAACCGCCGAGGCGGACGAGGCCGATTCGGCGGCTGAAGACGACGAATAATCGTCCTCACGCCGCCGCGAGCAGCTTCAACCGCAACCCGCGCTCGTCGACCTCGTATTTAAACGCCGGTCGGCCATCGACGAGCACGTACGGCACCCGTTCGCCGTACTCAGCGGCGAGTTCCGGGTCGTCATCGACATCGACGAGGTCGACCTCGACCGACACGTCGAGCCCGTCGGCGACGCGCGTGACGGTCTCGTGGGCGACCTCACAGAGCGAGCACTCGTCGCGGGTGTAGATCGTGACGCGGACGGCGTCGTCGCTCATGGACTCCCTGTCGTCCGGGCGGACCTCAACGGACCTAAAGCTCCCGGCGTCGGCCCGGCCCGCCCCGCGTTCTCCCCGGGTTCACTCGGCATCGGCGTCGACGACGAACTCCACGTCGCCCGCGATGACGGCGCTTAAGATCACCGCCGTCCCCACCACGAGCGCGACGACGAGCGTGGTGAGCGAGATGGTCATCGGGTCACCGCCGATGCTGACGCCGACGAACGCCCCGACCGACCCGCCGACGCCGCCCGCGATCACCGCGAGCGTCTTCGCGTCGTCCATATAACATGACTTCGCTCATCCGGGTAATAACGGTTCGTGTCGGGTTCTCCGGTCTGATAACCGGATCCACCGCGCTCGCCGCGGCTATTCGTGTTCGAGGTCGAAGTCGGCGTCCTCGGTTCCGTCACCATCGACGGCCTCGTTCGCGGGGCTGACGCTGCCGGTTCGGTAGCCGGCTAGATCGATGGTGACGTAGTCGAACCCGAGATCGGTGAGTCGCTCCCGTGCGGCCGTGGCGAAGGCCGGATCGAGCGCGCGTTTCAGCTCGTCGGGGGCGATCTCGATCCGGGCGAGCCCGTCGTGATCGCGGACGCGGAACCCCTCGAAGCCCCAGTCGCGGAGCACCCGTTCGGCCCGCTCGACCCGCGTCAGTCGCGCCTCGGTCACGGCGAGCCCGGTCGGGATCCGTGAGGAGAGACACGCCATCGCCGGCTTGTCGGCGACGGAAAGCCCGTACGCCTCGGCGATTGCGCGCACTTCCGTTTTGGTGATTCCGGCATCCAAAAGCGGCGAGACGACCGACAGCTCCTCGACGGCCCGGAGCCCGGGACGGTGGCCCTCGCCCGGATCGTCGGCGTTCGTCCCGTCACAGACGGTCCCGATCCCGATCTCGCGGGCGGTCTCGTACATCCGGCCGAGCCGCATCGTCCGGCAGTGATAACAGCGGTCGCCGTCGTTGGCGACGAAGTCCGGATCGTCGAGTTCGGAGAAGGAGACGACCTCGTGACGGATCCCGATCTCCGCGGCGACGCGGCGGGCGTCCGCGAGCTCGGCGGCCGGCAGCGTCTCCGATCGGGCCGTGCAGGCCACCGCGTCCTCCCCGAGTGCGTCGTGGGCGAGGGCGGCGACGACCGCGGAGTCGACGCCGCCGGAGAAGGCGACGAGCACCCCGTCGTGTTCGCCGAGTCGCTCACGGGCGGCCCTCGCCTTCTCGGCGGTCTCCGGATCGAGCCGATCCGCCCCGGCGGCGAGGACCTCCCCGTGTTCGTCCATGGGTTCGGTTCCAACGGATGGAATAAAAAGGGCGTCGGCCGGGTTGCGGATCAACGACGTCGGCCGGGCAACCGCTCGACGACGACGTTCGTCCGGGAGCCTAACCCCGCGCGGCGGAATTCGTCGACGATGCCGACCCGTATCCTTTTGCACCTTCCCGCGATATCCGCGGGTAGATGGACCTCGAGGCGATCCCGGGCGTCGGCGAGAAGACGGCCTCGGCGCTGCGGACGCTGGAGGACCCGGAGACGGTCGTCGAGTCGGGTGACGTCGCGGCGATCGCCCGCGCGCCCGGCGTGAACGAGGCGCGGGCGGCCCGTATCGCTCGCGGAGCGATCCGCCGGCGACACGACGATCTCGGTCGGCTGCTCGCGACCGACCGCGCCCGGGAGATCTACCGCGATGCGGTCGGACTCCTTCAGGACCGGACCGTCACCGACTACGCCGCGAAGCGGCTGGAGACGTTCTATCCGAGCGGGTCGGCCTCGCGGATCGCGGAGGCGCAGGCGTTCGTGACGGCGGCGATGGAGCGGGAGCCGACCGCCGCGGTGCTCGATGCGCTCGCCGACGTCGAACCGCTCACTACGCCGCCCACCGTCCGGGTGCGTGACCGGTGTCTCGCGACCGCGGACGCGGAGACGTACGCGAAAGCGGAGGCGGCGATGCCGGAACTCTCCGTCGAGACGGTGGAGAACCCGCGTGATATCTCCGAACTCGCCCGCTCGTACGCGACGGTGATCGTCTTGGACGAGTCGTTCGCGGGCCTCGACGTCGAGGGCGACGTCCACGTCCGACCGGACGCCCTGCAGACGCCCGCCGAAACGGTTCCGGAGCGGCTGCTCTCGTTTTTCGCGGCGAACCGCGACCGGCTGCTCGCGGCCGCACGCGTCCACGAGGCCGCGGGACTGGAGCCGGCGGCCGACCTCGACCGCCTGCGCGACGCGCTTTCACGACTCACGGACGACGCGACGATCGTCGGCGACGACGAACTGGGCCGGCTTACCGATGCCGTCTCCGACCTCGATGCCGCCGTCGCCACGGCGGAGTCCGTCGCGGACGATCGACTTCGGGACGCGATCCGCGAACGCGACGTCACCATCGAGGGGACCGACTTCCTCTCGCTCGTCGAGCAGGGCGCCCGCGTGGACTCGTTGCTCGACCGTGAGCTGGCCGACGAGTACGACGCGGCGCTCCGGGCGGCCCGCGAGCACCTCGCGGACGCGCTCCGACTCGACCCCGGTGAGGCCGAACTCGCCGCCCGGGCGTTTCCCGAGGGCGACCCCACGTTCCCCGTGACCGCCGATGATGCCGCGGTTTCCCAGCTGCGGACCGAGCTCTCCGTCGCCCGCGACCGTCGAGCCGCCCGCCTGAAGGCGGCGCTGGCGACCGACCTCGGGGAGCTTCGCGACCCGGTCGAGACGCTCGTGGCGGACGCGCTCGAACTCGACGTCGAACTCGCCATCTCCCGATTCGCCCGCGACTACGACTGTGTCATGCCGCGGGTGGTCGATCCGGCCGGCGACGGCGAACGCGATACCGACGCCGACGCCGGCACCGGGTCCGTCGACACGACACGCGGCTTCCGTATCGAGGGCGGTCGCTCGCCCCTGCTGGACGTCGAGTTCGAGGCCGTCGACCCCGTCGCGTACGAGGTGCGCGGGGTCACGCTCCTTTCCGGGGTGAACTCCGGTGGCAAGACCTCGCTGCTCGACCTCGTCGCGCTCGTGGTCATCCTCGCGCACATGGGGATGCCCGTGCCCGCCCGTTCGGCGACCGTCGAGCGTTTCTCGGAGGTCCACTACTACGCGAAATCACAGGGGACGCTCGATGCGGGCGCGTTCGAGGCGACGCTCCGTGACTTCGGGGACCTCGTCGCCGGCGCGACCGGCCGGTTAGTGCTCGTCGACGAGCTGGAGTCGATCACGGAGCCGGGTGCGTCCGCGAAGATCATCGCGGGTATCCTGGAGGCGCTCGACGGGCAGGACGCGACGGCGGTCTTCGTCTCACACCTCGCCCGGGAGATCCGCGAGGCGGCGGCCGCGCCCGTCGCCGTCGATGGCATCGAGGCGACTGGGCTCGAAGACGGCGAGTTGCGCGTCAACCGATCGCCGAAGAAGGACCACCTCGCACGGTCGACGCCGGAGCTCATCGTCGAAAAGCTCGCCGAGGAGCGCGGCGACGACTTCTACGGCGACCTCTTAGAGAAGTTCTGATCCTATTCCAGCCGCAGCCCGCCGGCCTCCTCGGCGGCGCGGATCAGGTCGGCGATCGAGTCGTCGGGCGAGAGTCCCTCGCTCGCGGCGAAGCGTTTGAGCGCGACGGTCGGGATCTCGACGGGGGTGTCGGCGGCGACGAGCAGCAGTCCGAGCGCCTCCGGCGGCGGGGAGTCGCCGCCGGCGTTGGCGGCGAACCACGAGACGAGCGCGTCGAAGGTGTCGGTGACGTCGTTCGAGACCATGCGGTTGCGGCTGGTCTCCCCGCGGGCGTGGAGGGTCGCGTCGAAGCCGTACGCGAAGCCGTCGTCGTCGAAGGAGCTCGCGAGCCACCGGCTCACCGCCCGTCGGTCGACCTCGCCGCTCGCGGTTGCAGGCCGTGCGCGATGGCCACCGCCCCCGCCCGCGGTGCTCGCGCGTGGGTCGGCTCCCGTGGGTTCGCGTTCGCTGGCGTGTTTCGGTTCGGCGGGGGTCTCGAAGCCGGAGTCCTTCGTGAGGGGATCGGGTGGGGGCGTGCCGTCGACGTTCGGGCGGCCGCTCGTGCCGACGACGTAGCGGCCGTCGTCGATCTCCGCGACGCGCTCGTCCTCGGTGAAATCGAGGTCGTCGGGCGTCGCCGGCGACTTGTCGTCGTCACTCATGGGGAACGATAGCGCGCGACAAAAGAAAGCTGTTCCGGGGGTTCGAGACGCTTACAGCGCGACCGCGTCGCGGTCGATGAGCGAGTCGGGAACACGGACCTCCTCGATGGTGGTCGCGCCGGAGGCGGTCGTCAGGCGGACCTCCATCGTGTCGCCGCCCTCGAGGTCACCGGCCCAGGCTTGATCGCCCTCAACCGAGTCGTCATTAACTTCACTGACGTCATTGTTATTCATCGGAACGCCCTCCTCGAAAGAGAAGTAGACGTTACTACTGGTGTCGTCATCCTCAAATGCGTAGCCAGCAAAACTGATCTGGTACCGGTCACTCGAACTGGTGATCACCGAATCCTCACCGTCTCCAGTAATTTCACTGATGGCAACCGGTGCTTCAGTGTGGTCCGCATTCGAATCATCTGCATCGAGTGTGCTGCCCGGGTCATCGACCCCATCTCCAAGGACGACCTGCTCGACGCCGTCGTCAGTGATGAGTTCGGCGGTAACGTCCTCGAGATCGATGTCGTCCGCGCCCGGTGCTTGCGTTACGGTTAGGTCGACCCCATATAACGCGAGGTCGTCACCATCGGCACCTTCCGAGCTGTCGATATCATCATCGGTGATCTCGGCGACCTGTCCAGTCGCGGACTGGACCTCGATACGATCACTCACTTGACTGGAACTCTCTTCACCCGTTGCCTCCGCTTGCGTTTGGAGGAAGCCAGCGGTGTTGATGAGCACGCCGGCGGCGATCGCCGCGACAAGCACCATTGCGATGAACACAATGAGGGTGCCGATACCCACCTGACCGCGCTCCTCATCCGTTATAAACTCGAACATGTTGGTTGTGTGCGCCCGAAACTTTTCTGACGGGCTTATTTTGAAGGATGCTGATCATCTACTTAAGATCCCGGTGCCAGCTATTTATTCTGATAACGCTCGACTGAGCACGCCACGTTTCGACGTTACGATCCTGGTGCGACGGATCCGGTTGTGCGGCTCGTTGGCACAGGCGCTTAAAAAGTATTAGCGGTGAATGCCGTTACAGCGAGACGGCGTCGCGGTCGATGAGCGAGTCAGGGACACGGACCTCCTCGACGGTGGTCGCGCCAGCGGCCGTCGTCAGACGGACTTCCATCGTGTCGCCACCCTGAAGGAAGCCTTCCCAGGTTCCTTCGTCGGGTGCAATATCGTCTGCCCCCTCTTCAAAGGCACCATCGTCCATGTCACCCTCGTTAGCACCATCGAAGTCGATAATGTACCGATCACCGTTATCGGTAAGGACGTTATCATCACCGTTCCCGCCCAGTTCGGAAATGTGAGTGATATCCTCATCGTCGCCGCCGTCTTGATCAAGGACAACTTGATTGACGCCGTCGTCGGTGATCATCTCGGCGGTGACTTCATCCAGATCAATGTCGTCAGCTCCAGGTGCTGCGGTGACGGTCAATGACACTTGACTGATAACGGAAGTATCAGGTGATTCACCACTACCTACCTCGCCACTACCGTCGACTGCCTCGAAGTCCCCGCTGTCAAACGTTCCTTCCGTCACGATACCAGTCGCACTCTGCACTTCAAGTCGGTCGCTCACTTGACTTGCACTCTCTTCGCCCGTTGCCTCCGCTTGCGTCTGGAGGAAGCCAGCGGTGTTGATGAGCACGCCGGCGGCGATCGCCGCCACCAGCACCATCGCGATGAACACGATGAGTGTGCCGATACCCACCTGACCGCGTTCCTCCTCCGTTATAAACTCGAACATACGTTTTGTGGCTCGATGCCCGCGCACGCGAGCACTACTCGAAAGGCCGTTGTCATCATCAATAAGCGTACGGTGCCGATTATCATACGTGATTTCAGCTCATTCGATCACGGGCGATATCGGCGGTGGCTGCACCGCTCAACGTGGTCGTAGTCGTGTATAAAAAAGGGAACAGTGCGCGTCTACAGCGCGACGGCGTCGCGGTCGATGAGCGAGTCGGGGACGCGGACCTCTTCGATCGTGGTCGCGCCGGAGGCGGTGGTCAGACGGATCTCCATCGTGTCGCCGCCTTCGAGGTCACCGGCCCAGGCTTGGCTTCCTTCGCGCTCGTCTACGTCATTACTGATTCCGTCGTCAGTCGGGACAACATCCCTGAAGGAGTAGAAGACGTCGTCCTCACCCTCTTCTTCGAGCGCGTATCCAGCCAATCGGATCTGGTAACGGTCACTCGAGTCGGTGATCACGTTATCATCGCCGGACTCGGTGATGCTGTCCACGTACACGGGTGCTACTGTCTCGATGTCGCCAATTTCATTAATATCGTCAGCGGTCGCGGCATCGGCATCTTCCAGTGGGACGCTAGGATCATCCACACCGTCACCGAGAACGATCTGCTCGACACCCTCATCGGTGATGAGTTCGGCCGTTACATCATCGAGGTCGATGTCGTCCGAGCCCGGTGCCTGTGTCACGGTGAGGTCGACCCCGTACAGCCGCAGATCACTTTGTCCTTCCGAGCTCTCGATTTCATCGCTATCGTCGAACCCGCCAACGAGCCCGGTCGCGGACTGGACTTCAATGCGGTCGCTCACTTGGCTTGCACTCTCTTCGCCCGTCGCCTCCGCCTGCGTTTGGAGGAAGCCAGCGGTGTTGATGAGCACGCCGGCGGCGATCGCCGCGACGAGCACCATCGCGATGAACACGATGAGTGTGCCGATACCCACCTGACCGCGCTCCTCTTTGTCTGTAATAAATTCGAACATGGTCTTAGAGTGAGACGGCGTCGCGGTCGATCAACGAGTCAGGGACACGGACCTCCTCGACGGTGGTCGCGCCGGCGGCCGTGGTGAAGCGAACCTCCATGGTGTCGCCGCCTTCAAGATGGCCGACCCAAGACCCGGCGTCTTCACCGTCTTCTCCGTATTCCGGACTGCTACTTAGGTCGTTGAAGATACCACCGTCACTGCCATCCACCTGATACCCAGCGAACGAGACGGTGAAGCGGTCGCTACTATCGGTGATGACGTTGTCGTCACCCTCGACGTTGAGCCCGTCGATCTCGACGAGTTCATCATCATCGAGCACGACTTGGTTCACACCGCTGTCGGTGATGAACTCGGCCGTCACGTCTTCGAGGTCGATATCATCGGACCCTGGTGCCTGTGTCACGGTAAAGTCGACAGTATAAATACCGTCGAAATCAGCGTCATCATCTCCGGGCTCTTCCAGTGATGAACTTCCGCCATCTTCGTCAATCCCCGCAACCTGTCCGGTCGCGGACTGGACCTCGATACGGTCGCTCACTTGGCTCGCACTCTCTTCGCCCGTTGCCTCCGCTTGCGTCTGGAGGAAACCAGCGGTGTTGATGAGCACGCCGGCGGCGATCGCCGCGACGAGCACCATCGCGATGAACACGATGAGGGTGCCAATACCCACCTGACCCCGCTCTTCCTCGTTTGTGATTGCTTCGAACATTTTGTCTCTCTGCAACGACCCGCATCTGCCCGGCGGGCGTTATCGGAGACGAGCCCGTTTCCATACTTAAAGACTCTCCACAAAATATCACACCGGATAAACCGACGCAGTCTAGCGGTTTTCAGGTATATTTCGGGCCGTAAAAACGCGAGTAAACAGTCCGGGACGCCGCCCGTTTCTCACTTCTGAAACTTGGTGAGATCGCTCTCGGGGATCACGAACTCGCGTGTGCCCGGTTCATAGACGACGAGGCTGACCGCGACGAGCGACGTCGCCGCCGCATACAGCCCGGTGTTCACCGCGAGCAACGCGACCGGGTTCGCGACCGTCCCGGCGAACCAGAGCGCGGGCGTCCCGACCGCGGCGGCGACGATCAGCCCGAACCCGGCCATCAACGCCGCCATCGACCGCCGCCCGGACTCACGATACGCCGAGACCGCGAACGCAAAGAGCACGCCGCCCGCGAGCGCCAACACCGTCGTCGTCACCACGTACGTCCCCGCCAACGGATCCATGCATCCATTCCCCCCACGAACGCTATAAAGCTCCGGTATCGAGTATCAATATCGATACGGAAACGAACGCGGAGTTTGTTAATCCCCATCGTGTCTGAACAAAGCGTCTGACGGCCCGCTCGAACCGCATATCCGGGGAATCGGCACCGACACGCTTTTACGTCTGACAATCATTTCTGATACCGAGAATGACGGGGGAGAACCTGATCACGGTGCTCGGCAACAAGTACAACACGGACATCCTGAGCGCGACCGGCGAGGCGAAATCGGCACAGGATTTAACCGAGGAGCTGGACGTCCCGATCGCGACCTGCTACCGCCGGATCAACGAACTCGAGGAGGCGGAGCTGCTGGAGCTCCACGACCGCCCGCTCTCGGATGAGCACCGCCGCGTGAAGGTGTATCGCCGGAAGGTCGACGGCGTCGAGGTCGACTTCCGCGACGGCGTCACCGTCGAGATCGAGGAGCGCTCGGCCGTGAAGAACCGCCTCGACGACGTCTGGCGGAACCTCTCCTCGCCGGAGTAACGCCCCCGTTTCTCCTCTCCGTCGCTTCGCGCGGTCTCCACAACCTCCGTGCCGTACCCCCGATCATCCCGAGTTGCCGCCCGTTCAGAACGACGGGCTGTCGGTTCGACCCATCATCGAGAAGCCGGCCGCGCGCTCGTGGATGATGATGCCGCCCTGGCCGATCTCCATCGGGAAGATGTCGGTATCGATCTCCTGTTTCCGCATCTTTGCGACCCAGACGTATCGGTTGACCCCCGATTCCGTCGGCGTCTGGATGAAGTAGATGTTCCCGTCGGTGAGGAAGTTCTCCAGGCCGACCTCCGTCTCCGGGAACACCGCCCCCTGCTCGTTGATGAGCAACGAGGTGAGCCCGTTCGCCTTCAGGATGTCCGAGAACTTGAGCAGGTAGGTCCGTTTCTCCTGTTCGTTCTCGAAAAAGAGCTGGAACATCGAGAGCGAATCGAGCACGAGCCGGTCGAAGTCGCCGTCCTCGATCGTCTCAAGCAGTCGGTCGACCGCCGTCGAGAAGTCGGCCTCACGCAGCATCTGCCGTTTATCAAGGATCACGATGTCGCCGTCGTCGACGTGCTCGCCGAAGGATTCGAAGCCGACCGATTCCGCCGCCGCGCGGATGTCGTCTTCGTCCTCCTCGAAGGAGACGTATACCCCGCGTTCGTCGTACTCGGAGACCCCGGTATAGAGGTACTGGATGCCGAAGATGCTTTTTCCGGTGCCCGGGTTGCCGGAGACGAGGACCGTCGACTGCGCCGTGATGCCGCCGGAGAGGATCGAGTCGAGTCCATCGACCCCTGTAGGGACGAGCGATGACATATCTACGTGATATACACGACCCCCTCATATAAAGGACCAGCCGTTACGTCGACGACCTCCCGGGCTGTCGACGACCTCCCGGCCCGTCGGCTGCTCATCCCCTCCCTCCGCCCGATCGCATCATTCCTCCCGGCGCTCGCTTGGGTCACATCGCCCACGGGCTAACGCCGATAGCTTTATTCCTCAACACGACGCCTACAACTGTATGCGCGGTGAAGCATCTTCCGTCGGACCGACGGTGATCGACGGTGGGTAAGCCGAACGTCCTCGTCGTCGAAGACGAGGCCGACATCGCCGCCCTGTATGCCGGCTTCTTGAGGGAGCGGTACTCGGTCACCGTCGCAACGACCGCCGCCGAGGCGATCGACGTCGTGGACGAGTCCTTCGATGCCGTGCTTCTCGACCGCCGCCTCCCGGACGGGAGCGGCGACGAGGTCCTCGAACACATCCGCGATCGCGAGCTCGACTGTCGGGTCGCGATGGTGACCGCGGTCGAACCGGACTTCGACATCATCGACATGGGATTCGATCTGTACCTGACGAAGCCGGTGAGCCGATCCAACCTCCTCCGGGCGATCGAGACGCTTCTGGCCCGGACCGAATACGACGACTTGCTCCAGGAGGCGGCCGCGCTCGCCAGTAAACGCGCGGTGCTCAAATCGGAGAAACCGACGGCACAACTGGAGCGCAACGAGGCGTACGGCGAACTGCTTGAGCGTCTTGAGGCGCTCGATGCCGACATCGACGACCTCACGGAATCCTTCTCGATGGACGATTATCGCGCCATGTTCCGCGACATCGGCGAGGCCTGATCCCTTCTCCGTCCCCGTTCACGTCCGCTCCACACTCCGCTTGCAACCGCCCCACGCTTCGTTCGCGTCCGTTTTCCTCGCCATCGACTGGCCTCAGGACAGCTGTTCGCCGACGAGTCGGTCGGCCTCCGCGAGGAACGCGTCCCGCTCCGCGGCCGGGATGGTCGCCCCCGCGGCGACGTCGTGGCCGCCGCCGTCGCCGCCGACGGACCGACTCGCCGCCTGCATCACCGCCGAGAGGTCGAGCCCGTCCCGGACCAACACCCCGGATCCACGGGCTGAAACCTTCAGCTCCGTCGCGTTCGCCTCGGCGAAAGCGAGTACCGGCTTCGAGCGGTCGACGGCCGGGGATCCGACAGCCATCCCCGCGACGATCCCGACGATCGTCTCGCGGATACGGCTCCCGGCGTCGAACCACTGGAGGTGCTCCTCGTGGGTAACGCCCTCCGATTTCACCCACTGCAGCCCCTCCGAGAGGTTCCGCCGGTGGGTTCGAAGCAGCGAACGAGCCTCCGCTAACGCCGTCCCGCGGTCGCCGAGACAGACGGCGAGTCCCACGTCGGCGCGCTCGTAGCGGGCCGTCGCGTTGAGCAGCGTGGAGAACTCGCTGACGTCACGGAGCTCCGTGCCGGGCTCCTCCTCGGTGAGCGTGTAGGAGGTGCCGACGAGCGTCTCGATCCGGTCCGCGGGCACCCCCGAACTCACCGCTCGTCGGATCAACGCGGAGACGAGCGTCCGCCGCTCGTCGGCGTCGAGGTCGACCCAGCGTCGCCACTCCCCGTCCGAGCGCACCTCGATATCGAGGTCGGTGAGGAACGCGACCGCGCCCGCCTCGTCGTTCGAAATACCC
This sequence comes from Halorubrum vacuolatum, assembly GCF_900188065.1. Taxonomy (GTDB): domain Archaea; phylum Halobacteriota; class Halobacteria; order Halobacteriales; family Haloferacaceae; genus Halorubrum; species Halorubrum vacuolatum. The sequence goes on from NZ_FZNQ01000007.1 coordinate 92,197, forward strand.
GGAATCCGGACGTCGGAGGCGTATTCGAGGAGCTTCGGCAACGGGCGTGTCTGCCGTCCGTACAGGTCGATGTCGGTCCGCTCCTCGAGTACGCCCGCGGCGACACCCTCGGCGACGATCGCCCCGTTGGCACCGACGAGCCCGTCGCGGCCGTTCTGCATATCCCCGACCGCCCCGACGACCGCGAGCGCCGCGAGATCTCGATTGTCGACCGGTGGACCCCCGACGTCTTCGGCGGCCTCGGCCGCCAGCGCCCGCGCGAGGAGGTAGCTCGCGCCGGCACCCGAAAGCTCGCGCGCGCCGTTGATGCCCTCCAGCAGTGGGTTGAGGTGGAACTCCGTGTCGACGTCGGCGGGTTGGTGGTGATCCGCGATGACGGGGACGAACTCGCCGGCGGCCTCGTGTTCGGCGATGACGTCGAGCTGTCCCGAGCCGAAGTCGGTGAAACAGACGACCTCGTGCTCGCGGGCGGCGATGCCGGCGATCGATTCGGCATCGAGCTGCTTTTCGAAGACGACGTCGTGGTCGATCCCGGCCCGTGCGAGCGCGGTGGAGGCGATCCCGGCGCTCGTGAGGCCGTCGGCGTCGATGTGGGAGGCGAGCAGCACGCGGTCCGCCTCGAGCAGTCGTCGCGCACACGCGTGCGCCCGCTCGGCGAGTGCTGGAACCGGCGGGTCGCCCGGGACCGGGGTATCGGCGGCGGCCATTATCCGAACGTGGCGCGTCATCGCGGATAAACCCACGCCTCCGATGGGGAACGCTCCGCGGACACGCGATGTGCCGTCGACGTGTCCGGCAGCGCTTGCCGTAACTGACAGTTATAGATGTATAGAATGATATGCACTGCATACATGACACGTGGGTTCAGCACCCGGAGTCTCCACGCCGGAGGCGAGCCGGATCCGGCGACCGGGTCGCGCGCGACGCCGATCCATCAGACGACCTCGTTCGTCTTTGAGGACGCCGACGAGGCGGCGAGGCGGTACGCGCTACAGGCCGACGGCCACATCTACTCGCGGCTCTCGAACCCGACGGTTGGCGTCTTAGAGGAGCGGCTCGCCGCGCTGGAGGGCGGCTCCGGCGCGGTCGCGACCGCGAGCGGGATGGCCGCGATGGATGCGCTCACGACCGTTCTCGCCCGTGCGGGTGACAACATCGTCGCCAGTTCGGAGATGTATGGCGGTACCTCAGCGTATCTGACGACTATCGCGAACCGCCGCGGCGTCGAGGCGCGGCTCGTCGACACCCTCGCGTACGACGCCTACGAGGAGGCGATCGACGGGGACACCGCCTACGTCCACGTCGAGACGATCGCGAACCCCTCGCTCGTCACGCCGGATTTCGAGCGGCTCGCGTCGATCGCCCACGAGCACGCCGTGCCGCTCGTCGTCGACAACACCTTCGCGACGCCGGCGCTCTGTCGTCCCTTCGAGCACGGCGTCGACATCGTCTGGGAGTCGACGACGAAGTGGATCACCGGCAACGGCACGACGGTCGGCGGGGTCGTCGTCGACGGCGGCGTCTTTCCGTGGGACCATCCCGACGCCGACTACGACGAACTCTCCGGGGGGTCACCAGCGTTCCCGATCGACTTCGTCGAGCGGTTCGGCGACGCCGCCTTCGCGAACGTCGTCCGTCAGCGTGGGGTGCGCCCCACCGGCGGTCAGCAGTCCCCCTTCGACGCCTGGCAGACCCTCCAAGGGCTCAACACCCTCCCGTTGCGGATGGAGCGGCACTGTGAGAACGCCCGCGCGGTCGCGGCGTTCCTCCGCGATGACGACCGCGTCGACTGGGTCACCTATCCCGGCTTCGAGGATCACCCGACCCACGCGGAGGCGACTCGATATCTCGACGGCTACGGCGGCATGGTCACCTTCGGCGTCGCCGGCGGCTACGAGGCGGCGAAGACGGTCTGTGAGTCGGTCGAGCTGTCGAGTTTCCTCGCGAACATCGGCGACGCGAGGACGCTCGTGATCCACCCCGCCTCCACGACGCACGCCCAGTTGAGCCGAGAGGAACAGATCGCCGCCGGCGTCAGTCCCGACATGCTTCGGCTCTCCGTCGGCATCGAGGACCCCGAGGACGTGATCGCCGATCTCGATGCGGGGCTCGCGGCCGGCGAGTCCCCGCCGGGGGTGTCCCCATGAGCACGACACCGAGCGACCACGGCGTCGCCGCGCTCGGCTCGTTCACCTTCGAATGCGGGCAGTCGATCCCGGAACTGGAGGTCGCCTACGAGACCTATGGCGAGTTCGACGGCGAGAACACGGTGTTGATCTGTCACGCGCTCACCGGCAGCCAAAACGTCTCGCGGACGCCACACGCCGAGGACGCCGGGCAGGCCGGACAGGCCCGCGCGTGGTGGGACGACGTCGTCGGGCCCGGCAAGGCCATCGACACCACGAAGTACTACGTCGTCTGCGCGAACGTCCCCGGATCCTGTTATGGCACCACCGGGCCCGCAAGCGAGCGACCCGCGGATCTCGACCATCCGACCTCGCCCGATCACGACCGCTGGGGGACCGCCTTCCCGCCGGTACAGGTGGAAGACTGGACGCGCGCGCAACGCCGCCTGCTCGATCACCTCGGCGTCGGCCGGCTCCGGGCGGTCATCGGCGGCAGCGTCGGCGGGATGAACGCGTTGGAGTGGGCCAAACGCTATCCCGACGATGTCGATCGGCTCATCGTCGTCGCCGCCGCGGCACGTCTCGACGCCCAGTGTCTCGCGCTCGATGCGATCGCCCGGCGCGCGATCCGGGCGGATCCGAACTGGAACGGGGGCGACTACTACGGCGAGGACCGACCGGATCCGTCCCATGGGCTCGCGATCGCCCGACAGATCGGGCACGTGATGTACCTCTCGAAGGCGTCGATGGAGCGGAAGTTCGGTCGGCGGTCGGCGGGTCGCGACTCGCTCTCACGCGACGACGGTGGGCTCGGGCTCCCGACCGATCCGGCGGGGACCTTCTTCCCGTACCGTGAGGTCGAGTCCTATCTCGACTATCAGGCGGAGGGGTTCACCGATCGGTTCGATGCGAACAGCTACCTGTATCTGACGCGTGCGATGGACGAGTACGACCTCGCCGCCGGCTATACGACCGACGCGGAGGCGGTCGCCGCCTTCGAAGGCGAGACGCTGCTTGTGAGTTTCACGGGCGACTGGCACTTCACCGTGTCACAGTCCCGGGCGCTCGCGGACGCCTTCCGCGAGGTGGACGTCCCGGTCGCCCACCACGTGATCGACTCGGACCACGGGCACGACGCCTTCCTCGTCGAACCCGAACGGGTCGGTCCGCCGATCCGGGACTTCCTCGCGGACGGGGTCGAGGGCCGTGCCGTCACCGACGAGGACGACGATGGGGACGATCCCCCGGCGGTCGATCACGCCCCCGTCCATTCGAGCCTCTTCGGTGGATGATCACGGCCGTCCCTCCGGGGTCGGCCGCTTCGATCCGAACGTTCATGGCGGGCGCTGGCGATGGAAGGGATGATGTCCGAGGAGGATCCAACCGTGCCGATCGTCTGTACCGAATGCGGGACGGAGACGCGCGTGCCCCTATCGGACGTTCCGGACGCGCTCTCGCGGCACAACGACGGCAAACACGACGGCGAGGAGGTCGCGGAGGTCGACCCGGTGTTGAAGGATCGCCTCGCCGATCTCGTCGCCGAGGATCTCGGGCTGTTCGACGAGCCGCCGGACGGCTAGCTTCGTTCGGCCAACGGGTCGGTTGCCCGGATCGGTCGCCCGAGCCGACTCAGTCGTTTTCGGCGAGTGCGCCCCGTGGGTTCCCCTTATGATGTAAGTTTCGGTTATCCCACTTCCTGACGGTCGTCGCCGGGATCACTTCCTCGACCTCCGCCCGTGGCCGACCCGTGTAGCCGTGTCCGGAATGCTCCGCACAGTGGGCCATGGCGTCGTGTGCGCCCTCCCAGGGGCCCGCCTCGCAGTCGTCATCGGTGCAGACGAACACTACGTCGTGTGGCATGGTTATCACGCCGTTTCGTTTCAGTCACAAAAACCTTGTAGCGCAAATTATCTTCACTGATAACGATCGGGACGATCGGCGACACCCGCGAGAAACCGACGGATCCGATCACAGGTGTCCTCCCAGTTCGGGTGCCGTTCGAACGTCTCCCGTGCCGCCCGGCTCATTCGACCGAGACGGTCGCGGTCGCGGATCAACGGTTCGATCGCGTCGGCGACCGCCGCCGGATCCTCCGGCGGGATCAGCGCGCCGTTCGTATCGTTGACGAACTCCTCGGCTCCCCCACGGGCGGCGGCGATCGCCGGCAACCCGAACGCCATTCCCTCCAGATAGACGATCCCGAACGGCTCGTATCGCGACGGGACGGCAAGGACGTGCGCGTCGCGAAGCTCCTCGCGCAGTCGCTCGTCGTCGACACGGCCGAGAAACGAGACCGCCTCCGCGACCCCGCGGCGCTTCGCCAGCGTCCGGGCGTCCGCGACGCATTCGGGGTCGACGGCGGTATCGCCGACGACACGGAGCTCCCACGGTGCGTCGATCCGTGCAAGCCCCTGGATGAGCGTCTTTACCCCCTTTCGTGGCGTCACGTTGCCGACGAAGACGACCCGGAACGGCTCACCCCGAAGGTGCTCGGCCGACGGCGACCGTCCGGTTCCGAGCCGGTCGCCCGCGGGTGGGGCGACGACGTCGTGCAGCTCGGCGCTCGGTGTGCCGACGAGCGCGGCGACCGCCCCGCGCGTCGCCGAACTGTTGTGAATGTAGCCGTCGACGCCCCGCAGATACGCGCGTTCGAGCGCCGTCACCGTCCACACACGCATCCGTGCCGTCGCCGTCGTCCCGCCGCGCCACGGTCGCCGTGTCGCCGCCGATCGGAGGTAGTGGACGAGCGCGATAACGGGGGTGTCTCGCAACCGGCGATTGCACAGAACCACCGAAGGATGACAGAACGCGTCCTGCACCACCACGTCGCAGGCGCGAAGGCGATCGACGAGCCCCGGCGTGGCGTTCGTCGCGATCGCCCGGCGGTACCGCCGCTCCGGCAAGGAGATGACGTCAACGTCCAGTCCACGTCCTCGGAGGTGGTCCACGAGCCGACGGTCATAGAGGTAGCCTCCCGATCGCTCGTCGAGCTCGCCGTACACGACGAATCCGACCCGCAGGGGGCCATCGCCGCCGCCGGCCATGCTCAATCGCCCGCGGCGGGCGCTCCGAACAGTTCGACGCTGGTGCCGTCGTGTCTGCAGTCCTCCAAGGCGTGTTTGGCGGCGAAGCCGGCCTCGTGTGCGGAGGACCCGCGGCCGACGCCCACCTGTAAGGCCACCTCGACGTCCGCGGCGACGTGATCGACGGCGGCGTTGAAGGCGCGCTCCGGGAGGTCCGGACAGACCGCGATCACGTTGTCGCCGCCGACGAAGAACGCGAGCGCCCCGTGTTTTCGGCGGAGATAGCGCATGAGCGAACCGTACGCGGCTTGGATGGTGCTGTACGTGTCGAACTCGTTGAGACGGTCGGTGTATTTGCCCGTCGCGTCCACGACGTCGAAGTGGGCGATCTGTATGTCCGACCGGTCCGTCTCCGAGAGGTACTCACCCGAGAGCACCTCGGTCCGTCCTTCGTCCTGTGCGCTTCCTTCGATCTGGAGGCGCTCGTTCGCCGCCTCGAGCGCGTCGATGGGTCGTGCTGCGACGCCCGTCGCGAGGCTGATGCTGACCGGATAGCGGTTGCCGATCGACTCCTGGAGGGTCGCATGTGCCGCCCCATCGACGCCGTTGGTCACGGCGATCATGTTGTCGAAGCGCGTCGAAAAGACGTACGCGTCCCGGTGGCCGAGGAACTGTGCCACATCGGCGAACAGGCGGGACTGTAGCGTCTGGAGATCCATCTCCCGACGTGGCTCCGGCGTGACCGTCCACGGCCCGTAGTTGTCGATCTGGACCAGGGTCACCTGAATCGTCACGGTAACACGACCTATGTGATACCGCCGCTTTACACTTCTGTTATCACGGCGCCGTGATGGGTATTATATTTTAGACATGCACGTGGGTCGTTCCGGCCGTCTCGGCCCCGTTGGGCCTTTCGGCCCGTCGTTCACCACGTCAGGTCGTCGTCGACTCCGTTCCGCCCTCTTTCTCGGGCGGTTCGACGCCCTCGGCGGCGGCGACGTTCTCGGTCTCCTTTTCGGCCTCGACGTGCCAGCGGTCGACCTCGGACTCGTACTCGGCGAGGATCCGGCTCACCTCCGATTTCAGCTCGTCGTCGTTGACGTTCACCTCGAAGACGAACGTCTGTCCCTCCTCGCCTCGCCCGACCTGCTGGATGTTGGCGCTGACGAGTTCGTTATCGAAGTAGTAGGGGGCGATCTGGGTCATCACCTTCCGATAGACCGTGTCCTCGACTTTTCGGATCGCCTTCCGACCGACGGAATCGGCCGCGCGGGCGACGTGTTCGATCGAATCGCTCCATCGGTCCACGGCGACGTCCGCCTCGCCGTTTTCGACCTTCTCGTAGGACTCCGAAATCTTTTCACCGGCGGTCTGGAGGTCATCGCCGGGACTCCTTCCGGCGCGTTCTCCCTCCCCCCGATTCACCGATGCCTGCTCGGCCGTCTTCGCCGAGACGTCCTCGTCGATCCGTTCGTGGGATTTCGGCCGCCAATCGTCGAAGTCGTGGAAGGCGTCCCCGTCGACGCCCGCCTCACGCAGCGCCTGCGTGATCCGCTCGCCGTGCTCGACGACGTCGCCCCAGTCGCCGCGCGCTTTGAATCCGGAGATGCTCTCTTCCATCGGTTGGGCGTCATCTATGCGGTGGACCGGTATAAGCTTCCCCGAATCGAACCGTGCCGGTGGATGCGGGGTGGGGGCGACGGAATGGACACGCCGGTGGTCGATCGCGGGGCTTCGAAGTGACGGTCACGACTGTAGTCGTGTGGAACGTCACTTATTGTACATAAGGCGCGTACCGAACCGGTCGACGCGCGTTTTGATCCCCTCTATCCATGCGGCCGGGGAGACACGGCGAAGTTCGTCCTCGTCGACTTCAATACGGTCGTCGGCGAACGGATCCGTCGCCTCGATCTCCTCGGGCGTTTTGTCCATCTGAGCGACGTCGACGACGGTCGACGCCGAACACCGTCCACACTTTTCGACGTCCTTTGGCATACGTACACATGCCTACGCGTTCGATCGTGATTAACCCACCGCTCAGCGCCTGTATCGCAGGTGCCCGTCCGATCCCACCTCCCGCCACGTGCACGGTCGACGTCCCCGGATCGACGACGGCTTTTTGCCCGTCGACAGATACTCCCACGCATGGACCATTGCATCGTCGATCGGTCGGCCCCACGGATGACCGAACCACCCACGCCGCGATGAGCGATATCGACGGCGGGGATGACCCGCCCGCGTACACAGGGGACGATCCGTCCGCGTACGCTGAAGAGGGTGCCGTTACCGGTCGAGCGGACACCGGGCCCGGTGAGGAGGGGGCCGACGAGGGGACGGCCCGTCCCGAGTGGGAGGACGGCTACCTCGACCGCGTCGCCGAGCGGTTGATGTACAACTACGACCTCGAGCGTGGCCACGCAGCCGGCGGCGAGAGGTTCGATCTCTACGGCCGGATGGAGCTTCACAGCCAGAAGCACTTCTTTCACCCCTCGTTCAACTTCGCACATCACGAGACGGTGGAGCATCTCTTCGCCCGGCGTGTAGACCGCCCACGCACGACCGATCTCAATCGGCTCATCGAGCTCGGCCACGACCTCGCCGACGAGCGCGTGGAGGCCAACGAGGAGCACTACGGGACGGAGTTCACGTTCGTGCTCGTCGCCGAGGAGATCACCGACGACGTGGCCGGATACGTCGACGGGTTCCGTGACCGCACGCTGTTGAAGTACGGCTATTTCGGCCACTACGAGGTCAATCTCGTCGTCGTCGCGCCCGAGGACGAACGGCTCGTCGCGAGCGAGCAGGCGGACGTGGCGACCGCGTTCCGCACCTGGGCGCCCATCGAACGCGAGGAGCCGACGATCCTCGACCTCATCGCCAGGCGGTTCCAAGTCTAACGGCGTGGACGGCGGCGAAAAGAGATCCGAACCGCAGGGTCGGTATCGAACCGTTCAGTCGTCCGATTCGGTGCCGCCGTCGGCGGCGACCGCCTCGTCGGCACCGGCTCCCCGGACGTTCTGATAGTTCCTCCATCCCATCCGCAGCAGGCCGATCGCGAGCCCGAGCAGGATCAGGATGATCGCGATCTGTGCGACCGCGGCGATCTGTCCGATCAGGTCCTCCGCCGGGGCGGCCGTCATGCCGAGTAACGTTCCGCCGAGGATCTGGTAGCTTGCGAGCCACGCGAGGCCGGCGACGGTGATGGTGACCATCAGCGCCATCGGAAGCCCGGTGGAGTAGAGCTGTTTGGTATCGCTCCAGTTCGCGAGCCAGATGGTGGCAACGAGCAGCGCCATCGCGGCCAGCAGTTGGTTCGCGCCGCCGAACAGCGCCCACAGGTCCTCCCAACGGCCGGAGCCGAGCAGGAAGAAGGCCACGACCGTGATGACCGTCGTGTTGACGTAGCGGTTCGCGGCGAACTCCTCGACCTGCGTCTGGGGCGTGCCGACGATCTCCTCGAGCATATATCGTCCCAGACGGACCGCGGTGTCCATGCTCGTCAACAGGAAGCTCACTAACACGAGCGCCATGAACACCGATCCGATCGCGAAGGGGATACCGAACGCGCTGAGGATCGCGCCGCCGCCCGTCGCGAAGTTCGGAAGCGCGAGCCCGATCCCGCCGTCGGCGGCGGGGATCGCGACGATGGCGACCGCACAGAGCGCGACCGCGGCGAGCAGCCCCTCCGCGAGCATGCCGCCGTAGCCGATCAGCCGCGCGTCGGTCTCCTTATCGAGCTGTTTTGCGGTCGTGCCGGAGGAGACCAACGAGTGGAACCCACTGATCGTCCCGCAGGCGATGGTGATGAAAAGCAGCGGGAACAACGGCATCAACGCCGGAAGCAGGTCGGCCTGTGCGAGCGGACCGCCCTGTCCGAAGAAGCCGTACCAGGCGCCGATGGCGAACTCGAACGTCATCTGGTTGCCGGTCTCCGGGTTGATCGCGTCGGCGCCGGTTCCGGTGATGAACGTGCCGACGATGACCGCGAGCAGCGCGCCACCGACTCCCGTGTACAACAGGAACGACGACAGGTAATCACGCGGCTGTAACAGCACCCAGACCGGAAGCACGCTGGCGATCGCGCCATACACAAGCGTTACGAGCACCCACGCCGCGATGTTCTCGGAGCCGAGGAACGCGAGCGGGAACGCGTCACCGAGCAGCACTATCGTGCCGGCCGGATAGTCGCCCGCGACGAGCGCGACCGGGTACTGGATTCCCACCCACACCGAGGCGAACACGCCGGCGACGAACAGGATCGTCCCCGGGATGAACGGGAGATTAAGTTGGTAGAGCCATACGCCGAACACCAACGCGAGCGCGATGTAAATGAAACTCGCGGTCGCGGACTGCGGATAGGCGTCGAACACGACGGCGATGACGAGCGCGAACACCGCCACAACGAGGATCGTGAGCAGGAACGCGAACCACAACAGCATATTCTTGCCCTTCTCGCCGATGTACTGCCCGACGATGTAGCCGATCGACTTCCCCTCGTGGCGGACGCTTCCGGACAGCGAGACGAAGTCGTGAACCGCACCCATAAGCGGGTTACCGATGGCGACCCACAGCAGCGCCGGCGCCCAGCCCCAGATCAGCGCCGCGGTGATGGGTCCGACGACGGGCGCCCCCCCGGCGATGCTCGAGTAGTGGTGCCCGAGCAGCACCGGTTTCTTCGCGGGGACGTACTCCTGACCGTCCTCGTATTTGTGTGCCGGCGTCTCCGCGGCTTCGTCGAGCTCGACGAAGTTCGCGAGGTAGCGGCCGTACACGAGATACGCGGCGGTGAACATTCCCAGAATGATTCCGACGATCCAGATTATCCCTGCCATGTTACGTCCGGTGGCATGGGCTACCATATCATAAATATATCTCATTGTTCATGACATTATGGACCGGATTTCGGAATTAAAGAAAACGTGGTCGGGTGAGGTGAGATCGGCTGGCGGCGATATATGATCACTGAGTTTGTGTAAGAGGAGATAAACTATCCCCGGCGATCATCGCCATGTCGTCTCATCTCAGAGGTCGGTATCGACGTCGAGCTCGGCGGCGACCTCGCCGAGCAGATCGCCACGCACCTCCTCGGTCCGTGATTCGATCTCGGCGACGAGCGGCGGATCGAAGCCCTCCCGAACCTGGGAGAGCCGCTCGCGCTCGGTGGCGACGCGGTCGCGAAGATAGCGGGCCCCCCGACCGTTCTCGTCCGGGTCCGGTCCGGGGGTGAGTTTGTTGGCGACCAACCCACGGACCGAGAGGTTTCTGTCGGCGAACCCGTCTATCGCCCGCCCGGTCTCGTTGACCGACAGTTGGTCCGGATTCAACACGAGAAAGAAGGCGGCCTCGGAGCGAAGCGCCTCGCCCGCGTACTCGAAGAACTCCTTTCGCCGCTGTAGCCGCTCCAAGACGGGGTCGCCCTCCATCATCCGACGCGGCTCCATCTTGCCGATCGCCGCCTTCTCGAAGAGGTCGATCGACTGTCGCCGCTTGTACATCAACCGATCTATCCACCCCTCCAGAAGCTCCGGCAGTCCGAGCAGCCGAAGCGTCGATCCCGTCGGAGCCGTGTCGAACACGACGCGGTCGTACGGTTCGCTCTCCTCGCGCATCACCTCGATGAAGGCGTCGAACAGCGCCGCCTCATAGGCTCCGGGCGTTCCGTGGGACATCTCCAGCTGGCGGTTGATCTCCGAAACCATCGCGGCCGAAACCTGCTCGGAGAGCGCCTCGCGGATCCCCTGGAGATGTCTCTGGACCTCCTCTTCGGGATCGATCTCCATCGCGTCGAGGTGATCGATCCCATCAACCGGCTCAGGGTCGTCGCCGAAGGGCTGATCGAAGACGTCGGTGACCGAGTGAGCCGGATCCGTGGAGACGACGAGCGTTTCGACGCCGTCTTCGGCACACTTCCTCGCGTACGCACACGAGACGGTCGTCTTGCCGACCCCGCCCTTTCCGCCGAAGAAGACGAACGGCTCCATCAGAAGTGGTACTGCTGGCCCTTTCGCTCGATGAGGCTCTCACGGTCCCAGAGACGCCGCTCCCACGCCTCGAACTCCCGCTCGAGATACGGAAGGAGCTCGGCGGTGTAATAGGAAACGGGCGAGGGGACGCCGAACGCGTCGGGGAAACACGCGAGCATGAATTCGTCCTCGGCGTCCTCGGCCTCCTTTTCGATCTTCTCGTAGGCCGGATGGGTGATCATGCCGTGATACAACCCGCGAAGCCACTCCTCAAGGTGCTCCCGGAAGATGGCGATCCGGTCGGCCAGCGTCATGGATCGACACGTTGTGGGGGGATCGGTAAAAGCTGTCGCGGTCGGAAGGGATCGTCCGTCCGACCGGTTCCGCTAACGGCGGTCATCGATCACTCTTCGTCGCCGTTGGCGAACCCGAGCGTCACGCCGTCCGCGTCGACGGTCACGCCGGCCGCACAGACCGGATGCTCGAAGTCGGCTCCGAGCACCTCGACCGCGGCGTCGGCCGCCGTGGTTGCCGAGAGCGAATATGGCTCCGGCGAGTCGCGCTCGTAGGTCGCCACCAGCGTCGGCTCCGAGACGGTCTCGATGAGCAATGCGTCACGGCGAACCGTCCCGATCGTCGCCGTCTCCACGCCGACGACGCCCGCGATCCGTGGCGTGTCGTAGTCGTCCTTCTCGAAGTCGAGCGCCAACAGCGCGGTCACGAGCGCGTCACGGGCCGGATAGCCCAGTTCGAGCTTTTCGGCGATCGGATCGACGTGCGAGCCGTTCCCAACGACGGCCAGCTGCTCATCTGTCGGGGTCGTCACCGCCCGAGCACAGTTATACGAGACGTAGGGATTCTCCGTTTCCGGTGCGTCGGATGTCGGGCCCACGGTCAGGAGTCCCTCGCGCTCCACGACGCGACGGTTCGGAAACGAGCGGGACGAGACGCGGTAGGCGCCGACGCCGGGTCCGACGACGGCGAATCGGCCGATGTACATACATGAACGTGGACAAAGTAGTGCTAAAAGGTGGCGATGTATCCATGTTCGAGGCTCTCTCACCGGCCGTCCTGTGAACTTATCACACGGGCGCGCCGACGCGCAACGCTTACAAACACCCACTGGCTACGGAGTTATGCTGCAGTCCATTGGGGTAGTGGCCAATCCTGTCGCCTTCTGGGGGCGACGACCCTGGTTCGAATCCAGGATGGACTACTTCTCACGCGTTCGTGACCGCCGACGAACCCTCCTCTCATCGCTTTTTCTCTCCCAACCCTTCGTTTCATCTGGAGGATCAATCCCAATAGGGGCGTGCGGTTTGGACTGGAACTAGGGGGGTGTCACTTTTCGACGTCGAGCAGGGCGATCCGTTCGTGGACGATGGCCTCGAGATCGCCGGCCGTCGCGCCGATCTCGTGTTCGGTAATCGAATACCAGTCGGTGACCGCCTCCGAATCGAACCGTCGCGACGTTTCGGTCGAGTCCCGCCCGTGTGCGTCGACCAGCAGTGTTTCGACTCGTTCGACGGCGGCGGTGAGGTCGGCATCCGGCCGTTCCGCACGCGGTACCTTCCCGAAGTCGGCGACGACGACGATCACGTCGCTCCGACCCTCGGGGACGCCGAGCCGCAACGCTTGGTCGATCTGGCGACGCCCGGCAGCATAGAGCAGTATCTCGACGGCGGGGTCGCGCGCGACCGCCTCGTCGCGAGCGATCGCCCGTGCCGCGAGCCGGGTGGCGAGCCGTAACGTCTCCTCGGAGACGATCAGGTCGGCGTCGAACGCCTGTATGACCGCGCCCGTTTCGTCGGTGATCTCCCGGATGGACCCGAGGAACTCGTCGAGGTCGTCGACCGCTGCCGTTCCGGAGATGATTCTAACCGATGGATCCGGTGTCGACGCGTCGAGCGACGGTGTACCGGCGTCGATCATCCGAAATCACCGAGGTTGGCCTGACCGCTGCCGTCCTCGTCGCTCGCGGACCCGGCGGTCGCCGCCGCCGAGGCCGACCGATCCGCTCGAACGCCCTCCATCGAGGGGTCTTCACGGCCGGCGTGTTCGAGGATCCGCTCGGCCGTCCGCTCCCGCCCGCGGAGCGCACCCAACACGACCGCCTTCTCCGCCTCCCGAAGGTCGACACGGCTCTCGATACCTGCCTCATACAGTCGACGAGCGCGCTTCCGTCCGATCCCTCGGACGCCGGCGAGGTCCAACAGCTCCTCGCGGACGCCGTACTCGACACGTTTCCTCGCCTCTCGAACCGCGAGGACCGCGTCGCCATCGACGCCCTCCACGTCGCGCGCGAGCGTCTCCGCCGCTCGAAGCAGCCACTCCGCCGTCTCGACTTTCCCGCGGACGTCGCCAGGGCCGACGCCGTAGCGCTCGGTGATCCGATCCTCGTCGACCTCGCTCGCCCAGTCCTCCAGCAGACGGGCGGTCTTCAGCGAGGCGAGCCAGTCCTCGAAGTTGACGTCGTCGTATGCAGACGGCGCGTCCCCGAGCAGTTCCTCCTCGCGTTCATATAGGAGCTCCTCGTACGTCTCGCGGTCGCCGGATTTCAAGTAGAGCTCGTAGGTGTCCGGCGTCCGGCTAACGAGGTGATAGAGTCCGAGCGGCGTGAGTTCGCGGGCCGCCCCCTCCGTCTTCTCCTCGCCGGCGCTTTCGCCATTCGCGCCCCCCGCGCCCGCGCCGGTCTCGGCCCCGGCGTCAACGTCCGACAGCGAGTAGGTTCCGAACGGCCCGTCGTCACCTTCGCCCTCGCTGGTTTCGATCCCATCTCCATCGCCCTCGACGCCGGTCCCCGAGAAGGCGTAGTCGGCGGATCGGTCGTCCCCGCCGTCCGCACAGGCTTCCCGAAGGCCGTCGATCATCGTCGCGGCGCTCATCGGATCGAGGTAGAGCCGGGAGACGGTGTGGCCGATCCCCGTCGCGGTGAGCGTCTCGCGGTTTCCGCTCCACTCCCGTTCGATGAACCCGTTTATTTCCAGGTACTCGAGCACCCGATCGGTGACGCTTTCGAGCCGCCCCGCGTCGTCGGTCTGGGTCGCATAGAGGGTGTTATCGAGGAACTCGAGTAACCCCTCGCGGGTCGAAGCGAACCCGGAGGCGACGGTGGCGAGGACGTGTGTCCGGAGCGCGGGTTCGACGGCGAGCTTCGAGCGAACGGGTTCGGCCTCCGCCCAAATGTAGCGATCGAACAGTTCGTCCATCGTGTCGGCGCTGGACGCGAGCAACACCGCCTCGCCGTACGGGTCGAGCCCCGGCCGTCCTGCGCGGCCACACATCTGGTGGACCTCCAGCACGTCGAGCGGTTTCATCCCGCCGTAGTCCCCGTCGTATCGTCGCCAGTCGCGCACGATCACCCGCCGTGCGGGGGTGTTGACCCCTGCTGCGAGCGTCGGCGTCGCACAGACACACTTGACGAGTCGGTCGCGGAAGGCGTCCTCGATGAGCGACCGATGCTCGCTCGCCAACCCGGCATGGTGGAACGCAGCCCCCTCCTCGACGGCGCTCGCGAGGTCGGTGGACGTTTCGGTGTCGGAGACGTCCCGAAGTTCCGATGCGAGCTCACGCAGTTCGTCGCGCTCGTCGTCGGTCAGCCGGCTCGCGGTCACCTCCCCTAACCGGCGTGCCGCGGATTCCGCGTTGCGGCGTGAGTTGACGAAGACGAGCGAGGAACCGCCCTGCCCGTCGGCCTCAGTATCGAGCGCGTCGGCGACGAGCGCGGCCGTTTGGTCGCCGCCGCGGTCGACGCGTACCTCCCGTTGGCTCCCGTCGTCGAAGTTGATCGCGTTGCCGTAGTGGACGCCGACGCGGAGGTCGATCGGTCGCCAGTCGGATTCGACGAGTTCGGCGTCGAGCCAGTCGGCGATGACGTCCGCGTTGCCGACGGTCGCCGAGAGCGCCACCGTCTGCAGGCCGGGATTCACCCGTCGGAGCTTCGCCAGCGTCACTTCGAGCGTGGGGCCCCGATGCGAGTCGTCGACGAGGTGGACCTCATCGCTCACGACACAGGTCAGATCGTCGATCCACGGCGCGCCGTTTCGGACGAGCGAGTCGACCTTCTCGCTCGTGGCGACGATGATGTCCCGCGTCGCGAGCCACTCGCCGTCGGAGTCGTAGTTGCCCGTCGAGACGCCGACGGTGACCCCGTGATCCTCCCAGCGTTCGAACTCGGCCTTCTTCTCGCTCGCGAGCGCGCGAAGCGGGACGATGTAGAGCGCCTTGCCGCCGCGTTCGACCGCCGAGAGCATGGCGAGTTCGGCGATGAGCGTCTTTCCGGACGCCGTAGGGACCGCGGCCACGAGGCTTTCGCCCTCAAGGATCCCCGCCTCGACGGCCGCCGCCTGTGGCGGATATAGCTCCGCGACGCCCTCCGCCTCCAACGCGTCGCCGACGCCCGCGGGAAGGCCGGAGAGCGAACTCGGCTTCATACGTGCCGGTTGTTCCCGATCCGGTTTAACACGTCGGAAGGATGGCGTGTGGAACGTGTTTTTATCTTTGAATGGTGTGGGCACTCCTGGTCGATTCGGTATATTAGGCGGATCCTGCACCATTGGAGACGTTGGTTCAACCACCCGCGAAAGCCCCGACGCGCTCGCGGTGCGAGGCGACGCAAGAACCGCAGGGAGGGAGCGGAGCGACCGAGCGAGGATCGCAGCGAGCCGCAGCCCGCGAGCGCGTCGCCCCTTTCAGTCCCACCCCGTGGGGTGTCGGGGTCGATCCCGAGCCAAGGGCAGCGGGCTCTTCGATTGTGGTATATAAATGATGATCCGATATGGCGGTGCCTGCGTTAGCCGCGAATGTGTTTGAGGACGGCGTCGACGTCGTTCGGCACCGGCTCCGGATCGCCGCCGGCCTCATAAGCCGCGTCGGGATCTTTTAAAAGGTGTCCGGTGGTTAGACAGACGACGCGCTCGTCGTCATCGACGACGCCCTGTCGGCGGAGCTTTTTGAGGCCGGCGAGGCTCGCGGCGGAGGCGGGCTCCACGCCGACGCCCTCGACGGCGAGATGTCGTTGGGCGGCCGTGATCTCCACGTCGCTCACGGCGATCGCCGTCCCGCCCGTATTTCGGATCCCGGGAAGCGCCTTCGGCGCGTTCACCGGGTTGCCGATACGGATGGCCGTCGCACGCGTCTCGACCTGCTCCCAGCGACGGACCTCGTCGGCTCCCTCCTCGATCGCCTCGACCATCGGCGCCGCACCCTCGGCCTGCACGCCGGTGAGCTTCGGGACGTCCTCGGGGTCCAACGCGCCGGATTGGACCAGCTCGCGGAAGCCTTTATAAATCGCCGAGGTGTTCCCCGCGTTCCCCACCGGAAGCACGATCCGATCGGGATAGACGCCGTAGTCGGCGTGGAACTCCTCCAGTATCTCGAAGCCGATCGTCTTCTGGCCCTCCAGCCGGAATGGATTCAGCGAGTTGAGCAGGTAGACCTCGCCGCGGGCGGCGAGTTCCTGAACGATGTCCAAGCAGGCGTCGAAGTTGCCGTCGACCTCCAGGATTCGCGCGCCGTGCAGGCTCGCTTGGGCGATCTTGCCCGCCGCGACCTTCCCCTTCGGCAACAGCACCAGCGTCTGCATGTCGCCGCGGCCGCCGTAGGCGGCGAGCGCGGCCGAGGTGTTCCCGGTCGACGCACACGCGAGCGCGTCGACGCCCAGTTCCTTGGCGACGCGGACCCCCACGGTCATCCCGCGGTCCTTGAACGAGCCGGTCGGATTCATCCCCTCGTGTTTGATCCGAAGTGCCTCCACGCCCACGGCCTCCTCGATCCGCGGGACACGGTGTAACGGCGTACCTCCTTCCGGCAGGGTGACGCCGAGATCGAACGGAAGCGCCTCACGGTAACGCCAGACGCCTCGGTCGGGTCCCTCCGAGTCGGCTCCCTCGCCGAAATCCTCGAACGTCGGCGGGTTCGCGTAGCGGACCTCAAGCAACCCGTCGCACTCGTCGCAGGTGTACCGGACGGCCTCGAAGGGCGCGAACGTCTCCTCGCACTCGATACAGGCGAGCCACGTTCCGTCGTCGGCACACGCCGGTGCCGACGGCGTCGGATCGTCGATAGCGAGACTCATTGGCGGCCCTCCGTCCCGCCGGCCCTTAAGCCGGCCGATGCGGGCGACGTCCACCTGCCCACGTTCCCCGTCGAACACACCTCGCTTATGCGTGCGCAACCCGTACCTCGTCCATGGCCTCGGAGCCGTGCGACGTCTGTGAACGTAGCGTCCGGATCGCGGGCGGGATCGGCGACCTCTGGAACTTCGCGTTCGAGTCGACACAGGGGTTGACCCTCGAACTCTCCGACGGCTCGGAGTTCTTCCTCTGTTTCGACTGTATGGAGGAGCTGCCGGGCGACCACGAGCCGACCGCCGAGGACGTCGCCGAACTCAAGGAGCGAACCGAGCCGGTCGAGGAGGACGGAAACAGCTTCTGGCACTGGCGATAACCGTCGCCAGTCGGCATCATCGCACGCGTTCTCTCGTGACTTCCTGAAGCCGAGCGATACGCGCGCCGGCGTATTTGATATCGCGTCATCTAGTTTATTGATTCGAACGCCCCCGTCCGCCTCCCCCCGATCGAACGGGCCACGGACGGCCCCCCGCGTCGACCCGTGGGAGTCCCTCACGGCGCATCACAAACACCATACGCTCCGGCCACGCGGGTTAGGGTATAGGTGGTTTCAGTGACCAAGAAACAGGATTACACGGACGACTACCGGGATAAGACGCTGTATTTACCGGGCCCGACGGAGGTCCGCGAAGACGTCATTGAGGCGATGGCCCAGCCGATGTTCGGCCATCGGATGGATCGGATGACCGACCTCTATACGACCATCGTCGAGGACACGAAAACGTTCCTCGATACCGACAACGACGTCATCATCCTCACTGCCTCGGGGACCGAGTTCTGGGAGGCGACGACGCTCAACCTCGTCTCACGGGACGGTCGCGTGCTCTGTCCGACTTCCGGTAGCTTCAGCGAACGCCAGGCCAACGTTACTGAGCGACTCGGCCGCGAGGTGGACCGGATCGAGTACGAGTGGGGCCGGGCGGTTAAACCCGAGGACGTCCGCGAGGCGCTCGAGGCGAGCGAGGAGGGCTACGACGCCGTTACCGTCGTGATGAACGAGACGTCGACCGGCGTCCGAAACCCGATCGAGGAGATCGGCGACGTCGTCGCCGAGTATCCGGACACCTCCTTCGTCGTCGACGCCATCTCCGCGCTGGGTGGCGATTACGTCGACATCGAGAAACACGGGATCGACGCCATCTTCACGTCCGTCCAGAAGGCGTTCGCGATGCCGCCGGGGCTCGCGGTCTGTGTCGTGAGCGACGATGCCTACAAACGGGAGGCCTCGAAGGGCACCTCCTCGTGGTACGGTGGGTTCCGCCGCTGTCTCGACTACTACGACCGGAAGGGTCAGACCCACTCGACGCCCGCCATCCCGCTCATGTTGGCCTACCGCGTCCAGATGAAACACATGCTGGAGGAGGGCCACGCCGCTCGCGACGAGCGTCACCGCGAGATGCGCGCATACGTCCACGACTGGGCTGACGAGCACTTCGATCTCTTCGCCGAGGAGGGCTACGCCTCACAGACGGTCACCTGCGTCGAGAACACGCAGGGGATCGACGTCGCGGCGACGATCGAGGAGGTCTCCGAGCGGTATGACATGGTCTTTTCGAACGGCTACGGCGACATCGCCGAGCAGACCTTCCGGATCGGCCACATGGGTGAACACACCGTCGAGAGCGTTCGCGAGCTGACCGACGCCATCGAGGACGTCGCGGAATTGTAAGTAGATCTCTCGCTCTGCGGAACACGCCCGTTTTCGGTCGACTGAGCCGCTTTCTCGGATGGTTACTGATCCGTTGCAGACCCATTATTATATCTCATAGCGCTATATCAAAAGCAGAGGCGAACCGATCCAGTCCGCACGGATCGACCGGCGACTCGCCCGAAGACCTTTCGGGTCGGCTCCAGTGCGTCCATCCATGGACCCCGACGATCTCCGAACTGCCCTCCGCCGATGGATCGACGAAGGGGTGATCGAGGAGTCGACGGCCGAGCGGATCCGTGCGTTCGAGGATCTCGATGAGCCCGCGTCAGTTCGGAACAGTGCAACCGACGAGGAGCCGCTCCCCTCGACCGACACGGAGTCGCGATTGATCACCGATCGGCGCGTCGTCGTTGCGCTCGCGCTGATGGGCGGCGTCCTCGTCGCCGTCGGCATCGGCACCTTTCTGCTCGAACGCTGGGAAGAGATCCCGGTCGCGGGCCGCGTGCTCGCGTTGCTGGCCGTCCCGATCGGTGCAGGCGGTGGTGGCTATCGGCTCCGTCGGCGAGCGCCTCGAACCGCGCACGGGCTCTGGCTGCTCGCCGTGCTCTTTGCTGGCGTCTCGCTTTTTCAGCTGGCGGAGCTATCCGGGGTCATGGACACCCTTGGCTCCACGACCGCCGAACGCTGGCTCCTGCTCGCGTGGACCGCGCTCGCGCTCGTCGTCGCCAGCGGGCTTGACTCCCGGCCCATCGCCACGATCGGCGTTCTGCTCGGATTGGCGACGAGCGTCGCGGCGATCGATCCCGGCGAGCCGATCCTGCTCGTCGGGTTCTACGGGGCGGCCGCATACGTCGCGGGAGCGGTCACCTCCCTGTCGTGGGGATCCGTCGACGATTCGACGCGTCCGTCCGTCCGGTTCGGGAGCGTTCTTCGATGGGTCGGCGCGACGCTCGCCGTCGTCGCGCTCGCCGCTCCGACGGCCTCGGGCGAGCCGCCTCGGCTTGACCCCGGGACCGGAACCGCACTGTTCGGCGTCGTCGCGGTCGCTGCGGCGTTCGTCGCTTTGGGGCTCGGCCGTCGTACCCGGCGTGTCCGCTACGGCGTGCTTCCGGGGCTCGTCGCCCCAGTCGGGCTTGCCGCGCTGTGGACCGTTGCTGCCTCACCGGTCGGACGTGTACCGACCGCGTTGTTCGGGCTCGCCTGTCTATTCGGCGTGGTCGTCGTCCTCGTCGCCGCCGCCGTCGAACTCCAGGAAACGGGACTGGTCAACGTCGCGACGCTCGGGTTCGTCTTGGGAGTGCTCGCGTTTCTGGCCGGTCCGGTCACCGATGTCGTCTCCGGGCCCCTTGCACTCGTCTTCGCCGGAGTCGTGTTGCTCGCGACGGCGCTCGCCGCCGAGCGTGGACGACGGGCGGTGCTGGCGCGGATCCGCGCCCGATGAACGTGGAAGGCGACCGTCGTCGTTGGTTTATAAGACCGCCCGATACGCCTCAAGCGTCCGTTCGACGTCCTCCTCGGTGTGTGCGTAGGAGGTGAACTGGCACTCGAACTGGTTCGCCGTGAGCAACACCCCTTCGTCTTTCATCCCCTGCCAGAAGACGCGCTCCCAGCGGTCCGTCTCGGCAGCTGCGACGTCGGCACCCGTCTTCGGACAGGCGCCGTACCGTCCACACTCCGGATCCTGTAGACAACCCGCCGGACAGCAGTCAGCGGCGCTCGTCGGCCCCTCACGAGTGAAGACCGTCTTGAACATCGAGTCGGTTCCGACCACCGTGTACTCCGGGGCCCGTTCGGCGCAGATCTCCGTGATCCCCTCACGAAGCATGCGACCGAGTCGGTTGACGTGGTCGTAGACGTCGTTTTCGGCGGCGTACTCCAAGGAGGCCTTGCCCGCGGCCATCGTGACCGGGTGACCCGAGAACGTCCCCGACTGAAAGACGTCGCCCGCAGGGGTGAACCCCTCGATGATCTCCGCCGTCCCGCCGATGGCCCCGACGGGGAAGCCGCCGCCGATGATCTTTCCGAAGGTGGTGACGTCCGGGGTGACGCCGAGCGCCGACTGGGCACAGCCGAGCCCGCCGACGCGGAACCCCGTGATCACCTCATCGAAAATGAGCAGCGAGCCGTGATCCGTACAGAGGTCACGGAGAGTCTCGTGGTAGCCGTCAACCGGCATCACGATCCCGTTGTTCGCGAGGATCGGCTCGACGAGGACGGCCGCGATGTCGTCGCCGTACTCCGCGAACACCTCCGTTGCCGCCTCCACGTCGTTGAACGGGATCGGGAGGGTGTGTTCGGCGAACGCCTCGGGAACTCCCGCGGTCGAGGGATGGGCGCTGTCGGA
Organism: Halorubrum vacuolatum; assembly: GCF_900188065.1. Taxonomy (GTDB): domain Archaea; phylum Halobacteriota; class Halobacteria; order Halobacteriales; family Haloferacaceae; genus Halorubrum; species Halorubrum vacuolatum. The sequence goes on from NZ_FZNQ01000007.1 coordinate 113,435, forward strand.
CGTGCCCTCGACCAGCGTCGACTCCTGTGCGCCGTGGTAGCCGCCCTGCATGATGACGACCTTCTCGCGGCCGGTGTAGCCGCGGGCCAGCCGGACGGCCGAGACCGTCGCCTCGGTGCCGGAGTTGACGAACCGGATCGACTCCACGCTCGGGACGTGACGGGCGACGAACTCCGCGTGTTCGACCTCGATCTCCGTCGGCATCCCGTACATCGGACCGCCGGCGGTGTGTGATTGGATCGCCGCCTCGACCGGCTCAGGGAGGTCGTGGCCGTACAGGAGCGGCCCGTAGCCCATCACCCAGTCGATGTAGCGGTTACCGTCCGCGTCGATCACATGCCCGCCGTCGCCGCGCTCGGCGAAGATCGGGTGTGGCATCGTCGCGCGGACCGAGGAGTTGACGCCGCCGGGTGCGACCGACAACGCGCGGTCGTACAGCTGGCGTGAGCGCTCGTGGTTCATACTCGTGGTTTCGACCGGGGGATAGAAATGCGTTGCCGAGCGGGCGCGCCGGGGTCGTGCATTCGCTGGTGACATCTCCCGGGGCCGCCGTCGGTCGCTTATGTTATACCGCTTCCGGCCCGGTCGTCCCCGTCCGAACCTGTAGCGCGTCCTCCACGGGCAGGATGAACACCTTCCCGTCGCCGGGCTCGCCGGTTTCGGCGGCGCTTCGGATCGCCTCGGCGACCTCGTCGGCCGGGATGTCCGCGACGACGACGTCGACTTTTATCTTCTGGTGGAGGTCGACGACGAACTCCTCGCCGCGCCACTGGCCCTTCTTTGCGGGCTGGGAGCCGCGCCCGGAGACGTTCGTCACCGTGAGCGAGGGAGCGCCGATCTCAGCGAGGGCGGTCTTGATCGCCGACAACCTGTCGGGCCGAACGACCGCGGTGACCAGCTTGATATCGGTCCCGGCTTCCGCGCCGCCGTCGGCACGCGGTGACTCGACGCTCGTTCCCACCGCACCCCCGTCGGTCACGACGTTGGGCTTGCCGAACTCGGGGTAGGTATCGATGCCGTGTTCGGTGACATCGAGCCCGTCACGCTCGTGCTCGGGCGTGACGCGGGCCTGTCCGATCGCCTTGAACGCGCCCCAGACCGCAGCGGTCGCGAGCACCGTCCAGATCGTGATGACCGCGACGCCGACGATCTGCGGGACGAACATTCCCGCCTCGATCGAGACGATCCCGCCCGCGATCAGTCCGCCGCCGACGGCGGTGCCCTCGATGGACCACAGCGGAAAGAGGATCAGTCCGAGCATCCCCGCGCTCCCGTGGACCGGGAAGACCGCACAGACGTCGTCGATCTTCAGTCGCTTCTCGACGAACCGGAAGACGAGCGGGAGCTGTGCGCCAGCGAGGAAGCCGATGGCGATGGCGCCCATCGGCGTGATCAGGTTCGTCGGGCCGGTGACGCCGACGAGGCCGGCGAGCATGCCGTTCGCGACGTAGAGCGTGTCGACCTTGTCGTTGAGATACAGCGAGACGGCACCCGCGCCGATCGCCCCCATCCCCATGCCGAGGGCGGTGACCATGGCGACGCTGCCGACGTACGCGAAGTCGGCGAGGACGAGTCCCTCCTCGCCGTAGCCGAGTGGGTTCGCGGCCGTGCCGACGTTGAAGCCGAACCAGCCGAAACAGAGAACGAGCGTGCCGAGCACGGCGAACGTCATCGAATGGCCGGGAATGACGTTGACCGAGCCGTCGTCGGCGTACTTGTCCATCCGCGCGCCGAGGACCCACGCCGCGGTCAGTCCGGCGACGCCGCCGACGCCGTGAACGACCATCCCGCCCGCGAAGTCCTCGAAGCCGAGGCTTGCAAGAATCGGCGCGTCAGCGCCCGGGGCGTACCAGACCATGCCGGCGACGACCGGGTAGATGACCGCCGCGAGCAGGAAGGTGTAACCGACGTACGCACGGAGCTTCGCCCGTCCGGCCACCGCCCCGCTCACGATGGTCGCGGCCGTCATCGCGAAGACGGCGCTGAACAGCCAGAGCGTCCAGCCGGTGTCCGCGGTCTCGCCGAACATGGTCAACGCCGAGGCCTCCCCGCCCGCGAGCAGCGAGCCGACGTTGTTCGAGATGCCCATCCCGATCACGAAGAAGACGAAAATGCCGACGGCCCACGTCAGCATGTTCTTCGTGAGCTGGTTCGCGACGTTCTTCGAGCGTACCTGGCCCGCCTCCAACATCGCGAAGCCGGCGTGCATGAAGAAGATGAGGAAGGTGACCGTGAGCCACCAGGTCATGTTGACGCCGTCGACGAGCGTCTGGATCTCCGCGGCCGACAGCTCAAGCAGCAGCGTGCCCGTCACGCGGACTCACCTCCGCTGGACGAAATCCGTGAACGATCGTGTACCGATACTTGTGTTGTGTGTGCGATTGCGTTGTGATTCACGTCTATCCGTCCTGAAACGGGAGTATATAAACATATGAGTTGAATTTCACAAAAAGACCGATTAATGATACCCTGTGCGTCCAATTTACGGGTGAATCTATGCTATATAAGGTCGTTCTTTGGACAGTTGAGACGCAACATTTGCGTCCCCTATGCACGAATGTAGTGTAAATAAACTGTCCAATCGCCGCTCATTCGGCCATTGGTGCCTGTGAACGGGGCGCGCGCGGCCAAAACTTGTTTTAATCTGACAGGTACGGGCATCTGCTCATATCGGGATACATCACGAAGTGCAGAATTCGAACGTTTTGGGCCTTCTAATGGCTTTATTACGACAATTGGACGTTCGTCAACCGAAACTACTCCGGCTTCAGACCCTCCTCCTGGACGCGCATGACGGCCTCGCCGTCGGCGAGGTTGGGCGCGTCGACGAGGCGAACGATCCGTTTGTTCCCCTTCGATTTTCGGAGATACATCCGGAACGTCGAGGCGTGACCGAGGATGTTGCCGCCGATCGCCTGGGTCGGGTCGCCGAAGTACGAGTCGGGATTGGAGGCGACCTGATTGGTGACGAGGATGGCGGTGTTGTACAGGTCGCCGATCCGCATCAGGTCGTGGAGGTGTTTGTTCAGCTTCTGCTGGCGCTCGGCGAGCTCGCCACGGCCGACGTACTCGGCACGGAAGTGCGCGGTCAGCGAGTCCACACAGACGATCCGGATGGGCCACTCGCCCTCCTCCTGTTCGCCCGCGAGCTCCTTGGCCTTCTCGGCCAGCAGGATCTGGTGGTTGGAGTTGAACGCCTTCGCGACGTGGATCTGATCGAGGAACGCCTGGATTAACTCCTCCATCGCCTCCTCGTCGCTCGGGGTGCCCTCGATCTCACGGCGTTCCATCTCGTGGGCGAGGATCTCCTCGTCAAGTCCGCGGATCATGTCGTCGATCCGCTCGGGACGGAAGGTGTCCTCGGAGTCGACGAAGATACAGCCGCCCTCCAACCCGCCGTGCTCCTTTGCGAGCTGGACGTTGACCGCCATCTGATGGGTGACCTGTGATTTCCCGGAGCCGAACTCACCGTACACCTCGGTGATCGACTGCGTCTCGATGCCGCCACCCAGCAGGTCGTCGACCTCGTCGATCTGCCAGGAGAGCTTCCCGATCTCCTGGCGTCGTTCGAGCACGGTCGCGCCCGTCTCGAAGCCGCCGACGTCGGCCGCGTCGCGTGCGGCGTTGATGATGTCGGCCGCCGACGACTCGCCGATATCGGCCGTGTTCGACATCTCGCCGGGGCTCGCGACGGCGATCGACTGGTAGCTGTCGAATCCGTTTTCCATGAGTTTGTCCGCGGTCGCGGGGCCGACACCTGGGAGGTCCTCGAGTTCGTCTTCGGGCATGTATCACGGGGTTGTGCGGCTTGGGATATAAAGTGTCGTTAACTACAGGGTGAAAGTGAAAGCCAGCGGATCGCCGTCGCCCGTGTCCCTGATTCCTCATGGTTCATGAATCCTTACGTCGGGGCGGAAGGTATGTCGGTGAAACTCATGCATGCCGCCGGCCTCGATCGGTCGACCGTGGCCGCCGGGTGTCCGTCGCCGGCGTGGAACACCCGTTAAAATCCGACCCGCCGAACGTAGCTGAGTTCGCGTATCGCCACGAGCAGATCGCCGGGGAGATCGACGTCGGTGATCACGTAGAGTTTGGGGTCATCGGTGAACTCCGGATCGTCGCTCAACACCTGTCGGATCGGGACGTCGTGGGATGCGAGGATCCCCGTGACCTCCGCGATGATCCCCGCCTCGTCGGCGGCATCGACCTCGATGGTGAGCACCGTGAGTCCGAGGACGGGCGCGAGGTCCATCAGACTCGGTACCGAGGAGATGTTCGCGAAGATCCGACGCAGCTCCGGGTCCGCTAAGATCGCGTCCGTCGTCGAATCGACCACCCGTCGGTCCACGTCGAGTTCGCGCGCGATGCCCGTGTACGGGATCTCGATGCCGCCGGAGACGACCCGACCCTCGTCGTTGACCGAGAAGCCACGCTCCAAACAGAGCCGGATCACCGCCTGCTGGCTGGGGGACCCCTCGAACTTCTCGAGGATCTCATCGAACATGCGTTGTCCGCGTTTCACCCCCGGCGTATAAAAAGGCGGACGGCATCGGTTGTCGGCGTTGCTGTGTGGACGGCATCGACAGCCGGTGTCGTCGCGCTCAGCGTTCCTCGTCAGCGTCGAGCCGCTTCTGCCATCTCTGCACCCGACCCACGAGGTCGATCGGCGTCGTCTCTGCGAGGTCGACGTCGGCCAGTTCCGTCAAGACGGCCGCGGTCTCCTCATCGATGGCGTTCCCACCGTCGTCCGTGGTTTCGTTGTCGGCGCCCTGCCCACTATCGTCGGCGCCCTGCCCACTATCGTCGGCGCCCCGCGTAGTGCCCTCACCTGCGCGGGCGAACGATCCGCTGGACAGATCGAAGACGACCTGTTGGGTTTCGCCGCTCCCGCCGTTCCCGTCTGCGCTTCGTCCGCTCCCGCCGCGGGCCTCGATCGCCTTTTCGGCGCGAAGCCGATCGAGCACCTCGTCCGCGCGGTCGACGACCGGCTCGGGGACGCCCGCGAGGTCGGCGACGTGGACGCCGTAGGAGCGGTTCGTCGGCCCCTCACGGACGGTTCGGAGGAACGTCACGTCGCCGCCGCGCTCGTCGACGGCGACGTGGACGTTCTCGACGCGGGGGAGGTGGTCCGCGAGCGTCGTCAGCTCGTGATAGTGGGTCGCAAAGAGGGTCCGTGCCTGCACCTCGTTGTGGAGATACTCCGTCGCGGCCCACGCGATGGAGATGCCGTCGTAGGTGGCGGTCCCGCGGCCGACCTCATCGAGGATCACGAGCGAATCTTCTGTCGCCGAGTGGAGGATGTTCGACAGCTCCTGCATCTCGACCATGAACGTCGACCGGCCCTGTGCCAACTCGTCGAGCGCGCCGACGCGGGTGTAGATCCCGTCGACGAGCCCGACCCGGGCGGCGCGCGCGGGCACGAACGAGCCGACCTGTGCGAGCAGCTGGATCAACGCCGCCTGCCGCATATAGGTCGATTTCCCGCTCATGTTCGGCCCGGTGACGATCAGGAAGCCGCGCTCCGCGTCGAGCGCGAGGTCGTTGGGGACGAAATCGGTCGTCCGCTCGACGACCGGATGCCTCCCGGCGTCGATCGACAGCGAGCGTTCCTCGACAAGTTCGGGTCGCGTCCAGTCGTTGCCGGCGGCGTGGGTCGCGAGCGACGCCAACGCGTCGAGTTCGGCGATCGCCCGGCCGACGTCCTGCAGCAGGTCGCTTTCGTCGGCGACCCGGTCGCGAAGCTCGGCGAACAGCTCGGCTTCGAGCGCCCCGCGCGCCTCCTCGATCCGGAGGATCTCCCGCTCCCGCTCGGCGAGCTCGTCGGTGACGAACCGCTTCGAGTTCTTGAGCGTCTTGATCTCGCGATAGTGATCGGGCACCTCGTCGGCGACCGACTTGCCCACCTGGATGTAGTAGCCGTCGGTCCGGTTGCGGTCGACGGTGACGTGAGTCAACCCGTACTGGCGTTTCTCGCGCTCCGCGAGGGTGTCCAACCAGCGCTGCACCTCCTCGTGGCGATCGATGAGCCCGTCGAGCTCGTCGTCGTAGCCGCGGCACAACAGGCCGCCCTGCGTGGTCGTGCTCGGTGGGTCCTCCGCGAGCGCGTCGGACAGCTCCGCACACAGCTCCCGCGCCCGCCCGTGGTCCGGCCGTCCGAGTACGTCGGCGACGGGTGACTCCGCGAGCGGCGTCCCCTCGACCGCGGAGACGAGTTCGGGCCAGAGCGCGAGGGTGTCACGGACCGAGAGCAACTCGTTCGCGCCCGCGCCCCCGCTCGTCGCGCGTGCGGCGAGCCGTTCGAGGTCGTAGGCGTCCCCGAGCGTCTCGCGGAGGCGATCCCGCGCGAGCGCGCCCGCCGCGAGCGCCTCGACCGCGTCGAGCCGCGATTCGAGCGCCTCCCGATCCCGCTTCGGTCGGGTCAGCCACTCGCGAAGCAGCCGCCCGCCCGGCGCCGTGACGGTGTGATCGAGCACGCAGAAAAGCGATCCGTCGCCGTCGCCGGCCATCGTCTCCGTCAACTCCAGGTTGCGCTGGGTGGTCGCGTCGAGTTCGACGTGGTCGCCCGCGCCGTACGTCTGCAGCCGTGTGATCGATGCGAGCACTCCCGCACCCGTCTCCGCGACGTACGCGAGGACCGCGCCGGCCGCCCGGACCGCGAGTTCCGAGTCGAGCCCGACCGTCTCCGCGGTCTCCCATCCGAACTGCTCACGAACCGCGTGTCGAGCCCGGCCGGGGGCGAACGCCTCCGCATCGAACAGCGAAACCGATCCGGACAGCTCCTCGCGGACCGCCGCCAACACGGCGTCGTCGTTCCGGACGAGCGGCCCCGGCAGCACCTCCGCGGGGTCGACGCGGTACAGTTCCGCACGGAGGTCGCTTTCGTCGTCGACTTCCGTGACGATGAACCGCCCCGTGGTCACGTCCGCGAGCGCGAGGCCGTAGGGGCCGCCGGAACCGTCGGCAGGCTCCGTGTGGTCCGTACGGTCCGTCCGCGCCGTTGCGGCCCCGTTTCCGCCCGCGTGCTGCACCTCGCCGTACTCGTCGACGGCGACGTCGCCCTCGCGGACGATCGCGGCGAGGTAGCGGGCGTCCGCATCGGTCGTCTCAAGCAGCGTCCCGGGCGTGATCACGCGGGTGATCTCGCGGGCGTGGCCGTCGTCGGTCTCGTACTGGTCCGCGACGGCGACGCGGTAGCCCCGCTCGACGAGCGCCTTCGCGTAGGGCGTCAGCTCCGAGAGCGGCACGCCCGCCATCGGATACGAGGAGCCGTGTGAGGACTTCTGTGAGACCTTCAAATCGAGCTCGTCGGCGACGAACTCCGCGTCGTCCGCGAAGAACTCGTAGAAGTCCCCACATTGCATCGCGAGGACGTCGGCGTCCGTCTCCGCTTTTAACTCCAGAAACTCCCCGACGATGCCCGTTGCCATGTCCGTATTCGACACCGTCGGCGGCTAAAACCCTACGGGTCGTCGCCCCGACACACCGTGGGCGTCCGTGCCAACCGTTATCGGCTCGGCTGTTGAACGATCGGTATCGAATGGCACCACCTGGTGACGACAGCGGCTCCGCTCGCGCTGACAGTAACTCCCCGCGCGCCGATGGCGAGTCCCCACTCGCCGACCGCTCGATGCGTACGATCATCCTCACCGGCCTCGCGATCGTCGTCCCGATCCTGATCACCGCCTACGTGATCTGGTTCGCGGTCGGGATCGTGCAGGATATGCTCCAGCCGATCGTCGAGGTCCTCGAACTCGCCGGCATCGAGACGCTCGTCACGCTCTTTGCGATGTTGGTCGTGTTCGGGGTCGTCGCGCCGTCGGGTCGCTCGCACAGTATCGATACGGCGAGCGGCTCGTCGAGACGGTCGATTACCTGATCGCCTCGGTCCCGGGCGTCGGCACCATTTATAAAGGATTTCGACAGGTCGGATCGTTGGCGTTGAACGACAGCGATGAGCGGTTTAAAGGCGTGAAGCTCGTGGAAATGTTCTCCGACGGGATGTACCTGCTCGCGTTCGAGACGACCGAGGCGCCCGGTTCCGTCGCCGACGCGCTTGAGGTAGATGATGGCGTCTCGCTGTTCATCCCGTTGGCCCCGAATCCGGTCACCGGCGGCTATCTCACCTACGTCTCCGAGGACCGGGTGATCGACGTCGATATGACCGTCGAGGAGGGGATTCGAGCCATCCTCACGAGCGGGATCGCCACCGATGAGGGGGACCGATCGCCGAAGCGATTCACGATGGACGAGATACAACGGGTGGTCGACTCCGAGACGCTCGATGACCTGCTCCGATCGCGTCACCGCTGATCCATCCGTCGGGGCCTCACCGCTGATCCACCCGTCGGGGCCTCACCCGATCAACTGAAACTCGACGCCGACCGGCGGCCCATCGAGTAGCCCCCAGTAGACGAACCGGTGGGGGCCGGGGCCGAGCGCGGGACAGACGGTCAACTCGAGCCCCGAAACGGCCTCGGCGATGGCGTCCTCACGGAGCGTCAGGTTCCAGTTGTATGCCGAATTCGGCGACAACGACTCCTCTTCGGCCGGCAGCTCGACCGTCTCGCCCGACGTGGAGCCACGGATCTCCCTCCACCCCTCCTCGGTCTCACGCTGGATGGTGTAGGCGTCCTCGCCGTAGGTTCGCACGTCATCCTCGCCGGCGTTTCTGAAGGCGAGCCGCATCGAGTTGCCGTAGGTCTCGGAGGTCCCCTCCGCTGAGAGTTCGACGCTCACGCCGTCGGCCACCGCCGAGCGATCGGCGACGGCCTCCTCGATCGGCGGTTCCAGCCGGACGAACTCGTCGTCCGCACACGAGAGCGTGTCCGGGACGCCCTCGGGACCCGCTGCGCCCTCGCCCGCGGTAAAATCGAGGCAGCCGGCGAACGCCCCGGTGCAGACGATCCCCCCGGCCCCGGCGAGGAGATCCCGTCGCGACGTGTCCATGGAACCGATAGCGGGTCGACGGGTTTGAATCCCGCGAGTCGATTCGGGGGTCACCGGTCCGGCGGACGGGCCCATCCGTGGCCGTCACAAACCCCGCGTCCGGAACCGCTTTCCCGTCGGCCGGCACACAGCCGCGTATGGAACTGTTCGGATCCAGCGGCATCCGGGGGGTCGCGCTGCGCTATCTCACGCCGGAGCTGGTCCTCGACATCGCGAAGGCGGCGGGCACGGTCTGGGCGGCCGACCGCGTCGCCGTCGCGCGCGACACCCGAACGACGGGTGAGCTGTTCGTCAACGCGGCCGCGAGCGGGCTCGCGGCGGTCGGCAGCGACGTCGACCGCCTCGGCGTCGTTCCGACCCCAACGGTCGGCCACTACTGTGAGTCCAACGGGGTTCCGTGTGTCCTCATCACCGCCTCGCACAACCCGCCGGAGTTCAACGGCGTGAAGCTCGTGGGCGCCGACGGCGTGGAGCTCTCAGTCGACGTGCTCGAACGGATCGAACGGCGCGTGCTCGATGACGAGTACGACCTCGCGAATTGGCAAACGGCGGGAACCGAGACGACCGTCGAGGGGGTCGTCGACGACTACCTCACACAGCTCCTCGCTAGCGTCGATCGCGAGGCGATCGCCGACGCGGACCTCACCGTCGCGGTCGACCCCGCCCACGGGGCGGCCTCGCTTCCCTCCCCGCGGTTCTTCCGCGAACTCGGCTGTGAGGTGCACACGATCAACGCGACCCCCGACGGCTACTTCCCCGGACGCGAACCGGAACCGGTTCCGGAGAACCTAACCGACCTCTCCCGGCTCGTCGCGACGACCGACGCCGACGTCGGGATCGCCCACGACGGCGACGCCGACCGGGCGGTCTTCGTCGACGAAACCGGGCGCGTCATCGACGGCGACACCTCCTTCGCGGCGCTCGCAGATGCCGAGTTGCGGTCGGGGGATGCCGTCGTCAGCGCGGTCAACGTCTCCCAGCGGCTCGTCGACGTTTGTGAGAAAAACGACGCCGCCCTCGAACTGACGCCGATCGGCGCGACCGAGATCATCACCCGGACGCGTGAGCTTGCCGCGGAGGGCATCCGCGTCCCGATCGCCGGCGAGGGCAACGGCGGCGTCTTCTTCCCGCCGTACCGGCTCTCACGCGATGGGCCGTACATCGGCGCGAAGTTTCTCGAACTGCTCGCGAACGCCGACGGCGCGCCGGCAAGCGAGGTCGTCGCCCCGTACACCGACTACCACTTCGTCCGGGTCAACGTCGAGTACGGCGACCCCGAAGAGCGGGAGAACATGCTCGCGGCGGCCCGTGCGTACGCCGAGACGGCCGACGCCGAGCCCAACACGACCGACGGCTATCGGCTCGATTACGGCGACGCGTGGGTGTTGGTCCGACCTTCCGGGACGGAGCCGAAGATCCGCATCTACGCGGAGTCAGCCGACGCCGACCGCGCGGAGCGGCTCGCGGAGGGGATGCGCGAGGCCGTCGAGGCGGGTCGCTGATCGGCGGGAGGCGGGCCGCTGATCGGCGGGAGGCGGGCCGCTGATCGGCGGGAGGCGGGCCGCTGATCGGCGGGTGTTGAACGCCGACTAGCTCGTCTCCGTCTCCGCCAACACGTCCTCGACGATCGCGAGCGTCCGCTCCGCCTCCGCGACCCGCTCGTCTATCGCCCCGCTTTCGAGCAGCGCGAGCTCGTCGTCGTCGACGGCCGCCCGCACCTCGGCGGCGCGGCGGAGGGTCGCGTACTCCTCCTCGCGGGCGAGGTCGCGGACCGATCGGAGGGTCGCGACCAGTTTATCATCGGCGAATCGGGCGACGAGCGGCACGAGTTCGCCGATCTCGTAGGCCAACTCGTCGCCGGGGGCGGGCGGCCAGCCGAGCGTGAACGGTTCGCCGTCGAGCCGTTCGAGATAGGTTCGATGCACCGCGACCGCCGTCCGGAGCGCGCCGGGATCGTCGACGTAGTGTTGGAGCTTCGAGTTGGAGTAGTCCGCATATTCGAGGAGGTCCGTGAGCGACTCCTCGCCCGCCTCGTGCTCCTCGACGTACTCCTGCAGGTCGGCGGGCGGGACGTCGACCTCGACGAACGGCGTCGCGTCCGCGCGATCGAGGAGCGCGAAGACGCGCCGGGCGGACGCCTCCCGCTTGAACTCACGGAACGCCGACCGCACCCCCTCGTTATACGATTCGATCGGCTCTCGAATCCGGTCCACGTCGACCGTGAGGTCGGCGTCGGCCATTTCCGCGACGGTTCGGAGCCGTTCCAGCCGGTCCGCGAGCGCGTCCCGTGCGTCCATCGCCTCCTTGCGGGCCGCCCGTCGGGCCTCGTCGGCCGCGTCGCGCTCCTCGAGCAGATCGACGTACTCACGGGCGGGTTCGAGCGCCTCCCGCGCGGCCGCGAAGTCGCGCTCGGAGAGCCGCCGCTTGTTCACGGTCTCGTCGGCGGCGGCGAACGCGTCCGCGGCGAGCGCGTCGTCGCCGACGCTCGTCGCGCTCGAGAACGCCCCCTCAAACCGGACGTACGAGCCGAAATCGCCGGTTCCGACCGCGTCCTCCTCGTACTGATCGAGCACGCGGTGTGCCGTCCGAAAGGCGTCCGCGGCCGTCTCGACGCGTGACTCGCCGAGCGTGTCGATCTCCGCTTCGATCCGTTTCAGGTCGTCGTAGCGCTCGCGAAGCTCCGCGGCGGCCTCGCCGGCCGTCCGCACGACGTCCCCGTCGGTTTCATCCTCACGGCCCATCGATCAATACACCTCGTCGGGGTCGAAGACGCGTTCGGCTCCGTCGACGGTCCCGCCGTCGATGGTCCGGTAGAAACACGAGCGGTGGCCGGTGTGACAGGCTCCGACGGCCTGATCGACGAGGTACAACAGCGTGTCGGCGTCACAGTCGATGCGGATCTCCGCTACCGCCTGTGTATGTCCCGAAGAGCCGCCCTTCCGCCAGAGTTCTCCGCGCGAGCGCGAGTAGTAGTGTGCGTACCCGGTCTCGCGGGTCCGATCCAGCGCCTCCGGCGAGACGTACGCGAGCATGAGCACCTCGCCCGTCTCCACGTCCTGTGCGATGGCCGGCACGAGACCGTCCTCGCCGAAGTCGACGTCGACCTGGCTGTCCGCGGTGTCGACCGTGTCGTCCGTGGTGTCGACCGTATCGTCCGTGGTGTCGACCGTGTCGTCCGCGGTGTCGACCTGGCTGTCCGCGGTGTCGACCGGATCGTCCTCGACGGAAACGTTGGCTTCCGTGGCCGGGTCGGCATCGGTCATGGATCTACGGACGGACGATGACCGAATAGGCCTTTTGTCTGCTCAAAGGCTCCCGGCACCGATGCCGACACCGACGCCGATCGCGAACGCGACGGCGACGAGGCCCCCGGCGAGCGTGGCGAGGAAGTTCACGCCTTGATTTCCGACGCGTTCCCCCTCGATCAGCGCGCCCAGCAGGCTGTCGACGGTCATCCCGACGAATCCCGCGGCGCCCACGACACCGCCGGCGAGGGCCGGGTCGCCGAGCGGCATCGTCGTCGCGGCGAGGACGGCGACCACGGCCGTTCCGGCGATCCCAGCGAGTTCCCCCTGCCACGTGATCGCCCCGTCCGTGCCGGGTTCGACCGGGCGAAGCGTCGTGATCAGCCGCGGGCGGTCGAAGAGCCCGCCGATCTCCGAGGAGAGCGTGTCGGCGAGCGCGGTCGCGATCGCGCCGGCGAACGCGAACCCGAAAAGCACCGCGGGGATCCCGAGGTGGTCGGTCGCGGCGTAGCCGATAAGCGCGGCGAGCGCCACCGCCGAGTTCGCGAGCACGTTCCCGGTGCCACGGGCGCCCTGATTCTCCTGTGCGACGCCGCGGTCGGCCTTCTCGTCGAACCGGTACTTCGAGGCGAGCCCGCCGATCGCATAGAAGCTGATGAGCGTGAGGAACCAGCCGACGCCGCCGAGCACGACGGTCAACAGCGCGAGCAACACCCCCGTCAACATCCCGGGGACGCTCGCGGTGCCGAGCGCGTAGGCGGCGTACCCGAGCCCGACCGTCACCGCCAGCGCGATCGCGATCTCCGGCACGGTCACCGTCGGGACCAGCGCGGTGAACGCCCACGCGATCAGCGCGGCGATGATGACGGTGATGTGGGCGTCGCGGTCGTAGACGAGCGAGCGGATGAGCGCCGCCGAGAGCGACGCGGTCGCCGCGATGAAGACGGCGACGGGGACCCCCGCGAGGAGCGTCCCGGGCGCGGTCTGTGCGGCCACGACGAGCTGTCCGATCAGCGCGGCGAACCCCCCGACGAGGAGGTAGCCGACCACGTGTACGAACTCGCCGTCGCTGTGGCGGGCGAACAGGGCCCGTCCGAGCCGACCGAACCCGACGGCGAGCGCGGCCGCCGCGAACGCGACGTACGGGAGCGGCTCGCCGGGGATGGAGGCGAAGATGGCGAGCCCGGCGGTCGCCATGGCGAAGGCGACGACGCCGTAGAGTCGGCGATCCTTGCGGTCGCCGGGGAGCGCGAGCGTCTCGAAGATGGGGCCCTCACGGACGCCAAAAAAGAGGCCGCCGGCGACGAGCAGGAACGGCGCGGCCGCGGCGGGGCCGAGCGCCGGGGCGAACACGGAAAGCGCGGCGATGGCCGCGAACACGCCTGCCCGTCGAAGCCTCCGAGTCACACCACCAGATACCCCCGAGGACCACTTAACGGTCCCGACACCGCCCCGAAGCGGACCACACCGCGTCGTCCGCGGCTGTCGTCGATGCCCGGTCGGCCGCGTCGCGTTTTTATACACGAGCGCCGTCGTCCCGGGTGTGGGCCCGTACGACGCCTCCCTCGTCCTCCGCCATCGGCTTCACGACGGGGAACCGCCGGCACACGTCGCGCTCGTCATCACCGAGCGCGACCTCCTCACGGACGGCGCCTATGACACCCTCTCGGACGTCCTCTCGTGGACCTTCCGTTACGGTGCCGAGCGGCTGACGGTCTCCGTCTCCGTGCTCGATGAGTCGGTGATCGACACGCTCGTCGGGGAGTTTCGGTCGCTCGATGCACCCCGGCGGATGGTGATCCGGACGCCCGCGGACGCCGGCTCCGATGACGATTCCGCCGACTCGGCACGGACCGACGCCCCGATCCGGGTGAACGTCGGTCTCGGCGGGAAAGCCGAGTTCGCCGCGGCGGTCCGTGACCTCGCGAGCGACGTCGCCGCCGGGCGGCTGGAGCCCGAGGATATCGACGAAGATCACGTCGCCGACCGGCTCGTCTTCCCCGAGGAGCCCGACCTCGTGATCAAAACCGGCGCGGAACGGCTCTCGGATTTCGCCATCTGGCAGTCGGTCTACGCGGAGCTCTACTTCACCGACGTCAACTGGCGGGACTTCCGCCGGCGCGACTACCTCCGGGCGGTTCTCGACTTCCAGGACCGCCAGCGGCGGTTCGGCCGGTGAGCGGCTCACCACGCCCAAATGGGGACGAACCGGAACGTCAGATACGCGCCGATGGTCGCCAGGACGGGCACGAAGTTCTGAATGAGGATCACCCGGCCGGCCGTCGAGGGGTCGAACAGGTCCGATGCCCGCGGGATATCCTCGGCCTCCTCCTCGCCGATCGCCGGCGCGGTCTCGCCCTCCTTCTCGGCGGTCAGCGCCCCCACGGAGACGGCCGTCTCCTTCTCGCCGCGGACCGCGTCGGAGACCGTCGTGGTCCGGGTCGCCCGACCCCAGCCGAGCCCGATGATGCTCATCGTGGAGATGATCACGAGCTGGACGGGGATGCCGATCGCCGAGAGCAGCGTGGTGATCGTCGCGGAGATGGTCATCACCACGACCGCCGCCGTCAGCGGGAGGTTCGTGATCTCGTTGCCCATCGTTTCGAGGGTTCGCCGGGCGATGGTGAACGCGCCGATGGTGACGGCGACGCCGGCGATGATGACGCCCCACTCCATGTTCGAGAAGGTGGCGAGGACGCCGTCTTCGAACTCGAGGGCGCGGCTGCCGACCAGTGGCGCGACGGCGTTTGCCACGTTGCTCGCGCCCGAACTGAACGCCATGTAACAGCCGATCGCGACGACGATCAGCGAGCCCGTGATCTCGCGCCGGCCGGTGCCCTCGGCGGCATGGATCCGGGGGATCCGCGAGCTTCGGTCCACGACCCAGAGGTCGGTTTTCCGCCTGCTGATGGCGACCCACGCGTTGATCCGTGTATAGAAGTACCGGCCGATGACGCCGCTGAACCAGAAGGCGACCACCGGGGCGACGATCCACCACGAGACGACCTCGCCCATCGTCGCCCAGTTGAGCGTCCCCGTCGCCAAGCCGAGCCCCGCGATCGCCCCGACAGCCGTCATCGACGTCGAGGCGGGCACGCCGAAGACGTTCCCGATGAACAGCGCCAACCCGATGAAAAAGAGGATGGCGATCCCGGTTTCAAGCGTCAGGATCCCCTCCTCCTGGATGATCCCTTCGCCCAACGTCTCGACGACGGCCGGGCCGATGAGCCAGCCGCCGATAAAGAAGAAGATCGACATCAATGCGGCCGCCCCGAGTTTGGAGACGACCTTCGCGCCGACGGCCGGGCCGAACGCCACCCCGGTGGTCGCCCCGCCGATGTTGTAGCCGACGAACATCGCGACGAGCACGCCGGCCACTAAGAGGAGTTCGACTATCTACCCGTAAGACGACCACCGCACGGATTAAACTGTGTGATATCGCCGTCGGCCGAGCCGACCCCGGTTGCGTCACTCCTCTGCGTTCTCGTAGGCCTCGCCGGTCGTCTCCACGAGCCGGCCGATCGGGAGGTTGATTCCGAGGTGCTGCCGAACGAACACCGCCACCGGGAACAACGAGATCCCGACGGCGACGGCCGCCTGATGGAGCCCGAACAGGGCCGCCGTACGGATACGGTCGAACATTGGTCTTCACTCGGGGCAGGGCCAAGCACGTATATAAACTTTCTGTGCTCGGATTTTCGATGACCTCGCCGCGGTCATGCGATCTTCGGTCGTTGTTTATTGATCATGAAATGAATTCCCGGCGTGCCGGTGCGAGGCGTATTACCGCCTCGGTGGATCGGACACTTGCTCATAAGTTATGGAGATACTCGTGAGCCCGTGCGCATACGATCGGCCGGGTGGCGGGGACGGATGGCGGCGGCGCTTTCGAGCCCCCATGTCGGCCGGTTCAGTCGTGTCGGAAACAGCGGGTGCCGGTGAACACCATCGCCATGTCGTGTTCGTCGGCGGCGGCGATCACGTCCTCGTCGTTGACCGAACCGCCGGGCTGGATCACCGCCGCGACCCCCGCCTCGGCAGCCTCCTCGATCGCGTCCGGGAACGGGAAGAACGCGTCGGAGGCCATCACGGCCCCCGCGGCGGATTTGCCCTCCGCGTCCCGCTCCGCTTTCATCGTCGCGAGCGTGACGGCGTCGACCCGCGAGACCTGTCCCATGCCGATGCCGACCGTCTCCGTGCCGGCCGCCAGGCAGATCCCGTTCGATTTCACGTGCTTGAGCGTCCGCCAGGCGAAAAGCGCCGTCTCGACCTCCTCGTCGGTCGGCGTGCGCTCGGAGACCACCTCGAGGTCGTCGGCGGTCAGCACGGACCGGTCACGCTCCTGGATGAGCCGTCCCCCGACGATCGGCTTTTCCATGTACCGCTCGCGGAGCCGGGGGTTCCCGTCGTC
This sequence comes from Halorubrum vacuolatum, assembly GCF_900188065.1. Lineage (GTDB taxonomy): Archaea > Halobacteriota > Halobacteria > Halobacteriales > Haloferacaceae > Halorubrum > Halorubrum vacuolatum. Next base: position 130,037 of record NZ_FZNQ01000007.1, read on the forward strand.
ACCGTCCGTTTCGATGTCGTCATCCTCCACGGCGCCGGCCCCGTTGCCCGCGAGCGGCCCGACGTCGAGCACGCGGGGGGTCGACCGTCCACGGAGCACATCGAGCGCGCTCTCGGTGTAGCCCGGCGCGATCACGACCTCTTTAAACGAGTCGACGATCGCCTCGGCGGTGTCGGCATCACAGGGCCGGTTGAGCGCGACGATCCCGCCGAACGCCGACTTCGCGTCCGTCCGCAGGGCGGCGTCGTAGGCGTCCGCGAGTTCGCCTGCGGTCGCACACCCGGCCGGGTTCGCGTGCTTGATCACCGCCGCGGCCGGCTCGTCGAACTCCTTGATGAGGTCGAGGGCGGCGGCCGCGTCGTTGTAGTTGTTGTACCCCATCCCTTTCGCCCCGGGGTTTCGCTGCTCCGCGGCGACGACGTTCGCCTCCTCACAGCTCTCGTTGGCATAGAGCGCGGCCGCCTGATGGGGGTTCTCGCCGTACCGCAGCGACGCCTCGAGGTCCTGCGACTGGAAACGCCGCTCGGGGAACGCCCCGCCCGTGTCGCCGTCGACCGTGATGGTTTCGGCGGCCATGTCGACGGTCACCCGGTCCTCGGCGAACCAGCGGACGGCCCGGGGATACGCCGTGAACTCCGCCGTCTGAAGCACCCGTCGTTTGAGCGACTCGGCGTCGTCGTCCCCGTAGACGGGGACTGGTTCCTGGGTAACGATCGGGCCCGAATCGACCGCCTCGGTGACGACGTGGACCGTACAGCCCGTGGTCCGGACGCCGGCGTCGAGGACCTGCTCGTGCGCGTCCGCCCCCGGAAACGACGGCAACAGCGAGGGATGGACGTTGAGCGTCGTCGGTGCGGCATCGAGGAACGTCTCCGTGAGCACCCGCATGTAGCCGTCGAGACAGACGATGTCGAAATCGTATCCGGCGAGCCGGTCGAGGATCCGGCGCTCGTGGGCGGCCCGCGACTCGCCCTCCTCGCGGACGACGACCTCCGTCGGGATCCGCCGCTCCGCGCCGGCTTCGAGCACCGGCGCGCCCTCACGGTTCGTGACGATGACCGAGAGTTCCGCGCCGCCCGGCGCGAGGTCGTCGATGTGTAACAGGTTTCGCCCCCGGTTGCTGGCTAGGCCGGCGATCTTCATATCGGAAGGCTCCGGGCGGCGAAGTATATCCATTGCGGTCCGGTCCATTCACGACCCGTTCACGATCCATGGATGCGGATACAACGGCCCCTCAAACACGCCCTTTTCCGGCCGAATATCCACATCTGTGTGCCCGCATCGATGTGCTTTTGAGGACCGCGGCGGCACTCACCGCCATGACTGACGACGCACGGGACCGCGGAGACGACGGCTCCACTGCGGCGACCGGTTCCGTCGGCACCGACGGGTTCGACCACACCGGCCCCATCGACGGCCTTGATCGCGCCGATCCGCTCGCGGCGGTTTCGCCGCTCGACGGCCGCTACGCCTCTCGCACCGCGCCGCTGTCGCCGTACGTGAGCGAGGGGGCGTTGATGCGCGCCCGGACGCGCGTGGAGGTCGAGTACCTGATCGCCCTCGCGGCCCTCGACGCGACGCCCATCACCGTCGACGACGAGCTGGCCGCGGCACTCCGGGCGCTCTATACCGACTTTTCGGCGGCCGATGCCCGGCTGATCAAGCGGCTGGAGGTCGAGGGTGCGGCCGGTTACGCCGCGACCAACCACGACGTGAAGGCGGTCGAGTACTTCCTCCGGGTTCGCTTGGAGGGGTTGGCGGAGGCGGACGTCATCGACGACGCGGCCGTCTACTTCCCGTGGATCCATTTCGGGTTGACGAGCGAGGACGTGAACAACCTCGCGCATCGGCTGCTCGTGAAGCCGGCGGTGACGACCGTGCTCGTTCCAGCGATCCGCGAGGTGCGCGACGCCCTTGTCGAGCTCGCTCACGACCACCGAGCGACCCCCATGCTCGCGCGAACCCACGGCCAGCCGGCGACGCCGACGACGTTCGGCAAGGAGATGGCGGTCTACGCCGCGCGGCTCGGGCGGGCGCTCGGCCGGGTCGACGCCGCCGTCGACGGGATCGCCGGGAAGCTCGCGGGGGCATCCGGCACGTACGCCGCCCACACGGCCGCGTATCCCGACGTGGACTGGCGGGCGTTTTCCGCCGCCTTCGTCGCGGACCTCGGCTTCGAACACACGCCGCTCGCGACGCAGGTGAACCCGTGTGACGACCTCGCGACGCTGTTCGACGCGCTGCGCGGCGTCAACGACGTGCTCCTCGATCTCGACGTCGACGCGTGGCTCTACGTCTCCGATCGCTACCTCGGCCAGCGGGCCGTCGAGGGGGAGACGGGCTCCTCGACGATGCCGCACAAGGTGAACCCGATCGACTTCGAGAACAGCGAGGGGAACCTCTCGAAGGCGAACGCGGACCTCGTCTTCCTCGCCGACTACGTCACCTCCTCGCGGCTCCAGCGCGACCTCTCCGATTCGACGGTCAAACGGAACATCGGCGCGGCGTTCGCGCACTGTCTCATCGGCTACCTGAAGGTCGCGGACGGCCTCTCGAAGGTCGTTCCGAACGAGGCGGTCATGCGCGAGGAGCTGCAGGCGACCCCCGAGGTGATCGGCGAGGCGGTCCAGACGATCCTCAGACGCGAGGGCGACGTGGAGGCCTACGAGCGGGTGAAGGCGTTGAGCCGCGGTCGCGACGTCGACCTCGATGACTTCCGCGCGCTCTTTGCGGAGCTCGACGTCGACGAATCGGTCCGCGAGGAGCTGGTCGCGCTCACGCCGGAGGGGTACGTCGGCGTCGCCGCCGATCTGGTGGACGAGTTGGACGAGTAGGGGGCTCGCACGTCGTTGGCGCCGATTTGTATATATCCGGGGATCTTCCATCGCGGGTGAACGGGATCGCTTCCGTGGACCGTGCTGTGCTTCCGTCGGTAGCGAGGGGGCCCCTTACGATGCCGGCGTGTAGGCGCGGTTTTAATATAGCCCCGCCTGAGCGCTCGATCATGTACCACGTCCTACTGCCGCTCGACGGGGATGAGGATCGGGCGCTGGCACAAGCGAAGTACGTCACCGCTCAGCCGGGGGCGGCCGAGGAGATCGAGGCGATCCTTCTATTCGTCTTTACCGGCGGGGAGGAGGACACCGTCCCGCAGGAGCTCAGCCAGTTTAAATCGGCAACTCGGGTTGGATCCGTTCGGCGGGCAACCGAGCACCTCGAGCAGGCCGGGGTCGACGTGACGGTCACCGACGGGAGCGGTGAGGCCGCCGACGACATCATCGCGACGGCCCAGAAACACGATGTCGACGAGATCGTCATGGGTGGACGGAAACGGTCGCCCGCCGGCAAGGCGATATTCGGAAGCGTCACCCAGTCGGTCATCCGCTCGACCGATCTTCCGGTGGTCGTCACCGGGAGCGGGACCCGCGCTCGCTAGCCTGGACGCGCACCGGTTTTTTTCCGACGCGGCCACACCGCCAGCCCCGGGCAGCTGTCGGCACCGGTATTTAGGGTGTCGCCGTCGAACGCCGATATATGAATGGGTCCGATCGCGCGGTCGACGAGGCGGAACGGGGCCTCCACCGGTCCACCACGGCCGCCGATTTTTATACCCGCTACGCGGCGCTCTACGATCGCCTCGCGAGCGACGCGCCGTTCGTGATGGACCTGCGCGAACGGATCGTCGACGCGCTCGATCCCGCTCGCGGCGACGTCGTCGTCGAGATGGGCTGTGGGACGGGCGCGAACTTCCCCGTGCTTCGCGATCGGGTCGGTCCCGAGGGGACCGTCGTCGGCCTCGACTTCTCGGCGGGCGTGCTCCGCCGCGCCCGCGATCGGATCGAACGCGCGGGGTGGGAGAACGTCCACGTCGCCCGCGCGGACGCCACGGCCCCGCCGGTCGCCCCCGCCGACCTCCCGCGTGCGGTCACCCCCGCCGGGGCGGTCGATGGGGTCCTCTCGACGTTCCTTTCCGGGATGCTCGATGACCCCGCGCGCGCCATCGACGGCTGGTGCCGGCTCCTCGAACCGCTCAACCGATCGGGATCGACGTCCCCCGGACATCAGTCGGGATCGACGCCCCCCGGACACCAGTCGGGATCGGCGCCTCCCGGACGGATCTGTGTCGCCGGCTTCGCCCGAAGCACCCATCCCGTTGGCCGGTGGTTGAACCCCGTCTTCGCCGGGGCGGTTCGACTGAGCACCCCGCCGGGCCGCGGTCGCCCCAAACCGCCCGTCGCGCTCCTCGATGCGCGGACGCTCGCCGCACACCGCCGCGTTCACGAACGCTGTTCGGACGTACACACCGAGCGGACGCTCGTGGGGTTCGCGCGGATCACGGCCGGGTCCGTCGATCCCGGGGCCTCGAGCGAGCGATAATTCCGTCGCCTCCCGACGGCGTTCGACCGCATCTCGACGAGCAATCCGCTTATTAGCCCCGCCGACCGAGGTTCGAGCGATTATGCGTCGTCGTGGACTGCTCGTCGGCACGGCCGTCGTCGTCGCGAGTGCGCTCGCCGGCTGTACCGACCCGATCGACGACGCCGACGACGGGACCGACGAGGAGGAGGAGGATCCGCCCGCCCGGGTCGTCGAGAGCGAACTCGTCCGCGAGGACGAGAGCACGGACGAGGAGACCGTCAGGGTCGAGGGCGTTATCGAGCGTACCCGCGAGGAGGAACTCACCTACCTCGAGGTTCGTGCGGAGTTCTACGACGAGGCGGGCGACGTGCGGGATACGACGGTCGAACAGGTCGACGCCGTCGAGGAGAACGATCGCTGGGAATTCACGGTCGAATTTCCGGGAATCGGCGAAGCCGCCGCGGCGATCGTCGACCACGACGTCGAGGTCGCGGACTACCGCTGAGATGCCTTTCACGCCTGAGATGTCTTTCACGCTGTACTCCCCCGCGTGTCCGCGCATTCGTCCCCCGGCGTCCGGGGTGACACCGTGAGCGACCCGCCCGCGGGCGAGGACCGTACGGGCGGAAACGACGGGGACGGGCCGGATGAGCGCGACACGGTACGTGCGGACGGGCCGAGCGACGGCACCCCGGCCCGGGACGACCCCGCCGCGGCCGATGGCGGCGGGAATCCGGAACTCGATCATCCATCGATGACGGAACCCGAGTCCGCCCTTCCCGACGACGTCCCGACGACGGGGGACCTCGGCGCGGAGGGACGGACCGAGTCGCTCGACCCGAGCGCCGAGGAGACGATGGCCTCCCAGAGCGGGATCACCTTCGGCGGCTCGCTCATCAGCAAGGCGTTCGGCTTCCTCATCGTCGCGCTCATCACCCGACTCGTGAGTCCCGGCGTCTACGGCCTCTTCGTGCTCGCGACGGCGGTGTTACACCTCATGCAGATCTTCGCCAGCGCCGGCTTACACCGCGCGATCGACTACTTCGTGCCACAGTACCTCGATGCCGACGAGCCGGGGAAGGCACGGGCGGTCACCCTGCAGGTGTTCGGGCTGCTGCTCGTCACCTCCGGCACCACGGCACTTGCCCTCTACCTCTCGGCCGACCGCCTCGCGCTCTTCTTCGGCGAGCCCGGGCTGGCGACGGCGCTCCGGTACCTCGCGCTCGCGTTACCGCTGCTCGCCATGTTCAACGGGCTCATGGCGTCATACAGCGGGCTCAAGCGGCTCAAATACCGCGTCTACGTCCGCGATGTGACCCGACCGACCGTTCGGCTGTTCGCCACGGCCGGGCTCCTCGTCGCCACGGGGCTCGGGCTGCTCGGCGTCATCGGGGGCTACCTCGTCGGGTTGGTGATCGCCATCTCGCTCGGCGGGGTCATCCTCCTGCGACAGGAGGCGCTTCGCGGCGGACAGCTCTCGTTGACGCCGTTCCGCGAGATCCTCTGGTACGGGCTGCCGCTCGCGCTCGCGGGCGTCATCTTCGTCGTCATGGGGCAGGTCGACAACCTGATCGTCGGCTTCTTCCTCGAATCGGACGACGTCGGGATCTATCGAGTCGGCTACATGCTTGCGGGCAACCTGCTCATCTTCTTCTCGTCGCTCGCGCCGATCTTCAAGCCGCTCATCGCCGAGGAGCGCAAGAACGGCGATGCCGTCGCCCAGCGCTATCGGACGGCGACCCGGTGGGTCCTCGGGCTCTCGCTCCCGGTGGCGGCCATCCTCGTGCTCGGCGCGGAGGTCTACCTCTCCATCGTCTTCACCCCGCAGTACACGGTCGCAAGCGGGGTCGTGCTCGCCCTCGTCGTCGGCTACATCGCGAGTATCCTCGGTGGCGGGCCCGATGGGGCGCTGTTACAGGGGCTCGGCTACTCCCGCCTCGTGTTCCTCAACTCGGCGATCCTGCTCGCCGGAAACGTCTTTTTCACGGCGCTTTTGGTGCCGCAGTACGGCATCCTCGGGGCCGGCCTCGGGACGATGGCCGCGCTCACGCTTTCGGGTGCGGCGGCGCTGATGGAGGTGTACTACTACCGACGGATCCATCCCTTCTCGTGGGCGCTCGGCCGCGTCGTTCTCGCGTGGCTGCCGGCGCTTGCCGCGGGCTGGCTCGTCGTGGCGATCGTTCCCGACCAGCTCCTCATCGCGGTCGTCCTCCCGGTCGTCGTGCTCGGGGTGTACGTCGCCGCCGGCCGCGCGGTCGGGGCCGTCACGCCCGAGGACGTCCGGATCGCCGAGGCGGTCGCCCCCGACGGCATCGCCGACCGGATCCGTCGGGCGGCCGACGAAGAGTGATGGGTGGTTCGGTTGACGAATCGAAACCGCAGGTGGTATGTTGCTCAACGCGCTCAGTCAGGGCACGATGACTCGGGTGAGCGTTATCGGCTGCGGGAACATGGGCGGTGCCCTCATACGGGGGCTTCGATCGGTCGATGGATATCACGTGACGGCGATCGACCTCGATCCGGCCGCCCTCGTCGCCGTGGAGTCGTTCGCTGAGGAGACGACGGACGACGCCTCCGCGGCTCGCGAGGCGGACATCGTCGTGATCGCGGTCAAACCGTCGATCGTGGAGTCCGTCCTCGCCGACCTCGACCTCCGGGCCGATCAGACGCTCGTCACGTTCGCGGCAGGGGTCTCACGGGGGTTCGTCGCCGCGCGAACCGACGCCAGCGTCGTCAGGGTGATGCCCAACCTCGCGGCCGAGACTGGCAACATGGCCGCGGCGGTGACCGAGGAGGGCCTCACCGACGAGGTCCGCGACCTCCTCGGGGCAGTTGGCGAGTACGCCGAGGTCGACGAGTCGCTGATGGACATCGCCACGGCGGTCAACGGAAGCGGGCCGGCGTTCGCGTTCTACCTCATCGACGCGATGAAGACCGCCGGGATCGACGGCGGCCTGGAGCCCGAGCAGGCCGAGCGGCTCGCCGCCCAGACGTTCAAGGGGGCAGCCGAGACGGTGCTCCGTGACGACCGAACCGTCGACGAGCTGATCGACGCGGTCTGCTCGCCGAAGGGGACGACGATCGAGGGGATGAAGGCGCTTCGCGAGAGCGACGCCGACGACGGCGTGGTCGAGGCGGTCGTCGCGGCCGAGCGCCGGTCACGGGAGCTGGCGGAGGCGTTCACGGATGAGTGACGTGGACGCCCTCATCGGGGGCGTCGACCCCGAGATCGCCAAGTCGGTCCGCGAGCGTGCGGCCGCCGCCGAACGCGTGCTCGTCAAGGCGGGGACGAACTCGCTGACCGACGAGGACTCCCGGCTCGACCGGGTGAAACTGGACAAACTCGTCGCCGACGTGATGGACCTCCGCGAGCGTGGGAAGGAGGTCGTGCTCGTCTCTTCGGGTGCGGTCGGTGCCGGGATCGGCCGGCTCGACCGGATGAACGGGGTGAAAGCCGGCACGCGTGAGGAGGTTATCGGGGCCGACGGTGCGGCGGACTCCGACTCGCACCGGCGCGACACCGACGCCGAGCCGATCGCACAGAGCCAGGCGCTCTCGACGGTCGGACAGAGCCACCTGATGCGTCATTACACCCAGAGCTTCGAGCGGTTCGATCAGACGGTCGCACAGATCCTGCTCACCGGACAGGACCTCGATACGCCCGAGCGGTTTCGGAACTTCCAGAACACGATCGAGACGCTGCTCGCGTGGGACGTCGTGCCGATCATCAACGAGAACGACGCGGTCGCCGTCGATGAGCTCCAGATCGGCGACAACGACATGCTGTCGGCGTCGATCGCGACGGGGATCGGCGTCGACCTGCTGGTGACGTTGACGGACGTCGACGGCGTCTACACGGGGAACCCGAAATACGACCCGGACGCGACGCTCATCGAGGCGGTCGGGGACAACTACGATGCGGTCCAGCGGCTCATCGACGAGAGCGCGACGGACGCCTTCGGCGGGATCCGCACCAAGGTCGAAGGGGCACACGACGTCAGCGTCCACGGCATTCCGGCGGTCATTGCGGGCTCCGGGACGTCAAATGTGCTCGAACGGATCGCAACGGCCAAGCCGACGGGGACGCTTTTCGTCCCAACGAGCGAGGAGACCGATGACTGAATCCGATGCACCCACCGACGGCGTCGCGATCGCACGCGACACGGACGAACAGGTCTCGACCGCGGCGGACGCTGCGCTCCGGCTCGCCAACGTCGACGAGACGACGCGCAACGAGGCGCTGTATGCCATCGCGGAGACGCTTCGCGAGCACGAGGCTGACATCCTTGAGGCCAACGCGAAGGACGTCGCCGAGGCGGAGGCGATGCTCGAACGCGGCGAGTACAGCGAGGCGCTCGTCGATCGATTGAAACTCGACGCCACGAAAGTCGAGTCGATCGCGGAGATGGTCGAGTCCGTCGCCGAACTCGACGATCCGCTCGGCGCGACTCAGGAGGCGCGCGAGCTGGACGAGGGGTTGGAACTCTACCGCGTCGCCGTCCCCATCGGCGTCGTCGCGACCGTGTTCGAGTCGCGGCCGGACGCGCTCGTCCAGATCGCGGCGCTCGCGCTCAAATCGGGCAACGCGGTCGTATTAAAGGGCGGCAGCGAAGCGCAGGAATCGAACCGCCTGCTTTACGACCTCATCCGCGAGGCGACCGCCGACTTTTCAACCCCGGACGGCTGGGCACAGCTGATCGAGGCACACGAGGCGGTCGACCGGCTGTTGGAACGCGACGACGAGGTCGACCTCGTGATGCCGCGGGGCTCCTCGGAGTTCGTCTCGTACATTCAGGACAACACCCAGATCCCGGTGTTGGGCCACACCGAGGGGGTCTGTCACGTCTACGTCGACGAGGACGCCGATCTCGACGAGGCCGTCGACGTCGCCTACGACGCGAAGGTGCAGTACCCTGCGGTGTGTAACGCGGTCGAGACGCTGCTCGTCCACGAGGCGGTCGCCGACTCGTTCCTCCCGCCGATGGTCGAGCAATATGAGGACGCGGGCGTCGAACTCCGTGGCGACGAGCGGGTTCGCGAGGTCGTCGATATCGACCCCGCGACCGAGGACGACTGGACGACGGAGTACGGCGACCTCGAACTCTCCATCGCCGTGGTTGACGACGTATTCGCCGCGATCGACCACATCAACACGAACAGCTCGAAACACACGGACTCGATCCTCACTGAGGATCGCGAGACAGCGGAGACGTTCATGACGGGCGTCGACTCCGCGAGCGTCTTCCACAACGCCTCGACGCGCTTTGCGGACGGCTACCGCTACGGACTCGGCGCGGAGGTCGGCATCTCGACCGGCAAGATCCACGCCCGCGGGCCCGTCGGGCTCGCCGGGCTCACGACCTATAAATACTATCTGGAGGGCGACGGCCACCTCGTCGCGACCTACGCGGGCGAGGACGCGAAGCCGTACACCCATCGGGCGTTGGACGCGTCGTGGTCGCCGGGTCGGCGGTCGATCGACTGAGCGGGCGGTCTCTTTATTACTCTCTAGTGGATCAATTCCACGCCCAGGTGTTTCTGCGTCAACCGGGGTTGCTTCGCGTTGCCCCGCGTTTCATATCGGATGATTCCGTGCTCGGCGAGCAGCGCGAGGTCCCGGCTCACCTGCGCTTTGTCGCGTTCGAGTTCCCTACTGAGCGCCCTGACGGACGGTACGTCAGTTCGACCGAGCAATTCGATTATTTCTCGCCGCTTCGGGGTTACCACCTCATCCGCGGTCTCCCAGGTGATGATCTGCACCCCCTCCATCCCTCCACGCGCCAACGCTCGCGCCATCTCGGCCCGCCGTGTCGCTCGGTCATGCTCGGCATCGTGCTTGGAAGCGACAGGAGATTCCACGTCGGTGTCGGACATTGATATTCACTCACGTTGTGTTACAAGCACAACGATATAAGTGTTGTTCGGTCGTGTCCGCGGTGAATCGTCTCCAGGTTTATGACTCAAAAGGGGTCAAACATCGCCTGAAGATGTCGGAACGTGCGCGCAGACAGCAGGGTGCCGCCGTTTATATATGTCTACACGTATGAGCAGGGACGTCACGTTCACGTATCTCTATGCCGTCGGCTCTGACCCCGATCACTCCGCCAGCGTGTATGCTGTCCGCCATTCCGCCGCACGAGCCGTCGCCGTCTCGCGATCCGGATATCGTTCGCGCTCGTAGACGCGGCCGTCGACGGCCTGTTCCATCACGTCGAGTCGGACGACGTACGCACCGTCACCGCGTTCGCGAACCCTGACGGTCGCGTAGCCGTCCGATCGCTGCCACTCCGTGATGGTGTCGTCCTCGCGCGACACCGTCCACTCCGTCTCCATACACACGTCCCGACGTGACGCGGGGATAAAACGCGCGGTCGCTCGTCGGCTCGCTGGCTTGTCGCCGTCGCGATCGACTACCCGTCTTCCGGCCCGCCGCTGTACGCGCAAGCCGGACAGACCACGTAGCCGAGGGGGTCGTATGGAACCGCCGTCGAGGGCGCTTTCATATCACAGCTCGGACAGTCGAACGTGGAGGATTCCTGGATCGCCATACCTCACCATTCGGTGGATCCGACTTAGTAACGAGCCGCTTGATGGCCGGTTGAGCGACCCTACCTTATATACTCGGTCGGGACCGACTCCGTACATGGCCGAAGATATGTATTCTGAACGACGTATTCGGGCCGCCGATCGGCTCCACGCGATCGGTGCCGATGGGCTCATCTGTTTCCCGAGCCGGAACCTCCAGTATCTCACCGGGTTTTACGAGGAGCCCGGCGAGCGCCACCTCTTCCTCGTGCTCCCGGCCGATGGCGACCCCGCGCTGTTGGTCCCGGCGTTGTATGGGACGCAGATCCGCGAGGGGACGACCGTTGCCGAGATCAGGACGTGGGACGACGGCGAGGACCCCGTCGAGGCCGTCCGGGCCTTGCTGGCCGACCGCGACCTCCGCGATGGCCACCTGCTCGTCGACGACCGGATGTGGGCCCGGTTCACGCAGGACCTCCGGTCGGCCGCGCCGGCGGCGACGTGGGGGCTCGCGAGCGAGGCGCTCGTCGACCTCCGGATCCGCAAGGACGAGGCGGAGCTGGCGGCGCTACGGGAGGCGGCCGCCGTCGCCGACGCGGTCGTCGCCGACCTCCGAGAGGGTGCCCACGAACACGTCGGGAGCACCGAGCGCGGGCTCGCGACGTGGATCGGCGACCGGCTGGCGGCCCACGGCGGCTCCGGGGTCTCCTTCGAGACGGTCGTCGGCTCCGGCCCGAACGGCGCGAAGCCACACCATCGAAGCGGGGATCGCGAGATACGCGAGGGCGACCCGGTCGTTCTCGATTTCGGCACCCGTGTCGACGGCTACCCCTCCGATCAGACCCGAACGCTCGTGCTCGCGGGCGACCCGCCCGAGGAATACCGGACGGTCCACGAGGTCGTCCGCGAGGCGCAGGCGGCCGCCGTCGACGCGATCGAGCCGGGGATCGAGGCCGGGGCGGTCGACCGGGTCGCCCGCGAGATCATTGAGGAGGCGGGCTACGGCGACGCGTTCGTCCACCGGACGGGTCACGGGGTCGGCCTCGACGTCCACGAGGAGCCCTACCTCGTCGCGGGCAACGACCGACCCCTGGAGCCGGGGATGGTCTGTTCGGTGGAGCCGGGGATCTACCTTCCCGGGCGATTCGGCTGTCGGATCGAGGACCTCGTCGTCGTCACCGAAGACGGTGCCGAGCGGCTGAATCGGACGGATCGCGGCTGGCGCTGACGACGGTGCGGGTGGTGGGTGTGCAACCCACTCGACTCACTCGTCCCCCGCCATCTCTGCAGCCGCCCGCTCGTGAAAGGTACGGACGTACGATTCGAGGTCGAACCGATCCGCCTCCACGTCGCGGAGGATCTCCATCGCCGAGGGACGCACGTTCGGCCGCAACAACAGGTACGCGCTCCCGGTGGCGCTCCGCCGGAGCAGCCGCTCGGTGCTCGCCTCGATGATCCCGAGTCGTGCGTCCGTACGCACCACGGCGATCCGCCACGCCTTCTCGCGTGCGTGCCGGAGCCCCGTTCCGGCCCACCGTTCGTCGAGCCCCCGCATCCCGGTACCGATCCGTGAGAGGCCGGGCGCATATTGCTCGGCGAGCAGCTCCCGCTGGACGCCCACCAGCCGTTCGAGGATCCCGTCGATCCGTCGATGGTCAGTGTACTTCCTCGCCCGGTTCGGGTCGATCCCGACGTCCGTGAGGGTCAACGCGAGGTCATAGAGGATGTGTGCGTTGATCCCGAGGAAGGCGTCCTGCACGACGAGGGTGTCCCCGCGCACCGCCGCGCCGAAGGCGACGATCCACGGGTCCGGAACCGCCTCGAACGCCCCTCGCTGGAACGAGACGAACGCCCGCCGGTAGTATTCGGCGAAGCGGATCAGGTACCGGCGCATCCACTCGGCGTCGTGAAACGTCCCGGCCTCGATGGCGCGGATCGTTCGATCGGTCATCTCGGTGTAGACGGTGAGAAACACCGAGCGCCGGTCACCATTGTCGACGAGACGCGCTTCGAGCCGGCCGAGTCGATCCCGAACGTCCTCGACGGACGTGAACGGTTCCTCGACGGGTTCGAGCAGTTCCGGGTCGTCCTCGACGCTGAGCGCGAACGTCGAGGAACTCGCCCGCACGCTTTCGATCAGCGCCCGGAGGGTTTCGTGATCCGCCAGCACCCTCGTGAGCGATCCGCCGTTCATCCGGGGAGGTCACGGTGAGCCCTCTTGAATGTCACCCCCGGCCTCGGATATCCAGCGTTGCGTTCGGCCCGTGGCGCACCGAGTGCCTTCCTCCGTTTGCGGGTCGCCGGGAGGGAAACCCCTACGTTGCCGGGGTTGGATGGGCGCGCATGGACTTCACCATGGAGCTTCGCGGGGCCACCCCGCCGCTCGTGACACCCTTTGCGGGATCCACCCCTACCTCGGTCGACCACGAGGCGCTCGCCGACGTGGTCACCCACGCCGTCGAGGGCGGCGTCGCCGGGCTCTTTCCGAACGGGACGACGGGCGAGTGTGCCAGCCTGACGGCGGCCGAGCGCGCCGCGGTCGTCGAGACGACGGTCGCGAACGCGGACGGCCGACCCGTCCTCGCGGGCGTCTCCGATACGGCGCTCGGGGACGTCCTCGATCACGCGGAACGGGCGGCCGACGCCGACGCGGATGCCGTCGTCGTCACCCCGCCATACTATCACGCCGAATCCGCCGAAGGCGGCAACCGTGCCTTCCTCGAACGTGTCGCCGATACCGCTCCGCTGCCGGTCTTCCTCTATGACATCCCCTCGTGTACGGGGAATCCGCTCTCGTCCGAGACGACCGTCGCGCTCGCGGCCCATCCGAACGTCGTCGGGTTCAAGGACTCGAGCGGGGACTTCACCGGCTTCCTGCGGCTGTTGCGCGAAACACCGGCGGATTTCGCCACGCTCCAGGGGTTCGACTCGCTGTTTCTCCCCTCGCTGCTCGCGGGGGCGACCGGGGGCGTGCACGCGCTCTCGAACGTGATCCCCGAGGCGTTCGCGGAGCTTTCGCGGGTCGTCGACGACGAACCGGAGGCCGCGATGGTCGGCGCTGCACCGACCGATGCCGCCGGCGGCGCCCCCGACGCCCGGGCCACCGAATTGCACGAGGCGATCGGCTCGCTGTTCGATGCGTGTGCGACCCACGGCTTCGCGCCGGCGACGAAGGCGGCGCTCTCGGTTCGCGGCGTCCTCGATTCCACGACGGTCCGCCCGCCGCTCGCCGAGTGCGACCCGGACGTGCTCCGCGCAGCCATGACGGACGCGATGTCGCTGTTGGAGCACTAACGGGGGCGAAAGCGCGCGAGGGGACCGAACGCGCTTTGATAAGTAAGACTGCCGACCTGGCGATGCAGGATAAAAACGGGTGTCCGGTCGAACGGGATGGTCCGTCCGATCGACGGGATGCTGGCGCACACGTCGGGGGACGTCGTGTGCGCCCTGAAACGGGTCGTCGTGTGCCTCCTCCCCACCGACAACGTGAGAGCCTATTGAAATAAAAACAACACCGAATATTTTCGGTGTTCACTCGATCCGTCGGCAGAGCGGCAGTGAACTACCCCTCCCTACTCCCTCGGCGCATACGCGCCTCGCTCCTTGAGGCCGGGGGCTCCGCCTCGAAATTGCTGAACCGCCCCGTATGGGATGGTGTCGACTCCGTTCGGATGGATGCGTTGACGTCCTTAACCCCTCGCTGACGCCGCTCATATGCACGCGTCGACGCCCAGTATATGAGCGCGTCGACGCCGCTTACACGAGCGCGTCGACGTCGACGTGTGCGGCCAGCAGTTCGGCCATCGTGTCGACCGTCCGTTCGTCGCGGGTGCGCCCGCCGCTGACGATCGACTCGATCCGATCGATGGCGGTGACGGTGTCGGTGGTGAGCCCGAGCACCGGCGTGCCCGCGTCGGCGGCCTTCCCGAGCACCGCACCCGAGGGCCGGTGGCCGCCGGTCAACACGAGACAGACGACGCCGGAGGCGTCGAGGGCGGCCGCCTGCACGTCGGCGCGGTCGCCGCCGGTGATGACCGCGGCGTCGCGTGCGCGCCGGAAGTGACGGAGCGCCTCGTCGCCGCTCATCGCCCCGACGAGGAACCGCTCGATGAACCCGTCGGTCGGGGCGTCGGTGAGCAGCTCCGCGCCGAGCTCGTCGGCGAGGTCGGCGACGGTGACGCCCGCAAGCTCCTTCTTTCGTGGGATGGCCCCGAGCACGGTGATCCCCTTCGACTCGAGGAAGGGGATACCGTCGCGGTCGAGCGAGTCGAACGCCGAATCGGAGACCTTGTTGAAGATCACGCCGGCGAACCGGTCGCCGAAGGCGTCCGCCGCCGCGAGCACCTCGTCGAGATCGCCGGGCGTCTCGTAGTCGGCGACGAGCACGACGCGGGCATCGAGCAGTTCGGCCACGTCCACGTCGGTGAGGTCGACGACGCCGCCGGTCGTCCAGTCGCCGCCGCCCTCCACGAACATCCGATCGCGGTCGGCGGCGAGCTCATCGAACGCCTCGCGGACGCGCTCGTGGAGCGCCTCGACGTTCTCGGTGCCGCGGATGGCCCCCTCGATGAACGTCGGCGAGTAGACGACGGGCTCCATCTGATGCATCTCGGCGTCGAGCCCGAGCACCTCGCGGGCGAGCATGGGGTCCTCATCGAGCGTCTTGCCGACGTTCGAGCGGAGGCGGGTTCCCTTCGGTTTCATGTAGCCGACCGACCCGTCGCGGTCGGCGGCCAGTCGCGCGAGCGCGAGGGTGATGGCGGTCTTTCCGGTGTGTTCTCCGGTGGCGGTGACGAGCGTGGTGGTGGTGTCAGTCATTGGTCTGGGTGGGTTCGGGTGAGTCGGTGAGGTGGGTGGGGTCGTTCGGGAGCGTCTCGGGGTCGACGGTGAGCCGCACGTCGACGGCGGCGGCGTTCGATCCGTCGTCGTCGGGCAGCGCGACGAGCGGGTTGATGTCGAGTTCGAGGATGGCCGGGAAGTCGGTGACGAGCTGTGAGAGCCGCCCGATCGTCTCGATCACGGCGTCGATGTCGACGGGGTCGCGGCCGCGGGCCCCGCGCAGCAAGGGTGCCGATCGGATCTCCTCGGTCATCTCGCGCGCTTCGGGTTCGGAGACGGGCGCGACGCGGAAGGTGGTGTCCTCCATCACCTCCACGAAGATGCCGCCGAGCCCGAACATGAGCAGCGGCCCGAACTGCGGGTCGCGGTTCATGCCGACGATCGTCTCGACGCCGTCGTCGAGGTCGACCATCTCCTGAACCTGTACGCCGAGCAGCGTCGCGTCCGGCTGGTAGTTTCGCGCACGCGTGATCAGGTCCTCGTAGGTGTCCGCGGCGTCCGCATCGGACACGCCGACGGCGACGCCGCCGATGTCGGATTTATGCAGGATATCCGGCGAGACGATCTTCATGACCACGTCGCCGTCGATCCCCTCGGCGACTTCGGCCGCCCGCTCCGGGGAGTCGACGATCGCCCCCTCGGGGGTCGGGATGCCGTAGGCGTCGAGCAGTTCCATCGCCTCCACGCCGAGGCGGTTGTCGTCGCGGTCGTGGACCGACGCGAGTATCTCGAACGCACGCTCGCGGTCAACGTCGAAGGCCATCGGCTCGGCGTACTCGCGCTCGCGGATCTCCCGGTACTTCGCGAGCGTTGCGAGGCTTTCGATCCCGCGGGCCGGGTCGAAATAACACGGGATCCCGCGCTCCTGCAGGAGCCGTTTCGGCTCCCGTGTCCGATCGCCGCCCATCAGACAGGCCGCGATCGGTGCCTCCGTCACCTCGTTCACCTCGCAGGTCGCCTCCGCGAGGTCACCGAAGTCGATCACGGCCGTCGGCGCCGACAACACGAGCACCGCGCCGACGTTGTCGTCGTCGGCGACGATCTCCAACGCCTCACGGAACCGATCGATATCGGCGTCGCCGATGACGTCGACCGGGTTGTGGACGTTCGCCTCCTCGGGCATCGCGTCCCGGAGCGCCTCCGTGGTCTCCGCCGTGAACGACGCCATCTCGAGGACCGAGTCGCCGACGGCGTCGGTCGCCATCACGCCGGGGCCGCCGGCGTTCGTGACGATGGCGACGCCGTCGGTCTCGGGCACCGGCTGGTTGCCGAGGATCCCCGCGGCGTCGAAGAGTTCGTCGACGGACTCCGCACGGATGACGCCGGCCTGATCGAGGCCGGCCTCGTAGGCCTTCTCGGAGCCGGCGAGCGTGCCGGTGTGTGAGGAGGCCGCCTGCGCGCCGGCGCTGGTACGGCCGGATTTCACGGCGACGATCGGGGTCTCCTGGGTGGTCTCGCGGGCGGCCTCGATGAACGCCCGGCCGTTCTCGATCCCTTCGAGGTAGCCGATGATGACGTCGGTCCCCTCGTCTTTCCCCCAGTACTCGATGAAGTCGGTCTCATCGAGGACGGCCTTGTTGCCGAGCGAGACGACGTCCTTGAAGCCGACGCCGTGGTCGTTCGCCCAGTCGAGCACGGCGGTGATGAACGCGCCCGACTGGCTCATAAACGAGAGCCCGCCGGGGAGCGCGTTCTCCGGGCCGAACGTCGCGTTCATCCCCGAGGGCGTCGACATGATCCCGAGGCTGTTCGGGCCGACGAGGTTCAACTCGTACTCGTCGGCCATTTCGGCGAGCCGCCGCTCGCGGTTCGCGCCCTCCTCGCCGGTCTCGCCGAACCCGGCCGTGATGACGACGACGTTCCGCGTTCCGGCGGCGCCACACGCCTCGATCGCGTCCAGCACGATCGACGGCGGGACGACGACGACGGCGACGTCGGCGTCGGCGTCCCCGATGTCGCCGACACACGTCGTGTCAAGCACCTCGTCGTAGTTCGGGTTGACCGGTACCGTCTCGCCGTCGAAATCCTCGAGCAAGTTCGAGGTGACCGCGCGGCCGATCGACCCCTCGCGAGGTGTCGCGCCGACGACGGCGACCCGATCCGGGTCGAACATCTCGTTGAGCATACTCATCGGGCGTGGGATACGCCCGGTGGGTGATTAAATACCTGTGGGACGGGCTTCGGTAGCCGAGTCAATCACGATCGTTTCTTCGCCGATGCTGTCCGCCGATCCGCCTCCTCCATGACGCCTCGCGGCTGGCCGGTATGCATAAGCGACGCCGTCACGAGTTTTCCCCCATGCAGTATCACGAGGCGGTTCGCTTCCTGTTCGACCTCCGCCGCTTCTCTATGCGTCCCGGCACCGAGGGCGTCGAGGCGCTCCTCGAACACCTCGATCATCCCGAACACGGGGTTCCGTTCGTGCAGATCGCGGGCTCGAACGGCAAGGGAAGCACCGCGCGGCTGGTCGAATCGATACTCCGCGAGGCGGGCCTCTCCGTCGGCTTGTACACCTCCCCACACCTCGAATCGCTCACCGAACGGGTTCACGTCGACGGGCTGCCGATCACGCGGTCGGCGATCGCCGACTTCATCGGGCGGGTGCGGCCGTGGCTCATCGACCGCGCGGCGGCGGGCGAGCCGCTCACGCTCTTCGAGGTCGTCACGGCCATGGCGATCGACGAGTTCGCCCGTCGAAACGTCGATGTCGCGGTCCTCGAGGTCGGGCTGGGCGGCGAGTACGACGCCACGAGCGCGGTCGATCCGGTCGCGACCGCGGTGACGAACGTCTCGCTCGAACACACGTCCGTCCTCGGCGACTCGGTCGCGGAGATCGCCCGGACGAAATCACGCATCGCCACCGACGGCACGCCGCTCGTGACGGCGTGTGACGGGGAGGCCCTTCGGGTGCTTCGGGAGGTCGCCGCGGACGCCGGCGCGCCCGTCTCGACGGTGGTCGGCCCGGGTGTCGACGGGGAGGGGACCGACTCGCCGGCCCTTCGGGCCACCTACGAGGGCCGGGTGAGCCCGACCGACGCCGCGGTGACGCTCTCGGGCGAGGTGACGGGGACCTACCGCATCCCGCTCGTCGGGACACATCAGGCCACCAACGCGGCGGTCGCGGTCGCACTCGCCCGACGGACCGTCGACGCCCTCGGGGGGAATGCTGCGGACTCCGACGGGCGGGTCGACGAGCGCGCGGTCGCAGACGGGCTCGCGCGGGCGACGTGGCCGGGTCGGTTCGAGGTGATCTCGACGGATCCGCTCGTCATCCTCGACGGCGCACACAACCCGGCCGCCTGCGAAACGGTCGCCGGAACGCTCGCCGAGTACGATTACGACGCGCTTCACCTCGTCTACGCCGCGATGCACGACAAGGATCATGCGGGGACGATCGGTGCGCTCCCGACGGCGGCGTCCGTCGTTACCTGTCGGACGAACACCGACCGCGCCGAGGACCCGGCGGTGTTGGCGGCGGCCGCGCGCCGTGCCGGGTTCCCGGACGTGACCGCCGGTGAGGGGGTCGCGGACGCGCTCGACCGCGCACTCGACCGCGCCGACGCCGACGACTGCGTGCTGTTGTTCGGTTCGCTCTATGCCGTCGCCGAGGCCCGTGCGGCGAAAACACGAACGGTGACGCCCCTGACGGTTCGGGACGCGACCGACGCCGCGGGCGTCCTGGAGCGGGCGGCCGCCCCGATCGACGGCCGATCGGGGGACGGCGAGACGCCCTCCGCGGCCGCCGAGGCGATCGATACCCGGGTCCTGACGTGTCAGCTCCGCGGGGAGCAGGCGCGGTACATCCGTGGCGAACTGCGGGCGCTCGGCGGGACGGCCGTCATCGGCGGGGCGGGCGCGGCCGGCGGCGAGCTCGTCCCGGTCGTGCTCTCGGCCACCCGCGCGACGTTCCGGGCGCTCTGTGACCGGCTCGAACGCGCCGGCCGAAACGCCACCCCGCCGGTCGACGGACTTCCCGGGATCGCCGCGGACCTTCGTGACCGGCTCCTCACCCATTCGATCGATGACGACGACGGCAACGCCGCCGGCTCGATCGACCCGTATCCCTGGACGGACGGGACCGCGGTGATGGGCGTCCTCAACGTGACGCCCGACTCCTTTTATGACGGGGGCGTTCACGAGGCGCTCGATGATGCGGTCGCCGGCGCGAAACGGATGGTCGAGGCGGGCGTGGACGTGATCGACGTCGGCGGCGAGTCGACCCGGCCCGGCGCCGATCCGGTCCCGGCCGACGCGGAGATCGACCGGGTCGTCCCCGTGTTGGAGGCGCTCCACGACGTGGCGGCGGTCGCCGACGGCGACGTCCTCCTCTCGATCGACACGCGAAAGCCGACGGTCGCGGAGGCCGCGCTCGCGGCGGGTGCCGACATCATCAACGACGTCACAGGCTTGGAGGACCCCCGGATGCGCGAGGTCGTCGCCGACGCCGGCTGCCCGGTGGTGCTCATGCACAGCACGGATGCCCCGGTCGACCCGACCGCCGATCCGGAGTACGACGACGTCGTGACCGACGTGATCGCGATCCTCGAGGAACGGCTTCGGCTGGCGGAGATCGCCGGGATCGACCGCGAGCGGGTGATCGTCGATCCGGGTATCGGCTTCGGAAAGACCGCCGCGGAGAGCTTCGCGCTGCTCGGTCGACTCCCCGAGTTCGCCGCGCTCGACTGTCCGGTGCTCGTCGGGCACTCCCACAAGTCGCTCTTCGGGGCGATCGGCCGTGACCCGGACGACCGCGAACACGCGACCGTCGCGGCGACCGCGCTTGCCGCCGCCCGCGGTGCCGACCTCGTTCGGGTCCACGATGTCGCCGAGAACCGCGCGGCCGTCGACGTCGCCCGCGCCGTTGGGGACCCGAACGCGGTCGACCCGGAGTGATCCGCCGGCCGGCAGCGTTTTTTGTCGTCGCCCCACACCCACGTCCATGCTTCGGCGTCTCCTGCTCGGCTGCAGCTCGGTCGGATATGCGCTCGTCGAGCGCGTCCGTGAGGCGCCCGGCGAGCTCTATGCGGTGACCGACGACACCGGGTGGACGTCCACGCTTCGGGACGAGAACGTCGTCACCGCGGAGGCGGACCCGACCGATCCGAGCGTGTATCCGGACGCCGCCGACGTCGTGCTGATCGCCGACGCCGACCCGGCCCGGAACGTCGCGGCCGCGGCGGCCGCCCGCCGACGCTACCCGAACGCGATGATCGTCGCGCACGTCGGGACGGCTCCACGCCCCGAGCACCGTGACGCGTTGCGAGCCACGGCGGATCGGCTGCTCGACCCGGCCGAGGCGCTCGAAGCGCGCGTGCTTCACGCCGTCGACGACGATTCGGGAAATCGGCCGGTTCGGCTCCTCGAGACGCTGCGTGACCTCTCTGGGCCGCTTTTGATCGTCGCACACGACAACCCCGACCCGGACGCCATCGCGAGCGCGTTCGGCCTCGCCCGGATCGCCGAGGCCGTCGGCGTCCCCGCGGACCGGGTCCACGGCGGCGAGATCGCTCATCAGGAGAACCGGGCGCTCGTCAACCTGCTCGATCTGGACCTCCGGACCTTCGATGACGTCGTTGTCGACGAGTACGACGGGATCGCGCTCGTCGACCACTCACGCGCCGGGATCAACGACGGGCTTCCGGAGGGGACCCCGGTCGACATCGTGATCGACCACCATCCGCCCCGTGGACCGGTCGCGGGCCGATTCATCGACGTCCGACCGGCGCTCGGCTCGACGAGCACGTTGATTCAGGAGTACCTTTCACGGCTCGCGATCGAGCCGGACGAGCGGCTCGCGACGGCGCTGCTGTACGGCATTCGGATCGACACGAAGGATCTCACCCGCGAGACCACCCCGCAGGACATCGAGGCGGCCGCCGAACTCGTGCCGTTCGCCGACGAGTCGGTCCTTCGACGCGTCGAAAGCCCCAGCGTGACCCCCGAGACGCTCCGGGTGTTGGCGCGGGCGATCGAGCGCCGGGACGTTCGCGGCTCGATCGTCGCCTCCTGTGTCGGCGAGATCGGCGACCGCGACGCGCTCGCGCAGGCGGCCGAACGGCTGCTCGACATCGAGGACGTCACCGTCACCTTCGTCTACGGCTACATGGACGGGACGATCTTCGGGTCGGCGCGGTCCCGCGGGGCCGACGTCGACGTCGGCGAACTGCTTCGGGAGGCGTTAGATCCCATCGGCTCGGCCGGCGGGCACGCGAACATGGCCGGCGCGCAGGTGCCGCTCGGGATCCTCTCGGACGTGGCGGCCGACGAGTCGCTCCCGGAGGTCGTCGCCGAGGCCATCTCCGAGCGGTTCTTCGAGGCGGTCCGCGATCCGCCTGCGGCGCCGACCGGGGCGGATTCGCCGTTTTCGACGGAGTAGCCGACGCCGTTTTCGACGGAGTAGCCGACGCCGTTTTTCGGTTACCGCTCCTCACAGATCGCGACGAAGTTCTCGAAGACCTCCTCGCCGCGTTCGGTGTGGGCCACCTCGGGGTGCCACTGGACGCCGTAGAGGCCCGCCTCCACGTTCGACATCGCCTCGATCCCACAGACGTCGCTCGTCGCGGTGTGGGTGAACCCCTCAGGGAGTTCCTTCACCTCGTCGGCGTGGGAGGCCCACACCCGGGTCTCGGGCGCGAGCGAGCCGATGAGCGGGTCGTCCTCGTCGACGATCTCCACGTCGACGTCGGCGTAGCCGCCGTAATCGCCGGGGCCGACCTCGCCGCCCGACTCTACCGCGACGAGTTGCATCCCGAGACAGATCCCGAGGACGGGCGCGTCGCCCGCGAGGTAGTCGGGGGCGTTGCCGACGCGGTCCATGTCGGGGCCGCCCGAGAGGACGACGCCGTCGGCGTCGACCTCCTCGGCGGGGGTGTCGGCGTCGATGATCTCCGTGTCGACGCCCATGTCACGGAGTGCGCGGTGCTCGAGGTGGGTGAACTGGCCGTGGAGGTCGACCACGACGATCCGGGTCATGCCGGCGGTTGGACGGTGCGACACAAAAAGCGCTCGGAAGGACACCGCAGGGATATGGTCGGTTGTGGTTCCCTCATGCCTATTTGATCCACATATGTGGATCGAAACGGGGTGCTGGCCGCGGTTTATATACTCCCGTTTCGGTCCGCATACCGCGTCTATGGGCCCGGTCTGGATCCGTTGGAATCCGCTCCTTCAGACATCCTCCCGCCTGGCTCCGTTGAAACATCCGCAGATCTGACACGAGCGGCGTGCTGACTCGATGGAAACGCTGCTACTCCATGAGAGCGTGACACAAGACATGGGGCGCAAGAGACCGACCTGTATTCCGTGCCACAGAGCACG
>NZ_FZNQ01000016.1 GCF_900188065.1 Halorubrum vacuolatum
GAAGCTAAACAACCCTCTCCCGGTCGAAAAACGCTGTTAGAGGAGGTGTGTAGTGACCTCACCGCCAATGCGGGGGCTTAAACGAATACGAATGGTGTAGAGACCTATTAGCACAGCACTTATGGAATTTCGTTATATTCTCACTGACATGGGAGATTCATCGGAAGAAGCAGATCCAATCAAAGAATCACCTCTTTGGGAGTTTGTGAAAGAACAAGAAGAGGACATGCAGGTAGGTGGAGAGTCACTTGATTATCTAAAAGTTCAGTTAGAGGAGACTACGCGAATTGTTTGGCATATAGCTGCAGAAAATGCACGGGAGCGTAATGTAAAGACGATTGAAGAAGAAGATGTGAGAGAAGCGTTCAAAGAATTGGTCCACCCACATATGATGCTGGTTGATGCTCGTGAGATGCTAAACAAATATCAGAATGAGTTTCAGTCTATGATTGATGAAGATCCGGTTTTACCGTCTGAAGGGGGTGAAAACGATGGCTGACAACCGCTATCTATTCAGAGATGAATATAAACGTGATGAAAAGATTGATCGGATCCGGGTCGGTAAATTCCGAACAGAGGAAGAGCCTCTTGTACAGGAGATTCTGGAAGAAGCAGATCTGGATATTAATTATCTCTTAGAGAATGAGAAGTGGGATTTCCTCGAAGAGATCTCGGACCGTGTAGAGCAGGATCGGTTCGATCAATTCATTGATTCAATGTTTGAAAAACACGGTGAGAAAGGCGACCAATTCAATATCCAGTTCTATGTGGTTGATGAACTTGAATATGATTTGTTAGTTGATAAAGCAACCGAACGTGAAGGTGATGAATTGACGTACTTAGAAGGAGAGGACTTTCGACGGCCGACCACTCTTAGTAAGGTACGAACAGACGCTGGTGAAGATATAGTCGATCTGCAATTTGAGGTGGTAGACCATCCGGAAGATATCGAAGCAGAGGGGCTACAAAGGGCAATGACAGAAGACGGTGACTTCATTGATCTAAGTGAAACAGAATTAGAAGATGCTGAACGTCTGATACGCGAAAACCGTTATACAATAGAGGTTCGTGCCTATGTTGATGACGGGTTCGTTGGCATCTCTAATTCAGTAGGACGTGATTCAATTCAAAACGAAATCAAAGATGCAGTCAAGCGTTGGGGGATCAATACATGAGTCACGATAAATTGGAGCTACGCGAAACCGATCTCCTTATGCTTCAAAATTTGATGCGAGGAGATAACTCAGGTCTAGATTACAGCGACTTCCGTGATTCGAGTGTGAATACAGCCAGATATCGCGGAGATCGGTCAGAGTCGTTGTATGGTTCCCCGGTATTAGAACCAGCGCATGAAGAAGGCAGAATCACACAGGTTCGGTTCTATGTTGATTATGATGATGGCACGGTTGAAAAACCCGTCCAAGTCCAGGCATATAATGACGGCCACATCAACACGACAAAACCCACTCAAGAAGACTTTCTGAATGAGTTAGAAGGACATCTCGCTGCAATCCGAGACCACAGAGAATTTCTTGATCCACTTGATGACCTGATTGACGAATACGTTTACCAAGCTTTCGGCGGTTCTTTCGCTTCCCCTGAAGAAGTCCACAGAGAGAGGGTCAATCGAGCATTCAGTAGCTTGGTAAACAATTACTTTGATGAGGATGACTATCAGGATGAAGAACGACACGTATTTGAGTCGATAATTGCAAATACCGGAATCGAATTGTCGAAACTTGATCTGGAAGATGATTCCTATCCAAATGTTGATGAAGACGAGACACTCCCATATCAGGATGGCAGGATTGAAGAGTTCTTTGAGAAGTACGCAGTAACTGCCGAAGAGACTACCCGCCCAGATTTTGATAAGCTCTCAAGTCACCTTCATGCGCTATTGCATCAACGTTGGGATACGCCACTTGAAATAATAGAAGAAGCCATTGATGATTATGCTCTCAGATGAGGATACCCAGTTTCTTAATCGTGTACTGACGGAGATCCCAGCGCATGGAAACGTCACTGATTACCGATTTTTTGAGCCTGAAATGGATGAATTTCTGCATCAAGCAGGCGTAGACGAGACTACACTAAGTTCAAACTGGCGTTCCTTCTTCAAATCAGTGGACCAAGAGGTCTGTACCTCATGTCGAGCAAGTGTTTCTGAATGTACTTGCTCGGACCAAAATCACGTCTCCACAGTCTACTTTATTGATCCAGATTATGTTTTCAGAGAGTGGGCAGCACGGATCGAGGATCATAACTGGTTTACTGAAATTACCACCGAATCAATTGATAATCTAAATAAGCGACTGATTGCAGAGTCAGATAGCGTAGGAACGATTATATTCCGAATATTCTTTGACGGTCAAAGGTTCGAGAATCATTCACCAGATCCACTGAAGCCAAGATTGTCTGTTGGTTTTGTGAATGGTAAACATGCCGATGAAGAAGAGTACGCGTATTTTTGGACTGAGTTCATAGATGTAGGATTCTGGAAGGGACTACACAACCAACTAGTACAACTACAGAACCCACTTTCACTTCGCCTTTGTCGGAAGGAAACAGCAGCTGTTGAAATTAATGCGGAGAGTATTGAAGATGAGTTGAAAAACTACTTCCAAGGTGTTGGATGGGACGTTTCCGAACAACCCCAGCTAGTTTGCCACGAAGTTGATGATTATATTGATATTGAAGATGTGAATTTTGTTGCCTCTGAAAATGAAAATTCACGAGCGCTGCTTTGTGAATGTGACTCTGATCCGGAACACTGGCACTTCCATTATTTTACTGATGGTAAGTTATCAGATGTCACAAGCTCTGAAGTCATAGAAACAAGCCGAGATCGCATGCGAGGAAACGTCAATGATTACAACAACCTTTCCGAATCTCGGCAAGATTTGGGTCCATTCGTCCGGATCTTTGCTGTTATTATTGGTGTAATAAATATAGGGCCGCTCGCACA
Source organism: Halorubrum vacuolatum (assembly GCF_900188065.1). Lineage (GTDB taxonomy): Archaea > Halobacteriota > Halobacteria > Halobacteriales > Haloferacaceae > Halorubrum > Halorubrum vacuolatum. The sequence continues at coordinate 2,966 of NZ_FZNQ01000016.1, forward strand.
GTTCTTTGAAATTCTTGAGGTGGATTTAACGACTCAGCAGACTGTCGGCATTCTAATTGGGATTATAGTTGTGAATCTCATACTCGTGCTGGCGCTCGTCTATTTAGCTCTCTGGCCAGTATATCGTCACAGAACTTTCGATTGGTCAATCTAATCTACAGTCTGAACCTGGCTTGGAGAATTATCAACTATCGCCAGACCATAGATCAGTTCAACAGTCTGCCATTTCTTTTTTATAATAATGGGTGACAGGATTACTGGGAATTCTGTCGTATTATAAAAGAGACGGAATATATCGTGCCGAGCCTTTTGTGCGATAACGCGGCCAACTACGGTCCCAGAATGAAGGTAGTACAAGAGATTCTCGCCCAATTTGGCATCCACTCAATCGAGCAGATGGACGTCAACGAGAGCTATACCGTCGAAGTCCCTGGGTACAACGACTTGACGATCGAGAAAGTCGGCCAACAGCAAATTAGCGTGGCTCATCACTACGTCCAGCGATGTGATCTGATGTGTGATCCCGAGATCGTCTTCCGTGTCGAAAACGGTGAGTGGGTCCCGATCGAATACACGCAGCATCCACGAGTGTACCAGCGTGACGAAGACGGTCTTCAGCTGAACGGCTTCATCGAGCGCTGGGACCGAAATCTCCGGCAACAGGGATTCGTAGAGGCCGCGGAAAAGTAACTCAGCGAAGCTGCAGTCCTGATCGCTTCGTTCTTGGGATTGCCCACAGGATGTGCCAAGGCTTCTACGTTCCTGAATTAGGACGTAGCGAGCAATAGTCTTTCAAAACAAGTCCTCGATACGTGTCTGGAGATCTGAAAACGCCTGTTCTGCGTACTCGATGTCGGTTGCGCCGGTTATGACTACCTGTCCTGAACCAAATACCAAGAGAACACAATCGTGCTCCGATGGGCGATACACTAATCCGGGGAACTGTTCCGGCTCGTATTCCGTGACCTCTAGTCCAAGTCCGATGGCCAGCGCCGAGAGATTCAGTTGTTCCCCCACGTCTGCGGTACACACGTAGTTCTGGATATCGAACCACTGGTCATCAGGCTCAGAAAGGATCCCACACCTGGTTAGGGTACTGAGGAACTCTTCACGAGTGGTTTCCGCTTCTCCTTCTGAATCTGCGCCGGTGATGATGTATTTCCCTGTTCGATACAGCGTAATCAGCGGAGTATCTTCGTCAAGATGAACGTACGCGCCAGGATACTTTTCAGGGTCGTACTCGGCAATATCACCTAAGTCTCGGGACACAGCGGATAGATCTAACTCCAGACCGAGAGATCCAGATGAGACGACGTTGACGATCTCGACCATCGAACCTGTCGTATAGGTGTCTTCGGGGATACGAGTTATAATCTTCCGATGTAGACCAACCGAGAAAGCGAACACACTCGACAATCGCAATAGTTAAATTTGAAGTTGGTGGCAGATTCTTCTTTGAGTGTGAGTATTAACGGCGACAACGGGGAATTTGAGAAGAGCCTCTGGCAGTCTGCGGAAGGCCTTCGTGGGCCGGTTGAGTCTGCAGAATACAAGCACATCGTACTCGGCCTTCTTTTTCTCAAGTACATGTCCGACGCGTTCGAACAGCGTCGGAACGAACTACGAGAGCTGACGTACGACGAGGAGTCGATGTACTACTGTGGAGACGACGATGAGGAGCGGCAGTTCATTTTGGAGGACATTGACGCCTATCACGAGGAAAATGTCTTCTACATCCCCGAAGAAGCTCGCTGGGAAGGCCTGATGGAGCGAGCTACGCATCCAGACATCGGTGCGCAAATCGATGATGCGATGCGGGCTATCGAGGACAAAAATCCGGATCGGCTCGACGGAATGCTTCCGAAGCGGTATTCTCGAATCCCACAGGATACTCTTGAAGGCCTTCTTAACGAATTCTCTGAACTCGATCTTGGAAATGGTAAAGACACGCAGGATGAGGATGTCTTTGGTCGGGTCTATGAGTACTTCATTAAGGAATTCGCCCGCCAAGAAGGGCACCGTGGCGGTGAATTCTACACACCAAAGCACGTAGTCGAGTTACTGGTAGAGATTCTGGAACCCTTTGAGGGGCGGATATTCGATCCATTCTGTGGATCTGGTGGGATGTTCGTGCAAAGCCACAAATTCCTTGAGGAGAAAGGTGGTGACGAGAGTCAGATTTCCATCTATGGGCAAGAGGTGAATCAGGCAACTTGGCGTATCTGTAAGATGAATCTTTATTTACGGGGAATTGACGGCAACATTCAACTTGGAGATAGTATTAGAGACGATAAATTTTCAAACCTTCGTGCAGACACCATTATTACCAATCCGCCATTTAATATGAGCGAATGGGGGAAAGAGACGGTCTCTGAAGACGATCCTCGATTTAAATATGGTCTCCCTCCCAGTAGTAATGCCAATTTGGCATTCCTGCAGCATATGTTATACCATGTCTCAGAGGATGGTATGATCGGCACGGTCATGGCAAAGGGTTCACTCTCATCAAGTGGTAAAGAAGCCGAGATTCGAAAACAAATCGTAGAGGATGACTTATTGGACGCTATTATTGTGCTTTCAGATCAACTGTTCTACACTACAGAAATTCCGGTGTCTATTTGGGTTCTGTCCAAATCGAAAGGTGAAGGAACGGATGAGAGAGAAAGAAAGGGAGAAACACTATTTATTGATGCTCGTGACATATACGAGCAGAAAGACATAAAACAGAAAATTCTAAGGCCAAAACACATCGATAAGATTGCATCCACTGTTCGCTCATACCGCCAAGGCTATGAAAACTATGAGGATGAGCCCGGCTTCTGTAAAGTTGTAGATATTGATGAGATAGCTGAAAATGACTATATACTGATTCCTGGCAGGTATGTAGGTATTGAAGATATTGAAAAGAATGATGTTCCATTTGAACCGAAAATGGAGCAAGTCACATCTGAACTTCGCCAGAAATTCAGAGAAAGTGACGAACTGCAAAAAAAGATCGATGAGAAAATTCGGGAGGTCGGATTTTGAGCGACCAAGAAAAACTAACTGAATTCATGGATGGAAATATGGATAACTCCTTAGGAGAATGGGAGGAAAGAACCTTCTCTGATATCATTGAAATAAACAATTATCCATCTCTGGAAAAGGGAGAAAAGCAAACGTATGTGGCAATGGAACAACTTCGACCCAGTACGCGAGAAATCCAAGGCACTGAGCAGAAGGAGTACAAGTATTCGGCACCCCGGTTCGAAAACGGTGATACACTTTTTCCGAAGATGTCGCGCTGCCTTGAAATTGGAAAGACGGCATATGTAAATAATTTAGAGGAAGATGAAGTCGCCTTCGGTTCTACCGAATTCATGGTTATGCGCCCGAAAGGCGAAGAAGTACTTCCTAAGTTTGTGTATTATACAGTCAGGCGAGAAGACATTAGGCAACATGCGCTGAGCTGGGCGACTGGAAGCACCGCTCGACGGCAGAGAATCTCCACAGATTTTTTTGATGAATTAACCATCAAAATCCCACCCATTGAGGAACAAAAAGAAATAGTTGAGTTATTGGATGCAATCGACACTAAAATACAGAAGAATAAAGAAATAAATGAAAAATTGGAAAAAACTGCTCGTACACTTTATAAAGGGTGGTTCAAAGAGTTCTCACCATATACATCATTCCAAGATACAGATCTTGGCGAGATCCCGAAAGGTTGGAGTGTGGGTACTTTAGGGGATATAATGCAAAAGAAATCAAAGAAGATCGATCCTGAACAAATGTCTCCTTCTACTCCATATTTCAGTCTGAAGCATATGCCTGAACAGTCCCTTTCGCTGGAGCGGTGGGATAATACAGAAGATGTGTCAAGTAGAAAGTCAGAATTCAAAAAAGGGGATATTCTATTCGGTAAATTGAGACCGTATTTCTGTAAAGTTGGGATTGCGCCTGTTGATGGAGTTTGTTCTACAGACATATTCGTTATCACACCAAAAGAAGAGTCGGAGTGGCGAGAATTCTTGCTCTGTCAGCTGAGTGACCAGTCCTTTATTGATTACTGCGACAATGTATCTACAGGAACACGAATGCCGAGAGTAGGTTGGGAAGAGATGTGCGAATATGAAATACCTCTCCCAAAATCAGACGTTGTCAAAGAGTTTAGTGAAATAACTCGTCCGTTTTTCCAGAAAATAGTGAATAATATTCACGAATCAATAAAGCTCCATGAGCTACGAGATACGATCCTCCCTAAGCTGTTGTCAGGAGAAATACGGTTCAGTGCCGACACTTGTAAGACAGTTCCAAGTGAAATCCAATAGAGAATGGGAATGGATGAAGAGGGACTCTCTGAACGACCCGCGATAAAAACTTTCGAAGAACTTGGGTATGAGTATATCTCCGCAGAGAATCTTAAATCTGAACGAGCTACAATTTCCCAAGTTATACTATATGAACGATTGAAAGAAAGTCTTCATCGGATTAATCCAAATATCCCTGAAGAGGGCCTTCAGGAAGCGATCCGTGCGCTCACCAGTACACAGTCACCGAACCTTTTAGAAGATAACCAGGATTTCCACATCCAATTAATTGACGGCGTACAGGTCGAATATGAAAAAAGAGGTGAACAGATAGGGCGTTTTGTTAATCCGATTGATTTTAGCAATCCAGAAAACAATGATTGGTTGGTAACGAATCAATTCTCGGTTCAAGTGGGTGAAAATCCTAGACGCCGTCCTGATCTGATAGTATTCATTAATGGGTTGCCGATCGGTGTCCTTGAATTCAAAAGTCCAACAGATCCGAAAGCTACGTTGGAAAACGCATACAATCAGGTGAACAAGCGTTACCGGAACGATATACCCCCTTTGCTACGTTACAATGAAATAATTGGACTGATGGATCTGAATGAGGCCCGGATTGGCTGCCTTGATGCAGGGTGGCAGTGGTACCGCCCATGGCGATATATTGAGGGAGAAGGCGACGAACGCGATGACCTCCCTGAACAGGAGGTCCTCCTCCGCGGTGTGTTCGACAAAGAGCGTCTGCTGGACCTCATTGAGAACTTCATCGTCTTCAGCAAGAACGATGGGCAACTGGTGAAGATGATGGCTGGGTACCACCAGTTCTACGGCGTTCGTAAGGCCGTGGAAAGTGCAAAGGAGACGATGGGGAGTGATCTCGGACGGATCGGCGTTTATTGGCACACCCAGGGGTCCGGGAAGTCGCTCTCGATGGTCTACTTCGTCCGCAAGATCCGTCGGAGCAGCGACTTCGGAAATCCGACGTTCGTTATCGTCACCGACCGCAACGAACTGGACGAACAGATCACACACACGTTCAGCGACGCTGGATTCAACGTACAGTGGGCGGACAGCATCACGGACCTCCGCGACGAACTCGATCGTGCGACTGGCGGCATCATCTTCACGACCATTCAAAAGTTCCAGACGGTAGGTGACGAACTCGACCATCCAGTCATCAACGAGCGGGAGGACGTCATCGTCATCGCTGACGAGGCGCACCGTTCCCAGACCGAGGATCTGGGGATGAATCTTCGAACCGCACTCCCGAACGCCTCGTTCCTCGGATTCACTGCAACACCGATCCACGAGGGCGACAAGGCAACGCGGCAGACGTTCGGAGAGTACGTGAGCACGTACACGATCGACCGGTCCGAAAAGGACGGCTCGACGGTCCCGATCTACTACGAATCCCGGTTCGTAAAGCTCCAACTCAACAAAGGCAAGATCAGCGATGCAGTTGAAGAACTGCTCGACCAAGGAACGGAGGACCTCGAAGGCGAACTCGTTCAGAAGTGGACCAACCTCCGCCGTATCATCGAAAACGCGGATGACCGGTTAGAGAAGATCTCGGCCGACATTGTCGATCACTTCAACGACCGTGAGATCGAAGGTAAGGCGATGGCCGTTGCCATCAGCCGGAAGGCAGCGGTCAGATACAAGGAACTCATCGAACAGCAACCCGACGCCCCCGAGGTTGACGTCGTAATCTCGGATCCTGACGAGTACATCGACGACCCCGTCAGTGAAGACAAACTCAAGCGTCGATTCAAGGATCCCGACGATCCGTTGAAGATCATCGTAGTCTGCGACAAATGGACGACCGGATTCGACTGTCCGCCGCTGCACACGTTATACATCGACCGACCGATGAAGAACCACAACCTCCTCCAGACCATCGGTCGAGTCAACCGCGTCTACAAAGACAAGCCAGGAGGACTCGTCGTAGACTACATCGGGATTGCTGAAGACCTCCGCAAGGCGCTGGACAAGTACACGTCGGACATCCAGGACATGGCGATGGTTGACGTCGAAACAGCCGTCGAGGTGATGTGGAAGAAGTACCACGAGGTGGCTAGTTTCTTCAACAGGGTAGACTACAAGAACTGGCAAGAGCTGGATGACCTGGAGCTTTCCCGACTCATCCATCGAGCCGAAAGCGAGGTGATCGCAACTGAAGAGAAGAAAGAGGAGTTCATGCAGGCTGTCACGGAACTGCGGAAAGCATTCGCGCTTGTGACGCCTCACGATGAAGCGAGTGAGATCCGCTCGGACCTGCTGTTCTTCGAAGCGGTCCGTGACAGCCTTCGATCTCTAGAGACAGACTCTACCACGAAAGATGAGGACGTCGAATCGGCGATGAAAGAGCTCATCGCCGAAGGAATCACCGCCGATGACGTCGTGACCGTTGCTGGGTTCGATAAGTGGAAGTCCGAGGATCCGATCGTCAGCGAGGAGTTCCTTTCTGATGTCGAACGAGTCGAAGAGCCGGAACTCCAGGTGGAGATGCTTGAGTCGCTTCTTCGTAGTGAGATTTCGACCCGGAAACAACAGAACCTCGCCAAGTACGAATCTTTTGAAGAGGAGTTAGAGGAGACCCTCAACAAGTACAATAACCAGTTCCTGACTACAGAGGAAGTGATCGAGGAGCTGAAAGCATACGCGAATGAACTCCAGCAGGAAGATAGACGAAAGGAACGGCTGGGACTGACTGCCGAAGAACTCGCCTTCTACGATGCGGTTGCGACGAATACTGAGGAAGAGATTTCCGAAGAGCAACTCCAAGAAATAGCACAGGAATTGTGCGAGATGTTGAAAGAGAACGTCAATATCGACTGGACGAATCGAAAAGCAATGCGTTCCAAACTCAAGGTCCGGGTCAAGGGTCTTCTCCGAAAAAATGGTCTCTCTCACGGAGAATACGAACCATTAATCGATCCGATCGTGCACCAGGCAGAAGCACTATACGGCGATGTTGGCACATAGAGGTTCCAGGTGAATAGTATGAAACTCTGTTTGTTAGTTTGAAACGTATGAATCGCTTGACGGATGGTCTAGTCTTCGCAAACGACTTCACGCAGTTCTTCGAGTAGATCTTCTCGATTCTCGGCTAGAATCTCCACGTCTTCGTCTACATTTTCTATCTTTGTTCGAATCCGACTTACCACCCGATATCGATAGTTATCCGAGACATCTGCATCACCTCGCAGAATTTCGCGCTCCCGCTCTGTGAGGAGGCCCCGATACTGATCATCAACCATATCCCCGATTGAGCACGACTCACCAAAGAAGTTCTTACTACCGACAGTCACAAAGGTACTGTAAACAGTCACATTACCAATTACAGTAACCTTTATATGACCACATGTAGTAACCTATGGCGTGAAGTCCGGTCTAGCGGCCATAGGTGATGAAATCGCCCGGATGCCAGCACATCCGGACCGGGCTCTCCATGAGGATTCGAGAACCCATGTACGATTCGAACACGTCGAACGAAGAAACCATCGAAGAATCGATCGGGAATGACAAACACCAACTCCACTGCATCGGGTTCGGGGCTGACACTGCTATTTGTCAGGAATGCAGTGCTAAACTCCGAAAGGGTGAGTCGGTAACGGTGTACGCTGTCCGACCAGCTTCTGAGCCGGGCTTCGAGGTTGGATTCGTCTTGTGTGAAGAACACGAAAATGAGTTTTCTGTGGTATGGTCGCGTGGGGTACGCGAGCTGATTGTTCGCGGGCGTGTTGGGAGAGTGCTAGATGCGGGGAAGAAGGCATCGTGGAAGGTGTTGTTGGATCCTGAGATTGCGTTGGTGAGCCCGTCAGAGGCGATGGAGGCATACTCTGTAGAGGAGTTGCAGGAAATTCGTGGACCATCGACGGCGGAAATTGAGGCTGCCGTTGCCGGTAAGGAAGATGGGAGTGATGTCAACGAGGCAGTAACCGAAATAAATCAGCTTCAGGAGCCTGCGGATGACATTCGGCCCGCAGCAGAAGCGTTCTCCGAGGAAGATCAGAGGGAAAGATGAGCGGTAACCGTGTCAGCCGATTAAGAAACCAGCTCGGACGGCGTACTGGCGAGGAGCAACTTTGCAAGCAACCTCTCTGAAATCATGTCACAGACTGAGCCACGAGATCGAAGCGACAGTGGAGATTCAGGTGAACAAGAAGCAGCTGGCGACGCGGACGAAGAGGCAGACGTCCGTGATCCACATGAGTGTCACGAAACGGTAGATTCGGAGACGCGAGCGGAGGCGCTGGAGAGAGACGGACATCGGTGCCAAGTGTGTGGGAGATGTGGCCCGGAGCGTGGAGGATTGGCAACGCTGCATATCCATCATATTGAGCGTGATCCAGATGGAATGGATGAGGATGATCCGAGGAATCTAACAACGTTGTGCAGGTCGTGTCACAGTTGGATTCACCAGCAAGCGTCGCCGGACGAGTCGCCAGTCTCACTGTCAGAAGATGACTTGACGGTGTTGCTAGCGCAGGATATCGAAATGTTGCGATTCCTGGCGGAGGATGGGCCGGCGAGAACAGGGGATATCGCGGCCGGATTGACGGCGGACTTGTCGGTTTCAGCTGTTCGAGAACGCCTGTGGGTATTGATGGGGCTAGATAATATTGTCGAGTCGCGTGACCGGCAGATCGTCGATAAAGATATTGAAACTGGTGAGTGGGGATTAACCGGACAGATTGAGACGTCGGCGCGTGGACACATCCCAGATGATCCACAGCTGTTGCTGCAACGCATGGAAGATGAACAGGTCAGACAAGCGTTAGAGCGTGGATGCGACCGACACTCAATCATGGACGTGTTCGGTGTGTCTCGTCGAACGACGTTCCACAAAGAGAAGCGTGCGTGTGCGTACGGGTTTCCCTTAGAAGCGTTCAGCAGAGGTGGACCACAAAGAGGAGGCGACGATCATGATCGTAAGTCGCCTTCAGATAGGGCGGATGATACGGCAGAAGACGAGCAGCAGCAATTGGACGCGGTCGTTGACAGCACTAATAAAGCCCGCAAGCAGGCCGAAACTGTAGGTGTGTCTGGTGCTGGGGACGTTCCCAACGAGGTAAGCACAACGACACAGTCGGATCGTAACGCTGTGGTGGTCCGAAATCAGCTAGAGACAGCGATCGAAGCATTAGAAGAGGTTCAAGAAGCCCTCTGAGCGTCCGCGGATCGCTTGGACAGGATTTTCTGAAATTCGTTTCGAAAAATGAACTCAAGCCGCTTGGTAGCGTCTTGAAAAAGGATACTTTGATTTCCCGCGTGAGAAACCATAACATGTGGCAGAACGTATCGAATCTCGGCTGGCGGAGATACGACAACAGCTCGCCGTGTTACCGAAAGCGGAAGAACCCCCGCCCACGTCGCTGCAGGTTCTCGGACGGAGCACACAGGAACGAGACTGGCAGCAGTTTCTGGTGTATTTTTTGACCCCACGCGAGGCACATGGACTCGATCACGCGGTGCTCGAACACGTATTGGCAGCGCTGGCTGATCGAGAAGGGTTGGAGTATTCGTTTTCGCGGTTCGAGATTAATGACATCAAAATCGCACAGGAGGTTTCGACGTCAGAAGGCATTCCAGATGTCATGTTGTGGGTGCCTGAGGAGTGGTTCATGTGCTGGGAATTGAAGATAGAAGCATCGGAAGGGCAGGATCAGACAGTCAGGTACGTTAATGTAGACGCGTTCGATGGGATCGACCTCGATAAGTCAGAGATTCCCAGCGACGGTCATCACTACGTCTATTTAACACCAGACGAGGCGTCACCACCAGCTGCAGACGATTTTGTGCAAGTGTCGTGGGAGTGGATAGCATCGGAACTCCAGACGTTCCTCGCGGAAAGTTACGACGCATATCCAGCGCGGACGACAGCACAATTGCGTGATTTCATCGATACGATTCGGAGTGAACTCACCGTGACCGACTATCAGGAGAATCAACAAGAGATGGTTGAACTGTACGTCAAAAACTACGATATCATCGCGGATATAGAAGCCGCGTTTAACGATGCGTGGTCGGCGTTCGAAGAGACGTGGGGAACGCGATTGGCTCAGACGCTCGATGCGGCCGAACTGGTTGACGATCCAGATGTCCCTGATGAGTACGCAGCGGTCGAATTGGAGATGAATGGCGATGAACGACGGCAGTGGACGTTCCGCCAGGGGAAGTCGGACTGGTCGTGGATGTTCCCACGGGAGTGGTGGTGGAAGCTGGACGAGGATCGTCCGGTATCGAATGCCATCAAACCGAACGCGAGAGTTGGATTCCTCCATCGCTTAGAAAGGAACCAAGAGGATGCGGTCCGCGATCATACACTTATCGTGTACGTTCGAAATGCTCCGTCTGGTCACGAAGACTTCTACAACGGGTTCGCGGACCGCTTCGCTGAGGCACGGAATGAAATCGAAGCGACGATTGCTGGAACGAATTTCACAGTGACAGGAAACAAGTCCAATGTGCTCCGCGGGGAATATGGTATAAAGACTGACGGACACGGGGACTTCTTTGAGGCGTATCTGGCTGCGTTAGCGCGTGCGATTGACGAAGGTGTTGTCTCAAATCCGGAGTTGATTGGAACGATCGATCGACTCTACAAAACGACGATCGACGAAGACGTAGCAGTGTGAGCAGTCAAGCTCGTTGAGACGGTATGAGTCTTAGTAGACATGCGTAACAAGAGATCGGGGATCTCGTTCAACAGCCCTGGTAAGATATTTCCAGACCGGATCTCGATTTTCGATGGATCGTTGCAACGTCGGCAGGCATACTTCATAGAATCCGGCTGCATCAAGGTTTAGAGAGCATGTAGGTAGTTTATCTGGCGCAATAGATTCAAATCAGGGATACGGGTATTGCAACGGTTTATGCTGAATCCCCGGACAGCGGAAGGAAAGAGAATCGATCATCTGGGGCTGGGATGTGGGAACGTCAACTGGGAATGTGTCACATTTGGCGATATGGTCGTGTTGTCAGTCTGATACCCATGCTGTGAATCTGATTTCACCAGATACAAGGATTCTATCAAGGGAATTTGCCAGATAAGGCCCTAACCATTTTAAATATCCATTTCATATGCCGCTCTGCGCTATATGACAGAAGCTGAATCACCAGCGGCCATAACGATGACGTTGAGGGATATGCTCGGCGATGAGGCGTCAGTCGTTCAGCAAGAATACGATGAGCTGTATGAGTGGATGTTGAGTAAAGGGAAGAACCCACGTCGAAGGAAGGGTATCAAGCGGTCAACGGCAGACAATTACATGCCTCGCCTTGATCAGCTCCATCGACTTGTCATCCAGCATTTCGAACCTGACGATCCGACTCGCATCGATACTGAGCATGCGGATGAGGTATTACGCCTGATCGACCGCGGAGAGATAACCCAACAGCATGGCTCGAACAAGGGTGAAGAGTACAGCGAATCATCCAAACGAAAGTTCGCCAATACACTGGAGATCTACTTCAGATGGCACTATTACGAGAAAGAGACGATAGACTACGAGTGGGAACCGAAGATCAGCTTCACAGACGGAAACAGCACTTCGGCGGATCGTTTCACCTACCAAGAACTCGGCCAGTTGTTCGACGAAGCCAAATCGTACGGCTCACTCCCCTCGTATTATAATACGTCCGAAGAGGAGCGTGAGACGATCAACGGATTGGTTGCTCAACGCTTGGGCAAAGCAAAAGAGGAAGTGGTGCGCGAGGACTGGTTGCACGCAGATTGGAGCCAGAAAGTCTACGCCATGGTCGTGGTCGGATACGACGCCGGGCTGGCCCCTATCGAAATTGCTAATGCTGAGACTTCCTGGTACAACCCGAAGTCCAAGGTCCTACGCATTCCATCCGAATACGCCTGCAAAGAGCGCAAAAAGGAGGAGGTCGCCCTGTCCGACCCCTCAGTTGAAGCGCTGAGCACGTGGTTACAGGAGCGCCGTCATCTGAGCAAATATGATGGAAGCAACAAGATCTGGCTCAACCGGAACGGGAATCCCTACGAGTCCGGTAGTCTCTGCCGACTCATAAGAAAGCTCTGTAGACAGGCGGGGATTTCCGTCGAAGGTCGAAAAATCGTCTGGTACTCGCTCAGACAGACCATGGGCAGGAATGTCACTGACGAAGGCGAACTATCGGAAGCAAACGACCAGCTGCGACACGATCGATTGGAGACAACCCAAGGGAATTATAACGAAACACCCGTCGAAAGACGTCAAGCTCGACTCAATGAAACCCATCGGAAGGCCGAGCGAGCGAAAGACGATCCAGGATATAACCCGTTCGAGGAAGAGGCCACCCCAATGAACGCTACGTCAACGGCCAACACTAAGGACGGGACAGCTGGGAACGAAGGGGCTGTCACGCGAACGAACGGTGGCGGCATCCATGTAGATGCAGTGATTCCGGATACGACGGGAGCGAGAGTTGATATTACAAGCCAGATTCTCAACGAGGAATCGAGCGACTGACCGAGCCAGGGACCGTCAGCCCATCCGATCGAGTGCGTCCTGTCTGTCCTCAACTGGAGCCTGATCGTACTTCATTGTTGTCTCTGGAGTTCTGTGCCGGAGCTGCGTCTGTGCAGCAGCCAGTCCTTCCTCTCTCGCCATGTAGGTGCCAGTCGAGTGGCGAATAGCGTACCAGCTCATCTGGCGGTTTTCTGTCGATATGTCCGCGATTTCACAGAGCTTTCTGAGCAACCGACCGAGCGTCGCTGACTGGTAGGGATTGCTTCGTCTCGTCAGCCACAATGCGTCTGTATCATCGTACTTCTCCTTCGCCGTTCGTTGCTGGAGCCACCGATCAAGCATGGTGACGGTTTGCTCCTGTAGCCCGACGATCCAGTTTTCCGTGTTCTTCGACGAGTCCTCTTTCGGGATGCGAAGCACCTCGTTTTCGGTATCCACCCAGGTCGTTCGTGCTCGCTCAACCTCGATCGGGCGCAATCCGGCGTCGAGACTCGTAGCGATGAGACTCGGGATTTTCCAGCTGTTCGCTCGCTCCCAGTCTTCTTCCGTGACCGCTTCTTTCGGCTTCTCGAATCGCTGGGAGAGGTATCGAACCCATCGGTCTCGTTCTTCACCCCAGACCTTCTCCCGGCTCGGTACACTCCCATATTCCAGCGATGCGTTCCGAATCTTCGTTCGCTCTTTACGCGTCAGGTAGTCCCGTGGCGTTGTAGACTGGTTCTTCCGCGAGAACGTAATTTCCTTTTCCCACTTGTCGGCACCTCGCTGGTGATGCAGCCATTTGTAGAGCATCATCACCGCTTTCGTACACGTGTTTTTGTGCGCGTTCGATGTCTCAGTCCCGGCGAGATACCGTTGGTATTCGTCGGCGTGTTCGTGTGTGAGGTTTGTCGTGTAACCGTCTTCGTACTCCCACACCCATCGGTAGAATTGGTCCATCCGGTAGGCTCGGTTGCTCACCGTCGTTTTGGCGTACCCCTCTGCTTTTTCAGGATCCTTGCCGAAGGTTAGCAACCATTCGAGACACCGCTCGCGCTCGTTCCGATAGTCGAGATACTGCCGCTCGTTGAGTAACTTCTCTGATGGTTCCGGGATGAGTTTGATGCCATCCAAGGGGTCGGTTGCCTGGTCGCTGTTCTTCATTGCCTGACCCTCCTGACGGGAACCCAGATCATTGCCCCTCGATTTTGCCGATCGCCAGACGGCGGCGGGTTTTCCCCCGCTAACCGTATTGCCCACTCGAAATCGGAAATCGCCGGACGGCGTCGGGGTCGATGCACTCTCCGAATGTAATTGCCCTCGATCATGCGTTTACCTCGGGTTAGTGCATGACCGAAAACCGGCAGAAGGCGTCGGGGTGTGAATGCTCCGGCGGGGATTTGAACCCCGGTCATTGCCTCGAGAGTACAACCCTCGCCTAATCGTCATTAAACCACCCACAGAGATGGTTCAACTCCTGAGATGCTGATTTTCGTCCGTCTGAGTCATTATAGGAACTGGAAGGTTATAAAAAACCCAGTTAATTGCCTTAGCGGTAGGGTGGATCTACCCAGACACACTGCCAGCAAGCGAGACCCTCACAGAACACAGGCGACGGGACACCAACCAGGGGTATCATCCAAATATCGCTTGAATCCTGCACCGGGCAGTGCACGAGCCCGATACCCACGGACGTTCGGTCTCACGATCGCTTCAACACCACACACAAGTATGCGATATAGTCGTGCTCACAATCGACACCACACGCCATCAGCTACCGTGTTCCGCTGTTGGGGGTCGACCCTTCCCATACTGTCTCACCCGTTTCCCAACGTGGAGAAACTCGCACACAAGCCAGCTCGTTGAGGTCATCCGCGCGTATTCAGTGTTTGAGAACGAGTGGGATCTCTGACGTTCCGAACTGGCTCAAAGTCTTCGCTGTCCTGTATCATGCACGGCAAACGTACGCGACAGATCTCATCGTTGTGCAAACCGCAGAACAATCCAGACTGTGGACGCCACGTGCGCTCTGTTTGCTTACACTCAGGACTGATCCAACCGTGTGTGGGTCCGATCGGTCCGATCGTTGAGAGAGTCACTGAAAGCTGTTCTCTCATCATCCATATGCTGTTCAATATCGTTGTCAGCGAAGCCAGCCAGTGCTTCGACATCATCTTCAGTTCTTTCGATTATAAGGCGAGACAGCAACTCGTCGAACGTCTCGTCGGGACGCTTAATGACTTCGAGTTTCCGCTTGGTTTCCTTGCTAATTTTAATCGACGTAGTCATATCGGATACAAGGTAGTTGAGAGTGCTAAACGTACTGTTGGCTGGATCCGAGACAGTGCCTCCAGACACGTGTTAAAGAGATTGTTTGGACTATAATAGTTGAGGCTACACTAGTTGAGGCTACACTATCGGTGGCTATATCTCCGGTGAAAACGAAGAATAGCTCATGGTGGAGTTCGTCAATCGGGAAAAAGAACTCGCGCGTTTGCAAGCCCTCTATGCGAGTGACGAAGCGGAACTCGCCGTCGTATGGGGGCGTCGCCGGATCGGTAAGACGAGACTGGTCGCAGAATCGATCCGCGAGCGGGACGACGCAGTGTATCACCAGGCGACAGAAACAACCGCGAAGGCCCAACTCGACGCTTTCGTGACCGACGCGGGTGCGACGTATCCTGACATCGAACGTCTCCAACGTGACTGGGAAACAATTCTGGACTATCTCATCGATCAGGACGCGATCATCGTTCTCGACGAATTCCCTTACCTCGCAGACGCTGATGAGGAACTCCCATCGTTGATTCAGCGACTGTGGGACCACAACGTCGAGGACTCCGCAGCGACGCTCGTCATTACCGGATCAGCGATCGGGATGATGTACGACCTTACGCTTGATGGACGGGCTCCACTATACGGCCGTATCTCACAGAATCCCAGCGGGAAGTTTCCGATCAATCAACTCGATTTCGGGGCAGCGATGGAGTTTTTCCCCAACTACAGTCCTGAGGAACAGGTGTTCGCGTACGGGGTGTTTGGGGGTGTCCCTCACTATCTCCAGGCGGTCGATGACACGCAGTCACTTGGCGAGAACATTACGCGAACGTTGCTGTATCAACAGGGTAGCCTTCACGAGGAGCCAGAACTGATCCTTCGAATGGAAGTTGATGAGGTGAATCGCTTCTTCGCTATTCTCGAAGCGATCGCTAAAGGGAATCGAACGCGGAATGAAATCGCTGGTGATGCGGGTATCGAGGCGAACAGTTCGAGTTACTATCTCGACCGATTGGTGGATCTGGAGCTTATCGAACCCGACTACCCCGTGACGGCGGATCCGACGCGCAGTCGGAAACGTCGGTATCGGATCAGTGATCACCTCTTCCGCTTCTGGTTTCGGTTCGTTCACGGCCGCGGTGGTCGATACGAAATGTACGGTGACACGGCGTATAGTGAACTCGTCGAGCCTGAACTCCCGAACTTCGTCAGTGATGTCTTCGAGCAACTGTGCCAGCAGGCTGTCCCCGCACTGTATTCAGATCTCACGTTTACCGAGCAACCGGGGAGCTGGTGGCACAGAGAACACGAAATTGATGTTGTTGGGCTCACTGCCGAGGGAACACTTCTCGCAGGAGAAGTGAAGTTCACCAATCAGCCCGTTGGATACGCCGTGCTTTCTCGACTACAGGAAGAAGCCAAGCAGATCGATTGGACGCCGCCAGCTGGTGGGAAGCCCGATTACGAGTACGTACTGTTCAGCCGAAACGGGTTCAAACAGTCAGTTCGAGAGGCAGCCGACGAAGAGGACTCCCTTCGACTATTCACGCTTGAAGATGTTATCGGTGCTCTTATGTGAAGATCATAGTGGCACGGTACTAAATAGTTAATCTATACTTGCGTTTAAAGTAATAATTTCATGACGGTATGATTATCTTTAGTTTATTTTTTCTGCTTCTATATCGAATCTATCTATCTAGATTTAACATGAAATCAGGTTTATACGGTCTGAAAAGTCGACATTATGCAGAATACTACATAGTTTCCCAGACGTTTAAGTCAATGCAGTTAATATTTTATCATACTGGCAGCAAACCGATCCAGTCCGCTGAACACATCGAGCTACAGACGACACAATTCAACAATGACAGACTCAGTAAACGACAACGGAACGATCAACGTGGAAACGGCCAGCGAAGACGACCACTCCAGAACGTCACGTTCTGACGAGCAGTGGGAACAAGGAGAAAAGAGCCAAGATCAGCCGGATCGTGGGGCCAAATACTATAATCGCCTCATTGATCTCGATACTTGGTCCTACACCTATATTAGGTACGAATCGACGCTCGAATTTAGATGGCAAGGAGAACTTCGTGACACGAACGAGTTCAAGGACGCGCTCTACGAACTGTACAGATCAACGTATCTCTCAGATCTATCACCAGCAGACCTCCGCCCGAAAGCGTTCCGGACGTTTGTCAGTAAGACGATCTCGAATCAACTCGCAAATACTCTCCAGCAGAGAAAACTGATCGAGGGGTCACCCGGCTCTCATAAACAAGAACACGAGCAACTCTACGAGCGTATTGCCGGACAGCTCTATAAATCCGTAGTTCTGGCTTGTGAACACCGCGCGGAACACGGACGACGACCACAATCCAGGGACGAATTCCTCCAAGAAGTACTGCCTGCGTCCGTGCACGAATCATCTGCCTAATCGTCTTTTGACGTTCACCTACGAGTAGAGCCGTCGGCCCTCTCCTTGACGTTCTGTATCATCGAGCGAGCCATGAGAATTGAATCCGTACATTTCACCCGAATGAACTAATATGATTAACCATGTACAATAAAGAGGCATGTTATCACAAGACACGATGTTGGATCTGTACGCCGATATGGTGACGGCACGGTACTACGAAGAGCGCCTTCAAGAGGAATATCTAGAGGGCAAGCAACCAGCGTTCGACATCTCCGCCGGACCAATTCCCGGGGAGCTCCATCTCGCAGCCGGTCAAGAAGCAGCCGCGGTCGGTGTCTGCCATCATCTCCGTCCGGATGACACCGTTACAGCACCTCACCGACCACACCATGTCGCCATCGCAAAAGGCGTTGATCTGAAACGGATGACCGCCGAGATATTCGGGCGAACAACCGGCCTCAGCAGCGGGAAGGGTGGACACATGCACCTGTTCGATCCCGACGTGAAATTCGCGTGTAGCGGCATCATTGCCGAGGGCTGTCCGCCGGCCGTCGGAGCAGCGCTCGCAGCAAAGAAACGCAACACCGATTCAGTAGCCGTCGCATTCCTTGGCGAAGGCGCGATAGACCAGGGTGCGTTCTTCGAGTCGCTCAACTTCGCCAGCGTTCACAACCTCCCAGCCGTGTTCGTCATCGAGGACAACGACTGGGCGATCAGCATGCCGAAAGAACGCGTCACTGACGTTGAGGACGGCTCTGAAAGGGCGGCTGGATTCGATATGCCCGGCGTTCGTGTCGATCATGACGACGCACTCGCCGTCTACGAGGCGGCCGGTGATGCGATCCACCGGGCACGCGATCGAAACGGTCCAACGCTTCTTGAGGTACAGGTTCACCGTCGAATGGGACACTTCATGTGGGATCCGCAAACGTACCGCCCGGAAGAGGACGAAGAAGCAGCACTCGCCCGTGACTCAATAGAGCGCCTCACATCCAGACTCCTCAGTCACGGTGTTGACGAAGACACGCTTTCAGAGCTACGAAGTCAGGCTGAAAAGCGGGTGGATGACGCCATTGCGTGGGCGAAAGAGCAGCCGCACCCTGCTCCCGAGGATGCATACGAAGACGTGTTTGTCAATCCACCCTCGGGCGTGACAACAGAAGAGCCTGACTTCGAACTCGCGGAGGTGACCACCGATGAGTGAGTCTGACCACGTCATCGATCGGGAACTCACGATGAGCCGGGCGATGGTCGAGTCGATCGCCCATGAGATGCGCGCAAACGACGACGTGTTCTACATGGGTGAAGACGTCGCAGATTATGGCGGTATTTTCGATAGCACACAGGGACTGCTTGAGGAGTTCGGCCGTGATCGGATCATGGACGTCCCGATCAGCGAGACGGCGTACATCGGTGCCGCCGTCGGTGCCGCACAGGATGGGATGCGTCCCATCGCGGAGCTGATGTTCGTCGACTTCTTCGGCGTCGCAATGGACCAGATCTACAATTAACTCGCAAAAAACACCTACATGAGTGGCGGCGCCGTGAACGTTCCACTCGTCTTAACAGCTGCTGTCGGGGGGACCTACAACGACGCCGCCCAACACTCACAGACCCTGTATGGAACGTTCGCGCATCTTCCCGGCTTGAAGATCGTCGTCCCGTCAACCGCATACGACGCCAAAGGCCTGATGCACAACGCGATCCGCGATGACGACCCGGTACTGTATCTCTTCCATAAGCGGTTGATGGGGATCGGGTGGATGCCCGCACCCGATGGCCCGAAAACACCGGTACCAGAGACGGATTACACGATTCCGTTCGGAGCGGCGGACGTGAAACGCGAAGGTGCAGACGCCACTGTGGTTACGCTGGGACTCCATGTCCACCGTGCCCTCAAAGCAGCTGAGTCACTCTCGAAAGAAGGGATTGACGTAGAGGTAATCGACCTCCGAACGCTTGTTCCCTTGGACACAGAGACGATCGTCGAGTCAGTCCAAAAGACCGGCCGACTCGTGGTTGTTGACGAGGATTACCAGTCCTTCGGTGTCACCGGTGAGGTCATAGCGAGGGTCGCTGACCGCGATCTCGGTGCCCTCGAAGCGGTTGAGCGGGTGGCGGTCCCAGATGTACCGATCCCGTATGCCCGTCCGATGGAAAACGAAGTGATTCCCGATAGCGATGACATCGAAGCGCACGTCCGGAGCGTCATAGCTGACGAATGAACCCGCGAAAACTCGTTCCAGACGGTGGGTCCGGGATGCGGGTCGCCATCCGTGCGACTGGCGAATGGGAAGCGGATATCGATGAGACAGAAGGGATCGTCGTCGATTGGTTCGTTCGTGCAGGCCGCTCCGTTGAGGCCGGTGAGACGCTCTGTGAAATACAGGTCGAGAAGGTAGGTATTGACATTGAAGCACCCGTCGACGGGACGCTTGATGAAATCTTGGTGGCGGAAGACGACGTGTTCGAGATCGGAGCAACCCTCGGATGGATCACTACGAAATAACAGTGTAAAAAATCTTACTGGACACCCCAATCATAGCCGAGTCACAATTATATGTGGCCATCGAATATCACAAATTATGTCTCTCCGTCGTCGTCGCCTTTTACAACTTGCCGGGGGAGCGACCGTCAGTGGGATGGCTGGCTGCAGCGGAACTGATGATGACGAAACTGGCAGTGAAGAACCGACTCACACCGATGACGATGATGAAATCGATCCACCTGTCGGCACGCCAATACCCGAGCGCCCTATTGAGCGTCGCGTCGGCTCCAACCACGTCAGTCCAAAGTATCGATTCGATACAGACACAGACGTATTAAATGAAGGTGCAGCAGTTCTTGAGGAACTCGGCGTGTCGGTCATTTCCTGTTGGTTACATGAACCCGATATTTATTACAACCTCTCCACTGATTGGGAGCCAGTTCGTTCGCTCCGGGAAGCAGCAGAGCATCCGTACTATGATGAACTGTTTAGACGTGATTTCGACACGTACGTTCTCACCGCCAACTCTCATCAAGGGTCAACGAGGCAAAGCGGCGGATACTTTATTTATGGAATCTCCGAAGAGGATGCAGCTGCGGAGGAAGACGAGTTTTTCGATGTGACCGCCCATCTGCTTGAGACGTACGATGGAACTGGGTCGGAGTTCATATTCATGAACTGGGAACTTGACAACATTATTGCAGGGACCGGTGGGGCCCGCTCGTGGGATCCAACGGTGGTTGAGGATACGATCACGTGGCTGAACGCCAGACAGCGTGGTATCATCAACGCCCGGGAGTCGATTGAGAGTGACGTGGCCGTCCTTGGGGCCTGTGAGATCGTGGACGTCTTTCCCGCATTGGACGATGGGGAGGAGTGGGCAATAAACACGGTCGTACCTGAACTCGATGTTGACCTGATCGGCTTCTCATCACATGGTCAGATAGACCACGAAGCAGGCCACGTTCTCCGTGATCGTGACGCGGTTCGTGAACGTGTTTTTGAGACGCTCGATTACATCGAAGCGTACGCTCCAGACCCGAATCCGTATCTTCGCTCGGTCATGGGCGATGACGTTCGGCCCGTTATACTGAGCGAATTTGGACAGCCAGAGGTCCGGGATGACTATCTCGACGTGATGCAGGCGTTTCGGGTCGTTCCACCGGCGTTAGAGTGGGGTTGTCCACTCCTGTTGTATTGGACGTTGTTCGATAACGAGGTCGTGATTGACGGTCGGATTGACACCTACGCCTCCGAAAGCGAGTTGGAGGATGCCTTCGGAGACCGACCGGATCGTGAGGATGTGATCGGTTGGTACCTCATCGATCCGACCGGTGAGCCCGGAACTCGTTGGTATCTCTTCGAGGAACTGCTATCGAACCCTGAGGAGTTTGAGCTGTCCTTCGCGTCCATCATGGAGCAGTACGTCTCGTTCATCGGCGGAGCGGATATGATCCACGTGACACTTGAGTTTGACACGGTTATCAGCGAGTCCGAAGTGAATCCGGATATTCCCGAGGAAGACGCCCGAGACTTGGCTGTGGCACTATCTGACCTCACCGTACACACTGGGGACTCTGAGCGTTCATACGGACTCGATGACGACGAGCAACTCGTCATTGAGTACGGAGCGCACAATCCAGAGGTGGACGCGACCGACACGACGTTCCGATGGTTCGGGACCGAAGAGGCGGCAACCTCGATGTACCTTGTTACTGAAGAGCCCACTGATGGGCCTTTGGAACTGGAGATGACAAGTTGGGCCGTCAAAGAGTCGATTGAAGTCGAGGTAACTATCGACGGTGAACCGATCGATACCGTCGTCGTTGATGAAGAACGTGAAACGTTCTCAGTATCTTGGTGAATCGTTCTGCACCACTGGTGACAGGACTCCGAGAACATGCAGGGGATAACCAGTGATGTGCTCTCCGTCAACGTCGATCGCGGTCACCGAGCTTTCAGGTACTCCTAGTGGGAGGTCGGTGATAGCGAGCGTTCGTAGGCCACGATCTGGTGTTGATGTCTGGTTTCGTTCCAGATTCGGATTGCGCGCGGTCTCCGGTACCGATCCAGCAGGCATTACCGGCCGATAACAGGGTGTGATCGACCAGTTGAATCCCGGATTCAAGCATCGGTAGAATCGGAGTGATGCTCCACGGTGACTGTCATACGAATCTGAAAGACCGAACGATGTAATAAGTAGACTGCGGGGACTTCCGGGTTTCCGGACAGTCACCACTACTGCACATCCCAGACTATGGTCAGACACACCGGGACACAGCAGGAAGACACGGCGAACCAGTTACCCCAACGCAACGAGTTCGTCCGCGACCGCTTCGATTTCATTCGTTTCGTCGATCGCGGCGAGCCACCGCTCGGGCAGTTGTGAGGCTCCGAACCGCGCGCCAGCGACTGCCCCGGTAATCGCGCCGATCGTGTCCGTATCACCGCCTCTGTTCACCGCCATCACGATCGCGTCCGTCGCACTCTCAGCGAACAGTCCATCATGAAGCGCCGTTTGAAGCGAATGCACCACGTAGCCCGATGTCTCCAACGTTTTGGGCGATTCACCACGCGCGATGGGTTTGAGCGCCTGCACCAGTTCGTCGGGTGCATCTGGCTCGACGTACGAGAGTGCGTCTCGAAACGGGGTATCAGCGTGTGCTAACAGGCCAGCTATCGTGAGGTTCAACACGGCACAGCCAACCGTACATCGCGGGTCAGCGTGCGTGATCCGTGACGAGTCGCGGCTCACTTTGACGAGATGATCCCACTCCGTCGTGTACGGAATCGCAAGCGGCGGGCACCGCATCACGCTCCCGTTGCCCGCATTCTGCCCTTCCGGACTCTCCTCCCACACGTGCTGTCCGGCTTCATCCCACGCATCACCATGTTTGAGACGGTCCAAGGCCCGCCGCGTCATGCCTCCAATATCGAACGGACCACCATCATACCATCCCACGAATCGAGCAGCGATATCCGCTGGATCGAATCCGTGCTGTTCCACGACGCTTCGTGCGATACATAACGCTTGGTCCGTATCGTCCGTGATCGTTCCGGCAGGCTGATTCCACGTGCCATAGCCGACCATCTCATCAAGCGTGCCATACTCGGCACGGATCGCTGCGGCGCTTTTGAACTCGACCGGACGACCAAGCGCATCCCCACACGCCAATCCGAGCAGCACACCGCGAGCCTGATCTGATTTCATAGTCTATTGATGAGGTTCGATACAAGAATGTGCTACGTCTGTTGGCATGAAGTTGGTAGGTTCTCTGCGGTCCTAGATGCATCTTCTATGAACTGACTGGGAAGAGTGACGAGCAGCGAGATCAGGCACACGATTGGGTGCAGTCACGTGCCGCTACGTGTCGGGTAGCGTCGGCTGGATCGGTGTCTGGCTGAGGAGCGTTTCGAGATGGTGTACACAGTCGGCTATCGTGGTGCTCCGATCAGGTGAGTGCCACGTGTACGGTTCGGTGATCTCGGTGAAATACAACGTCATGACAACGTCACGTGTTGGGTCTTGTTGTGTGAGTGCGGCGGCATACGCGTGGAGCTGTGGGCGGTGGTGAGCTGCTCGCTCATCAAGGAACTCGTCAGTAGACTGCATGTTGGGTTTTCGGTCGGTCTTGTAGTCGATGATATGATAGGTGTCGTCGGTGACGATGAGATGATCAATGAACCCGCTGATCGTGCCTGTCTCAAGCGTGAACTCGATGTAGTACTCGTCGAAGGTGTGTTGGACGCTAGGGTCAGCGTGGAGTTCATCAAGATAGGCGATCGCCGATTCGGCATCGGCTTCGATAGCGTCGTACACCGAGTCAGGATACGTGACGGTCGTTCGTCCAGCCGTTCGATCCTGTTGTTCACGGATGGCTTGATCGATAACGAAGCGGCGTTTCCCGGCCGGTGGCCGGGTTTCACACAGGCGATGGACGGCCTCACCGTATATGACAGCCGGGATGTCGTCGTCTCCACGGTCGGCGGACTCAAGTTTGGCGTGCTCGCTGGAACGGGGTGTTGCAGCAGCGGTTATCTGCCGGGTGTCGTCGTGTTGTCTCAGTTCAACCCCACCGGCTGGGATGCGGCTCAAATCGGATGCTGAGAGCCTGAACTCCCACGGTTGTTCGTACGTGTACGGGGACCGGCGAGTCACGGCAGGACGTGGGTCCGGGTCGTCATCATAGGGGTCAGGCTCCGGCGGGAGACGTACGGTGACGGTGCCGTGTTCGGTGGTTCCATCCATCTCGTAATCGAGGGTTGTGGTGAACGACCCGGTAGTTTCGAGGTCGGACCACGCGGCAGCGGCCTCGTCGTCAGTGCCGAAAAGAGCGGGTTGAAGCCAGTCCCGGTACGAGGAAGGATCATTCGGGGTGGGTTGTTTGATACCGGTTTCATGCTCCTCGTCGGCGGTGTGGCGACCGGTGAGGATGAGGTGATCTTCGGCGCGAGTGGCTGCGACGTACAGAATGCGTTTCTCTTCAGCGCGCTCCTCTGCGCGGCGGCGATCACGGGCGACATACCGCATCAGCGTGGATTCGGAATCGGTACGATCGTCCGTAGGTACATTGACGCCGAGGATCGGTCGGCGTTCCCCTGAGAGAGGAACGCGTTCGAACTCGATACTCCCGTTGCTGATCCGAGCTTTATCATTGAAGCCTTTGCCAAGCCCGGGAACGACGATCACAGGATATTCTTGCCCTTTCGCTTCGTGAACAGTCATGATTCGGACGCCGGTCGAACCGGTCGCGTCGTTGGCTTCCGCTTCCGTTCGGCCTTGTGCAGCTTGCGCGGTGAATCGACCGGTGACGCGGTCAAGACTGGGGACGCCACTCCGGTCGAATTCTCGAAGTTTACGCCGGAGTTTGTCGATGTTAGCGAGCGCCGTAGTGCCGCGTTCGTCGGCGGCGATAGCCGTGAGATACCCGGTCTCTTCGAGTATCCGATCGGCGAGTTCCTCCCACGTGTTGACGGTGGGTCCAGCCGTACCGGCGGTTCCAGCGTACTCACGCCACCGTTCGAGATCGGTCACGACGCGTTCTATCGCGGGATCGTCGCTCGTTTGCAGTGAGATCCACAGCGATGCGTCCGGATCGTGTGCGGACGCAAGTTGGGTATCCGTGAGTCCACAGAGTGGTGATCGTGCGGCGGCGTAAAGTGAGATGTCGTCAGCCGGATCGGTGAGTGCGTTCAATAGGGCGGTGAACGCGCGGATCTCAGGGGTTTCGAAGAAACCCTCGCCTTTGATCACGGTGTACGGGATTCCTGCCGTCCTGAGCCCACGCTCGTAATCTTTCAGATCGCTTCGTGATCGAATGAAAACTGCGATGTCTTCGGGTTCGATGGGACGGGTGTCAGCGTTGGCGTCCGTCTTGTCGGTGACACGCGTGTCACTGTTCAAGAGTCGAGCGATCCGGGCAGCAAGTGCTCCGGCTTCGATGTCTGCGGGTTCTGATTCCGGGAGATCAGTGAGGTCATGATCGGTTCCTAAATATCGCTCTCGAAGCCCGGTTTCCACGGGGACAGGGAGGTATTCGACGAGCGATGTGAGTCGAGTAGGCGTGTTGCGTCCGGCGGCGAGTGGACCGCTTTCTGCTTCGTACGGTTCGGTGTCGCCGTACGCGAACACGCGGTCGAACAGCCCATTGATGGCGCGCAGTGTCGCGGGAAGCGTTCGGAAATTGGTCATGAGTTCCGGGTCACACTCGGTCGTTCCGTTGGCGGTGTTTGCGGTGTGCATCGCGGTGGCGGCTGCGTCGAAGACGGTGACGTCGGCGTCACGAAAGCGGTAGATGCTCTGTTTAACGTCACCAACCACGCACACGTTGTCCGCATCGAACGACTCCGCACCGCTTGTGAGTGCTTGTGCGAGCTCCCACTGCCGCGTGTTCGTGTCCTGAAACTCGTCGATCATGACGTACCAGAGGTTCGCTCGAAGATCGGTGACCGCGTGATGATCGGTGTCAGCAAGGAACGTAAGCGTGTGACCGATCAGGTCGTTGTAATCGAGGACGCCGCGCTGCTGTTTCCGATCGTCGTACGCGTCAAGGACGGCTTCGCTCACGTCTGCGAGAGAGAGCAAGAGTTGGTGAGCGTCACGGTCAGGGTCGAGCGAAGTGTCAGTAGGCTGCGCCTCGGGTTGAAGCGCGTCGAGAACGGTATCCATCGCGGCACGGAACTGTGTTGCAGTCGATCCATCGCTCTCACGGAACGACTTGTTCCCGTAGTACGCGCCGTCACCGTATCGATCGCCATCGCCGTTCGTGAACACATCACAGACTCGGAGACAGAGCGACAGGTGTTCGACCGGTGATGCGGCATCCAGATCCGTCCCGGCCAGTTCATCTTGTAGTGCCAGCAGGTCGTTTCCAACGTATTTCATCGGGTTCGCGCCAAGCTGGTCGGCTACCTTGTCGTTCGCATAGAACTCACAGAGGATTACCAGGTCATCGATGACGGATTTGAGCAATCGCTGTGGATCGGTATCCAGTGGATGCAACTCGACAAGGTGTGCTTCATACGCGTCCGGATCTTCCAATTCTCGAATGTCTTCGATCCAGGCTTGCGTCATGTCGTACTCGGCGAGCAACCCGGTGAGCACATTGATGAGCTTTGATCGGGTGAACAGGGATGCGAGCTCCCGCGTCCCTGGCGGTTCAGCCTCAACGAGTTCGGTGGCAACAGTGGATCGGAGTTGCGCGGCATCGGTGCCTTCCAGCACCTCAAAGTCGGGGTCAACCGCGGGATGCGTGATGGCGTACTCTTCGAGTATCCGGCTGCAGAAGCCGTGTGTGGTGTGTATGTATCCGGCTTCGACGCCGTCGGCCGCCGCACGCCAGAGTGCCCACCGATCCGGATCGGTGATGTCAGCGAGGCGATCGCGGATCTTCTCACGGATCGATCGTTTCAGGTCCTCCGCCGCGCGGTCAGTGAAAGTTGTGACGACGATGCGTTCCGGGAGCCGTCGCGCGGCTTCAGGGTCGGTAATTCGGGTGAGATCGGACGGAACGTGGTACGGTGGTTCCTCGTCACCGGCGGTGAGGCTATCTGGGCCGTCGATATGAGCGCGGAGAATGGTGAGGTATCGTTCCGTGAGAGTGGTCGTTTTTCCCGTTCCAGCCCCGGCTTCGATGGTGACGTTCCGGTCGATGGTGCGGGCTGCGTGTTGTTGTGCACGAGTGAGCGTGAGTTCCGCATCGTCGCTGGATGTATCATCGGTCATTGGTGATCCTCCGTATCGAGTCCCGGGGCGTACTGTGGGATGTTCGCGTCCGTGAGTTTTCGGTGAATGGTGTGTCGTCGATGATGTCGAACATCACACGCGTCCCGGTATGGACACCACTCACAGCCGGCGGTTCCCGGATCAAGCACGGTCGGGTGGAACGAGCCGGCGTCGATCGCGGTGGCGATGCGGTCGATCCGGTTCGGAACCGTCCCGTGAAGGAAATCGATGAATTCGTCGCGCGTGCCGAATGTTAACGTCCGAGACCGTCGCAGTGGGACGGGATCGTCCGCTCCCCAATACACGTGTGCGGCGTCAGCCTCGCTCCCGATCGTTCCGGCGTGTGGTGAGATCGAACTGGTTGGTTTCACCTGATAGTATGACGCGCCGACGGGGTCCCCATCGAGGGCGGTCTCGGCCATTAATAGATAGGCAGGGAGTTGAAACGCGTGGCCGTCAATCGTGTCGCGCTCACTCGGCGTGCTCCCGGTTTTGTAATCCATCCCGACGATTCCGCCAGTCGGGGTTACGTCAAGTCGGTCGATCTTCCCGCGAAGCCGGACGTCCGTTCCCGGTACCGGTATGGGGTCATCGGCGATCACTGGTGGTCCAGGTTCATCAGGATCGAGTCCGACATGGGCTTCGAAGTACGTTGGCGTTGCATCCCGAGCGGTAAGTCCAATTTCAGCCGTGAGGAATCGTTTGAACACGCCGGGTGCGGCCTCTGGGTCGCCGTACTGGTTATCGGGCACGTTGAGTCCATCGAACAGCGCGGCGGTCCATCTGTCGTGGAACGCGGTCTCGCGCGTGTCAAGCTCGGCGAGTTCCTCGACGGCAACCGTATACAGAGCCGCTTGTGCCTCCGCGATGGTGTCGTCGGTCACACCGTCGTGTCCGCGGTCTCGCCACTCACGGTAGAATCGTTCGAGAACGTCATGAACGTACGTACCAGCAGCGAGCGCGTTCAGTTCCAGCGAAATCTCGTCGTCCGGTTCGATCTTGAGGATATATTTGAGGTAGTATTTGAATCCGCAGTCGGCGTAGGTTTCCAACCGGCTGGGACTATAGGGCCTGTCGCTGTCACGCAATGCCGAGACGACGCTGGATGTTACCTGACCATCGTGTTCGCCGACGTCGTCTTCGGCGCGTGCGGCAGCGACCGTCACACCTTTCGAGAGGCGTGTCGGCGCGTTCGCCCCGGGTACGCTCACGTCGTACGTATCGACGTTCGAAGCGATCTCGTCAGGTGTCAGTACATCCGTGTTCAGCGCCGCAGCGAGCGACCGGTGAATGTCCGTTCGCGTCGCTGGTGTGCTGTCCTCACCGGCACTCGTTATTTCAAGATCGGTTATGCGTTCGAGTTCCAACAGCGGATCAGCGAGAACGTACGGATCACCGTTCGCGTCGTACTCGGGAGTGGAGATCGAGAGCGTGGACTCACCGGCAATAAACTGTGCGAACGCGTACCGCATCCCGGCGACCGGGTCCGCAGCCGCGAACTCGGGGTGTGCCTCGTTCAGTGGTCGTGCGAACGCTAATCGCCGCGGCGGCGATGGCGTGTGTTCGGTCGTCAATCCCGGCAGAAACACGTACTCCGCGTGTGTCGCCGTTGCTTCGGTCGGCACACGTACACGCACGCTATCCGAGTCCCGGCCGGTCGAAGTACTGATCGACAATTGTTCGAAGGCACGCCGAACCGCCTCGATATCCGACGTTTCATCGGTACCCTGCGTATGAGTGGTCCATCGCTCCGTCAGCGATGCACACACCTCGATCGCTTTTTCGACCGCCTGGCGTTCTTGATCCCTGACGGACCGTGAGAACGTGACCGTGTCCGTGAGCGTCCCGTCGGTGACCGGTACGTGAAGCGCGTCGAACAGCGCCTGTCGTTCCGTATCGAGATCGGTCGCGTGCACGAATCGTTCACACGCGCTCACGACATCGTGAATCAACGCCTCAGCGTTCCCGTCGAGGTGTGCAATCAACGTTGACACGCGAGTGGATTCGAGGAGATCTGCAGTGTGAACGATGTCACGAACGACGATTGGCTGGTCGGGAGCGACCAGTGGGTTTGACATCAGTCTGATGAGGGGTTCCTGCCGGTCCGGTTCGACACCGAGGTTGATCGCTGCCTCGAACAGGTTCCCGGTCAGTGTGGTGAAAAACGAGCGTGAGGTAGTCACCGACACCGGTACCTCGGCGTCTCGGAGCGCATTGACAATCTGATCGGCGTACGTTTGTTCATCGAACGGGGCGACAACGATTGCGCTCGGGTCCACGCCGGACCCGATAAGCGATCTGACGGATTTCGCTATCGCTCGCACTTCGGCTTCGACTGACGGGTACGTTGTCATCGAAACCGTGGTATCGAGCTCGATGGTATCACTCAGATCCTCGGTGTGTCGATAGAGTGTGGCTGCTGCACGCTCTCTCGCGGAACACGCAGGTTGGTGACTCGTTTCGTGAGGTGTGAAGCCGAGTTCGTCATACCACGTTTTGAGCCGTCGGATGGCTTCGTCTGCACCACTAACTTCGGAACGCTCCGTAACACGCGTCAGGGCCACCCCGGTGTCGAAGGTTTCCGAAAGCACACCGATCACATCCCGTTCTAAAGGTGAGAGCGTTCGGAACGGCCCGATGATCACGACATCAGTTGCCGACAGCACCGAGTCAAAGAGCGGTTGTCCACCATCACGCACGTGCCTGAACCGTTCACTACGAAACGATTTCTCCTCTGTAAATCCGTCGGCACGAGCGTCATGG
The DNA here is from genome assembly GCF_900188065.1 of Halorubrum vacuolatum. Taxonomy (GTDB): domain Archaea; phylum Halobacteriota; class Halobacteria; order Halobacteriales; family Haloferacaceae; genus Halorubrum; species Halorubrum vacuolatum. The sequence continues at coordinate 32,889 of NZ_FZNQ01000016.1, forward strand.
ACGAGCGCAACGAACCGTGAAAGCGTTCGCGCGAGCCCCGGAAGTCCCACACTCTCAAGACGGCGTGCCACCTCGTCGCTCGTAATCACATCAGCGAACTCAAGCAGCGTTAACAGGGTTTCCGCCTGCGTAATCAGCCCAACAGACGGCGCATCTTCGCTATATAACGGATTATCGGGGTCATCAATGCGGGTGAGCGCCTCCTCTACGATCCATCGTCGTTCCGTGTCTGTAACGTGTGTCGCCGGTCCCGCGTACGTATCCGCTTCGTACAGGGTGTCAACGAGTGTTCCAAACCGTTCACGGTGGAGTTCGATCGGTGTCCCAAACGATTCCCATTGGTCGGCAACTGCGTCGTCGTCGGAGGCCGATGGTTCGAGATAGAGTACCGATCGCGGCGAGCCTGTGGAACGGGTCGCTGCCCAGTTTAACGCCGCCGACCGGCTACTGGAAGGAGTCCTCTGAGAAAACAACCGGCATGCTGTCATTACGTCACTCACACGCAACAGTCAATTGAAACTTGCGCCGCTCACAGCGCGTAAAGTGTACGATAGATTGATACGAACAGGTCGTGAGTGACGGGACATGGATCGGGTCTGGATAACAAACGGGTCAACGAGTATCGCGCCGATCGTGAACCCGCTAGCAGCGGCCTGTCACAAGGAGTATCTCCCGACGCACATCTACATCCTCAACAACCCCGTTATTGACGACGTTACCCGCAGCGCCACATCGCTAATGAAAACGATCGTCACCGCCCACGGCGGCGACGAGCCGGACATCACGGTCGAAACGATCGACGAAGAAACCGACTTCAACCGGATCATCACGTACCTCACATCAGCGCTAGAGGCAGGCCAGGAAGCCGATGCCACGATCGCCGTCGATATCTCACCCGGCCGCCGATTCTGGTCGGTGATCAGCTTCCAAGCCGGCGTGAAACACGACGTTGAGCACATCTACTACTCGCACGTGGAAACCGAGGAGTACTTCGGGGACTGTTACCCGACGATTCCGCGGACCGCCGTTGAACTGATCGACTTTACGGAGGTAATCTGATGCGGATCAGACGCGATCACCTCACAGTCTTGCTGAACCGACTGTACGACCGCGGCGAGGAGACATTCACGATCTCCCACCCATCCGACGAGATCGGTGCGCTTCTGCGTGTCACGCTTGACGCGTACGACGACTGTACGGTCAAGTTTGTCACAGACATGGATGAGTACGCCGCGGACCGGCAACAACTCGCGCTTGCGCATGGAGACACCGTTGCAAGCGATGTACCGGAAGTGTCGGCGTTCCGGAACGCGGTCATCGCCAGTGGGATCCTTGATTTCGCCAATCGCAACGAAATCAAAGCGTTCCTCGATCGATACGGTGATCCGGACTTAATGGCCGGTCATGCCCCCGTCTTCGCCGGGTTCGACACGAACCTCATGCCGTGGCGTGTTGACCGCGTTCTCGGGCTGCACGACCCCGACTCAGGACTCGGCTACGTCAACGGATTCGTCCTCGCAACCGGTGTCCGCGATGAACTCGACTGGGACTACAAATGCCACAATACCGACCCGTTCACCGACGCGTTCGGGCAGCCATTCGAGGAGTACTGGAACCAACCGCTCGGCTCCGCCCGAATCGGTCGGCTCGGACTGCTCACCTACCGCCGAATCCGTGATATCGAACAAGCCGTCGAAGTCCAAAGCGAGGAGGGCGATGAAGCGATCATCGACGCGTACGACGACTACGATCAAAATCAGCGAAGCGAAATCATCCTGTTCAGCAACGACCGGAACTTCGTTGAGCGCGCCCGAGCCCACCGCATGCTCGGTCAGCACGTCGAGTTCCCCAGCGCATTCCCACACACGGCGACCGCCTCATGGCGAGAACTGGAACTCCTCTTGTACCACTTGGCGGTCGTGTTCGGCGTGATCGACGTCCCGAGCATCACCATCCACGGCGTGTGGCGGGGCAAAGACGAACTTGATTGGCAACACGAGCGCGTCAAACTCGACGTCCGCAGTCCGAAACTCACCCCGAAAATCGAAGCTGATCTCTCAATCGTCGAATCGTACGACGAACTCACCCATTGACTGATAGACGCTTAGTATTCGTAAGTAGGGTATTCGTACTGAGCGAGACTATGGATGAAGATGTGGGCGAAGATCTTGCTATATTTGGGCTGTGTGCAGCACACTACTGCTCTTAACTACGAAGAGTTGAAATAGCGTCGCTCCGCGGGATTTGTGATACGCTTCTCGATCAGCGTATAGCTTGTTTTTGGACTCGTGGGGCCGTATGTTCCCACGTGAGGGAATTGAGGACGTCCACGAGATTATCGATTCGTTGATCGAATACGTTCAATGGGTGTGTGTCGAGAAATTCTGCTGGCTCTCGCTGGACTGTTTCTCCGTGGTGGTCGATCTGGAAGTGGCATTCACCGAGATCCATATGCGTCTCGTCTTGATGCCACCCGACCATGAGGTTCCGTTCAGGTTCGACCCACTGGATCCTGTAAAAATTGTACGCGTGGGTTTGTGGGAAATCGAAGGAGACGTGCAGCTCCGCTTCAGCGACTGGATAGGACGTATCGAGAAATGTCTCCGGTGTCAGTGTCGCTCGAACACCGGTTTTGTTCCCTGTAGACGTGTGATACCAGACGCGCTCAACGGGAGACGCTGCTTTTGATGCTTGTGTCTGTAACCGGTTGTGGATGCGGGTGAGTAGCGTTCGTTTATTGAGATTGGCGCGATTGGCGAGAAAAATCATCAGGCAGGGTTACTGGGAAAGTGAGACCGAGGAATCCGGTGGATTATCCTGTCCGGGGGAGAGTTCGCGGGCGTCATCGTAGAGCTCTAGCGCGTGTTTGAGCAGGCGTTTGTTGTCCTCGTACCGTTCCCACTTCCGCAGCACACGGTTGCGTTCTCGGATCGCTTCGCTGTTGAGGCCATCATCGGTGAGTGTTTCTTCTAATTCGTCTCGTGATTCAACGGCGAAGTCGTCCTTCCACTCGTCGATCAGCTCTTGGATGGATGCGATTTCTGCACGAAGTTCCTCACGCGTGTGGGTATTGATTAACTCGGCTACTTCAGTGAAGTACCGAATTTGGTAGTTCGGTGCGTACTTTGTGTTCCCGTCGTCGCCTTCAACGGCCTGCACTTGCCCGAATTCGACGAGCATCTCCAACTCATCTTTCGCGGTTTGCCACGACGAGATCTGCGCCTCTTTCCGAACCCACTCAACGGAACGAGGTTCAGTGAGCGTCGTGGCGATCTCTCTGACACGCTCCCGAGCCGAGAGATCATCACTCCACGAGCCGAGACCAGAGTCAGTCATACACGAGAGTACCTGCTATACTCTATTATATTTTTGTATGCATCACACATATACGAGAACTGGTTGCAGTTAGATGACACAGATTCAGTGTGACTGTTCTCGAAACTGGATCATGACACTGCGTTTCGACGATTGGCATCCAATATGCACGACATCAATTATGCTACTGTGTGTCTATATTCCGGTATGAACGATCTGGAGCGTGCAATTGACATCGCGTTGACTGCGCATACCGGAGATACCGACAAAGCGGGTGCGACCTATATCCGACATCCACTTCGCCTCATGGAACAGATGGACTCCGAGACGGAGCGGATCGTCGCGGTCCTTCATGACGTAGTTGAGGATTCCGAGTACGAACTCGAAGACATCGAGGATGAATTCGGGCCAGATGTGCGTGACGCTGTCGATGCGCTGACGAAACGTGAGGGTGAGGCGTACATTGAGGAGTTTATTTCACGATGCGCACAGAATGAGATCGCTCGCCGAGTCAAAGAGGCAGACATCAAAGATAACATGGACCTCACACGGCTTTCAGACGTTACTCAAGAGACTGCTGAGCGTCAAATCAGATACCACAGAGCATTACAGCGGCTTGAATCCGCTAAGGAGTGATACTGCTCAGGATCCAGCACGGATGGGTTCACGATCCTCTGATTTCGTCAAGCGCCTGTGATGCGACGTGACGAACTCGTTCATTCGGGTCGGACTCAGCAAGTGAGGTAAGCGCTTGCTCGGCCGTCGTTGCTCTGAGATACCCGAGAGCCCAGCAAGCATTCTCGCGTGCTTCCGGACGGTCCACGTTGAGGGCATCGATGAGTGCCGCGGTCGCAGGCTCAACTGGTTCCGGGTTCTCGTTCGCAACTCGAGCGAGGATGGACGTGGCATTATACCGCGCGTAGTCGTCCTCGTCACTGAGCAACTCGATCGCATCAGGAACGGCCGGTTGTACGTGTTCAGGATATTCACCGGCTAGATCCGCAAGCAACCCGGCTGCGTTTGCTCGAAGTCTGTCGTTGTCTGCCGAGAGTAACTCGTGGGCCGTCGGGATGACTTCTGTAGCTACGTTCGGGTATGCTTTCGAAACGTGTCCCAGTACCGCGAGTGCACCGACACGATGATCACGAGACACGTCTGTTACCTGGTCGATTAAGGTCGGAACAATGGGAAGGATAGCTTCCGGGTGGGCTTTGGCGACTCGTGACAGTAGCCGCAGTATCGCTCCGGTTTCGTTCGTCTTATCTTTCAGTAACACCTCAAGTTTCGGAACCACATCAGTAACGACAGATGAGTCGTTCTCAGCGATAGTGTTGAGTATCGTGATAGCGTCTTTACGGAGCCGATCATCGATCTCTGCGGTGAGAAACCCACCCAGCGAGTCAATCACCGGGCTAACGAGTTCCGGTTCTTCGTCGGCGAGTTCTTGAAAGATCCCGAGGATTTCCGCCTGCACTGCAATGTCAGCTGACGGCAGTATGTTGACGAGGGTGGGGATGGCTGGTTCGCAAGCGCCAGGAGACTGCTCGGCGATCCGCCTGATACGGACTAACTCGATCCTCACATCCTTGGTGTCGCCGTCTTCAATCGTCGAAACCGCTTCCGAGACGCTTTCTGGATCTGGTTCTTCCGGGAGATTTTGAAAATCTCGGCTCACGTAGTCGTTCGTATACCGATCGAACACCGACCAGTCGGTGAATTCGGAACTTGGTGGAATAGACACGTCGGAGAGTCTCAGCCACCATCGACTCGTTTGCCCGATCCGCTCTGCCGGTGGTTTGAGCATATCCCATTCGGCGAGACGATACCCCGTGTCAGGTGATGCCGCTCGTTTTGCGTCACGGACACGATCAAGTGTGGAACGAGATTCGTTATTTTCTTCTGGAGCATCCGAAGGTGCCTTCCCAGCATTTTCCCGCATGTGTTCGAGCGCATCTTCGAGTGTTCTTTCACCATCATCCTCGTCATCATCTTCATCGCTCATGCCCTACCTTTCAATTCGTCTGAATTTATTCCTTCTCACAAAATTTCCCGTATCCGTTCCATAGTGAATGCCGGATAAGATGTATTACTGTAACGACACAAGTAGTGTTATGCCCTGTCCGCTCTGCCGTGACGGCCCGATGAGACCACGTGGTGAGTTTCCTGTAGAGGTTTGTGAGGAGTGCGATCAGCGGGCGGTGAATGCAGATGGGGAGACGCCCTGGACAGGGTATCCCCCGGACACACAAGCAGAGATGGACGAGTCAACATCCGTGGAACCGCCTGACGATGGGGAAAACCCCGTGTTCATTGATGGCCACAAGTGTTGGCGACGGTACCGATTCGGCGGCTGGATAACGTTCCTGGATCACTACGACTGTGACACACTCAACGAATTTTACGTCCGACATGGGTTGATGGAACCCCGCGAATCTCGTCCGCGAATCACTTCGGACGACCGACCAGCGGATGCAAACCAGAATACCGATCCAGACTTATCACCAGTGGACCACCGGGATGAGACGCTTCCCAATGATATCCCAGTTGTCGAAATCGGTTCGGAACACTCTGAGACGGATCGAGAGAGGCTTCGAAACCTGATCATACAGGGAGCATCGATCGATGCTGACTCTGAGACGGCCGCCAGCGAAATACAGCAGATCGCCGAGCTCGTAAACGAACCCCCGTGGTCTTCGCTAGCCATCAAGTATCTAGCGATGCTGGCGACTGCTGAACCAGAAGAAGCGCTTGAGGCACTGCCGCTCGTGGCGAGTTCGTATACTACAGCCGAAGAGGACACACAGCAGTGGATCATGTACTATTTTTCATCTCTCTCAAAAACTCATCCTGATGCGCTGTTTCCGGTTCTTGATACACTCATTGACGGGGCAACTGGAGACAGTCCTGAGAGTCAAGTGAATGCATTAGCAGCTCTGGGACGAATCGTCTCTGCATACCCACACGTCGGAGCTGGGCTGGTAGATGAGATCGCCGAATTACTCGTCCATGACAATCCGATAATCCGGAAGAACGCTGTCGGCCTGCTCGGTGATACTGCACAAGAGTATCAGCGTCACGTGGTCGTGCATGCAGCTACAATCGCTGCGTGTCTCACCGACGAGGAACCTCACGTTCGCCGAAATGCCTCAATCACCCTCGTCAGATCCGGTGAAGCCGATCCTGACGCAATTCGACAGCAAAGCGACCAGATCGTACACGCGCTAACTGATGACCAGCCAGAAGTTCGCAAAAACGCCTGCGTCCTGATCGGCAACGCTCAACCGACAGTCCCAACGGAGATCCTTGAACGACTTGCTGAACACGACCCACATCCTGAAACAAGAGACATGGCCCAGTGGGCACTCAAGGAAATTACTTCTTAGTTATAGGCCGCATTCGGTTCAACGGTCTCCTGGTTATTATTGACAGAGACAGCCGATGTAGGTTTTTAATACTGTGTCAACAAAATAAGGGGCTATATCACGCCTACACCGATTCATCGAACGGTGACCGTAGATCCTGCCAACGGAAGTCGACTATCTCGCCGTTTTCAAGCGCGACACGATACAGCTGAGAATCCCGTTCGTCCGGAGTAACTACCTCTGCGTCATCATTAAGAACCGTAACTTCCTTTCCATGTTCCCTATCATATTTGCTAGTGTTCTGGATCTGTCTCGTCCGGGATGTCGACTAGGACACGATCACCCTCAGCAAACCTCGCCACTATCTCTTCTATTGAACTCAGCCACGATAGCCTCGTGGATCTACAGGTACGTATTTATGACTTCCTCGTGTTCAATGTGTGTAATGAGCGAGGCTGGCTCACCGCTCGACATTAACGCTCTCGTAAAGGAGTACACTAGCGAAAAAGACTGGGAGCAAGACAAAGCACATGTCAGGAACACATCCGAGGCTGTACAAACCCTTGTCCGCGCTATTGTCGATACTGGATCGATCGACGAGTATGCGATGCGAACGGTCTACAATCTGTGTCAGAATGACCGCGCACTGACTCCAGAAAAAAAGAAAGAGCGGATTGAAAATATTGAGATCGATCAAGACGCCAAAAGTGAAATAAAACAATGTATTGATGCGGGAACAGGGATCGTAGGAAAAGGGAGATTTACGGTGCCAATAGAAGGATATGAGCAGGAATCCTACGAATTTCTTAAAAAAGTAATTGAATCCGATGACAAGGAAACAATTGACAAAGCAATCAATGAATTTGCTTCGTTGAACATAGATGGAATCCAAGCTGGAATTATATCTGCCATTCTATATTTTATCCACCCAGAAAAATATCCGATAAGCAACAAGCGATCACGGAATGCAATGGAAAGATATTTTGATTTCGAAATATCTAGTCGGCTAAATCAATACGTTGAAGACACTAGTAAATTTTGGACAGTAAAAGAGAAGTATCCGTTTGAAGATGATTTCCGTCACTTAGATAGCTTCTTCAATTGGATGAACCAACAGGATTTTCCAAGGGAAGATAATAAAGATGACAAATCAGGAGCTCAACAATTTACTGGCAATAATGAAAATACGCCGCCAACAAAGCCTGCAGTGGACGGTGTTACTCAAGAGGTACTTGACCGGTTCAAACAGAAGCTCACCCCACCGCAGATTGAAGCACAGATCCCAGAGACACTCTACTTCGAAGACAACGACCGGTTGCGACGCGAAATCGAAGCATCGCTCCGCTCTGGCAAACACATCATCTTCACCGGGCCGCCAGGAACCGGGAAAACCAAGCTCGCCAAAGCGGTTTGTAACGAAGCGACAGCTTACAAGCAAGTAGACGGGTACCGATTTACCACGGCTACCTCAGAATGGACCGCTTTCGACACGATCGGTGGGTACGTCCCGTCCACGAGCGATGGTGGTCAGGAGCTCCTGTTTGAACCAAGGCTGTTCCTGAAGTGCTTTCGGCAGGACCGTATCGTCAACGAGTGGCTCATCATTGACGAAATCAATCGGTCCGACATCGACAAAGCGTTCGGGCAGTTGTTCTCGGTGCTATCCGGTGACTCGCCGGAACTTCCATACGAACGCGAACGCACCGTCAAACTGCTCTCCGTGACCGGACAAGAAAGCCAAAATAAACTCTCAGAGATTATTGCGAACCCGGACGCATTCCCTGTGACGCCGTCGTGGCGGCTCATCGCCACGATGAATACGTACGACAAAACCTCGCTGTACGAGATGTCCTATGCGTTCATGCGCCGCTTCAATTTCATTCACGTCGGCGTCCCGCCACTGAAGACCGACGACGGCGCAGTCCGTACCTCGCTTCTGGACCCGGATGCTGATGACAATTATTCGGCTGCGTGGCTCGTCGATAACCCAGATCTTCGCCCCGTACTTGAGAGAGCATATCCAACTATCGCAGTTCTGTGGCAGCGTATCAACGAATACCGCGTGATCGGTCCGTCAATCGTTTACGACATCATGCGATACCTAGACTCCTACGAGCACGCTGGCGGAACACAGCGTGATGCGCTCTCGTCAGCTATCGTCTCACTCGTGTACCCACAACTCGAAGGGATGCGCCCCGAGGATCAAAAACGACTGATCCGGTCGCTCACTGGTACAGGGATAGATACTGAAGACGGAGAAGTTGATCTTAATTTGGACGAGGAGCGGTTGCAGACGAAAGCCGCGGACTTCTTCGGCATCAGTTTCGACGATGACGCGTAGCCTGACTGCCGACGAGCTCGTCGACGCCACGACCGAAGAACTCGCTACGTACCTTCGAAGCGGCGCGATCAACACACGCGCGCTTGCAGAGTCGCTCGATTACGAAGGCCTCGACATCGACGACTGGGCGAGACTCAAACGCATTCATTTCTGCCTAAGCGAGGACGTTCACGAATTCATCGCCAAGCTCCCGGAACGCGTTCGCCGGATCAAAACCGAAAACCAACGCCAGCACGTCAATACCCAAGGTGAGGTCCGTGGTTCGATCAACTGGAGCGGGACGCTACGAACGTGGGCAGACACCGGCTACGCTGATCGGAGTCGCTTCGTCTGCGATACGCCCTATACCGAGTACGACATCGCGGAAAATCGGGTACTGAAACGCCTACTTTGGCATATCCACCGTACGGTCACGACCGACCTTCGCGGTGTCAAGTACGACTGGCGTCGCCAGTACTGGACCGGTAACCAAATCGACCGCTTTGACCGGCTCTACAAGCACAACGTCCACTTGAACCGGATCGCTGCCGGGCAGCAAATCACCGTAACCGACCAAGATCTCACGGCGGCGCGGCGCTCCCGGCTTGACCTGTACACGGACGCTTACGAACTGCTCGACAGATACCAGCGACTACAGGCCGACCGGTTCGATCCAGACATCACCAAGCTACTGACCGAGACGCTCATCATACCTGCATCCGAGCCAACGCTCTTCGAACTATTTTGTATTTTCCGCATTCTCCGGTATCTTAACGACGAAACTACAGGCGTTCAACTGCACCCAATCGCTGGTGAAACCACTGCTCTGGCCCAGCTCGAAACCGACGACCGACGTATCGAAGTCTACCATGACCAGAACGGCGCGATCGACTTCCATGAAACTCTTAACCCGGAAATTGTGCCGGAGCACTCGACGTTTAGACGCTATCAGGACGCGCTCGTCGATTATACTGATGCGCTCCGTGGATTGACTGGTGCCGAGAAAGATCCTGTGCTGTACCGGGGGCGGCCTGACATCGTGATCGAGATCTACGACACGAGTTCCTCAAACGACGAACTGGTTGCGGTGCTTATCGGCGAGGTCAAGTACTCATCCAGAGCGCAAACCTTCCGGCAAGGTCTCGAAGAGCTAGCTACCTACCGCCGGTTTGCTCACTACGACGGCTACATCGTCGACAACCCAAACGTGCCGATCACCAGTCTTCTCATAACCAATGGCTATTCCACAGACGGTATCGCTGACGACATCACCCACCTGAACGGTGGCGACCTACGTACCGCAGATGTCGCAGTACTCCGGTCATTCGCAACCAACCTACTCACGTCAACCCCTACGATTGGATCGTAGCACGACTTTTTCGATCGGCACGTTATCCAAGAGTCCCAGTTACTGGGGGTATTCAGTGAGGAAAATTTTCGGGGCTTGCTCGAATAATCGCTAACACTTTCTATTGGTATTTGAACCAATAATCTTATTGCATTGGTCTGTCTACCAATAAACGAGGATGGGCTCACTGACCGACGACGAGCTTAATGGCGTGAGTGAGGGACGAGCATACCCCGACGGGACGGTCGTCCGTGTGTTCTGCATGCGGACGAATCGTGACGCGTACCCGTCTGAATGGGCGTCAAGCTCCACTACGGCGCAACGGAGCCGGACCCGCCCCGCACGCTTGAGGATGGAACGATTCGTCGGTATGACAACTCGCACGAGGACACCAAAGGGCACGAACTACACGTGGCACCAAACCATAACCCAGACATCATCAAGTTTCCCAGGATGGTCGAACTCTGGGACCGGTTCTGGAGCGAGATTTCGAAACCCGAGTTCAATGTCACGTGAAGCCATCACACCACAGTGATACCCATGACTGATACCACCCCACCAATGCACCCGATGGAACGCGAACAGCTGCGGGCCAAATCAACCCTCGTCGTGACTGTAAAGTCATCCAACGAGTTCCACGACAGCGTTAGCAACGGGATCGAGGCGCTTGAACAGGGGGACGCGGTCGATTCCACGCCGACGCTCTCGTTCACCAGCTACGACGATCTGATGAAGACGCTGACGCCGCGCGTGCTCGATCTCATCGAAGCTGTCCGCCAAGAAGAACCAGCCAGTATCAACGAAACTGCACGGGTCGTTGACCGGGACGTGAAGAACGTCCATGAGGAACTCAGTCGGCTCGCCCAACTGGGCATCATCTTCTTCGAGGAAAACGGACAGAATAAGCGACCGGTTGTCTGGTTCGACGAACTCGTTATCAACCTGCCGTTCGATCCAGAAGCCGACGACACGGCGGCTACCGCACCGTAGCCGACATGCTAGAGACGGATCTTCCGGGCCTCGACGCCTGTACTCAGCGCAGCCCGCACAGATGTTGAGTCAACCACTCCAGTCCTCATTTGGAAACCTCTCTGCAACACGTTCAACGAATCGTTCGCGTCTCGGTCAGGCTCCAATCGACATGACTCCTCATCTTGGATACCATCGCTCAGTAAGGAAGTCAGAGTTCCGCCATCCACAAATGAGAACTCGGGGGCTGCTCGGCGATACAATCGTGCTCCCAGTCAGGAGAACATGTTGTAAGTCTCTCTCATCAGTCTGTTTCCGTGCTCTCCTTGAGTGGATCGATGCTTCTGGTACTCCCTCACCCGTTTCTACTCACAACGGAACTTGATCGCACGGATCCCGCAAGGACAATCAACGGAGCCTTCGCTCCTAATCTACTCGCGTCAACTCCGACGATTAGCCCGTAGCACGACTTTCTCGATCACTGCCCTGACGAGTACCTCGGCTACTCATGTCGTTCACGAAGCCCACCGGAAAATTCACCCGAAGGATCCTTCCGAGGCGCAGAATGGGTCAGTCTTCAACCGCTGACGACGGAGTTGACCGATTCTATTCGTCAGAGGTTGTCCTCGGAGCTGCTGACATTGGGACGACTCATATCATGTTTGGCATCTATATGAAGAAGCGACCGGAGGTTGGAGTGTCTGGGTGGAATGTTCAGAGTCTGTTGTTGATTTCTCCGACGATATCCTCAGGTACAAACAGCGAAACATCGTCGCGGTCGGCAGCTGTCTGGCACAACCCGTCGGAAAATCCGGAGCGACAGAAGCAGCAGTAGTGATAGTCGGGCTCCCCGCCTTCTGGTGGTGTCCAGTCTACTTGCCTGGCGCTCCGTTCAAGATCAGCGAGATCGCCCTCGTGCATCTCCCGCGTCGTGTACTTGCACTCGCCGACGACGAGCGTGTCGTCGCTTGCGAGACCGACAACATCAAGCTCGTGATCTCTGTGCCACCAGTAACCGATTCCACGATACGTCTTCGACACAAGGTCCGGAAGCGCGTTCTGACAGACGAGTTCGAACATCGGTCCCATGTACTCTGTGAAAGAGGGAGCGACAAGCTCCTCATACGCCTCTTCACCGAGCTGAGCTATCTTCCCCTCCTGACCGTACACATACCGGAACCAGAAACGAAACAGCGGCTCTTTCAACCGATATCGACTTTTCCGCGTAGCGTTCGGATTCGCAGTCACCGGAATATCGCGTTCGACGAGACGGAGTCGGCGAAGCTTCGAGAGGTACGATCCGAGCGCGTTCGAATCGACACCTGCGAAATCCGCGATCTCGTTTGCTGCGCGTCGGCCCGTGGCAATGGCCCGAAGGACCGTGTAGTAGGTCTGTGGCTCTCGAATACCGAACTCTGTCCGGAGAAGGAATTCGGGCTCGTTGTGGAGGATACCGTGTTCGGAGAGCACGTGTGTCTGGATGTTCTCCGCCAGCGACGCTTCGGCCGTGAGGGCGCGGAGATAGTAGGGAGTTCCACCGAAGACGCCCCACGACTGGACGGTGCCATCGGGATCGTCGCTCGGATAGAACGCTCGGGCGTCCCTGATGTCGAGTGGTGGCAGATCAATTGTTGCGGTCCGTCGTCCATAAAGCGGGCTACCACCACCCAGCACCTTCTCTTCCATGATGCTAATCGACGACCCAACGAGCACGAGCGTCATCTCGGTATCCGCGAGATGCAGATCCCAGACGCGCTGGACTTTCGAAGGCAGGGCGTCGTCCGACTCAATGAGGTACGGGAATTCGTCAAGTACCACGACGGCATCCTCACGGCCGAGCGTACGGAGCAGTGCCTCCCAGTCCCGCTGAATGTCTCCGAGAAGAGGAAACGTCTCACTCGCTATATCGACGAAGTTGGCGAGTTGTACCTCAGGGGTCTCTTCGGTCGCTTGCCAGTAGACTGCGCCGTCGCGGTCGGAGATCGCTTCTCGAACGAGCGCACTCTTCCCGAGACGACGGCGCCCGTAAATAACGATGAGATCTGCTTCCTCACGTTCGAAGCGTGAACGGAGTAAATCGAGTTCGTCGCGCCGGTCAACGAACTGTGGTTGTACCATATGCTTCCCACGTTGGCACCATCCATAATAATGTCGAATATCTAAATCAGGATTTTACTAATCATGATTTTATAATTTTATTTGTTCAACGGGTGTTCACGCGCGACGTTTACGTTGAAAAAAGAGCTGTGTGTAACCGAGTTCGGGATGCTTACGCTCGCAGGCATCGCAACAACGATGCCTGTCAAATATCGCTGAGCGTTGCCTGCTCCCCAGGGATCTCCCGTTCGCTGGATCTTTTCCGGCTGCCAGAACTTTCACCGCTGTTCACGACTTCTTTGAAGTGTGCTAGGACATCATGCCACGAAGCGAGTTCCACCCCGCACGTGCAGCAATATGTGGGCTCAAAGCCAACGGCATCTAGTGGATACAACTCAAGCGTATCGGGCACGATTTCCGGTGTCCCGTCGTCTCCCGGTCGATGACATTGTTCAGGGCTGGTTCGTTCCAGCGTTTATGTTCGTCATTGACCCCTCGTCAAGTGCCTGTCGCCACAAGAGATGAGTTGCCCGGGCAACGACATCAACTGAGTATTCCCTGAGGCACGATTGCTCTACGTGGGTATCCGCGCTTGATGCGTCTGGTGGTGGGTGGAAGTGTCGATCGTCGGACGGTGCTGTAAAGTCGTGAGGGTGGATATCCCACCGGAGGTTGCGCCCGGACGTATCTGAGTAGTGAATATTGTAGTCGTTCGCCGTCGTCCATCGAACCGTGAATATCGTTGTCTCTGCCTCCCCGACGGCATACGGTATCGTGAGCCGGAGTTCTCGCGGGTTGAGTCGATCATCGATTTCGCCTGAAGCCATCGGTTCGATGGTAGTGAATGCCTCTCGGAACGCATCGAGTTTCGTCACGTCGATCGTACCTCGAAGTGTGTGAGACTCGCCGTCTCCATCGTCGAATTGCATCAAACTGCTTCTGCGGCATCAGTGGGATTTTCGACCGCGCTGAGCGCGAGCGCCACCTCCGCGAATGCGAGGTTCCGCCGCGTCGTTCGCCACTCCAGGAGCGTCTCTGCGTCGATATCCGCGTGGGATCGGACGGCGTCATCGGGCGAGTTAGCGCCGAACCGATCGCCGTACTCTCGAAGCTCCTCGCGCATCTCCAGAACGCGTGCCGAGAGCGTTTCGGTGTCCGTCTCGTCGAGGATACGCCGAGCCTGTTCGAGAGCGATTGAGTCCTTGGCTCGCTGATACAGGGTCCCCGTCGAGTCCGGCGACGCGGTCTCTGCCACGTAGCCGTGCTCGGCTAACGAGCGAAGGTGCTTGCGGGCTGTCTGCTCTGACGTGAGGGCGTTGTCGGCAACGGTCGCCGCGCTCATGGGTTCGTACGCCGTGCGCATCACTGATCGCACACGGTCGAAAGGACTGGTCTCACGCTTCCAGTCTTTCTTGGCGCGCTCGTTCACATCATCGAACGCCGGCGCAGAGTCTGGCATCAAGTCAACGTATGAAACATAAGTATATCACCCTTTGGAATGATATTCTTACCTGCGGGGACTGGCGAGTGTTTATCAGTACACCTGAATGATATCCCGACGCGATCGCTGGCGCCAGAATCGACATCCGATGGTTCACAACCGGAGATTTACCCATCCAATACCTCGAAATCCGGGGAGACAACACCCACTGGGAGCGACGGTGGGATCGGCATCCAAATACACACAACACCTGACGCCACTTTCACGAACCACCAACACCCCACTGGCCGGAATCGTTAATTACCGTGTCGGGTGACGCAGTACGGGAGGCCTTTCACTTCAACAGCCTCTACATCCGGTGCTTTCACGACGGCTTGTCCTTTGCCGAAATTCGGAAGATCTTTTTTGAACTCAGAAGGGATTGATGGCACGTCATCGACGACCTCTGCCTTCAGTCCAAGGAAGATGTTCGTGTTAATTTGCTTGATTACGTCGTCATCCACGTCATCGGGGTTCTGTGTGATGAGACACAGTCCAAGCTTGTATTTTCGACCCTGCTTGACGGCGACGCGCGCCCGTCGGAGAATATACTCTTCGCGGAGACTGCTCGCACTCGCTAAGTAATTATGCGCTTCGTCAACCGCGACGAGCATAGGCGTGTCACGAACCGCCGGATCAACCTGATAATCATCAATTTTGTTCTCGATGATGTATGAGAGGATCGACAGTACGGTCAGGCTCTCTTTCCCGCCGTTGAGGTGACTCGTCGGGATCACCGTCACCTGCCCCTCGCGGAACACCGTATCGGAGATGTCTGGAAGGAACGCAGTCCCCTGATCGAACACCTGCCGGAACGTGTCACGGTCGACACGCCGGTTCACTGCACTCCACGTTCCCCCGCCAATGTTGTTCTCCTCGCGTAGTCGGCTCTCATCGTCATCGTGCTCGTCGAGGAACTCGAGGAAATCAATATACTTCGGACGGTCCACGGAGCGGTCCGGGTAGCCACCCTGCGAATCGAAGCACGAGAAGTACGCGTTGATGCAGTCTTCGATTGCGCCGCGCGTGACCTCGGTCGGCGTGTACGGCATCAGCATTTCCGGCCGACCGCGAACGATCTCAAAGGGGATCGAGAGTTCACGACTCTCCATCGTCGAGGGGGCGTTCGTGCCGGCAACCTGCGGGACGAACACGTTGAGGTCGTCGACGCCGCCGTGTTTGATGTTGTGTCGGCGGAGTTCTCGCTGTATCGCGTCATCGTTCACGACAGCGTCGCTGTCCTCGCGCATCTCCCAGTACTCGTTCTCGGGGTCGATGATAACGAGATTGAGCCGTCGCTGTTCTTCTTCACCTGTCTCGTGATGGCGAATTGGATAGCGCTTCTCAGAGACGAACTGTCGCAACACGTTCTTCGTAAAATGGGTCTTCCCCTTCCCGGTCGAACCCGCAACGAGAGCGTGTCTGAACACGGCGGGCTCACCGTCCTCAACGTCTCCCGTCTCTCGATCGATCCCGGGGTTGCTGAGGTAGTATGGGAAGTTGTCGTTGTTAACCGTCATCGGCTCGCCGCCGACAGAGAGCCATCCGGTGAAGATCCCCTCGCCCGGAATGTTCAGTCCCGTTCGGAGACAGTCTTCATCACGAGCCAGCCGTGCTGGGGAGTTCGGTTTCGGAATCCGATTGACAATGCCGCTCTCGATGTCATCCGAGCCAACGTTTTTGAGAATAGCCAACGGTTCCAACTCCGCAACTTGGACGAACTCTGACTCGTCAAGGTCAACATGCGCGCTGATCTGGTTGTGCGCGTCAGATTTGTCGTCAAGATCAGTGTACGGCTCATAGCGCAGCGAATCCGTCACTGCGAACAACTCACTCCCATCGTCCGGATACGGGATCTGTACGTAATCACCGAGGCGTATCCCCTCTCTCGCGCCCGTACGAATGAACGCGTTCACTTGATAGTCACGTCTGCTGACGTGTATCTCCTCGCTTGCGAGGACGTGCCCGAGTTCGTCATCTGTAGGTGTGGACACGCCACTTGGGACCGTTCTTTCCGGCACCGCAGTGCTGTCTGACTCGGTGTCCGTCGCACCTGGTTCGTCAGTTCGTGTCTGTTCGGACTCTTCGGAGTCGTTTGCGACCGGGTCGTTGTCGAGAATGTCGTCGATGTTGTCACTCATAGCTTCGGGAATCTTCGAGGTGGCTCCAACGGCCGTCGCGGTTGTAGTCAAACGCAGACTCGACGGTTTGGAGCGTGTCGCGGATCGTTTCGCGGTTGTCGGGACTGATGCGTGCGATGCGGTCGGCACGCGCGACGGCTCGCGGTACGTCGCTCTGACGAGCGATCTCTTTGAGCGCTTTTAAGAGGATCTGCTCTCGACGGTCGTCGTCAGTGAGGAACAGTGCTGGCGTCTCGATTCGGAACACGTTCCCCGTTTTCGGCGTGCGAACATACGCGAACGCCCGCCGGTATGCGTCTGGTTGGCCGTGGCTGAGTTCGTCGGATACGGCTGTCAGCAGGTCGTACGCGTTGCCTCGGAGTTCGACGTCTGTTTGGACGAACCAGGAGGTGTACGTGAGGTGGTCAAGGCTGTCATCGCGGAGTACTTCTCCGATGAACTGGTGGTCTCGGAGCCATGGAACGTCGTGTAGCGTCCCGTATGGGCCTCGGAGATCGTGCCGACTGATCTTCGTTCGGAGTGAGTCTGTGAGCTCACCCATGGACGAGGTTTTCACGACGCCTAACACTGGGACATCGCGTTCAAAACATGCATCAACGACTGTGACGTAGTTTTTGATGACGTCAGTGGGAAGGTCCCAGTTACCGATCGGTGCGCCTTGTCCGGCACGGTCGAGCAGCGTCCAATAAATAACGCTGAGCGGGTACACAGAGCCGTCGAGAAATAGTGGGCCGTCCACCACATCGAGACACCGCCGTGCGTGTTTCCCTTCTGCAAGCCGCTGTACGGTGGACGTGAGTATCGAGGTGACGTTCGCCCGTTGGCGCATCTCGGGGATGCGGATAATCTCTCCTTCGACACTCCCGCGCTCGGTTTGTTCGTTGTGGAGCGTCACGTCGTCGTCTTCGAGATACACCCCAGTGATCACAGTCCCTCGCCGCTCGGCATCTCGATCGCTGTCAGCACCACTTACCCCGAGTTTTGCGTGTGCGGTGTCGACGACGAGTCCATTGTTGTATTCCAACGGCCGGGTCGTGCTAGCATCAACACCGTATGTCGGCTCGCTCCACGGGTCATCAGTCCACGTCCCGAGTTCCGCCTTGCGGGTTTTGAAATACTCCGGCTCACCGATCGGTTCGACCGTCCCCCCGTTATGGGTGAGCAGGTTGAACAGATCGCGGGCGTGTGCGGCCTGATCGTCCACCTCGCGTGGGATACCAGCATCAACGCGTTCGGCGAGTTGTCGCACCACGTCGAAAGCGCGTTCGTCCATTTACTCGTCACCTGGGATGCGTCCACCTCGATGTACGTCAACTCTACTGGCGTTCGTTTCTTCGTCGATTGAGACTTCAATCTCGTGTTCAGCACCCTGAATGAGTCGCTCGTCATGGGAGACGACGATCACTTGCGGCACATCCCACTCGGCGATGCTGTCAAGCATTTGTTCGAGACGTCCGATGTGGCCCTTATCGAGGAACGTCGTCGGCTCATCGAGGATGAACGGTGGGAGGCGACCGCTGTCACCCTCGCGCATCTCGGCGATGAGTTTGTAGATACCGGCTCGGAGCGCGAGATTGACGATGGCGCGTTCCCCGCCGCTGGCGTTACTCGGGTGTTCGAGCGTCCCGTCGTCACGAAGCAACTGAATCGCGTACGGCGTCCCATCAGGCCCTTCCTCAAGGATGCGTACCTGCTGGTAGCTACTGTTCTTGTAGATGTCGCTGAATATGTCGTTCGTGTACTGGTTGATGTAGGCGAGGTACTGCTCACGGAGGTCCGCCTTCGTACTTCGATACACCGCCATCATGCGATCGAACTCGTCAGAACGCTCTTCCGCCCACTTGCGTTTTTCCTCTTCGAGTGCGAGTCGCTCGCGGAAGTACTCTAGATTTTCAAGATCGTTTTCGAGCACTGTCCGCGCTTCCTTGAGCGAGTCTAGTTCGGCGTTCAGTTCTTCGACCGTGGCCTCGCGCTCCTCAATCTTCCGTGATGCCGTTTCTAACTTGTCTCTCTGTGCTTCGACGTCGATCGATCCGAGTTCCTCGGTGAGTTCATCAATGTTGTCTTCAACGCCAGCGATCTGTGCGTTGAGATTCTCGATCGTGTCCTGTGCATGACCGATATCTTTCTGATGGCCTGCGATCGCCGTCTCTAACTCGTCGATCTCGTCGTATGCATCCACCACGTCTACAACGAGTTCGCGCTGTTTCATCGCGGTGTGAACTGCTTGCTGAGCGTCTTCAAGCGCTGCTTTGGCCCCAGCGACCGCATCGCGCTGCGCTTCAATCTGCTCGTCGTAGTCGTCGAGTTCTGTGTCAGCGTCAGCGATCTCTGCTTCAAGCTCCTCTCGTTCAGCTTCGAGATCAGCAAGCTCGTCCGCAAGGTCGTCCCGTTCCTGTCGACGTTCTTCGACGGTCTCGAAGGCCGCCACAACCTCTTCGCCGTCCTCAATCTCCGCTTCGAGCGACTCGATGTCAGAGTTGAGGTCAGCGATCGTGTGTTCAAGATCGTTGACCTCCGACTCTGCAGACTCAAGCTTGGCCTCAGCGTCGGCGAGCTCGGACTCGGCTTCAGTATGATCGTCCTGTAACGACTCACACTCGTCTTCGAGTGTACTCACGCGCTCAGCTTTCACCTCAACCATGTCGTCACGGAAGCCCCGGAGTTCGATCGCCTCTTCACGACACTCGTCAAGAGCGTCCCGCCGGTCGAGGAGTTCATCGCGCTCTTTTCTCGCCTCGGCAAGGTCGGATTCAATCTCGGTGAGTTCGGCTTCAATGTCCGCGAGTTCGGTCTCAACGTGAGACGGATCGACGTCTTGGCCGCACTTGGGGCACGTCGCTACTCCATCGAGTGCCTGTAGCTCCTCGCGGTCCTCCTCAAGCGCCGTTTGACGGGCCTTGAGTTCGGTGACTGTCGTGTTCGCCGTCTCGATTGCGTCCTGTATCTCTCCTTTTGCTTCTGGGATCTGGTTGTCGATGAGACTCTGTAGCGTGTCACCCGACACACTCAACTCAACGGTGGCGAGATCAGCATCAAGACTCTGTAGCTCCTCGTCGAATTGATTTTCTGCCTCCGTTTTCGCCTCACGTGCGGCTTCGAGCTCTGACTCCACCTCTGCGATGTCGTCCGACAACTGGTCTCTCTCGTCACGTGCGTCTGTGACGGCTGCTTGCATCTGTTCACGTGTTGATTCGGCTGCCTCAAGAGACGCCTCTGCCGCTGCGCGCTCTTCTGACAGTTCATTCTTTTCTGTCGTCAACGCCTCAACGCGTGTCTCGATAGTCTCCCGCGTCTCGTCAGCAATTGTGTCCGGACAGGACTCGTCTGGGAGGAAATCGGTGGTTACAGCGTCTCGCTTCTCGACAGCAGCCGCAACGTCTTCCTCCGCGGTTTCGACATCATCCGAGATACTATCCTTCTCTTCGAGCAGGTGATCGAGGTCTGCTTCGAGCTCTTCCGCCTCCTCGCGTAACGCATCTCGTTCGTCGATGAGTCGGTCTCGCTCGGTCTCCACCCGGTCAAGCGTTCCCTCCCGATCTGTGTGTTCGATCTGTGCCGTCTCGACCGCGTCTTGTGCGGCACTCAGCGCCTCCTCAGCACGCTCTTCCGTCGACAGATCGGCATCTATCGGATCTGTCGTGGATGGATCATCGAGCTGGTCGAGTGCTTCTTGCTTCTCATCGATATCACCGTGGAGTGTGTCAACCTCCGTTTCAGTCTCCGCAATTGCCGTCTGGGCGTCTTCGATTTCACGTTGTTTCGCTGCTCGCTCTTCGACGAGTTCCTCGCGCTCATCTTTGGCTTGTTCAAGCTCGGTTTGTAACTCGTCGTGATTCTCAAGCCGTTGCTCGACGTCCTCTTTTGCGTCCCGGAGATCCTGTAGGAACTCCTCTACTTCTTCAATCTCTGCTTGTTGCTCCGAGATCTCCGCCTCTTTGTCGGCGATGGCAGCCTCGTAGCCCTCAACGTCATGATCGAACTGCTCATCGATGGTCTCACGATGATTCTCAGCGGATTGCTCGTTCTCACTCGCAATGCGACCCATCGCACGACGAGCCCCTTTTGCCCAAAGCTCATATCGATCAATCCGATCGAGTCCCAGCAGGTCATCAATGAGTTCTGCCCGAGCGTCGTCGTCAAACAGGCTATCGACCTCTCCCTGCTGTACGTACACTGAACGAGAGAAACTGTCCTCGTCCATCCCGACCACATCGACGACTTCTGAACTGACATCACGAATCCCTGAGATGGGCTCCGAGAGGGCGGGCGAGTCAAGCTCTGCTCTGTTTTGGCCCTCCGTATCGATTGACCACGTGACGGTGTACGGTGTCCCTGCCACCTCGAATGTCAACACGATCTCGCCTTCTCTCGTGCCTCGCCTGACGATATCGTCGAGATTGAAATCGTTCGCCCCGACATTCCGGATATTCGAGAGGAAGAGTCCACCGAAAATCCCCATGAGCAGTGTCGTCTTCCCGGCACCGTTCTCCCCGTGAACGAGCATTGTTCCCTCGGGGAATGCGATCGATTCGTCTTCGTAACTCCGGATGTTCCGTAGGTGGAGATCAGTGACTTTCATTCGTCGGCCTCCATCGGTTCGACGCCCACCGGTGTTTCCTCGGGCCCGGCATCGTCAAACGCTTCGCGCTGTGCATCACGGAGCGACTCAGCAAAGCTGTCCGCGACACGATTCACGTTCGTGTCGAGTTCATCCGCTTTCCGAACTTGCTGATCGACGTCGAGCGCAACCGTCGAAAAGTCCTCATCCGCGAGTTTCTCCTCAATGGCCCCGTCAAGTCCCTGTAGCGACATGGCCTCAATTGATTCCACGTCAAGGTCGACGCGTCCACGATTATCGTCGACGCTTACGACAGCAGCACCGGCTTCACGTGCCATCTGCGTCACTTCGTTTGCGGTGACTGCGGCCCGGTCGCCGCTCAACTCAATCTTCGCCACAGCTCCCTCAAGGTCATGTCTCTCAAGCACGTCACGGGCATGGGTCGCCCCGTCGTCCTCACCGAATGCGATCTCAAACACCGCGAACGGTCGCGTCTCCAACTCAATCTGCCGGCGGTGAATCCCGCTGTTGTCGATATCGAGGAGCTGTACGACGCCCGTCTCCTCTTGATCTTTCCCGCCGCGTTCCGTCGCACTCGCGTACCAGACATCGGTCCCATCCACAACCGAACTCGCCGGCTGATGAAGATCCCCGAGCGCGAGCCCATCAAGATTGATCCCAGCCCGTTCAATAACTTCAGAGGCGGGGTACACACGCCCCATCCCATGAACAAGCGGCGTGAGGAGTTCATGCATACACAGGATCGTCCACGCTGCTTCCGCAGGCGGTTCTTCGAGTTCCAAGTCGATGTTGTCCCATACGCTCGGACGAACGGCATCGATCCCGTACAGTGCAACATTGCCGACCATCGTCGGCTCTTTGCCGAGTCGAGCAGCAGCGCTCGTTCGCCGCAGCAGATCAAGCCACTGCTCATCGTTTTTCCGTTCGTGATTACCCACAATCCCGTAAAACGGAATTCCGTGTTCTTCGAGTGGTTTCAACGCATCAGCAGCCCGCATCACCGTCGGGAGCGACGGAACCGGATCGTCAAACAAATCTCCCGTGTGAATCACGGCATCAACGTCCCGCTCGATTGCGACTTCGATCGCCTGTTCGAATGCGTTCGTAAAATCCTCACGCCGAATATCTGATCCGTACTGTCGCTTCCCCAGATGGGTGTCACTGATGTGGAGGATACGTGTTCTAGGCATTACTAGTAAGTGTTAGCGCGAGTATATAAAATTCAAGTAACCGAAGTGAAAGTGGATGACGGCAGTGACTCTGGCGTTTGGCGATGTAGCTGTCGTACGGGCAGGACGCACATTCCGGCAATCCGTCAACCCGAGCCTCCAAAGAACCAGCGAGAGTTCCACGAACCATCCGACCCGTAGTTGTTTATTTTTGATGGCTAGTGCTGCTTCAAGCTTGATCAGCTACAATCAACTAAGAGACTCTGTAGCGGATGAACCTAGCGATTCACAGTTGAAGCGGCACTAGGTTAATTGAGTAAATCAAGCAAATTGTTTCGGTCGCAACCAAAGTACGTGTAAATTATTGAATCAAATACTTCACCAATCATCAAATTGAATGACACTATCAACACCACTTCACCAGCTGGGATGGTCTTGTTTGGTGCTGTGAACCGCCTCGGGGTTACGCCCCGAGGCACTCGCCTCGCCTTCTCTGTAGAAAGAGGCGGAGTGACGGTTGAAGCGAACTATATTGAGGAGGGATAACAGTTGCACTACTAAGCTGGTGACGCGAGTGCATTCATTCATATTCATCTGAAGATTTGCGTGCCGCACTGTTCACTCGCTATCCGAATCTACACGGCCCTCCTTTACTCGCTCCAAACGGACAGGATCCACACCGAGTGGTCGTATTGAGCTCAGCCCGATTTGGATGGACTTCAGGATCGGGGGCTGGATCGGTTGCGAGCATGATCCGACCGTCATTATCGCGGGTCAACGAGAGCTGATCTGGGATACGTTCAAGTGATGCTTCGAACGCGGTAGGATCGACCGGAACCTCGCATGTCGTCCCGCCGTCGTGGACGTAGATGAGCTGTGCGCCGACGATATCGATGTCATAGAGTTCCGTGAGCAACCACGCGTATGCCTGTAGCTGGGTGGTGTAGCGTGCAGTTTCGTACTCAGTGTCGGCCCGTACCCCGCCGGTTTTGTAATCCGCGATATACCACTCGCCATCATAGTTGTAGATGAGGTCGATCTCACCTCTGATCATGACGGTCATCTCGCCGATTTTATACGTCAGGTCAAACGTCTCCTCGGCGAGAACGTCCGCATCAGCGACGTCGTGTTGCAAGCGGCCGCCAGTCTCGGTTGCATCGAAGTTCGGGATCACCGTGTGAGTGAGTTCATCGACGACCTCGTCTCCGTATTGGGCCTGGACAGTTGCGAGTTCAGTATCAAGGTCGCGGCCGGCAACGACGTGTGCTTCGAGCACGTCGTGGACGATGGTGCCCCATTCAGCCGGTGCGAGATCGGCCGGTGGCGAGATATCCTGGTCACGAGGCGGCGACATCGGGGTGACATCTTGCACGTGCTGATACTGGTAGCGGCGAGGACAAGACAACAGGTCGTGAACGGCCGTGGCCGTCAATGACTGTGGCCGCAACGGCATGGCGTCAATCGCATCCGTTGATGGCGTGCTGGTCAGGAATTCGTCGACATCAGGGAGCGGATCAGGGTCGTGAGACACCTGTGCGTGCGAGTCAAGCGGGATGTCATCAATACCGAGCGTGAACGGAGAGTGGGCGTTCCCGGGTCGTCCAGCGAGATCATTGAGTTGCTCGTCGGTTGGCGTCACCGTTGTCGTCCCGGGGGTGAAGCCAGTGTCTGGACGCATCGTATCCCGCAAGGGCGCCATCCATGTGGTGTGCTCGCCGTTGTAGATCCGGTTAGTACAGACGCCGAAGAACACGTGATCGGCCGCGCGAGTGAATGCGACGTACAGGTTCCGCCATGATTCAGCGACCTCCCGCTCAAGATGTCGGTTCAACGGGTTTCCGTACCGGAATTGACCGTCAGAATCCCGCTCGTCAGAGAGCCAAATCGGCCCGGTTGCGGTGGCGATTGGCCCGTCCGACCGGTCCGTACCGATCCAGACGCCGTCATCATCCGGACTGTCGATATCGAGCCCGTCCGGGAACGGCGTGTCGCTTGGCTGGGGACGTATCCCGAGCCCATCCCGGCGACTACAGACGAGGTGGTTGAGTTGCGTCCGGGGGAAATTAAGCCGGTTCAACAGATCGACGAGGAAGACGACCGGGAATTCACGGCCCTTCGATGCGTGGACTGTTGTCAACACGACCGCGTCGTCGTTTTCCTCGCTCGCAATCGGCGCCACGGTGAAATCCGGCTGATCACGCGGCGTCATATCACGCAGCGTCGTCAACCGATCAACCAGCTCTCGGTACGCGAGCAGTTCCTCATCTTCCCATTGGTCGATCAGTTCGGTGAGCATCCAGAGGTTACCGTACTCACGGATCGCTTCCGGGTTCGTCAGCAACACGGCCTCAAACCCGGAGTGGCGCAGAATCTTATGGACGAGATCGGATTTCGCCTCTTCACGGCTCCAGCGCAGATCATCGCGTAGCGCCACGAGACCAGCAATACGGGCGCGGTCATCGCCCGGTAATCCGGGAGGCCAGTCATCAAGCAAAGCTTGTACACTGCCGGCAAACCGGGGAACGGTCCGTAGCGTCTCGTCGGAAACAGCGACCAGTGGCGATCGGAGGATCCGAAGCAGTGACGGGCGGGAATGTGGGTTGGCGAACCATTCGAGGATGTCGATGATGAGTTTGATCTCACTCGTGTCGAACAGGTCATCGCTCGCATCAACGGCCGCACGAAGGCCGCGTTCCCGAAGTGCCTGTGCGTACTCCGCCATCCGGGTCCGAGATCGGAATAACAGCGTCACGTCACCCGGGTCCGGAGGGACGGGCGTGCTCGCACCCGATTTCGTGTACGGATCGAGTAAGACCGGTGGATCGCCGTCGGGATCGACGATCGTCGCCACGATAGACGCGATACGCTCGGTTTCAGCACGCACCCAGTCATCACGCCTCGTCTGTCCGGAGAAGTCCATGGCGTGCACATGAGCCTGGTCAGACTCGTCACCATCGCGGAACGCATCCAGCGGTTCGTATGCGATATCGATGTCGCCCATACCGCCGAGACTCGGGTGTGAAAATACGTGCGTGAACAGCCGGTTGGCTGCCGCAATGATATCCGGGTGACTGCGGAAGTTCAGCGTCAACGGCACGTGCGTCAACCCACGAATACCAAAGTAGTCATCAACGACGACCGGTTCAACATCCCGATCCCGCAGGTTATCCGCTCGCTGCGCGGCATCGATCACGTCACCGAAAATCTCCGGCTCCGCTGACCGCCATTCATAGATGGACTGTTTCACGTCACCGATCAACAGAACCTGTGTCGGAGACGAGTCATTCCGAATGAGAGGTGACAGGACCCGGCATTGTGCGTAGCTCGTGTCCTGTACCTCGTCAACGAACACGTACTGGTATCGTGCTGCGAGACTCTCTCGCCAGCGCTCAGCGATTTCCGGGGACAGACGCGCCTTGAGATCGTGTTCATCGCCGTCGAGTTCCCGGACGAGCAGAAACGTCACGTCCGTGTGGGATAACGCACCGGTTTCCCGCGTCAAGCGGTCGTAGTGACGCTCGAACGATTCGAGGACAGTCCCAAACGCATCGATCACGGCGGCCGTGTTATCGTACGTTTCCTGCACGTGCACGAGTAGTTGTGAAAGTACGTCATCGTCGGCGTCAGCCAACACCGGCGGGTTCGGGACGAGCTCGTCAAGAATCGCCTGCACGTCCGCGATATCGACTGGTCGGTCATGGCCCGCATGCATTTCGGTGAGGCTCTCATGCAGGATTTGTGTGGCTTTCGCCGGTGTCCAACAGTACTCACGGCACTTCTGTTGAATCTGCATGATGAGCTCCCGGTATCCAGGTAGTCGGTCATCTGTTGGCGAGAACGCGTTCCGCACTCGCGTCAGTTCCGATGGACAGTCAGCCCGCACGGCGGCGAAGACGTCATCGATAAGATCGGATTCCGTCACTGAATCGCGGATATCGAACGACGCTGGCACCCCGATATCGACGGCGATCTCATCAAGGAGACCACGGAGGAACCCATCAATCGTCCCGATATCCGCGTTCGTCTCGATGTTTCGCCACACCCGCTCACTGAGTGGGGTAGCAGCGACCGCATCGTGTTCACGCAACTGGGCTTTCAACCGCGTTTTGAGCTCGTGTGCCGCATCGTTCGAGAACGTCGTCAAGAGGATCTGATCGAACGGATCCTGCCCGGCAGCGTCCGCCGCGACGACCGCTTGTGCGACCGTGCGGATCATCGTCATCGTCTTCCCGGTTCCCGCACCGGCATTCACACACACGCGACCGTACTCCGGATCATGGAACCGGTCGAACACAGTTTGTTGTGGCCCTTCCAACGAGACGCTACCGCGCGTTTGCAGCGGCGGAGTGGCGGAGTCATGAGCGGTCATCGCTCGTTCACCTGCTGGGGGAGCTGACACAGATCCTGATACACACAGGTAGCACAGCCGTTGTCACCGCTGTCAGTGTGGTTACCGTACCGATCCGTCCCTGCGGCCACAAACTCACGATCAACGTGATACACACTCGGCTCGTTGGCCTCTCCCTGCATCGATTCGAGATGTGCCGAGAGGTCCGTCCGCCACGACTCTGCAAGCCGCTCCCACGTTGTCGGCGACATAGTTCGCCCGGTCTGTTCAACCGCCGCAAGCCCGTCATCCGTCCCCGGCTGGTCAATGAGGTACCCGTCACGACCGCTCGGACCGCTCACTCCTTGCTCAACGAACACCGCACCGAGTGGCGCATCGTATCCGAGCGCCGTTCCGTGTAACCGGTGATCAAGGTCGAATTTCGACCCGATCCGGCACCACGTCGATTTCTCACACTGTCGGCAGACCTCCCGGCACTCCTGTGGCTGCATCGCTCCCTCTCGTGGCGGCTCCCAGCACAGTTTCGGAGCGTACGCGGCCGCGCCGCGTTCGGCGACATAAAACACGGGCAACTGATACGCGTCAACTGTTTCCTCGTCAGCCGTTGCGGCATCGGACGAGTGGAACCGTACCGTGTCAACCCGATGCGCGCCGAGTTCCAACGAGACGTCCCCGACGGTGATGGTTCGCTCAGTAACCCACTCCCAGTCGCGAGACACGTCGGCAGCCAGTTCCGATTGTACGCGCTTGTACTCACGAATGAGCGACTGCGCAATCGATTGTGGTGCCGACGCCGGAGCGTTTTCTCGCCACCATGCGATGACCTCACTTGGGTCGCTGAATGAACCCAAATCGGCTTGCCGGTCGGGTGCAAGCTCCTCGATCACCGCCCGAATCGCCGCTTGATATCGCTCAGTGACGTGCTGCTCGCGCAACACCCGTGGCACACGTCCGAACCGACTCGTCGGATTCGCCCGCCGCGACTCCGGGATCCGCCCACGGTCTATCGTATCGCCGTCGCGGTTGAACAGGTACTGGTAAAAATAATATTTCAACTCACACTGTGCGTATAGATCGGCCTCGTACGTCCGCACTGGATCGCCCGTCAGGGAAGCAGGGCTCAAAGACCCTGCGAACGCCGCATCCGACTCTCCAACGGTAATACGGAACGTCGGTGTCGTCAACCGGTCAATCCGAGGGCGGATCGTCTCATGATACGCCGACCCATCTGTCCACAACGCCAACCGCGTCAACCCAACCGGTGAGATCGACGGCCCCGAGACGTGATCCGCATCAGCCGCGTGAAACGCATACGCCCGTAACCGATCCCGACCTGCTAATTCACTCCACGCTGACGCCACACCGTGTTTTGACACGTCATCGCCGCCATCGCCGGCACTCGAAGCCTCACCGGCTGCACCGGATATTGGCAACCAGTCATCCACGGCGATCCGCGAGACGTACGCATCCTCAGTGGCATCCGGGTCAAGGTAATCAACGAACGACGACCACGCCACCGGATCCGACGCGGAATCCAGATAGTTGTGCAGCACCGTCACGGATTCAGCACTCGTACCGGCAGCCGCCTCGTACAGATCAAGGTCCTGGTTGTACTGACTCTGACGACTCTCATAGAACACGTGCGGGTCAACGTCCCCTCCCGACGCGTCCACCCGGTCATGAGCCACATCGTGCACCGCATCGAACAAGTCCTCGTGCAGAAACGTCGGTGGGGTAAACGAGTGTGGGAACGTCTCAGCAGAGACACCGAGGATGAACACGTGCTCGGCATCCAGAAAATAGGTGTTACCGGCATCCACCACGCGTACCGCGCTCGCATCAGCGCTACGTGTCCCAATCGACTCCCCACCCATCACGTCACCGACCGCCCGGGCGGCAAGCTCCCACCCCGCACCGGAATCAGCCTCTGGCGTCATCGCCCGTGCCCGATCCACGTACGCATGCACTCGGCCAGCTTGGTCCTGCACGCGCCGTGCATAATGACTCTCGTGTTTCGATGAGAGATCACCCCGACTCGGGTCCACCATCGGCCCCGCCGGACTCTCCACATCAGCCCCAACGGTCTCTTCGATATGTCGCTGTAACAGCCGCTGAATCCACGCACGCAGCCATGCCCCGTCCGTTACTGTCAGATCAGCCTGTTCGCGTATCCATGCCACGTACGCCGACATAATCTCCCACTCTGGGCCAGCCCGCTCAACGGCAAAAGTCTCCCACTCCGCCAGACTCCTCGGCCCTGATGTGTCTTCCGCCGCCGCGAGTTCCTCCTCTAACCGCAGGAACTCAGCCTGCGGGACTGGCCACGACCCCACGTCCGCCCGTGGGACACACAGCCCGAGCCGCAGCGGATCGATTACAGCTTCATATCCAACGGCTCCGTCGGGTGCCGTGGATGTCGCCGCGATCACATCAATCGTCGCTTTCACAAATCGATACGCCGGTACATTCGCCATCGGCACCCGCGTCTCGATGTGGTACGGGAACTCGTTCGTCGTAAAGACGTCCTCAACCACCGACCGATACGCCCCGGCATCACGCGCCACCACGACCACATCCTCGGGCACTACCCCATCCGCGAACAACTCGCGTAATCGAGCCGCCACCGCCTCCACCTCCCGCCGATGATCCGGGGCCTCGATCAGCTCCACACCGGACGCTGGAGCCAAACCTTCGAACTCGTTGTGCGCCACCGCCAACACGTCCGCTGCCGCCTCGCTCAGCTCCGGCTGTCGCGCCGTGACTTCACGAACATCCATGCCAATGGCAGTCATCCGTGCCACCAGATCCTCACGCGTCCCTGATCGACCGAACACGGTCACCGTCGGTCCACCCGGCAGATCATCAAGCGCCTCAAGCAACCGTATCGTAGGATTATCGAACACGTTCACCGTCGCCACGCCGACCCAATCGATAGTCGGGAACACCGCCTCCCACTCGGCGGCGAGGTGATCGCACGCCGCCGCAACCAAATGACTCCGCGACAAATACACGTGTGACGGTAACGCCTGCATACGCTCCTGTAATACCCCGTGAATCTCGCCGAAGGCAGCGACTCCCTGTGATGACTTCCACGCCGCAAACGGATCCGACAATTCCTCAGCGACCGCCGCTATCGATCCGTGATCCCGAGCGGCTTCATCAGCCGCCCCGACGTTCGACGCCCGAAAATACTCCTCCAACTCCTTCGTGAGCCGCGCATACGCATCCTCATCCCACTCAATGCGGCTCACAAACCGCTCAAGTTCAGTCTCCGGATCCTCACACGTTGCCGCCGAGACGATCTCAACGATCGCCCGCTGACGCAACGCCCCATCCACCAGCGCCGCTCGTGACCCGTGATGAGCTGACAGGACAGTTCGTGCAATCTCCTCAATCGAGGAGTACCCCGCCGCCTGCGATGCCGGCACCCCAGCCGCCACCAGCGACCGCTTCAAATTCCGTTCCGCGATTGACCCGGCCGTCACACACAACCGCCCCGACCGATCCCCAAGTCCATGCGGCGCCCCCTCTTCCCACCGCCGAATCAGGAACCGATCTAACCGCTCCCCCCGGACCACAACCATAAGACCATCAATCAGCCCGGAACGGAATGATACTTTGCATTTACACGATGAATTACCTGCGACTGTTTCGGGAACCAATGAACAGCACTATCAAAGAAACTCCAGCTCACCGAATGCATATCAGGTACTCTATTCATGTTACGAATGGTAGTCGGATCGAGTGAAGTTAGACATAGACACTCTGAAGGTGAGTACCTCAGGTCCTAACTTAACGCGACATCCGTTTGGGTATATGATTTAAAAGATTGGGGATGACAACTACATCTACAGACAGTATGGGTCCACAGAGCCAAATTTTACAGACAACAGAACAAAGCATCCAGATTCTGCAAGTAGTCAAAGACGAAAAAGATATTTCTGTCGAACAAATCGCATCAAAAGTAGGTATATCAAAAAGTACGGCGTATAAACACGTAGCTACATTAAAGAAGCATGGATTAATTTCTGGCGTCGGCGGTCAGTATTCTCTGGGTGCGCGTTTATTTAGTTTAGGAATATCTGCTAGAAACGGAAAAAGGGAGTTTCGAAAGGCTGAAAAATATACTAATAAGCTATCTGATACTACTAGTGAAGACGCTGAGTTTGGTGTAGAAAACTCTGGAAGAGTGGTTACGTTATATGAGTCTACTGTAGGCTCAGAACAGTCTAGTCTAGGATCAGATTATACACAGTACATGCATTCAACTGCTATTGGGAAATGTATTCTTTCCACATATACAGATGACAGGATAAATTTAATAATATCTGATCAAGGATTGCCAGAAAAAACAGAAAATACGATAACAGATCTGGGCAAGTTGATGGAAGAAATTAAGACGGTCAGGGAGCAGGGATATGCTATAAATGATCAAGAATCCAAGTCCGGTAAACGAGTAGCAGGTGTTCCAGTAGAAATACCTGACTTGAACATGGTCGGAGGATTCTGTGTATCGGGCCCAGAGTATCGTGTTGATGATCATAAACTCCACAATGTATTCCCAAGAGAACTCAACAAAATCGGTACTTCACGAATGACGTAATCGGTCAGATTGAATCGTCGAATTAACCACGAGAAAGTGTCTGGTTCTGGATGTGTTTGAGATCCCTGAACC
>NZ_FZNQ01000030.1 GCF_900188065.1 Halorubrum vacuolatum
CGAGCAAGGCGACTCCCATTACCGTCTTCTCGACCTCGTTTTCCTAAACTCATTACGGCGTGATCGCGTTGCTGTCTTCCATTTTCAATAGAGCAAAAAAAGCGTCTCTGTTGAAATCCTTGGGCGATGACCTGCTTTTGTGGCCGGGCTGAGTGCCTCAAAGGAACCGTTCATCAGCCTGCTTCGATTGGATCGTTGACTTCGATGCGTCGATCCAGCCCGTGTCTACATTATCTGGAACATCGAACTCGGGAACGAACGGTTTGATATCCAGCAACGGCGTCCGATCAACGACATCAATTCCACTGACCATCAGTTCGTGACCTGTGACAGAATCAACCTTGACAACGGAAAGGCCAATCTGATTCGGACGTTGCGGTGCCCGCGTAGCAAAGACTCCTCTCGGTTCTTCATCAAGAAACGGCTCAACCTCTAGGGAAGCGATGTCAGTACCTGCATGAAAGTGATACAGCAAGATACAGTGAGAAAACCCGTCCAGGTCCCGCAACCCTTCCGCATATGATTCGTCTACTTCAACGGTACCCTCTACGTTATCCGCTCCGGCCGGCTGAATCGGCATGCCGCCCGGCGATTCGAATGGCGTCCGGATAACACCAATCGACTCGTAGTGGAACTGGTCTTCAGACATGTTACTCTTTCAGTCCTTGAATATCAAAACGGTGTTCTGATCGATACGCGCGCTGTATGCAGCACACAGTTCTTATTTGACAACTATTCGGAAGCCATTGCAGCAAGCTTTTCTGGTAGGCTTTGTAGACGAGTTTCGACGACTGATAGCGGATGCGCATCGATAAATGTGGCCTCTTTTCGATCTACTGAGCCATCCGGATAATCGATCTGAAAGTGGCAGTGGCCTAGTTCCATGTGAGTATTATCCTGATGCCATCCACACGAAAAGCCACGTTCTGGTTCAACCCACTGAATCCAATAGTGGTTCCAGTCTTGACGGAATATGAATTCAATTTCGATTCGAGCAGTTATCGATCGATACGAGAACTCAAGAAACCGTTCAACGTCAACAACGGCATGAATCTCGCGAGGCCGGTTTCGAGAGGGAAGATATTGGACATCGGAAAATTCCGGCTGTGTACTCAGCCGCTGGTGAATCCGCTGATAGACACGTCGCTTGTCGTACGGGTTTCCACCGCTAGTGAACCGTCCCATCTCAATCGGCGTGCCGGGGATAACTTGAATTTGAACCGTGATCCTGTGCTGAAAGATCGTCGTATAGCCCAAGTGCGTTGGTAAGTAGCTGGCGATGGTGCTCGTTTTCCTCCCAATAGGTGATCACCTTTCGTCGGTCCCGGACCTCTTCTGGAGTGAGCTCTTCCCCGAGTGATGCCTCGAGTTCTTGGATGGAATTGACGTCGTATTCGCGCTTCCACGTCGCAATCTCCGATGCGATTGCCTCAAGCTCGTCTCGAAGCTCGTTTTTCGTATTCTCGACGACAAGCTCTTGGATATGGTCGAGGTACGCCCGCATTGGATCGATCTTGTAGCGCGTATCGTTGTCTATCTCGACGGTCGTAAGTTGGCCTGCATCAGTGAGATACTCGAGCTGGGACTTCGTCGTTTCCCAGGATCCAACCGCTGCTTGCTCTTTGATCCAGTTGACCGACCTCGGCTCACGGAGTGTGAGGGCAACGGCTTCGATCCGGTCGCGAGCGGTCATCATTTCAGTCCAGTCATCCATGGTCTTGAGGACAGATATGGGTTCTATACAGTTATATCTTGAGAGTGGTTCGTTATATTCGAGAGCTAAGGGTTAGTACTCGTTAGGCCATCGCTCCTGAATTTGCTGTAACACATTTTGCTCCCGAACGTCGATATCCTCAACGCCCCAGTCATCGTTCTCGAAGATTCGTTCGAGCATTCGGACTTTCGATTCGTCGAAAGCCGCTTTTTATCCTCGAAGGGGTCGTTACCCTTTGCCGCATTATCGTCGCCGGAGAGCTCGGCGGAGCCGTCGATGGCGTCCGTCGAGACGTGCGACTCGGCGACCGCCTCGTCGCCCACTCGTGCAACTGGCATACACCGACGGACACGGGGATCGTCCCTCAACCCCGAGGTTCACGACTGAACCTACGTCACCCCGGACTCGGATACGACCATCTTATGGGGCCATTCGGCATATTCATACCTCGGGCTGAACTGAGTGGCAAATAATGGCACCATCTCAGTTCGAGAACGAACTCACGGTTCAGGCACACACCGAGGCGGGAACGATGGACGAGTTCCACGCGGCCTATGAGGCCGCCGTCGAGGACGTTCGCGTCGAGCTCGGCGACACCCATCCGCTGTGGATCAACGGCGAAGCGGTCGAGACCGACGAGACGTTCACCGTCAAGAATCCCGGCGATGCCGACCAAATCGTTGGGGAGTTCGCTGCCGGTGACGAAACGAACGTGGACGCCGCCGTCGCGGCGGCGAGCACGGCGTTCGACGAGTGGAAAGCGATCTCGATTGAGGAACGAACCGCCATCTTCCGCGATGCGGCCGACCTCATCGCCGACCGAAAGTATGAGGTCGCGGCGATGATGGCGTTCGAGAACGGCAAGAACCGCAACGAGGCGATGGCGGAGGTCGACGAGGCGATCGACTTCCTCCGGTACTACAGTCACGAACTCGAGAAAAACGACGGCTACGGCGGCGACATTCGGGAGCCGACGCCCGGACAGCGCTGTGTGAGCGACCTCCAGCCATACGGCGTGTTCGGCATCGTTGCTCCCTTCAATTTCCCGTTCGCGATCCTCGTCGGGATGACCACCGGCGCGCTGATCACCGGCAACACGGCGGTGGTCAAGCCGGCGAGCACCACTCCGCTGGTGGCTCACACGTTCTTCGACATCCTTCAGGAGGCCGGGCTTCCGGATGGCGTCGCGAACCTGGTTACCGGCGGCGGTCGCGATGTCGGCCAGCCGATGATGGAACACGAGGACGTCACCGGCTTCGCGTTCACCGGATCTCGCCGGGTCGGTCTCAAGATCCAGGAGACGTTCGACGAGCTAGACAAGCGCGGTCCCGTCATCGCAGAGCTCGGCGGCAAAAACCCCGTCATCGTCTCGGATAAGGCGGACATCTCGAAGGCCGTCTCCGGCGTGAAGTACGGCGCGTTCTCGTTCAGCGGACAGAAGTGCTCCGCAACGTCTCGGGTGTACGTGCATGAGGACGTCGCTGAGGAGTTCACCGAGCAGCTGATCGAGGAGACCAAAGCACTCGCTGTCGGCCAGCCCGAAACGCAGGAGACCGTCGTCTCGCCGCTGATCGACGAGGGTGCCATCGAACGGTACGACGAGATCTGTGAGTCGGCTGCCGCCGACGGGACGGTCGAGTGTGGCGGAAGCCGCGTCGAGCGCTCGGACCTCCCTGAAGGACGCTACGTGGAGCCCACCGTCGTCACGGGACTCTCACACGACCACGCGCTCGCGACCGACGAGCACTTCCTCC
This sequence comes from Halorubrum vacuolatum, assembly GCF_900188065.1. Lineage (GTDB taxonomy): Archaea > Halobacteriota > Halobacteria > Halobacteriales > Haloferacaceae > Halorubrum > Halorubrum vacuolatum. Next base: position 3,469 of record NZ_FZNQ01000030.1, read on the forward strand.
CGTTCGTCACCATCCACCCCGTCTCAGACCTCGACGAGGCGATCACCAAGTCCAACGACAGCGACTACGCACTGTGTGCCGGACTCTTCACTGAGGATGACGCGGAGGTCGACGCCTGGTTCGACCGGATCGAGGCCGGCATGTGCTACGTAAACCGCGAGCAGAGCGCGACGACGGGCGCGCTCGTTGAGGCCCAGCCGTTCGGCGGCTGGAAGTACTCGGGAACGACCGGCAAGTTCGCCGGCGGCCCCTGGTACCTCCAGCAGTTCATGCGCCAGCAGACCCGTACCGTCGTCGGCGACATCGGCGAGCCCTAACGCGCTTGAAACCCTCTCAACGACCGAGAATCCAGTCCTTCTCGTCGGGGGTGTAGTTACTCACGAAACAAGGTAGGTTACATCTCGATAACAGGGCGTCATAACAGCGGCAACAAGAGCGGGGATATGTTTCAATCTACCCTGATCTCCAGTTTAACCCGCTAACTTCAAAATTTGAATGGTTCAATTTTGTCTAGATAATTCTTGAAGCCGTCCGGGGAGACGTCTTCAACGTCGCTCTAGACGAGTTCGTCCAACTCATCGTACTCTTCGATAGATGTTGCGAGTGCATATCAGCGCTCCATTACGGCGCCAATATCACTTTCCGTAGCTTCCGCGAGTGCCACATTTCCTGTGCTCCTGCTCCGGTTATAATGGGGGTGTTTTAACCAACGTACAGATATACAGAGCGATTTGTTGGTTAATGTCGCCTCAATGGTCCTGGCATTTGGGATAACCCTATTAATACGTGTTCATCGGCCGAATGCTTATCACACTACTCAGGCAATATGCTGGTAATGAGTACTGAAACGAGCGCGAACGACGATCCTCGAAGTGGGCGGACCATCACACTCACACAGACGGACGACGGCTGGTGGGTCGCTCGAGACGAACCGACAGGTGTTGCGAGCCAGGGAGAGACCCGGCAGGACGCCCTCGACAACCTCGACGAGGCAGTCGCGCTCCACAAAGGGGAGGTCGGCGAGTCGATCGACACGGAGGAAGACGAACAGCAAGTGCTCGAAGAACTCGGCATTGATCCTGATGAGGTAGTGCTGACTCGTAGTGAGCACGATGGTCTCCCTGACTTCATGTAATAACTCGGATGACGTCACGCGATTTTTCTGGACGCGACGTCGTCAAGGCGCTCACGAAAAACCGATTCACCATTGTTGGTCGGACCGGTAGCCACGTCAAACTGCGGTACGACCACCCAACCAACGACGATGACGTTCGCGTTGTCACGGTCCCACAACATGACCGGATTCGGATCGGTACGTTGCGCAATATCGCAGAGCAGTCCGGAGCGGAAGACTTCGAAGAGTGGTGTCGGTGGATCGACCGGCACTGCTGATTCTCACATCCGTAGTGTGAACCGCCCCGGGGTCGAGCCCCGGGGCATCTCGTAGCCATACATATCGTGATAAACTGATCAATCTTGATTTGTAAGATTTCCATACTGAATGCATACATCATTTTTGACATCCTCCCCAAGCTGAAGCTCGAAGATTCCAACGCGAGACAGCGGGCCGGTCCCGCGCCCTCGCTGGCAACTTCTCTCCTACCGAATGGGGTCCGGCGAGGCTTTCTCCTCGATCTCCGTAACAAACATACCAAACATCTATGTCCCAACAGCCCCAACATTCGCCGATGTCGAGCGGGACCATCGATATCGACGAGTTCGAGAACGCCGATCCTGACGAGTTCGAGGAGCGGAACGACACCGAGCGGATCGTGCGGTTTCTCGATGAGCATGACGATCGGGCGTGGAAGGCGGCGACGATCGCAGCGCGGCTCGATCTAGAGACGGACGCTGTCAGTGCGATTCTCTCGCGACTGAAGAAACGTGGTCTTGTCCGGCACAAGCGTCCGTACTGGGCGATCACGGACGACACAAAGCGGCTCCAATCAGCTTACGAACTCCACCGACACCACGAGAGAGCAGACGACCAGTACGGTGAGGAGCGTCTTGAGGACCTCCAGACCGATGAGATGGATCGCGTACAGTGACGACGTTTGAGGACTTGGAACGCGGCGACATCGTCTGGGCGAGTGATCCGCTCTCAGAGAAGGGACGCCCGATGCTCGTGCTTGGCGCCCCGCACCTCCCGAACCACGGTCCACAGCTCATCACAGCCCTGATCTCAACGAAGACCTACCACGAGCAATCGATCACGCTCCGAGACAACGACTACGCGGGTGACCCGCTCGGAGAACGAAGCCACGTTCTCCCGTGGTCGCTCGCGACGCTCACCAGTACTGCGGACGTCGACCACTATCTGACCTCGCTCGTCGACGAGCGTATCGAGGACGTGACGAACCAGTTGATTGACTACATTTCCACCTGAGAACCCCATTTTGTCGTGGAAACAGTCATCTCATCTGTACGTCCTGTGCCAGCCGATGAATTCAGCTGTGGAAGGAAATCAATCTGTGAACGTCATTCCGTATCCCCACTCTTCGAGATTCCCTTCCACTTCATCGAGATGCTGAAGTCCGGCTTTCATGAGCGCCTCTCGAAGATCCGTGATGGAGACGTCCTCATCGAGCCGTTCCTCAAGTTCGCGTTGTGCTTCGCGCTCGCCGCGTTTTGTCTCTGGCTGGAGAAACAGTGGAACCCGTTCGCGACCGTCTTGGACACCATCACGACGGAATTTATACGGGATCTGAATCTGTCTTTGCTCTCGATCGTTTGCGCGATCCTCAGATTGCACTGGTTGAGCTTGTTCCGCGGGACTGGCAGATGATTGCGTACTGGTGGTCTGTTCTGATGACTCATCATCAGCGAACGGATTCTCACCGGCACCCTCTTTCATCCCCGTCATACTGCGACCACCTCGTGATCGATATCTCCAGGTTCAGGGGGATTCGGTGCCTCGATCCCCACTGCCGTTTCTAAGTGGCGTGCAATACGGTCGAACTGTGCGAGTGTTTCGAGCTCATATTCACGGTGCCGGTCCCGGAATTCGCGAACGTACCGGAACGCTGAACACTGTTTCATCCAGCAGCCTTCCATCAACGAGGCACGGTCGCCGATCGTCTCGGGCGTCGAATACGTGATCTCTTCAAGAATTGCCCGCTGATCGCGAGTGTCTTTGTACCCCATCGGAACGGCTGCCAGCACTCCGACTTCGACATCGAGTTGATCCTCGAGCCCTGCTACGAGTGACTCGAGTCCTTCAACAGCCGCGCGGCCCTTTGCGCTTGGCTCAATGGGAATGACCAACGAGCGTGTCGCATTAATGGCGTTGTAGAGATGTGGTCCCTCAGTGGCAGGAGGGTCACAAATGAGAACATCGTACTCGTCGGGAACGCCGGCGTCACTAAGCACGCGGAGCAGCTGGGCGTGCATTCCAAATGCTTCTCCCATTGCCTCTGCCTGCTCCTTCTCACGCTGGAGATACTCCGCGAGATCTGAGAGCATGTTGTGCTCCGGTACGATATCAACCCCTTCCACGGATCGAATGAGGTCACTAAATTCGCCCTTTTCTCGGCGGATCAGATGCCGGACGAGGTTATCTACCGGCTCCGTTCGTTGTTCATCGACATCGAACAACCGTGACAGGTTCCCGTCTTGAGGGTCTAATGGCACAACGAGTGGCTTCAATCCCGCACGTGCGTGCGCCACTGCGAGATTGGCTGCAGTTGTGGTTTTTCCGACCCCGCCAGCCTCGCTATACGTTGAATACGCCAACATACTTCGCTCATGGTGTGCATTCATCTTGAAAGTACGCCAGACACATTCATCAATTGAGTTGCTTTATTGTTCTAATGAACATTGTTCATGAACACAATTAATGAATGTACTGAATGAACAAGACTACTGAACACGAACCATGAATAGTATATTTGGATGTATAAACAGAATCCGGGTAAGGCGCCGAGATTGGGCTAATAAAACAGGAAAGCACTCCGGTTGTGAGGGTTCGTAGATCATCCTCGAGCGTGTCCGATCGAATTAGCTCGGAGACCTTCCTCCACGATTTCGGCTCAATACGACAGAATATAACAGCGACATCTTGAGGTCATGGTTGCTACAATTCACCACTCATTCCAGCCCATTCCGATCGCGATGGAGTGGATGGCAGTAGCGGACAACTTTCAAATCCCCAATCCGATGAGACATGGAGTTACCTGCCATTGACATCACCTCTTGACTCAACTTGGGGTCTTTTTTCCTCGATTTAGGTAATTCCGTGTCAGCCGTAGGTCGTCGTGATCTCGGCAGGACTTCGTTTCTTTAGACTTGAGGTTCTAAGCTCCCTTCCTCAGATGCTACTGAGCAAAGAGACTGAAAGAGTAAGCGCAAAAATTTTATATCGCAACATACTGTTTATAGAATAGGATATCCGTTCAATTGAGCCTCTATTCCCCGATATCGGCGTTTTAGACGGTATTCCATACTGGTTATGATTATCCCCGTAATCACGACCACTTTGAAGTACCCCGACGCTGTCGGTGAAGCACGAATGTTGCAACCGCCTCACGACGGCGCTTACCCAGGGTAGAGCCGCCAAGAACGGGTTCGAGATTTCTCTGGCTATCCTCAGCTGAGATCGGTGCGATGGCGAAGAAGTTGATTCAATATAGAACTAATAGCCTCAATCTATAATAAGATAAAACCCGAACGATGTTGTATGACCGAAAATGAATTGGTCTCCGAGGGCCTGATGGAACGCCAGACCACGGGTGAAGACCGGGTTCGGATGGCCGCCAGGCAGCTATCGGAGCCGCGGACGGCCAACTGGATCGCCTCCGAAGCGGACTGGTCGCATGAACCTACCAAGCGCGTTCTTGAACGGCTCGTCGAGGACGGTATTCTCCATCGTGACGAGAGTGGCACCCACACGACGTACTACCCTGATTATCGCCGTCAGGCGATGCAGGAGGCGGTGCGCCTTCGAGACAGCGGGCACACTGTCGAGGAATTCACCGATCGTCTCGCCGATATGAAAACACAGATCCGCGACTGGGAGGATGAATTCGGGGTTGAGTCTCCGAACCAACTTCGCGGAACGCTCGCTGACGAATCCCTTGACGCTGACGAAGAAGACCGTCGCCGTGAGATTGCCCGTGAGTGGGAACACCTTCAGCGGCGTATACAGATCGTTGGCTTCGCCATCCGCGAATGGGACTTCCTCGCTCCAACGGCAGAGCCTGCTGAGACCAACAGCTCAGGCACATTAGCTAGTCTTCACGGCGACACCACAGCCGACGAATTGGATGGCGGATTCTCCGATAGGGATGTCGATGTGTGGATGGAAACTGCAGTCGATCCCATCGGATTGGAGCCCGATTCAAGCACTGAGGAGTCGTGATCTCGCGTATGGGAGCGTGAAGACGTTATCATTCCGTCTGTTCCAATGTGTGTACACATAGGGGAACAATTTATCAAACCGCCCCGTGTATCTCCTGTTATGAGTCAGGAATCGCTCGACGATACGATCAAATTCCGCGCTGGCCCGCTCAAAGAAGCAGCGACCGAGCTCGATTCCGTCCATCTGGGCGGCATCAACATCAGTGCACTCGCACGCGAAGGACTTACCCAGATGCTTCGGCGAACGATGACGGACGAGGACAAGATTGCGATTTACGAACGCTATTCGGCGGATAACCTCTCGGAGGATGCCGCTCGCGTACTCCTCGGTGACGAGTTCGATCTGCTCCAGGAAGATATCGATGCGTTCCGTGAGGTTGCCGAGGACGACACCAGCGACTACCTCGTCTAGATGGCCAGCGGCACCACACGGTATCCAATTTTGGCCGATACCGACGCGCTGATCGCCGTCGCGAACAGCACCTTGTGGCCCCAGATCACCGAACACGTTGGTCTCACGACGACGAACGTCTGTAAACAAGAACTCGATCGGCACGTCGAGAACACGCACGAGACAGCGCCCGAGGGAAGCCGGCCGTACCGGCTTCATCACGGAAGCCGTGCCGCGCTCGATGCCCTCGAGGACGATGGGACGCCGCTTACGCAGGTGACGAGCGTACCTCGGCCCCACGGAGCAGACGCTGGTGAGGAATCACTCCGACAGGAAGTGATTCAGAATCCGGAGACTGTCGACTACGTCATCTTGATGGACGCGGCCGGCCGCCGTTCGATTCGTCGGGCCGTCGACGACCATGATGAAGATATCCGTGTGGTAGCACCGCCATTTCTGTTCTATATCCTCTACGATAATGATCTGATTTCGCGTCGTGAGTTCTGTGAAGCGTGTGGCGAACTGTTGGAACGTGAGGGCTGGACCGGATACAACGCCGTGAAGGCTGCGTGGGAGGGAATCCCAATTGACTGTAGCGACATCCTAGACGACAACCTGCTCCCGTGAGGAAAACAGATGAATCAGAATACTTCTCCGACACGCGCTGGTTCGACACCGCTCGCGAGGTCCTTCGAGCGGTACCTCCAGGACAAGGGAAAGGGCCGCGGCGGTGAGGGCGGGAACTATCGACGCAATGCAGCACGCGAGCTCAACCGGTTCGCCGAGCGGGCCGCTGGCGATAGTGCCAGCGACAACTGGAGTATCGTTCCAGACGATGTCGACCGGGAGCCCAGCTTCGCGGACCTCGACGAACGTGTGTTCCGCGAATACGCCCGGCACCTCGCCGGCAATCGGGGATTCAAGCAGAATACCGTACAAACCTATTACTGCTATATCTCCGCGTGGTGCGGCTGGTGCGTCTGTCCGGGTCGGGGCGCGTGAGTGAGAACAGCTCCAACGGCGAATCGAAATTGTGGGTCTTGCCATCCGAGAGTGGGACTTTTGAGCCCCAGCGTCCGAACGTGGTGAGGCCCGGGAGTTACAGACCTCGTTCTCCGCACATCCGCTGTTGGGAGAATATTTAGGTTGATTCCGAATCACGTATAATGTTTTTATAGTAGCGGACCGTGATACGGCATATGAGCCGTGAGACGGATAGTACAAATTCGTCTGGAGCAGCTATTTCTCTTTCAATACCCCCTTTAGACCCGAATTTATTCAAACACAAGGCGACGAGCGACGTCCTTCTCTTTTTACCAAACCACCGATTCAATGACTTCTCACTGCGAGAACTCGCGACACAGATCGATCACTCACACCAGTCCGTCCGGCGGGCAGTGAACGTTCTCAGCGCGAACGATCTGGTCGTCGAATCGCCCGAAAGCAACCAGCGACTCGTCCAAATCAACAGACAGCGCCTATCTATTCCAGAGGATCCGATCCTCCGGATTCCCCAACCAGCGTATCACCAACCAGTCAAAGCCGCGGTTACGGAGCTCCGTGAGAGTATCAATGACCTCGTCGGAATCATCCTCTATGGGAGTGTAGCTAGGGGCGAAGCTGACCGCCGGAGCGATATCGATCTCTGGGTGCTCACCCGGTCTGGACGGGCCGAAAGCCAACGAGAAGCAAACGCTATCGCCCGTGACCTCGAAGATACGGAGTTCGATGGTGACCGATACGCCTACGATATCGATGTCGAGGCCGTCCAGGCGATCCTGGCGTACACCGAAGACATCCGAGAGATCGTCGTGTCAGGCATTCCGGTCTACAAGACGAGTGACTTCGAAACCGTTGAAAACCTCCTTTTGGAGAAAGGGGCCACCGATGAGTAACGGCTCGGCTCCGACCGCTGTGCTCACAGCACTCGACCGCGCACAGGATGCCTTCGAGATGGTCGGACGCGGTCGAACAGCGTTCGAGGACGGGATTAGTGCCGACGAAGACTGGAAGACACAGCTGACGAAAGCGTGCCGCCTCCTCGAGGTCGTTGACACGCTTCAGTCACAGGATGGGTACTACACGGCCGTCATCGAGGTCTGTTTCGGCGCGATCGAACGGTCGATCGAGGCGTACGCGCTCGCGATGACGAACGATACGCTTCAGGACTTTCAGGACCACCAGTTCAGCTACGAGCGTGCCCACCAAATCGGGCTGTTTGAGCAGGAGACTGCAGAGGCGATGAGGGACCTCTACAGCGAGAACCGGACGGAGAGTTATTACGGCGGCGTGCGTCCAACCGAAGAACAGGCGGAAGCAATGACTGACCTCGCCAGCGCTGTCCATCAGTTCGCAGTGAGCCAGACCCGGGAAGGCGGCGTCTGTCTGTGCGACTGACTACGTTCCTTACTCCACATGACTATGGACCGGAATTCATCGACGGAACGGACGCCACTGACATCTCTCACGGAGTCTTTCGAGCGCTACCTTCAGGATAAGGGGAAAGGTCGCGGAGGCGATGGTGGGAACTACCGACGCAACGCAGCCCGCGAACTCAAACGATTCGCCGAGTGGGCCGCCGGCGACCGCGGCAGCGACGACTGGAGCGGGATCGTACCTGTCGAGGTCGACCGCGGACCGACCTTCGAGGACCTCGACGAATGGGTCTTCCGGGAGTACGCCCGGCATCTCGCCGGCGACCGGGGACTCAAGCAGAACACTGTCCAAACCTATTACCGCTATATCTCTGCTTGGTGTGGCTGGTGTGTCAACGAGGGCTATCTCGAAGCGCATTACGCCCAGCGGGCGAGTGCGATGGCGCCGTTGCCCGAGGACGACGGCCGCAAGCCCGGTGACCAACAGGCGTGGACGTCTGAGCAACGTCACGCCCTCACTCGCCACGTCGACGAACAGGCCCGAGACGCTGTCGAGGCATACACGACACTTCCCGATGATACTGACCCCCTCGACACACAGCGAGCGCGGTACACGGCGATGAAAGCAGCTCGCGATCGGGCTCTGGTGTTCGTCTTGGCGTACACGGCGGTCCGCGTCGGAGAACTCCTCCGAGATCCAAACGACCCGCGCCGGCGCGGCGTCCGCTGGGAGGACCTCTCCCTCGACGATGGGAGTATGGATGTCTACCGGAAGAAACAGCAGTGGGACGCTGCCAGTCTCCCAGATCCGGTGATCTCGCCACTGCGGAGCTACCGCCAACTGATGGACCCGCCGACAGAGCGCTGGCCGGTGTTTCCTACGTTCGACCAGCGGACGCTTGCAGGACTCGTTCAAGAGGAGTTGGCTGACCGAGGGGAACCCCCAGAGGCAATTGCTGAGCGGCGCAGCGAGTACCCTCGGGACCTGTTGCTGGCGCTCGATGCGGATATTTGCCCGCCGTCGATCACGACGGACGGCGCACGGTCGATTCTCCAACGGCTCTCAGAAGCTGCGGAGATCGATATCGATCATCCGAAACACAATTACTTGGCCCCTCACGGCGGTCGCCGAGGGATGGGTGAGGTTCTCGTTCGCGCGTTCGGATACACAGTTGCAGCTCGGTATCTCGATAACTCGGAGGAGATGGTTCGAGAGCGATACTCACATATTGAGGCGGGTGAGCTCGGCGATGTCGCCACTGAGGCTCTTGAGGAGATCGACAGCCTCTCGGGCTAGAAGTCCCGAGTCACGAGATCGTCCCCCCGGCAGCGACGGTGACTGTGTCGTTATTGCGACGAGGGAACTCAGGCCCGTTCGGCCGGCGGCCCTGAGTGGCCAGTCGGAACCACTAATGTCTGTAGCTATCGCCAGACAGCGACCACGCCGCAGCACACGTTTCGACCGCCTGCCGGCTGTGACAACAGCAGATCCCTAGACGGCGTAATCATTTTATCGTCAGCCGTGGATTATTTGGCCAGCAGCGTTATAGGTGAATACAGCGCGAGTCTAGCAGACACTCATGGGACTTTAATTAGCTATCTCCAAGTTCGGGCAATTTCCTGCATGAGCTGACTTTTTCGCTCTACCCAATCGAAGTCAAGGTCACGGCTGGAGCGGATAGATTTAAAAAATTCTTCGTAAGAACTGATATTCCGCTCAAATTCATTCTGATGATTACTCGCAGGGGAAATTAGATAGCGAGATTTTTGACCTGAAAGTGGATCTTGGTTTATCTTGTATCCAAAAAGGTTTCTGAACCTGCGTTCAGACAGTTCGACACTGATAGGACGGGTAGTGACTACAAGGTACGTTTTCGGAGGTTGATCATATGGCCAGATTGTGTTTACAAACGAACGATCTTTATCTCTGCCAGTACCGAGTATAATAGAAGCAGCATAGTAGTTCCCGCGGGCGGCGTTGTAGAAAAAATAATGCTGCCTACACGCATCAGTCTTTAGTTGAGCCTCACACCTCGGTTGTATAGCGGTAGCGAGCGTCTCTTGTAAGATTGGTCGTTGCTTGTGGATCTTTTGAGCGTCTTCGATCAGCCGGTCGAGCAGCGGCGGTGGTGAGTAGCCGAGGAACTCACCGAGTTCGTGGAGAATGAGCTGGGCGTGCGACCGGAAGGTCGCCGCCCAGCGCTCTGTCGGAAACACAAGCTCATCATCCGCCTGCTCAGTGACTAGATCCAACAGATCGCGGCTTACAAGCAGCGAAAGCAGCGCTGCGTACAATAAGATCCTCACCACGTGTTCGTCACTCGTGTCGAACTCGTCCAGTTCGTACTGCGTCTTCAGCTCCCGAAACAGCAACTCAACTTCCCACCGACAGCGGTAGATCTCCGCTAAATCCGCCGGAAAGAACTCTTTTCTCGCTAAATTCGTCATGTACAGGTGGTAGTCGTCGGCGTCCTCGTTGCGGACGCCGACGACGCGAAATCGCTTCGTATCCACCGACTGTGTCCCATTGTACGGGCCCCGTTTGAATTCGACTTCGACCTCCACATCGATGTATTTCCGATCAAGATCATCAAGAACAGCTCGGAGCTGCTTGCCCTCTAAGGGAATGGCACGGCCGCGCCATTCCCGTAACTCCCCCGTAATCGGCGGATTCGCGTTCTGCTTTAGCCGACTCAGGAAGTAACCATCGTTCTCGTCGATCAGCGCAAACCGGCGGTACTTGAAGTAGGCGAGATCGAACAGCATGAGGCGATTCTCAAGCCACGGCCCTGTTTTGAACAAGGTGCTGTCTCGGTACTTCCCAACCGGCGTAATCAGTAGAATTGAATCGCCGAATTAACCACGGAAAAGTGTCTGGATCTGGACGTGTTCAATATCCCCGATCCAGACGTCTTCCTTTCGGCCTCGGACGTGACTGTACTTCTGCGGTTAAACAGCGAGGCTATTTCTCTGCATGACCTACTTGCAACATGAGTGCTATTTCATACAGAGGTCACACACCGAAAATCGATATCCGTCGGTTTCTTGCGCCCCTCAGAGACGCGTTCACGACGCAATCCCACCACGCCGGCAGCTTCTCCGTGCCGAGCGAAGCGTGGGTTCGCGGTGAACCGGGTCAGCAGAGCTACGTCCTCCCTTGGACGCTGGCCACACTGAAAGACGACCTCCACGTCGTCGGCCGGCAGGGCTCGGTCACCGACGAGTTCACCGACCAGGTTACGACGGTCACGATCTCCTACTTGGACAATTCGGAGGGTTTTGACTCCGCATGATCGACGACACTACTGGCCAAGAGCCCGCAGCACTGCCGTTGCGGAGTTCCTTCGACCGCTATCTTCAGGACAAGGGGAAGGGTCGCGGCGGCGAGGGCGGGAACTACCGCCGGAACGCTGCCCGCGAACTCGACCGGTTCGCCGAGGGGGCCGCCGACGAGCGCGAGACGTACGCCGAGGAGTACCAGATCTATCGTGACTACGTCGACAGCCACGAGTTCAACCTCTGGAAAGAAGAGGGCTACGCGGAGTTTCTCAAACGCACATCCTACGACCCGCAGGGTCGGCGGGCACTCATCGCCAAGCAACGGGCCGAACGGATCGCTCGAACAGCGGAGAAGAAGCTCGACACGCTCGACAACCTCATCAAGCGCCATCACGACGACCGCGCGATCATCTTCACCGCCAACAACGACTTCGCCTACGACATCTCCCAGGAGTTCATCGTCCCTTGTATCACCCACCAGACGAAAACCGACGAACGCACCGAGATCCTCGAACGGTTCCGCACGGGCGACTACTCGATGCTTGTGACTTCCCAGGTCCTCGACGAAGGCATCGATGTCCCGGCGGCAAACGTCGGGATCATCCTTTCCGGGAGCGCCTCGAAACGTCAATATGCCCAGCGGCTCGGCCGCATCCTGCGGCCCACGGACGACCGCCAGCCCGCCCGCCTCTACGAAATCATCACCGAGGATACGATTGAGACCTACGTCTCCCAGCGCCGTCGAGAGGGGGTGAGTGCCAGTGCTGACGGCTGACCTCGCACGCTCGCGCACGACCGACGAGACGGTCACCCCGCTGTTCATTGATCCCGACGCGGAGCGCTACCGAGAGACAGCCCGGGAACTCATCCAGCTGTTTGAGAACCACCTTGGCGAGCCGAAAGGCGACCTCGAGAATGCGATTGACGAGCTGACCGTCGCAGATACCGACTACAAGATCGTCCAAGGGCTGGCGAAACTCCTGAAAGACGAGTCCGAATTCGAGGTCGTCGCTTCCGTCGAACCGCACGAGATTCGCCAGCAACTCTTCGAGAAAGCTAACGAGCGCTATCCGATCGTCCGCCAGCCCACCCTCGGCGAGGACACACAGAAACTGGAGGTGTACAGCGGGGTCGCCGACGACCTCGGACTGTCGCTCGAAGAGTGTTATCGCGGGATGTACGCCGATCTTGAGGACAACAAGCGACTCGTCCGAATCGGGACGCGGACGGCCGACCAGTACGCCAGTGATGATGATGCATCGACGTCGACGACCAACCTGACCGGCAGCAGCGACGCGGAGTACGAACACACGGATCTCACCGTGGACTGGTTGTTGACCCGGTACAATCTCGCGCTGGCCCAAGCCGTCCTCTACGATGCCACGGAAATGCGGATTCGCGTCTGGGACCACTTCGGGACGGTGTTCAGCTACGTGAAGCTGTTCGGATTGATGCACCGGATCTATCCGATCGACGCCGACGGTGAACGCGTCCCGAGTACCGACCAGGCCGCCGGCTACGAGGCCGTGCTGGACGGGCCCGCGTCGCTGTTCTCCCAATCGCAGAAGTACGGGATTCGCATGGCGAACTTCCTGCCGGCGTTGCCCCTCTGTGATCGGTGGGAGATGACCGCGACGATTCTCGTCGACAAGACGACCGGCGAGACACGTCAGTTCATGCTCGACCATACCGAGGGCCTCGATTCCCATTACAGCGCTGGCAACCGCTTCGATAGCGACGTCGAGCGGACGCTCGCCAACAAGTGGGAGCGGGCGAATACGGAGTGGGAACTTGTCCGAGAAGACGATGTCTTCGATCTCGGTGCCGAAGTCATGATCCCCGACTTCGCGATCGAACATCCGGACGGACGACGAGCGATCTTCGAAATCGTGGGCTTCTGGACACCCGAATACCTCAACGAGAAGCTGGCGAAAATTCGGGGGGCCGATCTCGACCACTTGCTTGTCGCAGTCTCGGAGCGGTTAGAGTGCTCAGCGGACGACTTTGGGGGAGCGAGTGACCGCGTTCTCTGGTTCAAATCAGGGATTCACGTCTACGATGTGGTGGAGTTGGCAGAGGCGCACGCCATCGACGGACACGCCCCTGATCACCGACACTGACCGGGGCCGCTTCGCCCCAGATATTCCTCAGGATGACTACCAGCCTTCGCTGGGTGGCGGATACTGCTCGACAGGCTCGCCTTTCTCTTTCACGACTTCCGGCTCTGTATCGCTGGTTCCGCCCTCATTGATCTCCTTGAGGATGGCATAGAAGCGCCATTCGTCACCGTAGTCGAAGAGATAGCAGATCCGATCGCGTTCGTCCAAGTCCAACTGACGGGCCATCTGACCGACTGTCGTCTCGCCCGCGTCATACACCTCGCCACCGCGCAACATTCCGTCTGGGGATTGTTCGATCTCTCCAAGGCGCTTGTACTGGACGTCACTGTCCCAGTAGTCCTGGTCAGTTCCGAAGAACCAGAGATGATCCTGGTTCAGTCCCATCGCGCTGTTGAGCACCGACTGGAACTCGTCCAGGGTTTGGTCTGCCCCGACGATGATGTCCCGCCACAGCGACCGGGGGTCGTGCTCGTACTTGACGCGGAAACGGTAGGTCGCCATGTTTGTGGAGTTATTTTGCATCGACGCTGGTGACGTTATCGGTCGAGCCAGTAGTGCCAGTCCGAAACGGCCTGCTCAGTGTCGTCACTGGCTTCAACCGGCTCCAGTTGGCTCAGTGGGACACCGAACTCCCGGTTCATCCACTCGATGGTCACGAACTGCTGGCGGAGCGACGGCTCCGATGACGGTTTGCCGACCACACGAACCGTCTCCCCTTCATCCAGCGGTGATACTTCCTGCTCTTCGATACAGCGTGCCTCGAAGGGAACGTCCATCGTCTCCTCCAGATAGATGTGCCACCCCATCGCCTGCTCGTCTTGGGTGTAGGCATCGACAATAATCTCCATCTTGATGCGCTCTTCTCGCTCTTCGTCTCGCTCAGTCATGGTTCACCACCAGCCTGGGTGTGGAACTGTGAGCCCGATCTGAACTCCGTGAGTTCCTCGATCCGGTCTTCGAGTTCCTCGATCTCCCTGCGCAGTTCCTCAGGTTCGTCACCTTCGGCGGCCGCAAGCTGGTCTTTGAGTCCTTGGAGGCGTGTCTCCTTGCGTGCTTCGTCCACCTCGGCCTTACGGACGTACTCGGACCCTCCGATCTCGTATACGTCGTCCTCAGAGAGTTCAGTCACGTTGAGGGCGTCGTCTACTTTCTGACGGTCTATCCCATTACACGCTCCGGATCGATCCCGGCGTCGATCGCTTCGAGACGCTCTTCAAGGTCACTACGGCCGGTGGACTTGATCTGAACGTGGATTGTCTGGGTCATGGGTGAGGTGTGGGGCTGTAGGTCACAGACAAGTCAGATCTTCGAACGGGTGCCTACGCGGAACCGTCGCGGAACCGTTCGACCGGGATATCAGAGACGTCGTCATAATCGTCGTCACCGCCAACTAGGAGCGTTGCGTCGACGTGTTCAGCTGTTGCCAGCGCAAACGAGTCGCCAAGCGCAGGATTATACCTGAGCGTATACTCCGAGGCGTCCGTCCAAGTATCGCCGACATCTACCGTTTTGATACCGAGATCGGTCAGCCAGTCGCAATACTCGTCGGCTGTATCGCGGTCGTACTTCCGGGCGATTGTATACCGGATCTCAGCGAGATTCACGTAGCTGGCGTAGCCGACAGTGTTCTCGACTGCGACTGCGTCAAGATACTCTTCTACAACCTCGCTGCCTGGTTCATCGTCGGCGTGTGCTATCAGTGGCTCGGCGTCGAAGACAACGCGGTCAGGAACCGACATTACTCTTCAGTTGAGAACTGCGAGTCACGTTCATTCCGGTCCTGTTCGCGTTTCTCTGTGAGAATCTCGGACGCAGGCTTGTCCGTACTCGCTTCGCTACGGGCAGCAAAGCCACGCATCTCGCTCGGTGAGCGGACCTGTTCAACGAGCACCTCTCCATCTTCGGTTTCCCGGAACAACACCTTCCCAGGCGCTTCGATCCCGAGCTTCTCGCGGAACCGTTTTGGGATGGTCGCCTGGCCGTGCTTAGTGACGGCGACAATCTCCTTTTCAGAGTTGTTTGACTGTTCTGTCTTACTCATAGTTCATAACTCGATCTCTATCATAATCAAACTTCTTCTCATTAACAAACAGTCGTTGCTCCTCTGTCGGGTTTTTAGTCGAGTTCGAAGTGTGGTTCGGCTTTTGAGGGACGTGAAGTACTAGAGTCAAACAGTCCTCGAACGCAGCGGTTCGATCACCCGTCGTGGTCAATATATCGGGCTTCCCATCCAGTACGCGCTTCGATCTCTCTTGTGCCCCGGCGAGTAGTGCTGTACTCGTTGGTTCGTCGGTCCCGCTGACTTTTTTCGATGAGTCCCTTCTCAACGAGTGTGTCGAGGTTGGGATAGAGCCGACCATGATGGATCTCCTTTTCGTAGTAGTCCTCGAGCTCGTCTTTGATCGCGAGTCCGTGGGGGTCATCAAGTCCGGCAACTACGTACAGCAGATCGCGCTGAAAGCCAGTCAGATCGTACATATCGCAATTTTCGCATTCGAGTTTTGAAATACTACTGATCTGGCCCTGTATGGAGCGAAGGAATTCGTCACTCTCCCCGTGGGTCACCAACCGGTATTTCACCATATTCTGGACATGAGACCCATCCCTGTCCAAATGCCCCACCCATCCCTTGGTCCGGACTCCATTCGTGTTCATCCCCACAATGTGGACAGTCTACCAGTGGCGGGTCAATCTCCAGTGCCTCTTGCTGGATAAAATGATTTCCTTGCTCAGCTTTGAACGTTAGCGTCGGCTGTTGAGTGAACGAAGAGGTGATCGATCTCTTCCATGAGGTCATCGACGCCACGATCATCGCTGTCTCGAACCCACGAGAGCAGGTTGTAAACGGCTTCCTTCAGGGAATGCTCAAGGTTCGCTCGAAGCGATGACGCTTTCGAGCGAACCGTCCTCAAGGCGCTCGATTCGGGATCAAGACGAACGAGACTGTAGGCAGCCATGAGAAGGTGCCAGTGCCGACTGGCACCTTCGTCAGTCTGCATCTCGCAGTCTCCCAAGCCGAGATCCTGCTTCGAGTCCTCGAAGAACGTCTCGATGCGCCACCGCATCCCGTAGGAGCGGATCACGTGTTCGGTCGGTGCGTCGATCTTGTTCGTGGCGAGGTATTTGACCGGGTTCTCTTCGTCTTCGTCAGTTTCTTTCTCGGCGATGACCAGCTTCACGTCTCCCAGTTGGGAGACGGGAAGCTTCTTCGTCCAGATGTGGTAGGTTTCGTCCTCAACATCACGCTCGACGGTGTCGATGCGCTCTGCCAGCGCATCGACGCTGATCTCTTCGCCGGCGTAGGTTACCTGTCGGTTGCTCCGGAGCGGGCCGATCCAGTCGTTGCCGTAGGATTCGATGTGTTCGACGAGGGCAGAATCGTGAGCGAACCACGAGTCGAAGAGGTAGGTGTCCGCCGGGACACCTACCTCGTCTTCGAGTTCGGTGACGATCTCACGGGCGAGATCGTACTTGGTGTCGTGGTTTTGATCATCTTCGTCCTGTTTTTGTAGAGGCGGAAAGTGAGTGGGTACGCAGTTTTGTCGTCGGCGTAGAAGGCGTAGATGAGGTCTTGGCCCCAGACAGTGTCGCCTTCGGCGTGATCGTAGAACCGACCGACACCGGGGACTTCGTCCCCGGCTTTCTCGGTGATCGTGTCGTCAAGGATGATGTAGCCATCCTGTGACCAGCGCGTTTCACCGTGTTTCTGAAGCTCTTCGAGTCGTTCGTGATTAAATTGCTGTTCGTCCCAGTCGTACTCGGTGAGGAACTTGTTGAGAGCGCGTTTGTCTCCAGCTGGAAGGACTTCGCGTGCGATGCCTGCCACGGTCTTGTTGCTGGCCGCAACAAGACCTGTGGCGTAGGTTTTCGCGTGCTGACGTTGTGCGGGTGACAGCGACTCGAACTCGTCGAATACACGCGTGCACGACAAGAAGTCCGTAATCGGCATCATCCGTGTTTGCTACCGCCTACGTCACGATCCTACTTCAACGTTCAAAGCTGAGTAATGCGTATGTCAAATGAACTCATCGAACGTGCGGAATCACTGGAAGAAGGTGACTCTGCCGAAATTAATGTGGGTGGTGATATTAATAAAATCAAAAACGTTGAGGTTACTTCGAAATCTTCCGTTGATGAGATTCTGATTTTTAATGTTAGTACCGGAGAGAACCAGGAACCGGACGCAGAGATCGCTATTTGGGATGAGTCAAATTCACCATACAAATTCCAAGTCGGATTTAATTCATGGGATGGTGATTACCGAGAAGTAAAGAGCATCGGAAACGTCGAGTCATAATATAATTCAATAGACTATTCTCTATAGGAGTCCCTGCAGGCACGAGCGGTGGAAATGTGTGTCGTACTGAACAGTCGTATCAGTCTCAGTCAAACGATTTACTCGTGTAACATTCGCGCTCTGTATTCACCTATGGAAACGCTGCTGGCCGAACAATCCACGGCTGACGATAAAATGATTACGCCGTCGGAGGATCTGCGGTGATACAGCCGGTAGGCGGTCGAAACGTGTTTTGCGGTGCGGTCGCTGTCTGGCGATAGCTGTGGCTCACGCTGGCCTCGGCCGGCCACTGAGGGCCGCCGAGCCGGCGGCCCTCAGCTCCCTCGTCTACGCACTCACCCCCGGTGGATCGTAGACCTCTCCGCGATCAAGCATGTGGTAGATCGATACCAGCATCTTCCGAGCTGTTGCCACGATTGCTTTCTGTGAGTTCTTCCGACTTGCTAGCCGGTCGTAAAACCGGCTCAGATACTCGTCATTACACGTGTGAACGGCAGTATTGGCAGCTTGGACGAGCAGCCATCTGTCACGGCCTGATCCACGCTTCGATATGCTTCCCTCGATCCGCGAGTCGCCAGACTCGCGGATCACCGGGTTCAGTCCGACGTAACTGACGACCTCTTTGTCCCGATCAAACCGACGGATGTCGCCAACCTCCGCGTAGATCGTCAGCGCCGTAAAGTAACTCACGCCGGGAATACTCATCAGCAGCTGGGTCTCCTTCAGAGACCCAGCGCGTTCTTCAATTGTCTCCTCTAGCTTCTGAATCTCTTCGGTGAGCGACTCGATCAGGTCGAGATACGAGTCAAGCAACTCATCCCACGGCGTCGGGATCGAGAGTTCCCGCAGGAACTCTCGTCCCTCCACGCTCAGCGGTTTCACGTCCTCGGTAATTCCGTGATCGGAGAGTAATCCGTGGACTTTGTTGGCGTATTTGGTGCGGTTCTCAACCAATGTCTGTCGCCCGCGCACGAGTGCGCGGGCTTCCCTCACCTCCTCGGGGCGGTGTTCAGATAAGGATTGAAAGGTGAGGCGGTGCGTTTTCAAAGTGACTTATGCCCGAAAACGCCCGCCTCAGCGGCTATTTGGATGAGA
>NZ_FZNQ01000055.1 GCF_900188065.1 Halorubrum vacuolatum
GCGGTAGTAGCTGAGATTGATCGTCTAATCATACAGAAAGTGACTATTTTGTAGCGTTCAGACAGCACTCTCTCGGCTCGTTCGGGAAGTACCGATATAACATTTCGCGTTACTTAACGGGGGAATCCCACGGCTTTCGCCGGGGGAAAATCAAAAACGTTCTCGAAACCACGACACCACCCAGTAATTTTTTATTCTATTGAGCAGCCCCTCGTTGGACTGAGGTGACTGCTCTTTTTGTTGTTGCTCACGCAGCTGGCGCAGGGCCGCTGCTTGTGTGTCGGTGCTCTCTCCACTTGCTATTTTTGTTTGTCCGCCTTGGAGTCCCTGGAGTCGGGTAACAGCATCATTGACCTCTTCGTTTTTCATCCGTCGCTCAGCACCCGTCTTGGGGAGCGTATCGATATCCACGTCATCGATCGAACTGGTATTCAGTTGGAGGCGACGAGACTCCGTACGATCAATGCCACCCCAAGAAAGCTCTGTATCCTCTAAGGCTGTTTCAATATCTCTGCGCACGTCCTCATCAGTGACCTCGTCTTCGTCCGTGGCAGAACGGTCTTGGGTCTGTTCTTCACCCGCCTCGTCGCTTGCACGCTCGACCCAATGGGTAACTAGTGCGACACCGGAAGCTGCAATAACAAGAACAACCCCAACGCTATAGAGACCAATGCCCTGGGCGCTGTAATCTGGGGGGTTTGTCACATTCCAATTGTTAGGATACGCCCAAACAAAGAGACCAACAGCAAGAGTTGAGATTACGAGTCCGCCGAACGCAGTATACACCATGCGCTTATCGACGGGGAGTAGCACCACAATTCCAGAAAGGAGTAATGGCAACCCAAGCCCCGCGGCAACCCCAGCGACCTCACGAACCGAATACATTTGTGGGGTGTTTACAGGGAGGGTCGTACTGTAAAGAAATACTGCCACCGCGACAAACCCCAATCCAGCACCAAGAAAAAAGAGGCCAAAGCCAGCGTAGATGTTGGCTATTTGCTCCGGGTCGCCGATGTACTCCCGATAGTAACGGATAAGCCGGCTCGATTCGGCCGTTTCGTTCATACCACAGCTACTATTTGGGGAGATATCATTCTTCCCCTGGATATTCATACAAAATAGAGGAGGATACCTGCGCCTTGAGGCGTGCGAAGAGGTCAATACCGATTGGTCGATGCCGAGTTATTTACCACGCCTCGGAGAAAGAGAAGGTATGGAAGATAGTGACAGGGGAGCCACTCGTGCGTATAACTGTGATTCCACCATCGATTTTCCTACAGCGCTTGAGGCGGGATCAATCGAACATCTCGGGGTCGACAGTCGACAGATGGTGATTATTTATCAGCGGGCGATTTTTATTCTCACGGCGACGGAGGGGGATCTCGACACAGCAGAGGCCATCGAAATTGAACTCTGGGAACCCCCTCTCGACAGGTCTGAGTATGAACCGGCAGCAGTGATCGAGTCACTCGTCGATAAACTGATGATCCTGACAGGTGCTTCTTTTGGCGAGTCGGATTCCTCCCACCCTTGAACCGGTTAGTTTCCTCCCCATATGTTGTGACATCCATACGTGGTATTCGCACGCGGAACCGGTATTGTCGGCGCCCACGTTTTTGAGCCGACCCTGCCGCAATCCTATTCAAATTCGTCGGCCCAGGGCCACGGCCGGGGCTCGCCCCACGGCCACGTGTCCGTCGCCTTCATGCCGACATCGTGACCGCTCTCGACCGTCTCCTCGCGGATATCCTCCGCTGTTCGTGTCTCGATCGGTCGGTCCGCCTCCGCGAGTTTGACGACCCCAGCCGCAAATAATACCGACAGCTCCCGGAGGTCGCGGACATCGAGCTTGTCGAAGGTGTCGCCGTGTGTGTGTCCCCAACCACGGCCGCTTCACTCGCCGTGGAGCGCCCCTGTGCGCCGGCGATCCCGCGCTGAACGAACGGCCAGTGGTCGCTATGGGGACGGAGTCCATCCACTATCGCGATGGGGACGTCGAACTCCGACTCCACCTCCTCAAACGCTTCTCCGATCGCCTCAAAGCCGTGGTGATGAATCTCGAGGTCCCGCGAGTAGCCGGCCCCATCGACGTTGAGCACGCATTTCACGTTATTAAGATCGTGCGTGTGCGACCAATAATAGGAGCCATAAAGCCCGACCTCCTCAGCGCCGAAGACAACAAATCTCACCCGCATCTCGAGGTCGTCCGCCACCGCCGAAAGGATCCGTGCAAGTGAGACGACGAGTGCCGAGCCGAACCCGTTGTCGTTCGCGCCGGTTCCTACGTCGTGGGCGTCAAGGTGGGCCGTATAAAGCACCTCTTCATCGGTATCCGGACCCAGGGTCGCTTCGACGTTCACCGAGGTCGCAAGGTCGTTTCGCGCTACAACCTCAAGGGTCGCCTCGATGCCCTCATTGCCCGGGGCGTCGTCGCAATGGCGCGTGAGCCGCTTGCCGAGCTCCTTGCTCAGACCCACGGCAGGGATCGGGCCCGGACCAGCCGTATGGCCGATTGACCCCGTCGGCGGCAGCGATCCCTCAATGTGATTATAAAACAGAAACGCATCGGCACCGGACTCGGCGGCGTAGTCGTACTTTTCGCTACGGTGGACCCAGCGACCGTAGTCGTCCGGCGTGAGACTAGAGGCCATCGCGATGCAACCGGAGAGGTCGGCGTCCTCGAAGTCCTCCGGCAGCCCGTGGCCCATATCGACGATCTCACCCGTGATCGATCCGGAGGGAGTCCCAGGAAGTCCGACGAGCTCGTGGGTCCCGTCGAAAACGCTTGTTCGATCACGGTGGGTGACGGTTAGCGACGCGCTCTCCCGCCACCAGCCAGGAATGGGGAACTCTGTCCTCGAGACGTCGTCGAGACCTGCACTCTCAAAGGCATCAGCGATCAAGTCAGCAGCGACCTGCTCGCCCTCGTGGCCGGGCATGCGGTCGTTCAGATCGGAGAGCTCCGCAAGCAGATTCCACGCGGTCGAGTCCGTGTATGCGTCGCCGATCACCGACGGGGGTAGTGTAGTCATACCATGACACAGATGGGTTCAGTATACTTGGCTCTGTAGTTTCGGTACACTGCGGTTGATTTCACGGGTATCGGACGCTCCGGCGAAGGTTGTAGACGGTGGCTTTCAGCAGCATTTCGCGGAA
>NZ_FZNQ01000044.1 GCF_900188065.1 Halorubrum vacuolatum
GCGGAAGAGTACCTTTTGCACAACTGTACTCTCCCGCTTCATCTCCAACGTTCTAACGGACTATCGCCTCGCCGTCACCGGATTCAATAGAACCGTTCTTTTCTGATTACAAGGGTAGAGGTAGAGGCAGCCATGAGCAGCCGGTACCGGAAATTGCTCGTGTAGAGTATGGTGAAAAACGTTTTTTCGCATTTAGAACTGAGATGGCGGAAGGCGATGTGAGGTCGTGTTACGTTTTCACTTGGGAGCAGTTTGATAATACAATTGGAGACGATAGCTGGGCCGATCCGTTGGACGAAATACCCCGCTTCTCATAGTATGTGGCTTCTTGGGAGGAGAGCTGAGGTGTGTGCTGCGATACCTAACCAAGAAATATTGGCGTCGATACCGTCCGAGCCTTCGGAAGAGGGAGTTGACCTGAAGTTCGAAGAGTATGTCGTACAGGGCTTTCTGCCTATCCAATTTAATTGGGAAGCAGAGCTTGTGGAGGATGAATACAGGATCGTAGAGAAACTCTATGTCCCATTTAGATGGTATCTGATTTTTTCAATGTCATTTCTATTCGTACTGAGTTCTATTATTTTTCTTAGAACTATTGGAGGCTTTAGCCCAATATTATTTTTATCAGGGCTTATGATTTCATTTCTGGCTTTCACTTTATCAGTGCTCTATCTACTGAATATTGAGACGCCTACTACCGGCTTGTTTCATGGTTCAAGATACATGATCTACACGTTCCCTATAGCCTCTCTACTTGTTTTGCTGATCCCGATTAAACTGATTGCAGCTTTCGCACCTATCTCTCTTGCCGTGTTATCACTCCCACTTTCAGCAGCATTACTCATGGTTTTCGTAGTTCTGCACGAACAGTTTGTAACATCTTCAAGGAAGATACAAAGAAAAATCGTCATATCTGGGAGAGAGTTACCGCTCGTTGTGAGCAACTATCTCGTGAGTATATTTTTCTCTTCGATCATAGTCGGCTCGTTTCTTTACTCGTATCGATACGGTGGAATGGTCCTGTTTGAGGCCTTCCCTGTCATTCTTCCGGCACTGCTTTCTTTTGCTGTGCTGGCGGTGTACGTCATATTCTATAACAATTCGATGAAGATCTGGGAGTCGGAGTCGTTGAAGTTCCGGAACCAAGGCCAGACCGGTAAGAGCTCTCCTATTTTAGCCGTGATTATAATAATGTCTTCTCTACTGTTTGCGGCTGTCTCATACCAGTATTTTCAGATACTGTTTGAGGTGGTGGTACTGGATCACTCTTTGGGGTTCCTGTTCTTTACGTTGATTATAGGCCTGCCTATCTGGTATTTTGTTTTCGGTGCCGTTTTTCAGGCCTACCAGTTCTCTAGTTTGTTTTCAGACGTTAGTTTGAGTTCGGAGAAAGAGGATTTTGACCATGTCTTATCGGTTGATGTTGATGTTTATTTGTATGACTCTGATGAGTGGTTTGCTGGGGCTTTGGGATTTCCCCAGGGGATTGTAGTATCGAAAGGATTGGTAGATGATCTTTCTCGGGGTGAGCTTGGTTTTGTGCTTGCGCATGAGGAGGCTCATTTGAAGTCCGGGGATGCATGGCTTACTGTGGTTTTAGCTATTTTTTCTGTTTTGACGTTCAGCGGTAAGAACGTGGTTTTTTCGACTTTTGATTTTCGCGGGAGAGAGTTTGAGGCGGATCGCCGGGCTGTGTCGAGACTGGATAATGTTAGCGATGCTATATCGGTTCTAGATAAGTTCGAGAATAATGTTGCCGCCGGCAGGTTCCCAGGTTTTACCTCGATTTCTCCGACCATGATTTCGTTTGAGCCCAGTAATACTGGCTCACTGAGAGGCATGCTTTTTGAGTTCTACTACGGCGGTTTTGCGGTAAGTGATGCTCATGCGTCTTTCAACGAGAGGAAAGAAAGAATAAAAGTAGCTGTTGATCAAGAAGTCTACTCTCCACCATAGGAAATCAGGCCTGTAACGTCTTTGATATACTAACCGTTGTAACTGTTTGATAGGTGGTTGAAGAGTGAAAGAACTGTACGACAATATTTTTGAGGCACTGTATGAAGAGGCTGTTCCAGGCTTAGAGGAGATCGAGGAGTACGAGTATTCAGGCGAGACACCGGTTAATTACCTGCATTTCTTAGATGGTGATCGTCAGATCGAGGTTATTGAGGAGTACTGTGAGGAGTACGGTGTTCCGGTCGGTGATAGAAAGCAGGTCAAGTTCAACCTGATTCTCGGGAAGTCTCCGTCGAGTTCACTTGAAAATGTGAATAATGCGAGAGAGGATGAAGGCCTGAAGCCGGTTGAGGAATTCTTGGATGAATCAGTTTGAGGCTTTTTTCTTCATTTGAAATGGGGTGTCTCGTTTCTGTGGTAATGTCTTGGTTGTAATTACTGGTTGAAAGGTGATACACGATTAAAGGAGAACAGTACAGGTTTGATGGTTTGGATGAGCTTTATGAAACAGCAGAGTTGCTTCCGGAGGTGAGTCGTCACGATGTTTATGCGCATCAGGATGAGCTGGATGAGTGGGAGCGGGTTCCGTACAGGGATAGTTTGTGGACGGATGATGGCCGGGCTACAGGCGTTGTTTCCAGTAATGAGGATTTCTATAATGTGATTCAGTACGGTGATGTGTTGGAGACGGTCGGTGATGCTATTGATCGGCATGGCGTGGTTCCCAGTGGAGAAGTTTCTCTTTCCCCGACTGCTCATCGAATGAGTGCGGACATTAATTTTGACGGAGCTACTGTTTACGCTAACAGGGATGATCCGATCGACTTAGGATTACACGTTAAATCGGGTCACAGTGGTTTCCACGGTTTGAAGTATGATGTCGGGGCGGAGCGCCAGGTGTGCAGTAACGGTATGACGGCTTTCGTATCGGAACTAGGTTTTGACCAGACTCACGGCGAACCGTTCCAACCCGGTTTAGCGTACAACGCAGTTGATGCTATCGTTGAAAGCCCTGCGGAGATAGAGCACAGGTTGGCAGAGGCACAGAACCAGGAATTAATGAACCAGGATGAAGCACTCTTGGTTTTGATGGAGACCGGTATCGGCCGCTTCCTTGAGAACCCAGTTCCTGACTTACTTAATGCGTTATACGATGAAATAGAAGATCCGGAGAACCCGACTCTTTGGGAGACGTACAATGCAGGAACACGCGCATTAACCCACTACACCCAAGACGTACCGGAGTACAACTTGTCCGACGGCTTCGAGAATGTCTCCCAACTCCTAGAAGATGGTACCAACAGTATTCCTGAGCCCGAGAGACTTGGTCAACGAGCGGTCAAGAATCGCTCCAGGACCATAATCGAGAACAGCGGCGAACCGTACTGGGAAGGCGAAACCGAATCACTCCGAGAACTAATGGAGAAACACGAGATCCAGGCCTAAAAACACAGGAGGTGATGAAGTAATTACAGACTACGAGGAAGAGGATCCGTTAGCTGCTTGGGAAGCTGCTTTTCTCCCTGATTGGACTTGGGAGGCCTATGATAAGAAAGAAGAAGGCCTGTATTTTGGCCGTGTGAAGTCCCCTATCACGTATGATCGATGGGAGTACGGTTATTTCAGTAAGGATCAATTGAAACAGGCTGGTGCCTACCGTATCGATCTTGACCCGGATGATAGTGCACCGTTGTTTCCGGATGGCGGTGAAATAGAAGATATTGTTGGAGTGTATGAAACCGAGTTAGAAGCATTGCTAGAGGAAGGTGATCCACGATACAAAGAAAAGGAGTAGATGAACTCATAGACGAATACGTCGAGAAGAAACGGTTTGTGGAAGAGGAGAAACCGTACTGGATGAATCTCACCGGGGGAACCTCTTTTTCTGGCGAACTCCGTTACGAACTAGAGAACTATTTCCCAGAGGCCCATTACAAGAAGGCGATCGACCAAGCCTTCAATAACCAAGCAGAGGAGGAGTTGAGGCCTGACGGGGGAAGCAGAACGCAGTATTACTGGAGTGGAGAAGACGGAGTCGTATACCACACCGAAGCGGGAGATGAACTGGTGGATCCCTTCTTCGGCTCAGTAGAAGAAGCAGAAAGATACCTGGAAAACCTAGCCGACCTCAACGGAAAAGAACCGTACAACGGCCTAGTACTCAGAAAATCCGGTAACCGAAAAGTGATGGAAGCAACAGAGGTCCTCACCGAACAATCAGGCCTCACCGACTGGTGATCTAAGAATCAGCGAATTAAGACTTGAGCTGGATTCGGGAGGTGATCGAGTATAAGTCAGGACGTTTTCGGGGTTGATGTTGATGGCTGGGTTGAGCAGAATCGGAGCCGTGACCTGTACGAACTGGTCCGTGAGCCGATTCAGAATGCGTTAGACACTGGTTCTGATCTTAGTGTCCGGGTTGATTACGGAGATCAAAGCGTTGTCGTCGAGGATTATGATCCAGAGGGCGTAGAGGACCTCTCCCAGTTTTACGATTTGTTCTCCGGCAGCAAGCAGTACGACCCTGAGAAACGAGGCCGATTTGGACGCGGTGTGAAAGAGTTCATCGGCGCAACTGAGGAAACCGTGATCTCCTCGACCGGCGGAGGCATCAAGTTCAGCTTCGATACCGTGTATGATGAGGCCTTAGATGAGTACCGGGTTGAGTCCAGCCGAGAAATGTTTCCCGGTGCGGAGAGGGACCGCGGTACTGTCGTCTATGGTTCGAACTCTGATTGGAGCCAAGATGATCTACAACGGGTGGAAGATTTTGTCAGCGACCTTTGGATGCCGCGTGACCGCGAACTGTATCTGGAAACACGCAGGCCTTACACTGAAGAGGTGATTACCGGTGTGGAGCCGGACGCTGTATTAGAAAACCAGTATTTGCCGACGATAGTCTTTGATGAAGGTGTACAGAGGGAGAAGCATCGGCGCACTCCTGTAGAAGTAAACAAGGTTGAGCCAGGCGAAGGAGGAATCTATGAACTGGGTATCCCCGTTACGAGCGATGAAGAGTTCCCGTTCTTGTTTAATGTACATCAGAAGACTCCGGTTACGGAGCGTAGAAACGAACTGGATAACAGTTACCGAACTGAATTGATGCGGTCACTGATCGATAACCGTCTGGATCTCTTGGATGACGACGAACTGGGGGAAGAGTATGTGACTCAGTATCTCTCACAGTTCAGTCACAAGACCAGTAATAAGACTCAACAAGAGTATATTTCCCGGAGGTTCGGCACTGACCCCAATGAATTACTGGTTTACAGTGATTCGACGCCGGATATGGCGGTTACTTGGGCAGTGCAACGCCAGTTACCGATGGAGAACTTAGGCGAGTACAGCCGTAACATAAGCGGGATACTCAATAATCAGTGCCCATCGGTTCAGGAATGGTTCAACGAACAGACCAGTGAGCGATCCATCGAGCCTGTCGAAACACTTGGAGAGGAGCAGGAAGATCTTATACGGTACTTCGAGGAAGAAATTTTAGGCCGTACCAGCGCCGGCGACGTCGACTTCAAGTTAGCATACATCAGCGAGGACACGGAAGACGGACAGACGCACGCCACGTACAGCCCGGTAGATGAGACAATTTACTTGAACGCGCTAGCCGATGACTGGAGTTCCCCAACACCACGCAGGATCGGAACCGCATTACACGAAATCGGGCACCACGAAACAGACCCAGAAAGAGACGGGCACGGACCCCGCTGGTACCACGCAGTCGAAGAACTCAGCGGCGAAGTAATCCAAAACCTAGAACAAGAACTCGAAAACCTCGAATAAGAAAGGCCTCAACGGTGATGAACCAATAGAAGAACTCAGAGATGAATACGGTAGAACCCTTGGAGAACAAATCTGCGACCAAATCCTACACGAATACTACCAAAATGAAAAGAGGCACGTCCTCGACGAACAGTACGCATCTGATACCAGTCATCAAGACGGAGATCTTCCCTACCGGATGCAGATAACATACCAAGACGGAGGCCCATCCTACTTTATCAACGACTACTTCCCCCACCTACATTTCCAAGCCGCAGCCGCACTAGCAGATCAGGATTATGATTTACTGGTTGAGTACTGGGGTGTCAGGGACACCAACTTAGAAGACTTAGAAATTGAGTCACAGGCCTTGGAAAAGCTGAGAGAAGATGGAGCCGCCGGAAATATCAGTGAGCTTGGTCTGGAATAGATATTCTTGCTGAGCACAAATTTATAGGCGTCAGGTATTAAATTCTACATATGAGTGATAAGCTTCCAGAACAACAATCAAGAGAAGTAATCGATTCTCAGCTTGAACGAGCTGGCTGGAAGCAGTTAAGCGAAGCAAGCGGGACCGGATATATTGAGGAGTATCCTACAGCTTCTGGGCCTGTTGATTATGCTTTGGTGGTTGAGGGGGAGATCCTAGCCCTAGTAGAGGCGAAGAAGGCCGATTATAATTCTTCTGCTGCCTTTGCTCAAGCAGAGCGTTACGCACAGGATTTAGAGACATCCTATAGCTTTGGTCACAAGAACCAGTATCACGTCCCGTTCGTGTTTACCGCCAATGGCAACAAAGTGGAGATGAAGGATCTGCGTGAATATGCGAGCAGTGCGAAACGAGAATTAAGAGGTTTTCATAGGCCGGAGGCCTTGGAAAAGATGCTAAAAAAGGATCTTGAGAGTGCCTTTGAGTGGTTAGAGGCCAATCCTGTTGAAGATACTCACGGGTTCCTATGGGATAACCAGAAGGGAGCTATCGCCGGCGATGACAATCAAAAAGGGATTGAGCAAGGCCTCAGAGAAGGAAAGAGGAAGTTATTGGTTCAGATGGCGACTGGTACTGGGAAAACCTGGATGGCTGCTGCTGAAATTCACAGGCTGTTAAAATCAGGCCTTGTTAACCGTGTGCTGTTTATTGCTGACAGGACTAACCTGGCGAAGCAGGCCGAGAGAGCATTCAGTAATTTTGACGCGGGAGGCGGTTTAGATCTCGGAGAGATCTATGAGGTCGATAGGGTGAAGAATGGAGAGTATCCTGATAAGGCCGAGATAGTGGTTTCAACGCTTCAGAGTATGTATAGCTTATTAGAGAACCATGATGAAGTGAAAATCCCTCAAGATGCGTTTGACTTGGTAATCACTGACGAAGTTCACAGATCGATTTACGGCGAATGGAAGGTCGTTCTAAGCCATTTTGATAGCTATCAGATTGGTCTAACTGCCACCCCTGCTGAGCACACACTTTCTTTCTTTGGCAGCAGGAGCAATTGGGTCTACAAGTATAGGTACTGGGAGGCGGTTGATGATGGGAAGGTCGTGCCGTATGAAGCGTATCGGATACAGACCGGTATTACAATGGAGGGCTTGGAGTATGAGGGTGAAGAGTACAGGCCTTCTCAGTTGGAAAGAGAGATCACAGTCCCTGACCGGAACGGTTCTATTGAATCCGGTGACGGCGAGGCGATAGTCCGTTAGAACGTTGGAGATGAAGCGGGAGAGTACAGTTGTGCAAAAGGTACTCTTCCGC
>NZ_FZNQ01000015.1 GCF_900188065.1 Halorubrum vacuolatum
GATCGTTCGGGTCAAAACACCATTGCATGGTCTATATGGTGTCCGATGCATCCAGCGTTCCGGATGACACCGAACTACCAAGGCTCACATCAGATTCCCTCTTACGCCGGAGCGCAGGGGGCGGAACCCTCATTTTCTGCGGATCTGAACATTGGATTCGATGAGGCATAAACCCATCGAACGATCCCAGATCCAGCGAAACCGGGCCGAGTTGAACGGCCCGAGTTCGCGGATGCGTTCTTCGCATTCGTTACGAGCCCCGGGGTATACTTAACGCCGTCGAACCATCGCCGCCACGTCATGCGGTTTCATGTGAATGCGTTCTCATGGAGATCCATGATGGACACATAAAATGGTCGGGGAATACGGTCACCAAAGCCGGCCGGCTCCAGTGTCGGATGGCTCAACCACCCCGATCCCCGATACGGCTTGTTCAACGCCGTCTGCGAATCGAAGGAAACGGGCGGAACGTTCGACGGTCGCCAGGACGTGGGAGGGTCGACGGCTACCGTGCGGAGTATATGTAATTCTTATACGACCGCGACGGAGAAAGACGAGACCACATCAAAACGGATATGCTAAATTGAGATGCAAAACACGATTATAAAAGTACAGCTGTATGAAAAATTGCATACATTCCCGTTTATTACAACACGTGCGTTTGATCGACCCCGATCGAGTGCCGGCGATCGTTTATACCACGGACGTTTATAAGGGAGGGGGACACATATAAAAGCGAACGATGACGAACCCTGCAGACTCTATCGAGATACAGAACGTGGTTGCATCGACGGGTATCGGTCAGGAGCTGGACTTGGAGGCGCTGGCGGAGGACCTCCCGGGTGCGGATTTCAACCCCGACAACTTCCCCGGGTTGGTGTACCGCACGCAGGAGCCGAAGGCGGCGGCGCTTATCTTCCGATCCGGAAAGATCGTCTGTACGGGGGCGAAAAGCATCGACGACGTCCACGAGGCGCTCGGGATCATCTTCGAGAAGCTCCGCGGGCTGAGCATCCCCGTTGAAGACGACCCGGAGATCACCGTCCAAAACATCGTCTCGAGCGCCGACCTCGGACACAACCTCAACTTGAACGCCCTCGCGATCGGCCTTGGCTTGGAGGACGTGGAGTACGAACCCGAGCAGTTCCCGGGGCTCGTCTACCGAATGGATACACCGGAGGTCGTCATCCTGCTCTTCGGGAGCGGCAAGATCGTCATTACGGGCGGAAAGCGGACGGACGACGCCGAGGAGGCAGTCGAGGAGATCGTCGAGCGGATCGAGGGGCTGGGTCTGCTCGGCTGAACGGAGCTCGAACGGATACACGAAGGGAACCCTCCGCGAAGGGTTCGGCTTATTTCTAGTCCTGTTGGAGCGGGCGAGACCGGAGCCAGCGCGAAACGACATGGCGGCTACAACGACCCGTCGATGTCGAAAGATACCATACGGTGCGCGACAACGTCAACACGACACCGCATGGAGGGCATCGTCATCGCCGGCACGGCCTCGAACGTCGGCAAGACCGTAACGACGCTCGCCGTTACACGGGCGCTTTCCGACGCCGGGTACGTGCCGATCCCGGCGAAAACCGGTCCGGATTATATCGACCCCAGCCATCATACGGCGATAACGGGGACACAGTCACGAACGCTTGATACGTGGATGCAGGGCGTCGACGGCCTCCGGGAGAACCTCCACCGCTCAGCGAAGACCATCGAACGGGACGTCGCGAGCGGGAAGCGCGAACCAGCCTCCGCGACGGGGGAGGGTGTGAAATCCCCCATAGCCGTCGTGGAGGGGATGATGGGACTTTACGACGGCTCGGTGACCTCGACGGCGGCGACCGCGGCGGCCCTCGACGTACCCGTTGTGCTGGTGGTGGACGCCGCCGCGGGGATGCAGAGCGTCGGGGCCACGGCGCTCGGATTTAAAGCGTACGCGACGCACGCCGAGCTCCCTCCGGAAGTAACGAGGACCGTGGACGATCCGCGAGTGAACGTCGTCGGCGTGATCGCCGCGCGCGCACATCCGGGAACCCACGCGGACGGGATCAAGCGGTCGATACCGGACGGGATGACCTGGCTCGGCTACGTGCCACCGATGAACGACCTCGAGATCCCGGATCGGCATCTCGGGCTACATATGGGGTCGGAGGTGTCGATCCCGACGGACGCGATCGCGAAGGCCGCGGAGACGATCGACGGGGAGGCGATCGCGAGGATGGCCACGCCGGTCCCGGGTCCACAACCCTCCGAGGAGGACGACGGGCGGTCGGAGCGGACCCGATCACCTCCGAACGAGGCCACGGTCGCCGTCGCCGTCGACGAGGCCTTCCGGTTCATCTATCCGGCCACGCTCGAACGGCTCCGCGAGCTGGCCGCTGTCGTGACGTTCGCACCGACCGCCGGGGAGGATCTCCCGGCGTGTGATGCCGTATACCTCCCTGGGGGCTATCCTGAGAGCCATGGTCCGGCCCTCGAGGGCTCGCCAGCCCTCTCGAGTCTCGCGGATCGTGCCGCGGATGGGCTTCCTATCCTCGGCGAGTGCGGCGGGTTGATGGCTCTCGTCGAGTCGCTGACGACGACCGACGGGGGGACGTATCGGATGGCCGGCGTCCTTCCGGGAACCGTCACGATGCGGGACCGGTATCAGGCGCTCGATCACGTCGAGTTCGTCGCGACCGAAGACAACGCCACCGCGACCGCCGGTGAGCGACACCGAGGCCACGAGTTTCACTACTCGGCACACACGTTTCCGGGCGGAGAGGCGTTCGACGTCGAGTCGGACGCCCGGTTCGTCTTCGACATGGCTCGTGGGAAGGGGATCGATGGAGAGCACGACGGCTTGTCTGAATATCGTACCGTTGGAACCTACTCACACCGTCATCCCGCAAGCGGTGCCTTCGACAATCTGGTGGAGGCGGCTCGAACCTATTCGCGTGGACCGTAGATATCGCCGTCGGGGAGGCCAGCGGCTGTCGTTTTGATCGGACACGTCTCACGGCCCGGCCACCCGAAGGTAGAGCTTTATCACTCCGTCCACAACGCCGATCCATGCTTCACGCCGAGGGGCCCCTCCTCACGCTCGACCTCACGGAGCGACGCGCGACGCGAACGCCGATCGACGGAATCCTCGAACGATACATCGGCGGCCGTGGCGTGGCGACGGCGCTCGCACACGATCGCATCCCCTTCGATGCGGACCCGTTTGGTCCCGAAAACCGAGCCTATCTCGCCACGGGTCCGCTCCAGCTCTCACACACGTCGTTCACCGGCCGGATGTCGATGACTGCCCTCTCGCCGCTCACGGATGGATTGGCCTCGACGAACGCCGGCGGCTATCTCTCCCGGGAGTTCGCGGGGGCAGGCATCTCCACCCTGGAGATCACGGGCGCGAGCGACGAGCTGCTCATCGCACACGTCGACGACGACGGTGTCGAGTTCGAGCCGGTCCCCGACCTCGTCGGCGCCACGGTTCCGGAGGTCTCCGAACATATCGCGGAGACCCGGGGGCTCGGACCCGAAAACTGTATCACGATCGGCCCGGCGGGTGAGAACCTCGTTCGGTTCGCCTGCGTGATGACCTACGACTCGCGCGCCTTCGGACGCGGGGGGCTCGGTGCCGTTCTCGGGTCGAAAAACCTCAAAGCCGTCACGTTCTCCGGCGACGCCCATCCGGAGATCGAGATTCCGGATCCACCCGCGATGGACATCCACCGGGAGGCCGCCACGTCCGATGATCGGATGAAACGACAGGGCACGACCGGCGGGACCGAGTTCATCAACGAGAACTTCTCGCTTCCCACCCGCTACTTCGAGGCGTACGAATTCGAGAGTGCGGCCGCCATCGGCGGCGACGCGGTCGAAGAAAAAAAGTACAAAAAGGAGGCCTGCTCGCAGTGTGCATACGCCTGTAAGCTTCCTACACGCGACGAGGAAACCGGCGTCGAGACGGAGGGTCCGGAGTTCGAGACCGTCTACGCGTTCGGCTCCTCACAGGGCGTCGGCGATATCGTCGACGTGATGCGTGCGAACGAACTGTGTGACACCCTCGGGATGGACACCATCTCGGCGGGGGTCACCGTCGCCGCCTACCTGAAAAGCGAGGATGCCTTCGGCGACGCCGAACTCGCCCGCGAGGTCACGAAACGGATCGCCTATCGGGAGGATGATGACGAGCTCGCCGACCTGCTTGCGGAGGGAGTACACCGCGCCCACGACGAACTCGGTGTGGAGAATTACACGGTGAAAGGGATGGAGTTCGCCGCCCATGACGGCCGCGTCCTCCACGGACAGGGGCTCTCGTACGCGGTCGCGAACCGTGGAGGCGACCACATGTACGCCGGAATGCTCTCGCCGGAGTACGCCGGCGAGATCGATCCGGAAGGGACGCTTGGAAAGTCCGAACTCCTCGTGGAAAAAGAGAACCGGAACGCCATCCGCGACTCCGCCATCGTCTGTGCGTTCGGAAGCGACTACATGACCCCGGAACGGCTGGCGACGCTGCTCGGTCGTTCGGACGATGAACTCCTCGAAATCGGCGCGGAGACGATCGAACGGGAGCGGCACTTCAA
Organism: Halorubrum vacuolatum; assembly: GCF_900188065.1. GTDB lineage: Archaea > Halobacteriota > Halobacteria > Halobacteriales > Haloferacaceae > Halorubrum > Halorubrum vacuolatum. Next base: position 4,572 of record NZ_FZNQ01000015.1, read on the forward strand.
TAATCAGCGCGGCAAGGACATCGCCGACGACGACTTGCCATACGACATCCCCGACATCGAGGAGGCCATTCAGGAATACTATGCCGAGCGAGGCCTGCGCGAGGATGGGACGATCCCGAGCGAACGGATCGAACCCGTCGCCGTCAGTCTCGGTAGGGAGTCCGGGACACACGACGGATCACCCGCCGACGATTGAGGTCCTGCGGACGGTTGCAGTCGTTTCCGCGAGCGCACCGCTATCCGGTCGACGATGGAAGAAGTCGGTCGGGTGAAATCCGAAGCTTACAGCTCGTCCTCGAAGTCGTCGAGCGCGAAGACGGTGTCAGCGCCACGGCGGTCGAGCGTCTCGTTGGCGAGGAGCCAGTAGACGACCGACAGGGCACGACGGCCCTTGTTGTTCGTCGGAATGACGAGGTCGACGTTCGAGAGCTGGTTGTTCGAGTCACACATCGCGATGACGGGGATGCCGACGGTGATCGCCTCCTTGACAGCTTGGGCGTCACCGATCGGGTCGGTGACCACGACGACATCGGGCTCGATGTAACCGGCGTAATCCGGGTTCGTCAGCGTCCCTGGAATGAACCGACCGGTGCGGGCCCGCGCGCCGATGGCGTCCGCGAACTTCTCGGCTGGGAACCGACCGTACTGTCGCGAGGACGTGACGAGGATCTGCTCCGGGTCGTAGTTCGCGAGGAAGTCCGCGGCGGTACGGATCCGACCGTCGGTCTGGCTGACGTCGAGCACGTAGAGCCCGTCGTCACGCACGCGGTGGATGAACCGCTCCATGTCCTTCGTCTTCTGCTGGGTCCCGATGTGGACACCGGCCGAGAGGTAGTCCTCGACGGGGATGAGCAGGTCCGCGTCCTCATCCGGCATCACGTCGTCGTCGAACGGCGACGTGTCTTCCTCGGCTTCTTCGGCTTCTTCGGCAGCATCGGCTTCCGCTCCCTCCGCAACGTCTTCGGTGGGTGCATCCACGTCCGGTTCAGCCTCGACGTCCGCGTCCTCCGCGGCCGCGTCGGCGGTCGATTCCTCGCTCGTGGCGGCCTCCTCCTCGGCGTCGGCGTCGACCGTTTCGGTCTCCGCGTCGGCGTCGAGTTCGACCGCGTCGTTGTCTTTCGTCATACGTGTTTGGGATCCGTCATACCGCGTCGTCCGCGATGCGGATCAGTTCGTTCAGTTTGGCCGTTCGCTCGCCACCGACCGATCCCGTCTTGATAAAGGCGGCATCGGTCGCGACGGCGAGGTGTGCGATGGTCGTGTCCTCGGTCTCACCGGACCGGTGAGAGATGGCACACTCCATCTCGTTTCGGTGTGCGAGTTCGACCGCGTCGAAGGTGTCCGAGAGCGTCCCGATCTGGTTCGGCTTGATCAGGATGCTGTTCGCCGCATCCATATCGATCCCCTTCTGAAGACGTTTGACGTTCGTCACGAAGAGGTCGTCCCCGCAGACCAGCGTCCGGTCACCGACGCGTTCCGTAAGCGCCGTGAACGCCTCGTAATCGTTCTCATCGAAGGGGTCCTCGACGTATGCGAGGTCGTACTCGTCGACGAGTTCGGCGATGTACTCGACCTGCTCGTCCGCCGATTTCGTCTCGTCGCCGTAGACGTAGACCTCCTCGTCGGCGTCATACAACTCCGCGGCCGCGACGTCGAGCCCGAAACGGACCTCGAAGCCCACCTCGTCTTCGACGCGCTCGACCGCCTCCTCGACGACCTCGAACGCCTCGGCGTCGGAGATCGGCGGTGCCCACGCGCCCTCGTCACCCTTCGCTGCGGGCACGCCACGTTCATCGAGGATATCCGCGACAGTCCCGTGGACCGTCGCGTTCGCGAAGACCGCCTCCGCGACGCTCGGCGCGCCGACGGGTGCGGCGAGGAACTCCTGGATATGAGTCGCCTCCTTCGCGTGCTCGCCGCCACCGATGACGTTGCCGAGCGGCGTGGGGAAGTTATCGCCACGGAACGCGCCACCGAGGTGCTGGTACAGCGGGGCACCGAGCACGTCGGCGGCCGCCTTCGCGGCGGCCATCGAGATGGCGACGGCGCTGTTCGCGCCGATGGCCGAGAAGTCCTCGGTCCCGTCGGCGGCCCGGAGCGCCCCATCGACCGAGCGCTGGTCGCCGGCGAAGAGGCCCTCAAGCCGCGGGATCGCGTGTTCTCTCGCCGAGGCGATCGCCTCGGTTGGCGGGAGTTCGATCGCCTCGAACTCCCCGGTCGATGCGCCGCTCGGTGCGGCCGCGCGGCCGAAGCCGCCCGACTCCGTGAGCACGTCGGCCTCGACGGTGGGGTTCCCACGCGATTCGAGGATCCGACGCAGTGAAACTGATGTGATTCGGGTCATTGGTTGGTCTTCCTCCCAAGGATCATTCGTTCGTCTCCCTCCTGACGGTGAACGGAAGCGCCCCCGCGTCGTACTCCTCGGCGGCGACGAGTATCGGCTCGGTCCGATCGGTCTCGATGAGCACGGGCGCACCGTAGGACACCTGTAGCGCTCGCGCACCGAGTATTCGGGCCTTTTCGTACCGATTGTGTCTCTGTTCCGGCATGATTACTGATAGGGCGAGACGACGTCGACGAGGTTCCGGTGTGAAACCATCATGCGTCGACAGCAGTGTCGGTTCACCCCGAGGTCGTCGAGGACCTCGCCGGGGTCCTCATCGCCCTCTCGGGCGCGCTCTTCGAATTCCTCCCAGTGTTCGGCGACGACGTTGCCGCACGTGAAACACCGGACGGGGATCATCATAGCGTGACCACCTCAGCGGTAGGACTTCTGGTAGCGGGCACGTGCGCCTGGTCCGCCCCACTTTTTGGGCTCGGACTGGCGGACGTCGTTCACCAGAAGCGTCCGGTCGAAGTTCATGTAGGCGTCACGCAGCTCGGCGTCGCCGAGATGCTGGACGAGTCCACGTGCGATGGCGGTGCGAGCCGCGTCGGCCTGCCCGCTGAACCCGCCGCCCGAGACGTCGACGTCGATGTCGACGCCGTCACGGAGGTCGTCGCCGGCGATGCGGAACGGTTCCAACATCTTGAGCCGCGCCTGCTCCGGTTCGACCAGCTCGACTGGCTGGGAGTTGATGCGTACCCGGCCCTGCCCGTCGCGCACCGTGGCGCGGGCGACGGCCGTCTTCTTCTTGCCTGAGGTGTTCGTTACCATGTGACGTTCGCTCCCAGTGACTCGGAGATCTCCCCGAGCGTCGTGAACTTGATGTTCGAGAGTCGATCCAGCGAGGTATCCTCCAAGACGACGGGTTCGACGTCTTCGTCGCGCTCGTAGGGGTTGCCGACGTAGACGCGGACGTTCGAGAACGCCTCGCGGCCGTCGTCGGTCTTATACGGCACCATGCCCCGAATGGCCCGCTTGAAGATGCGGTCCGGGCGCTTCGGATAGTACGGCCCGCTGTCGGAGCCGAGTTCCGCGCGCTTGTGGTAGGTCTCCATCGTGGCCTCGGTGTTGCCGGTGATCACGGCGCGTTCGGCGTTGATCACGGCGACCGTCTCGCCGGCGAGCGCGCGCTGGGCGACCTCCGAGGAGACGCGTCCGAGAATGCAGTCCCGGGCGTCGACGACGACATCGGCGTCGATAGTCGCGAGGCTCATCGGATCACCCGCACGTTGCTGCCGTCGGGGTTCTGTTCAACGAACTGTTCAAGCGTCACCGCTTCGCCGGCCTGGTCGATCTTCGTGCGGGCCGTTCCCGAGAAGTCGACGGCGGCGACGGTGACGTTCTTTTCGAGCACACCGCTGCCCAGCACCTTGCCGGGGACGACGACCGTCTCGTCTTCCTGCGCGTATCGTTCGATACGGCCCAGGTTGACCTCAGCGTGCGTGCGCCGTGGCTTTTCGAGTCGATCCGCGACGTCCTGCCATACGTTGGCACCGGACTCCCGCGAGGTCGACTTCAGCTCGGCGATGAGGTTCTGTAATTGTGGATTCGTCTTGCTACTCATAGCTGTCCCTCCGAGTTGGAGAGTGTCGTGAAAACGGAGTGCAGGGAGCAGGATTTGAACCTGCGGACCTCTACAGGACAGCGCCCTGAACGCTGCGCCGTTGGCCTGACTTGGCTATCCCTGCGTGCACTCCATCGTACCCCGGCTCCATTCAAACCACTTTCGGTCCCGTCGTCGCCCGCGCGAGCGAACACGCTCGAACCGACGCCGGCGGTCGACGTCGACGCGACAGCATCGATCGATGCCGTGTCGGGGGCGGTCGGAATCTGGGTGGTGTTGGGAGCCATGGTGGGTACGGTTATACCGCGACCTTCGTTCGTAGTTCGTCCGCGCGCCCCTCGATGGAGTCGATCGCGCGGAGCAGCAGTTCCTCGACGCTGAAGGAGCCGTCCGTCTCGATGTGGAAGACGAACGCGCCCGGAACGTCCTCGACGCTGACCTCCTTGCCGGGATACCGTTTCGAGAGGTCGTTGTCGAACTCGTCGGTCACGACGATATCGCCGTCGGGGGTCTCGATGACGCCGCGAAGGATTCGCGGCTCGTCGTCATCGAACTCGCCGAGGTCGCCCTCGATCGTGACCCGCTGGAGATGTCGGTAGCCCACCGAGACGCCGCCCTGATGTTTGGCGTGCTCCTTGCCGGTGTTCAACACCGCGTCGGCCTCGAACTCCAGCCGCTGTCCCTCCTTGAGTTCGACGATGGGGACGTTCTCGTCCGCCGGTTGGACGAGCGGTTCGGCGGTCTCGATGTCGCCGGAGTAGGCCGTGCCGGGGCCCTCCACGTCGAGCGCGAGGGTGACCTCGTCACCGATCTCGAACTCGTCGACCGGAGTCGTCAGCGGGATGAGCCCGAGACGGAGACCGATCATCTCATCGAACATCACCGAGGAGTTCTCGATGAACCGAACGGTATCGATCGAGAACGTCGGCACGTCCGCGATCATCGCCCGGCGGATGCCGTTGGCGAACGCGGGGGTGAGCCCCCGGATGAGCACCCGGGCGCTCCGCTCGTCGCGTTCGACGTACTCCACGTCGAAATCGGCGTCAGTCATGTTAGACTCGCTTGTTCTTCGGTGCCTTCGTCCCGTCGTGTGGGATGGGCGTTACGTCCTCGATCCGGCCGATCTCGATGCCCGCACGAGAGAGCGCGCGGATCGTCGCCTGCGCACCGGGACCGGTGGACTTGTTGAGGTTGCCGCCGGGGCCACGCACGCGGACGTGCAGGCCCTCCAGGCCGGCTTCCTTCACGCGCTCGGCGACGACGTCCGCCATCTGCATGGCGGCGTACGGCGACGCCTCGTCGCGGTTCTGTTTCACCACGGTCCCGCCGGAGGACTTCGCGATCGTCTCCGCGCCCGTCTCGTCGGTGACGGTGATGAGCGTGTTGTTGAACGATGCATACACGTGGGCGATCCCCCACTTTCCGTCCGATGATCCACTCATGATTGGTTACTCCTGTGACTCCGCGCGCTCCGGATGGAGGTCATCCGCGAGCGGGCTCGTCTCATCGAAGGCGACTGCACCCTCATCGGACACGTCGAGTTTCACCGACGGCCGCGTGACGCGGGCGCCGTTGACCGTGATGTGTCCGTGAACGATGAACTGGCGTGCCTGCTGTGGCGAGGACGCGAATCCCTGGCGGTAGACGATCGTCTGGAGCCGCCGTTCCAACAGGTCCGTGACATCGAGCGATAGGACCGTCGAGATGTCGTCGTTATCGCCGAGGATGCCGATCCGTCGCAGCCGGGCGACGAAATCCGCGCCGTTCTCCTGGGCGAGCTCCGCGTCACCCTGTGCCTCACCGAGGAGGCGTCGGGCCTCACGGCGCATGTTGCGGAGTTCGGACTCCGCACGCCAGAGTTCCTCTTTGTTTTTCAAGCCGTATCGCGAGAGCAGATCGGACTCCTGTGCGATGCGCTCTCCCTGATACGGGTGGTTCGGGGTCTCATACCCCTTGGTGTTCTTGCCGGTGCTCATTCGTCATCACCCTCCTCGGCCATGTCCTCGCGGATCTCCTCGACGTTGACGCCGATGGTCCCCTCGGTCCGGCCGGTGGATTTCGTCCGCTGTCCGCGAACCTTCTGGCCGCGTTTGTGGCGGACGCCTTTGTACGACTCGATGAGTTTCATCCGGTTGATGTCGTGACGCCGCTTCTCGGTGACGTCGGTGCCAACGAGGTGGCTCGTCTCCCCGGTGAAAAAGTCGTTCTGTCGGTTCGTCATCCACGACGGGACGTGGTCCGCGAGGTTCTCGACGATATCGACGACCGTGTCGATCTCCTCCTCGTCGAGCAGGCCGAACGTGGCGTGTCGGTCCACGTCGGCTTCCTCGGCGACCAGCCGCGCCGTGCGCGTGCCGATGCCGTTGAGTTCTGCCAGGCTCCGCTCGACCGTCTTCGTCCCGTCGAGGTCCGTGCCCCCGATCCGAACGAAGTACTGGAGGTTCTCCGCCTCCTCCGGTGAGCCGTCCTGAGATTCTTCCGTGCTCATGTGTTGGTTGTGGTGAGCCCTACCGGCGCGAATCCGGCGGGATCTCGTCCGTTCGAGCGTTGCGGCGGGGATTCGAACCCCGGAGGCAGTGACGCCACAGAGTTAGCAACCCTGCGCCTTGGGCCAGACTTGGCTACCGCAACCCGCGTTGTATCGTCGCCCTTTCGGACTCGGGACCCGATGCCCCTGCAGTTCTTGCGTTCGAATACACCCGTGTTCGCTACTTAAATATCACGAAACGGCCGGGGGACTGTGTGGCGGTCACATAGTCGTCCAACCGACCGAAGGGAGAACCTGTGGTGCCGACGATCGGTGCGTGAGAATAGCGAGACCGTGGTGAGTATCGGACCTCCCCTTCCGGCTTCACAACCTTGATGCCGCGGACCGATAATTTTTCAACGGTGTCACCGATTCCTTTGGACGCGCTTTCGATTCTAACGCGTGAGGCGAAGGGACTCTGGAGCCACGGTCGAGGACCGATTCTGGTCGCGATCGCCGGTGGCTGGTTCCTCTCGATCGGCGTCCGAATGATCTATCCGATCCTGCTCCCGCATCTACGAACCGCCTACGGCCTCGATCTCACGACGGCCGGGCTCTTATTGACCGTCCTGTTCGTCGCGTATGGTCTCGGTCAGTTTCCGGGTGGCCTGCTGGCGGACCGGTTCGGCGAGAAGGCCATCCTGATCGTCAGTTCGACCATCTCCGTGGCGACGCTCGCGTTGATCGTGACCGCCGGATCGACCGCCGTGCTCTTCGCCGTCACGGCGCTTTTCGGGGTCGGCGTTGCGCTGTACGCCGTCGCCCGATACACCATCCTCGCCGACCTCTATCCGGAACGCGTCGGGGCTGCAAACGGCGTCGTCTCCGGGGCGGCCGACCTCGGCCAGTCGATCCTCCCGCCGATCGCCGGGTTTCTCGCCGCCGTGCTCGCTTGGCAGTTCGGCTTTGCCTTCGCGATCCCGCTGTTCGCCCTCGCCGCGGTCGCACTCTGGCTCGCGGTTCCCTCCCATCGATCGGAATCCACTCGAAGCGCCGATCGACCGTCGTTCGAGTCCGCGCGAGCCGTCCTCTCCGGGCTCCGGATCCCGGCGGTCGTCTACGGCACGGGGTTGCTGTTGCTCGGCGTAACGGTCTGGCAGGCGTTTACGGGGTTCTACCCGACGTATCTGATCGACGAGAAGGGGCTCTCTGCAACCCTCGCCGGCGTGCTCTTCGGACTCTTCTTCGCGCTCGGCGTCGTCGTTCAACCCCTCTCCGGGGCTGCATACGACCGCATCGGCGTTGGACGGACGCTGGTGTTCGTGATGGGCGTTGCAGCCGTCGGCCTCGTGATTCTCACTCAGCTTGAGAGCTTCTGGCCACTCGCCGCCGTGACGGTGCTTTTGAGCACGTTGCTCGGCTTTGCGACGGTGACCCAGACGCACCTGATCCTCGCGCTCCCCGACGACATTCAGGGAACCGGGTTCGGAATCCTCCGGACGATCTCGTTTACCGTCGGCGCGAGTAGCCCGGTCCTCGTCGGAGCGGCGGCCGACCGCGGATTTTTCGACGAGGCGTTTCTGGCGCTTGCGGCGCTGGCCGGGCTGACGGTCCTTCTCGGCTTCGTGACGCCAGCCGCGAATGAGTGAAACGCGAACTGAGTGAACCGAAGCGGGTTCAAACCCCTCCTGCAGTCGTCCCGACGAACTCCGCGACAATGTCCCCGACCTAATGTCATATTAGTTATTGATGCTCAGAGGAAACGGGACGATATGAACGGTACTGAGGGAGTTGAAGGGGGTTCGGTCGTTGATTTTACTGGAATCTTCTGTGGCATTTGATACCCGCCGACGAGGAAGCCAATAAAATTATTATTAATTGTTATCCAGTCTCAAGACATGATCCCACACACGGCGCACGTCGCGCACAACGGGACCGGAGGTGGCCGATGAGTTGGCTGAACACGTTGGAGCGGATCGGCTCGTTCACGAGCCGCTTTTTCGTCGCCTGGGTGCTGTTGTTCTCGGCCGTCGCGCTCTACACGCCGGGGACGTTCACCCCGCTCGGCGACTATATCTCGATCCTCCTCGGGGTCATCATGCTCGGGATGGGCCTGACGCTCACGCCCGCCGATTTCAAACGGATCATCGAACGGCCGCGTGACGTCCTGATCGGTTCGCTGGCCCAATGGGTGATCATGCCGGCGGCGGCATATCTCCTCGTGATCGGCCTCGGGCTCCCCTGGGAGATCGGCGTCGGGCTGATCCTCGTGGGGGCCGCACCGGGCGGGACCGCCTCGAACGTGATGACGTACCTCGGCCGCGGTGACGTCGCCCTCTCGGTGACGATCACCTCGGTGACGACGCTCGCCGCGCCGCTGGTGATGCCGGCGTGGGTGATCCTCCTCGCGGGCGAGCAGATCACCGTCACCTTCGCGGAGATGGCCGAGGAGATCGTCCTCATCGTGCTGATCCCCGTCATCGCGGGGCTCACGCTTCGATACCTCCTCGATCAGTACGCGCCGACGGCGGCGAAAGCCGGACTCTCCATCTTCCCGGCGATCAGCGTTGCCGCCATCGTCGCCATCGTCGCGGCCGTCGTCGGGCTCAACGTCGAGAACATCCTCACCGCGAGCGCCGTCGTCTTCCTCGCCGTGATCCTCCACAACGGGGTGGGGCTCGGGTCCGGGTACGGGATCGGCCGCCTGACGGGAATGGCGGAGGACCGCTCCCGTGCCTGCGCGTTCGAGGTCGGCATGCAGAACAGCGGCCTGGCGGTCGCGCTGGCGGTCGCGTTCTTCGATCCGATCGCCGCGTTGATCCCCGCGCTGTTCAGCGTCTGGCACAACGTCAGCGGCCCGGCGCTCGCGAACTACTTCACGCGGATCGACGGCGAACCAGTCGCCGAGTACGAACCGGGGATTACGAGCGACTAGATCCGCCTCGAAACCACGCGATCTCCCTTTTTATCGCCGCGCCCACGCCAGCATTCGCCTATAAAACGGATCGGAGGCAAGCGCCGCCGCGTCGCCGACGAGCGTGAGTTCCTTCTTCGCGCGTGTGAGCGCGACGTTGACCCGGCGATAATCATCGAAGATCGGCCCGTCAAGCGTGCCACTCGCGACGAACGAGACGACGATCACCTCCTTCGCGGAGCCCTGAAACCGGTCGACGGTGTCGACCGTCACGTCCGTCCGACGGGAGATCTCCGCGACCTGCGCACGGAACGGGGCGATCACGCCGATGTCGTCGGGATCGACGCCCGCCTTGATGTACGATGCAACGATCTCCGCGACCCGCTCGGCTTCCCGAACGTTGCGGTTGCCGTCGCGGCGACCGTCCGGATCGATGAAGTTCACGCCGTGACCCAGTTCCTCCGGGAGGTCGTCCACTGCCACGCCGAGGTCCGTCAGGCTCTGTCCGGCGACCGCGGGCGTCGCCGGACGCAACGCCCCGTCGTAGAACTCCGCGGAGGCGAACGCCTGGATTCGCTGACTCATTCGGTACTGCCGATCGAGCATCACGCCGGCGTCCGGGTACAGTTCGATGAGTCGCTCGAAAAGCGATCGCTGCAGGTCGTTCTCGGCGCGGACGACGGGCGGCAGCTGTTGGTGGTCGCCCACGAGGACGAACCGGTCCGCGAGCGTGATGGCCGCATGGGTGCTCGGCTCGGTGAGCTGTGAGGCCTCGTCGACGAGCGCGACGTCGAACTCGCACTCCCGAAGCACCCGCGATCCGCAGGCGGCGGTCGTGGCGGCGACCACGGGGGCGGTTTTCAGTTCCGCCGCGCGCTCGTCCGGGTCGCCGCGAGTCCGTAGCCGAACGTCCTGCATGTCCTCCCGGACGCCGGTTTCGGTCCCGACCCGGACGACGTCCTCGAAGCCCTGATCCCGGAGCGCCTCCAGGGCGTTGTCGACCGCGCGGTTCGTGAACGCCGCGAGCAACACCCGATCGCCACGTTCACAGAGCGCGCGGATCGTCCGCGCGATGGTGTAGGTCTTGCCGGTCCCCGGCGGGCCGTGGATCAACGCGCAGTCCGCCGCGCGGACCGCGAGGTCGACGGCGGCGTTCTGGGAGGCGTTGTTGTCGATGTAGACCGGTTCCGCACCCTCATCGGACAAATCCGCGTCGCCGGCGGCCCCCGACCCGACCACGCTTTTAAATGCCGGCTCCCGCCGACCGAAGATCACGTCCTTCCGATCGGGATCCCCTTTTAATACCGCGTCGTGGAGGGCGGTGAGCATCCGATCGACGGAGATCTCGGAGGGGTAGACGTCGAGCCGCCGGAGGGTGACCGGTTCGTCCGCCTCGACGACGACCTCGCCATCTGGACCGAGCCGACGAATCCGGACGAGTTCAGCATGCCCGCCGACCGGGTCGCCGTCGCTCGCGAGCGCCACGTCGCCCTCGCGGAGCTTCGAGACGGCATCGCCCGGCTTGCGAGCCCGGAGTTCCCACCGCGCCTCCGAGATCTCGGTTTTGCCGAGCGGTTCGAGGTCGATGAGCGCCCGGTCGTCGGCCGCCCGCTCCGCAGGCGTCTGTTCCCAGAGTTTTCGATACTCCGCGTGCGTCTCGCGGCGCTCCTCCTCGATCGCGGTATAAAAGCGGTCGAAATAGACAAGCTCCTCGTCGGGCACCGGTCGGCCGACCTGTCCGGCCTTCGACTCCTGGTCGAGCCGCCCGGAGACGACCATACAGGTGTCCTGCTCGAAGCAGAACTGACACTTCGCGTCGGCCTCGTAGCCCGTGGGCACCGTCGGACGGGTTCGGGCTTCGTCGCCTCCATCGTCGTCCACGGTGTCAACGTCCGGGGCGTCGTCGTTCGCAGCGTCGTGCAACGCGCGCCACTCCATCGCGGCGAGCGCGTTGCGCTCACGGACGACGAACTCCAGAAAGCCCCGACCGACGGAGAACTCCTTCGCGGGCGCGAGGTCGCCGGATTCCTCGTTGCGATCGAGGGCGGTGTTTTTCGTATATAACAGCGTCCCGATGTCCGGGTCCTCACCGCGCTCCTCAAGCATCAGCGCGTAGCAGGCGGCCTGCACCTTGTCGTGAAACCGCGGCTCGCGGTTGGTGTTCTTCCCCGTCTTCAGTTCGACGGGCGTCCCGCGGCGAAGCGCGTCGGCACGGCCCTTCAGCCCGAACCTCGGCGAGATGAGGGTGAACTCCGAGCGCCACGTGTCCTCATCGGTGAGGGTTCCCTGCGCGAGCCACCCCTCGATCGCCGCGGCGTTGCGACGGACCTCGTCTTCGACCTCGGCCGCGTCGTAGCCGAGCAGACCCAGATCGAGCCCGGCTTCCGCGACGCGCTCGGTGACCGACTCCTCGAGGTCGACGCCACGGAGCAGGTCGCCGAACACCTCGTGGACGATGGTCCCCTTCACGACCGGGTAATTCAGCGGGATCCCGGAGAGTTTATTTAAATAGTACATCCGGGGACACTGCACCCACGAGCGGATCCCCGTGACGTCGACGAGGAAGTCGGGTTCGAGCACGACCCACGACTCCCGGGTCGTCGCGTAGGTCGTCTCCCCACGGAACTCGTCGACCTCCACGTCGGTCACGAGCAGCTCCATCCCGATCCGGGCATGCTCACCCGTCTGTGCCCACTTACCCCAGAGCGTCACCCGGACGGGATCGGCCGCCCCGCGTTCCGGCCGGATCCGGATCTCACGAAGCTCGCGATCGCCATACGACGTCGAGACGGTCCGCGTGTCCTCCACCGAGACGATCGGTCCCCGAACGTTCACGGCTGTACTCGCTCGGCCCCGTGAAAAACACTGTCGGTGGGGCCGTCCTCACGTCGCCCCCCGCGTAGTAAACCGACCCCATCCCCTCAGATCGAGTCGATCGGGGAGCGTCCACAGATGCTGACGAGGTCGTGGAGGTCGTCGATCTCATAGGTCGGCTGACAGCTGAGTTCGGTGGAGCGTCGATGCGGGCGTCTGATGAACGCCGAGTCGATACCGGCGTTGTCGGCGGCGAGGACGTCCGATTCGTTGTCGCCGACGAACAGCGCGGTCCCCGCATCGAGGTCCTCCAACGCACACTCCAGATAGTACGGCGAGGGCTTCTTCCGCGAAAGGCTGGCGATCGACGGCTCGCGGCCGTATGCGGCGTCGAACCGATCGGCGAGCCCGAAGTGCTCCAAGACGAACTCGACGGTCGCCTGCTGGTTCGAGGAGACGACCCCCAGATCCGCATCGAGAGCCGATAACACGCCCACGTCGTCGTACGGGGTCTTCCGTCCGCGACGGACGTCGGCCATCTGTGCGAGGCTCGCGCTCTCGTCGCGGATACGCCAGAACTCCGCCGGGTCGAACCCATATCGCTCCGAGACGTCCCTCAGCGTGGCTGGGTCCACGCCGATCGCCATCTCGTCGACGTGTGCGATGTCCGGGTCGTCGACGCCGATGCGGACGAAGGCCTCGAAGGCGGCCTCCCGGAGCGTGTCGAAGGGCGTCCGTCCGACCAACACCCCGTCGTTATCGAAGACGACGGCGTCGTACATGCGTTCCGGTGGCTCCCTATCGTCAAAAGGGTTTCACTCGGGTCGATACGTCCTTGTGGGTTCGGGCCGGATGGAGCATATGGGTGTTCGACTCTGTGTCGTCGGCGCCGGCGTGGCCGGCGCGGGCATCGCCTACGCGCTTCGGGCGGCCGACGTCGACGTGACCGTGCTGGAAAAGAGCCGCGGCGTGGGCGGCCGGGCGGCGACCCGTCGACGGAACGGCCGTCGATATGACCACGGTGCGAACTACCTCAAATCGACCGATCCGCGAACGGCCGATCTGCTCGATGCGATCGGTCCTGAGGGGCTCGTCGACGTCACCGATCCGGTCTGGCTCTTTGGCGCCGATGGGGACGTGCGTCCCGGCGACGACCGCGACGAGCATAAGTGGAGCTTCGAGACGGGGATCACTCGGCTCGCAAAGCGCCTGTTCGCTCGAACCGACGCGACGGTACGAAAGACGACGCGCGTCGAGTCGGCGACGCGAACGACGGACGGGTGGACGCTTCAGGACACGGACGGGGCCGAACACGGTCCCTTCGATGCGGTCTGTTACACGCCGCCCGCGCCGCAGACGGCCGAGTTGCTCGCGGAGACGACGATCGCGACGGACATCGCGGAGGACGTCGACGGGGAGGACCTCGAAGCGTTCCGGGACGCCGTCGCATCGGTACCGTATCGGACGATCCGGACGCTCGTGTTGGGCTATGACGAGCGGATCGAGCGGCCGTACTACGCGCTGTTGAACGACGATCGCGAGCATCCCGTCGGCTGGCTCGCCCGCGAGGAGTGTAAGGACGGTCACGTCCCAGACGACGAGAGCCTCCTCATCGTCCAGATGAGTCCCGCGTGGTCCAGCGAACACTACGACGATCCGCTCGCGGATGCCGCCGCCGTCGCAGCCGATCATGCCGCCGACCTCCTCGATTCGGAACGTGTGCGCGATCCGGATTGGGTCGACGATCAGGGATGGCGATACGCCCTCCCTGACGACGGGATCGACCCGACCGCCGCCCGGACGGCGGAGCCGCTCGGCCTCTTCGTCGCCGGCGATTGGGTCGCCGGTGACGGGCGGGTACACGCCGCGTTGTGGGACGGGATCGAAACGGGCGAACGGATCGCGACATGGGGGGGCGGGCGATGAGCCGGACGTACTTCGTTCCTTTCGACGGATCCCCGCTTTCACGGACCGCGCTTCGACGCGCCGGGGAACTCGCCGCCGACGAGACGGCGGTGCTGGCGTTCATCGTCGTTCCACACGGGAACACGAGCTGGGCACGTGAGCGTGACCTCCTCGAACCGGGCGAACAGTACGACGCGGACGCGATCATCGAGGCCGCGGAAACGGCGGTGTCGTCCATCGCACCGAAGGCCACCTTCGAGCACGCGTTCGTCGGGAAACGAAGCGTCAGCGGCCGAATCGCCGGCGTCATCAGACGACGGGCGGCGGAGGCGGACGCGGACATCGTCTTCCTCGGAAGCGAAAACGCGGGGCACATCGTGACCTCGGTCGCGGACGTGGCGCCATCGGTGGCCGCGACCGGATCCTACGACGTGTATATTGCCCGCCGATCGGATCCGGCGTGACAAACGGCAATCCGGCGGCTTCTCGGACCGGTGAGAGTGACTGTCAGCCACGCGGACGGCTGAAAGCCCCAGTTTCAATACCCGGCCCGACATAGCTCCGAACTGGATCATGAATATCGCTGATATCGCGGTGCCGGAATACGTCGAGGTCGACGTCGACGAACGGCTCGCTAAGGTTCGGTCTATCTTCGAGCGGGAAAATCCAAAGGGCGTCGTCGTCACCGAGGACGGCGAGTACGCCGGCGTTGTCGGTGAGAAACAGCTCCTCCGATCCCGAATGGAGGATGACACCAAGGTCTCCGTCGTGATGAAAACCGCGCCGTCCGTGAGCCGTCACGAGCACGTCCGTGAAACGGCCCGTCTACTCGTCGAGGGCGATGTGAAGATCGCCCCCGTCTACGAGGGTGAGAAGCTCTACGGGATCATCACCGTCGATGCCATCCTGCAGGCGGTCCTCGACAGCCTCGATGCGATCACCGTCGATCAGGTCGCGACCGAGGACGTCATCGGCATCAATCAAAAGGATCGCGTTGGACAGGCGATCAACCGGCTCCGCGAGAACGGCGTCTCACGGCTTCCCGTGCTCAACGACGACGGCCGGCTCACCGGCGTCGTCACCACCAACGACATCGTCGAGTTCGTCGTCCGCGATCAGGAGCGACAGGGTAGCGGCGACCGCGCAGGCGACATCGATCGGATGCTCGACCTTCCCGTCTACGACATTATGACGAGCCCAGCCATCACGGCGACCGCCGGCGAGACCGCACAGCGCGTCGTCGAGCGGATGTTCGAAAACAACCTCTCGGGACTCGTCGTCACGCCCGACGGCGACGACGGGATCGTCGCCGGGATCGTGACGAAGACCGACGTGCTCCGGGCGCTCACGTTCACCGAACAGGAATCGATGGACGTCCAGATCACCAACGTCGACCTCCTCGATACGACGAGCCGGGAGCATATCGTCGAATCCATCGAGCAGGTCGCCGACAAGTACGCCGCGATGCAGGTGATGCACGCACACGTCCGGTTCCACCAACACAAGGAGAAACTCCGCGGCACGCCGCTTATCCAGTGTCAGATTCGGCTCAGAACGAACGAGGGGCAGGTCGCGGGATCCGGGGAGGGATACGGCTCCGAGCACGCCTTCCACGTCGCACTCGACAAGCTCGAACGCAACGTCCTCGAAATAAAGGGAATCAGGGCGGACGAGGAGTACCGCGGCCAACTCCTCAGAAAGCTCGGCGACCTGTAACCGACCCCTGCCTACTTCGCTCGGTCTGACGACCTCGCTCGTTGAGGGAGGGGCTTTGATGTGGGACTCGCCGTCAGTTGTCGCCGGGGAGGAAGGTCGTTCCTCGCCCGTACCGAACGACCTTCGGGGTCGGCGTCCCCACCATTCGGGGCCGGGCTACTGCGGCCCGTGATACCGGCGACTTGTGCGACGGTATCACTAGTTAATTGTAGGGCGGCCTCCCGAAAAAGTGTATCGGATAGCGAGTCGGCTGGCAGAAACCACAGTGTCTGTTTCCCATCATGTCGGTTTCCTCCCCGGCCTACTCGCATCGTGCTTCCGACCAGTCGGAAGCCCTCGCTCCTTGAGGCCGGGGGCTCCACCTCGAAAGATGCCGAGACCCGAGCGATCGCCTGAGAATCCGGCACCCCGTCGTCGCCACCCGTCGGTCGACGGCGGTGTCGTCGGTCAGGTATGTACCGTCCGAAAGGTCGATCAGGGCGCTGCGCCGTCGGTCAACCCGTCCTCGACGATCCGAAATCCGGCGCTGTCACCGGCGGCTTTCGATCGATGTTTTTCGAGGGTCGCCCGGCGGTTTCCGCCACGATAGCGGTCGACACGCAGGATCGTTCCCGTCCAGTGTTCGAGCGTGTTGCCGCCGAGTCCACGGACCCGGTCCGCGTCAGGGTCGGTGAACACCTGATTGGTGATGACGACCGCGAGGTCGTACCGCCTCGCCAACGAGAGGAGATGGGTTACCTGCCGCGTGACGGCACGCAGCGAGTCCCCGCCCTCGACGTCGTCGGCGCGTTCCAGCCGATAGAAGCCGGTCGCGGAGTCGAGGACGATCAGGTCCACCTGCGTCGCGAGCTCCTCGGCGTCCCGGACCGCCTCCCGCTGGTCATCGAAGTCGTACGCCTCGGTGATGATCAACCGTCCGGCGATCGTCTCGATCGAGTCCTCGCCGTTCCCGACCGCATCATCGCCCCCGGCGGTCCGGTTTTCATCGACGCGGGCGGCCGCCAGTTGACGGAACCGCTCGATCGAGAGCCCTTCGGTGTCGATATATAGCACGCGACCGCCGGAAGCGGCGACTTCGACGGCCGCGGCCAGCGCGAGGTTCGTCTTGCCCGCCGCCGGGGGGCCGTATAACTGGGTGACGACACCGCGTTCGAACCCCCCGCCGAGGAGGTCATCGACCGAGGGACAGCCGGTCGGAATGGGATCGCTCACTATCGCATGTTTGTCCCGTCCGGTAGATAAAGAATCCGTCCGAACGCGGCGGGCATGTTCGTGAGATCGGTGCCTGACACGCATTTCGTCGGCCAGGACTCGGTGTGCTATCGGACGGTCAAAAACGGTGATGCGGTGGATTCGAAGCGAGGAGGTCGATCAGTTCTCGACCTCGACGGTTTCTTGGACCTCGAAGACACCGTCGACGACCCGGGAAATGTCGTAGGACGCGGAGGCGACGTCGCCGTTGTCGTCGAAGATGACCTCGGACGCCGCGCCCTGATACTCGATCTCCTCGCCGGCCGCGGCGAGTTCGACCCCCTCCGCGAGGTTTTCGGGGGTGATGAGTTCACCGCCGGGGTCGGTTACGGGACGGATCGCATCGCGGATCGCGGTCCCGTCGTTGTCGCCGGCCGCGGCGTTCGCGAGCACGAGCGTCGCGGCTGCGTCGTACGCCTCCGCGTTGAAGACACCGGCGGAGTCGCCCCACTCCGCCTCGTACGACTCCCGGAAGAATTCGACTCCCGGTCCGGCCGCAGCGGGTGCGGTCGCCCAGACGTTCTCCATGTCGTCGCCGACCTCACCGGGGAGGTCGTCGTCGATGAGTCCGTCCGTAACGAGGATCGGGAGGTCGACGTCGTCCTGGAAGCCGTCATAGTAGTCACGGAACAGCTGGATCCCCGACTGCGGGAAGCCGATGACGAAGAGCAAGTCCGGGTCGTCATCGAGCGCGTTCTCCAACTGCGAGCTGTAGGAGGGCTGTTCGGGTTCGAAGGAGACGCGATTCAGTGCTTCACCACCGTTCCCCTCGAACGCGTCCACGAACGCCGCCTCAAGCGCCTGTCCGTAGTCGTCGTTTAAATAGAGCGTCCCGGCCGTCTCCGCACCGAACTCGTCCATCGCGAAGTCCGCGGCGACCGGTCCCTGAAGCGCATCGGAGATGGCGGTCCGGAAGATGTAGCCGTCGTCATCGAGGTCGGTGATCGCCGGCGAGGTCGACGATGGCGACATCCCCACCACCTGATTTGGAATGAACGATTGCCGGGTCACCTGCAGGGTCACGTTCGAGGCGGCCGCCCCGACGATCGCCGGATAGCCGGCATCGACGAGCGAGTCGGCCTCGCTGATCCCGGCCTGCGGGTCGGTCTGGGTGTCGCCGGTCGCGAAGTCGAGGTTGAAATCCACTTCGCCGTCGAGTTGCCGGGCGACGAGTCGGGCACCATCCCTGATCCCAACCCCGAGCGAGCCGAGATCGCCCGTCTCCGGCATCAGGATGCCGACCATGATGTCGCGGAGATCGTCGTCGCCGTCGTCCGCCGCATCATCCGCGCCGTCGTCCTCTTCGACCCCCTCGTCGCCGCCGAGGCAGCCGGCTATCGATGCGGCCCCGACGCCTGCGCCGGCCGCAAGGAACTTCCGCCGATCGATTCGTTGGGTATCGGTATCACGCGACATGGGCGCTTAGAGACGACGGTTAGGTATAAATATGCCGTCTGTTCGTGCTGTGATGGCTCCCACCTCGCGAAAAATAAGCACGACTGGAGCGTTCAGAGGCCTCAAAACGGGATAAGGGATCGATCGAACACGCCCAATGCGTCTCGCGCACCGAGGCCGTCAGAACTGCTCGGCGACGGCGTCGACGATGGCGTCCTCGACGGCGTCGCGCTCGCCGGCGAGGAACTCGATCTTGCCCTCGCGAACGCCGGCGGTGGCGATCTTCGCCTTCGGTACCTCCTCGGCTGCCCGGTCGGCAACCTCGCGGATCGAGAGGTCCGCGGTCGCCCGCACGTACAACTCGTCGGTGCCGATCCCGACCGTCGCGAACGGCTCGCCGTTCGCGTGACGGCGGTGGAGGTCGCTCAAGAGCAGGACGGTCGGTGGGAAGTCGAACCGGTGAGTGTACTGGTCGGTGTCGAGGACGGCGAACTCGACGCCGTCTTTGGACTCCGAGACGATGTTCTCGGTCGCCGTCTCGACCTCCGTCTGCAGTTTCTCACGGAACTGCTCGGAGATGTGTGCAGCGAGGTCGCCGCCGTCTTCGAACAGCAGGTCGGTCACAAGTTCGCGTTTGTCCTGATACGACTGGTAGTACGCCTCCAGCGCGATCGCCTCACGAAGCTCGGCGATCCGTTCGACATCGTAGCCGGCGTCATGGGCCAGATCGACGTATCGCTCCGGCGCGCCCTCCCAGTAGCTCACCGCCGGGAGGTGATGGAGGTCCGCACGTACCTCGTCGTTGACCGCGGAGGCCATCGACGCGGCGAGCGCCGCCGTCGAGAGGTCGTCATCGACCGCGGCGAGCTCCGGGGAGACGAGCGTCTCGACGGCGTCGCGGGTTTCGGGGTCCGCCACCGCGGCGTCGATGACGATGGCGTCGGCCCCGTACACCGACAACAGGCCCAACCCGTCAGCCGATTCGACCGTCGAACCGGTCCCGAGGAGCACGAACAGCGGCAGCTTCTCGTCGTGTCGGTCGCGGTCCTGCAGCATCCGGGTGACGTCGTTCGTCGCCGCGTCCATCCCGTAGACCGGGTCCTCAAGCGGCCGACGGGTGAAGTAGTGATACTCGGCGTCGGTTTTCGCGTGTTCGTTCCGGATCAGCGGCAGCGTCGCGCGCTCGACCGCCGCCCCGGCCACGTAGCCGTCGGCGGTCGCGGGATGTCGGACGACGATAGGGCGCGATTCCAACACCGCCCGGCGGATCGCCTCCGCGGCGTCGAGAAGTCCCTCACCGAGTTCGGCGACGGCCTCGTCGCCCGCGAGCGGCTGCAGGCCCTCCGGACGTGCCTCGTCCGCGAGCGCATCCGCGAGACGCGTGTGGACCGTGTCGGCCTCCTCGCCATCGAGCAGGACGAGACCCTCGGTTTCGAGTTGGATCTCGCCGCGGCGGCTCTCGACCTCGCCGGTGATACGGACGACATCGCCGACGACGACGTCTGGATACGCGCGAACGCCCGCCTCGACGAACGCTGCCACATCGACGACGCCGGTCTCGTCGCGGATTTCGAAGATGGTCGGGCCGCCCGTCTGTCTCACGCTCACGACTTCACCTTCGATGCGGACTGCGTCCCCCACCCGCTCGGAAAGCGTCTCGATGGCCGCGCGCTCCGTGACCGTTGCATCCGCGTGTGAGCTATCGGCGTCCGCTGACTCCTCAACAGCATCGACAGGCACTTCCGGTTCGACCGCCCCCTCTGCGTCGACCGACTCCACCGGATCGACTTCCCCGATCGAGTCGGCCGACTCCGCCGGGTCGACTTCCTCGATCGAGTCGGTCGACTCCGCCGGTTCGGTTTCCACGATCGGTTCGGCGGCTTCTGTCCCCTCGGCCGCAGCCGGTTCACCGTTTTCGGACGTCGTCGTCTCCGGCTTCGAATCGTCCTCGGCTTCCTCCGGCTCGGTGGCCTCCTGGACCGGGTTGCGGTCGACGTCGCCGTCCTGTATCAACACGCCGCGGAACTCCCGTTCGGCCTGGCGGATCGACCACGTCAGGTCGATGTTCCCGTTGTCGCGGACGCCTTTGACCTGCACGAACACGTCATCGCCCGGCTCCCAATCGAGGCTTTCGAGGCGACGATCGATCTCCGAACGGTGGAGCAGACCGGTCACCCCGGGGGCGACATCGATGAACACGCCGAACTCCGCGTAGCCGTCGACAGTGCCGCGGTAGAAGCGATTCGGTACGAGCTGATGCGGGGAATCCCCGCGGAAGTCGAATACGACGTCCTCCTCGTGTGAGCTACAGATGTGCCCGTCGACGGGGACGCCACAGATGAGACACGATCCCATTTGCATATACCCAGTAGTTCACGCTTAAAACGGTTGTCGAAAGCCTGCCGAGACCGGCGGCCGATCATCCAGCGAGGAGCGTCCGGGCCGCGGCGACGGCCCGATATCCCACCCCGTACCCGAGAAGCGCCGGCGGCGTGGCCGCGACCACGGCCCGGATCGTCGTCGTGGCGTGAACCGACCGAAGGCCGAGTATCAAAAGCAGGCCCGCGTAGATCGCACAGGCAAGTCGAAGCGCCGGGACCGGCGGTCCCGCCAACGCCATCGGGGCGCTCGCGTACGCGACCACCTGGACCGTCTCGCTGACCCCCCCGCGTTCACGGAACGTGATCCCCTCACCGTACTCGAGGCTCGCGAACAGCAGCGAGACCGTCGCAACCGCCGCCGTCAGGTGTAACCCGACGGGCGCGACGAGCGCGACGACGAGCAGCACCACGACGATCGCCGAGAGCGCAGGCGGCTCCGCGATGGAGGGAACGACGCTCGGATCCACCACCATCCAGCCGAGGACGTAGCACCCAGCGACGACCACCGCGAAGGTCAAGCCGGGCGCCTGATCCCCGGGACTGACCGCACGTTCAAAAAAGCGGGTCGGGCGGATCATCACCGCGACCCACGCGCGGAGCAACCCTCGCGGTCCGCGCTGTCGGCCGATCGCCCGATTCGAGGGGGTTGCCACATTCGGGGTTCGGACGGGGAGAATAACGGCGTTCCGGTTCAGGCGCGACGCCAAATTATCAGAGATGAGTGTTTGACCGAAAGCGGTTATATATGCGCGAGTGAACGGCCACTGGATGAGCCGCTTCCGAGACGACCGACGGGGGTTTACGCCGATGGCGGGCACGGGCCTGTTGATCGGCGTCGTCGTCCTTCTTCTGGCGGTCGTCGGGGCGGCGGTGTTCGGGTTCATCGACGGGGTCGCCCCGCCCGAGGCGGAGATGGAGATCGATGCCGGCGGGGGTGAGGTGACCATCACCTACCTCGCGGGCGAGCCGATCCGTGCCGATGAACTGTACGTGCGCGGGGACGACCCGGACGATGGGGTTCAGTTCGGGGGATGGCCGGCCGACGGACTCGTGGAGCCCGGTGACCGGATCACCGTGGAGGGGGCGACCGGCAACGAGGAGGTCGAGGTCGTCTGGAACCCCGCAGCCTTCGACCGGCAAAAGACCCTCGAGTCGTACGACCCGGACGAAGCGGAGCTGGAAGGATGGGAGGAGGACCCCTTCAATGAGGGATTCGACGGCTGAGCGACCGGAACGACGATCTCACCGGAGCGTGACCCACCGACGATCTCACCGGAGCGTGACCCACTCGTCACGCGCGTCGGACCGTTCTATCGCCTCAAGTACGCGCTGAACCTCGTACGCCTCCTCGAAGGAGGGTGAGAACTCGTCACCCTCCGCGACCGCCATCAAGAACTCGTAGTTCTCGTGGACGAACGTGTGTTCCCAGCCGAGGACGTGGCCGGGCGGCCACCAGCGATCGACGTACGGGTCGTCCTCGTCGGTGACGAGCATCGTCTCGTAGCCACGGCCGCCATCCCGCAGGAGTTCCAGTTCGTTGAGCCGTTCCAGTGAGAACCGAAGGCTTCCGTCCGATCCGTGGACCTCGATCGTGTGATCGTTTTTATGTCCCGTGGCGAACCGGGAGGCCTCGAAGCTCCCCATCGCGCCGGATTCGTAGGCGAACTGGGCGGTGTAGGCATCATCGACGGTGACGTCCCGATGTTCTACCACGTTGCCGGCGTCGTCATACACCGGGCGTTCGTCGACGAAGGTTCGGAGATGCCCGGAGACCCGCTCGATATCGCCGACCGCGTCGCCGACGAGGAACGACGCGAGATCGACCGTGTGTGCCCCCAGGTCCCCCAGCGCACCGGACCCGGCGAGGTCGGCATCCATCCGCCACGCCCACGGCGCCTCCGGGTCGACGAGCCAGTCCTGCAGGTAGCGACCCCGAACCTGTCTGATCTCGCCGAGTTCTCCCGCCGCGATCAGCTCGCGTGCATAGCGGATCGCGGGGACGAATCGATAATTGAACGCACAGCCGGCGGGAACGTCGGCGTCCGCGGCGGCCGCGCGCATCGTCTCCGCGCCGTCGAGCGTCGGCGCGAGCGGCTTCTCACAGAGCACCGGAACACCGGCCTCCAGCGCGGTCACGGACGGCTCGACGTGGAGGTGGTTCGGCCCGAGGTTGTAGAACACGTCGACCTCGTCGATGGCGGCCTCCCAGTCGGTCGCCGTGTTGGCGAAGCCGAATCGGTCGGCCGCCGACGCGAGCGCTTCCTCGTCGCGTCCGATGAGCGTGTGTCGCGCAACGGTCGGTGCGTCGGGGAAGAACATCGGCAGCCGCGCCAGCGCGTTCGCGTGTGCCTTCCCCATGAATCGATACCCCAAAACGCCGATCTTCAGCGGTGTGTCAGTCATGATGAATTCTGCTTAAATCCCGTTCACTCCGCCCAGTACGCCTCGCCCGGTTGCGTCTCGAAGACCGCACGCTGGAGAACGTCGACCGCTTTCTCCAGCCCCTCCCGTGAGGACGTGAGCGAGTCCTCGTGTTCGATCGAGAGCGCGCCCTCGTAGCCGACCATTCGAAGCGTCGAGACGAGATCCTTCCAGTGGGCCTCGTCGTGGCCGTACCCGATGGACCGAAAGAGCCACGAGCGATCCGGCTCCTCGGTGTACGCGGCCGTATCGAGCACGCCTTTCACCCGGGCGTTCGCGTCGTACACCTTGGTGTCCTTCGCGTGCACGTGGTGGATCGCGTCATGGTCGCCGAGGTAGCGGATCGCCTCGGTGGCGTCGATCCCCTGCCAGTAGAGGTGGGACGGATCGAAGTTCGCGCCGACCCGCTCGTTGGTCGCCTCCCGAAGTTTCACCAGTCCGGTGGGCTCGTAGACGAGCATGTTCGGATGCATCTCGATGGCGACGTCGACGCCGTGGTCGTCGGCGTAGGCGGCAAGGTCGGCCCAGTAGGGTATCGCCACCTCGTCCCACTGATATTCGTGCGCGTCGGCGTGTTCGGTCGGCCACGGCGCGGTGATCCAATTCGGGGTCGAATCATCCGGTGCGCCCGCGGGCAACCCTGAAAAGCAGGTGACGACGTCGACATCGAGCTGATCGGCCAGCTCGATCGCCTCTCGGAGCTCCCGGTCGGCCTCGTCCGCACGGTCGGTATCGGGATGCAGCGGATTGTTATGGATCGCAAGCGCCGAAATACGGAGGCCGTACTCGTTCAACAGCGCATCGAGTTCCTCCTGTGCGCGGTCGTCATCGAGGACCGCCGTCCGGTCGAGATGTGCCTCGCCCGGCCAGCCGCCGACGCCGAGTTCGACGGCGTCGACGCCGAGCCCATCGAGATACGCGAAGGCGTCCGCTATCGATTCCTCACCCAGGGGAACGGTCAGCACGCCGATGTCCATGGTCGTGGATACAACTACGTCTCGAATAAATCTTCAGGAACCGATCCGGATCGGCACCGAGACGACGGCGGCGATCACCCCGCTCGGCCGAACCTCCCGGCGGTCATGACGTGACCGATGTATGTGGCCGGGTATCCACGCGTCGATCGGCGGAAAACACGCCGGATGGTCGGCTCGCACGACCCGTATATTTATGTAATATCGTCGCTCACCGTTATTCGTTAACAATGGAAAAAGATCAACGTAAAATAGAAAACAAGAATAATCAGCGGTCGCCGATCCGAGCATCTTCGGAAAGGAACTCCAGGGTCGGCCGGCGACGATTCCTCCAGTCCGCCGGCGTGGTCGGGGCCGTGGCGCTGGCCGGCTGTGCGGATGATGATGAGGACGTCGTCCGACTCGGCGCGACGTACATCTTCTCCGGGTTCGCCTCGCTGTACGGCGATGAGGCGGAGCGGGGCTTCGAGATGGCCGAGGAGGAGATCAACGAAAACGGTGGCATCAATGGACAGGAGTTAGAAATAATCCAGCGTGATACCGAAGGCGACGCCGACAGCGCGATACGGCAGATGAACAGCCTCGTCGAGGAGGATGGGGTTCATGGCCTGTTCGGCCTCGACAGCAGTGGGGTCGCACAGGCGATCGCCCCACAGGCCGAGGATATCGGCATGCCCTACATGGTGACGCACGCGGCGACGCCGTTCCTCACCTCGCCAGTCGGTGAACACGACAACTCGGTCGGCAACGACTACGTGTTCCGCAACTGCAACAGCCTCGCACAGGACATGTTCGGTGCCGCCCGTGTAGCCGAGGAACTCGACGCCGACGAGTGGGCCACGATCGGCCCGGACTACGCGTTCGGCTATGAGACGTGGGACTACTTCCGCGACTTCTGTGAGGGACTCGGCGTCGATGCCGAGTTTACCGAGGAGCAGTATCCGGCGTTGGAAACAAGCGACTTTTCGCCGTACATCAGCGCGATCCTCGGTGCGGAGCCCGACGGTGTGATCACGCCGCTTTGGGGGGCCGACCTGACGACGTTCGTCAGCCAAGCTGATGACGCGGGCTGGTTCGACGCGATCGACTACACGCTGTTCAGCGTCGGGATGGGAACCGACCTCCCAGCCGGCGGTCCGCTTCCGGGGGGACAACACGCGTCGACGCGGTATTCACCGTTTACCCCCGAGACGGACGAAAACGAGACGTTCCGTGAGGCCTATTATGACGAGTACGACACCCTCCCGACGTACAACGCCGAGGGCGCGTATCGCGCCGTCTATATGTACAAGGAGGCGATCGAATCGACCGGGAGTACGGATGCGGACGACCTCGTCGACGCGTTCAACGGGATGGAACACTCCGGACCCGTGGGCGACTACCGGCTCGAAGAACGGACGAACCAGGCCGTCGTTCCAGCTATCTGGGGTGTCGTGAGCTACGATGACGGCTGGGAAAGCAACGTGCTCGATCCGGTCGAAGTCTACGAGGCCGGACCCGAGGAACTTGAGAGCGCGCTCGAGGGATCCGACCTCCCAACCGGGGTCTAGCCTCGACGTTTACCCCTTCTCATGAACTTCACAACGCTCGTTCCGTTGATCGGTATCGGCGACATCGTCGTCGGATTGAGCCTCGGGAGTCGGCTGTTTCTGATCGCCGTCGGCCTCAGCCTCATTTTCGGCGTGCTCGGCGTGCTCAACTTTGCACACGGCGCGTTGTATATGCTCGGGGCCTACTTCGCGTTGGCGGTGACGACCAGCGTGGTCGACAACTTCTGGCTCGCCGTCGTGATCGGCGCACTGGCGGTCGGTGTCGTCGGCGCGCTCATCGAGGTCGCGACGATCCGCCCGTTGTATGAACGCGCCGAGGGTGAACTCGATCAGCTTATCGTCACGTTCGGGTTCGTCCTCATCATCCACGAACTGGTCCGTTTCATCTGGGGATCACAGCCGTACTCGATGGACACGCCCGCACTGTTCGACTTCTCCGTGACCGTCGGGGCGAGCACCTTCAGCGCCTACCGCATCCTGGTGATCGGTCTGGCGGCGCTGGTGATGCTCAGCCTCTGGCTGTTCATCACGCGCACGTATTTCGGCTCGTTGGTCCGTGGAACCTCCTCGGATCGTGAGATGGCGTCGATGCTCGGCGTCGACGTCCCGCGCCTGTACACGGGCGTATTCTTCCTCGGCAGCGTGCTTGCGGGTCTCGGCGGTGCGCTGTCGGCCCCGCTCCAGTCGACGAGTCCCGCGCTCGGCGATCAGGTTATCATCGACGCGTTCATCATCGTCGTCATCGGTGGACTCGGTTCGATGACCGGCGCGTTCGTCGGCGCGATGATCATCGGCCTGTTACAGAGCATCGGTCCACAGTTCATCGCTGCGGGCCATATCGCGATCCCGTTCCTCGCGATGGTACTGGTACTGCTGTTCCGACCGGAAGGGCTGTTCGGGGGGATCGGCGAATGAGTGGCGACGAGGACGGAACGAGGACCGGACTCGCCGCGTTCGGAAGCGCCGCGGTCACCGATGGGTGGACCCGCGAGCGGATCAGCCTGCTCGTGGCCATTGGCCTCGTCGCGATGGCGTTCGCGCCGAGCTTTCAGGTGTATCTGTTCACGGAGTTCCTCATCATCGCACTGTTCGCGTTGGGGTTCAACCTGCTGTACGGCTACACCGGGCTGCTCTCCTTCGGCCACGGGCTGTTCTTCGCCGGCGGGTCATACGGGGTAGCCATCGTGTTACGCGACCTCGGGCCGGTGATCGCCGATGTGGTCGGAAGCGGCATCGCGCCGGTGGTGACGTTCGCGCTCGCGATGGTGATCGCGGTGATGATCGTCGTCGTCGTGGCGATCCCGGTCGGCTGGCTGAGCGTCCGGCTCGAGGAGATCTATTTCGCGCTGATAACCCTCGCGTTCGGCATGCTCGGGTTCTCGTTTATCCTGCAGAATCCAGGCGGGATCACCAACGGGACGGACGGGATCCTCGTCCTCCTCGGTTCGGTGGAGATCGGTGGCATGGACGTGCGTCTCGGCGATCGGCAACTCTACTATTTCCTCACGCTCGGGATCGTCGCGAGCGCGACGTACACCATCTGGCGGATCGTCAACTCCCCGTTCGGTGCGGTGTGTAAAGCGATCCGGGAGAGCCCGGATCGGGCCGCCGCGCTCGGCATTGACGTCACCCATCATCGATGGATGACGTTCATCCTCTCCGCGCTGTTCGTGGGGATCGCTGGAGCCCTGATGGCGGGACTGGCGAGCGTGGCCTCGCCGTATCACGCCCACTGGACGAACAGCGCGACCGCCGTCGTCGCGACGGTCATCGGCGGGGCGACGTTCTTCGCCGGACCGATCGTCGGCGCGTTCATCTACCTGTACGTGCGATGGGGGATCAGTCGCTTCCCCGCCCTCGAGGCCCACTGGGAGCTGTTCTTCGGTGCGCTCCTCATCGCCGTCGTGCTCTACTTCAAGATCGGTGCGGTGGGCGGGCTACTGCTGCTGCGTGAGCGGCTGTTCGGTGCCGAGACATCCACCGATGGTGGAGGTGAGACCGAATGACGACCGTACTCGAGACCGAAGAACTGCGCAAGCAGTTCGGCGAACTCGTCGCGGTCGATGGCGTCTCGCTCGCCATCGACGACGCGGACATCACGAGCATCATCGGGCCCAACGGGGCCGGAAAGACGACGTTTTACAACCTGCTGACTGGAGTCTTGAAACCGACCGCCGGAACGGTCCGGCTCAAAGGCGACGACGGGCTGGTCGACGTCACGGGCGCCCCGCCGCACGAGGTCGCCAAGGCCGGCCTCTCACGGTCATATCAAATAACAAATATATTTGAGGGGTTAACCGTCCGTGAAAACGTTCGGATCGCCCGGATCAGTCGGGACGGAAGTCGGATGGATTTCCTCTCCCGAGCGGACAGCGACCCTGACATGGAAGCGGACGTCGGTGAGATCTTAACGCTCACTGGGCTGACTGACATCGCCGAAACCCCGTGTGATCAACTCAGCCACGGACAGAAGCGCACGGTGGAGATCGCCCTCGCGCTCGCCATCGATCCGAACGTCTTCCTGATGGACGAGCCCACCGCGGGAATGAACCCGACGGAGACGACGGAGATCGTCTCGCTCATCCGGGAGCTAAACGAGGAGATCGACGCGACGTTCGTCGTGACCGAACACGACATGGACGTGGTGCGGGATATCTCGGATCGGATCGTCGTCCTCGCGGACGGGGCGGTGCTCGCCGACGGGACACCAACGGAGGTACTGAACGACGAACGCGTAACCGAGGCGTACCTCGGAAGTGAGGGACAATGAGCGTACTCACCGTCGAAGACATCCAGACGTACTACGGGAACAGCCACGTACTGCATGGCGTGTCACTCGAGATAGAGGCCGGCGAGGTCGTTACCCTGTTGGGCCGAAACGGTGCCGGGAAAACTACGACGATGCGTTCCATCGTCGGGGCGACGCCACCACGGTCCGGCAGCATCACCTATGCGGGCGAGGAGATCACCGATCTGACGCCCGATGAAATAAACGCCCGTGGTCTGTCGCTCGTGCCGGAGGACAGACGGGTGTTTCCGACGCTGTCGGTCCAGGAGAACCTCGTGCTCGCACACAACCTCGCACGTGACCCCCGGCCGGTCGAGGAGATGTACGAACTGTTCCCCGCCCTGGATCCGCTCCGATCGAACAACGGCCGAAACCTCAGCGGCGGCGAACAACAGATGGTGGCGGTCGCTCGCGCGCTGGTTCAACGGCCCGACGTGCTGTTGATGGACGAGCCGACGGAGGGGCTCGCGCCGGTGATCGTGGACGACCTTCGTGAGATCGTCCGAACGGTCGTCGACGAGGACGTGACGGTCCTGCTCACCGAACAGAACGTCGACTTCGCGTTCGACCTCGCCGAACGGGGATACATCATCGACACCGGCGAGATCGTCTTTGACGGGACCGTCGAGGAGATCCAGGAACGCGATGATCTACTGGA
Organism: Halorubrum vacuolatum; assembly: GCF_900188065.1. Taxonomy (GTDB): domain Archaea; phylum Halobacteriota; class Halobacteria; order Halobacteriales; family Haloferacaceae; genus Halorubrum; species Halorubrum vacuolatum. The sequence continues at coordinate 33,756 of NZ_FZNQ01000015.1, forward strand.
GACGTACCTTTCCGTCGGTGGGGTCGATGCCTGAGGAGCTGACGCTGCGGCCGTTTTTCTGGCGGGCCACCCGGCTGTTTCCCGAACAGGTGGTCGTTTCCCGGACACACGAGGGTCAAACCGAGTACACATACGCCGACTTTGGCGATCGGGTACGCCGACTGGCAGGCGCGTTGGAGGCGCTCGGCGTCGGTCACGGCGACCGCGTGGGCACGCTCGGCTGGAACACCCATCGCCATTTCGAGGCATACTACGCGGTGCCGCTCATCGGCGCACAGCTCCATACAGTGAACCTCCTGTTGCACGACGACCACGTCGCACACATCGTCGAGGACGCGGCCGACGACGTGCTGATCGTCGACCGGGACGCGGTGGACACGGTCGAGCGTCTGTGGGACCGGTTTGACGGCGTCGAAGCGGTCATCGTGATGGGCGAGACGGTCCCCGAAACGGAGCGCGACCTCCCGCTGTCGTCGTACGAGCAGCTCGTTGCCGACCACGAGCCGAAGGGATCGTGGCCGTCGCTGTCGGAGGACGATCCGGCGGGAATGTGTTACACCTCGGGGACGACGGGGAAGCCGAAGGGGGTCGAATATACCCACAAAATGATCTACGCGCATGCCATGATGGTGATGACGCCATCCGCGCTCAACATCGCCCAAGACGACGTGGTGATGCCGGTCGTACCGATGTTTCACGTGAACTCCTGGGAGTTCCCGTATGCGGTGACGATGGCCGGAGCGAAGCAGGTCTATCCGGGGCCATCGCCGGACCCGAGTGACCTCGTCGATCTCATCGAGGCGGAGAACGTCACGCTTACCGCCGGCGTACCGACGGTGTGGATCGACGTGTTGGACCATATCGACCGGGAGGGTGGAGACCTCTCCTCGCTCGACCGGATCGTCGTCGGCGGGAGTGCCGCGCCCAAAGAGGTGATGCGGCGCTATGCGGACGAACACGGCGTGACCATCGAGCACGCCTGGGGTATGACGGAGACGATGAGCATCGGCTCCGTCGCCCACCCGAAGGCATCCATTGACGCCGGGCGTGAGGAGACGCTGAACGTCCGGGTAAAACAGGGCCTACTGTCGCCGGGACTGGAGATGCGCGTCGTGGGCGACGACGGGGATCCGGTGCCGTGGGACGGGGAGGCGGTTGGCGAGCTTCTCGTCCGCGGGCCGACCGTCGTCGAACGGTATTATGATCGTCCCGAATCCAACCGCGCGGAGTTCGTTGAGGCCGAGGACGGCGGCGCTCGGTGGTTGCGAACCGGCGATATCGCCACCGTGGACGAGCGGGGATATATCGAGGTCGTCGACCGCGTGAAGGACGTGATCAAATCGGGCGGCGAGTGGATCTCGAGCATCGAGCTGGAGAACGCGCTGATGGCCCACGAGGACGTGGCCGAAGCCGTCGTGATCGCCGCCGAGCATGACCGGTGGCAGGAACGACCGCTGGCGTTCGTCGTCCCGAAGTCGGACGCGGAACTCGATGTGGAGTCGCTGAGACGCGCACTCGCCGAGGAGTTCCCACGATGGTGGCTCCCGGACGACGTTCGATTCCGCGAGTCGATCCCCAAAACGGCGACCGGCAAGTTCGACAAGAAGACGCTCAGGGAGGCCGTCGACGACCCGGAACTCCCGTACGCGCCGGGGGAGGATCGATGACCGACGAGACTGCCGTGGATACGGGGGCGGTGTGTCCCGACCTCTCCGGGCAGGTCGCCGTCGTCACCGGCGGCGGAAGGGGTATCGGTCGGGCGATAGCGCTCGGGATGGCCGCCGCCGGCGCCGACGTGGTCACGTCGGCGCGTACCGATGCCGAAGTGGAGGCGGTCGCCGACGAGGCCCGGACATACGGTGTCGACACACGGGGGATCACGGCGGACGTCACGGAGGATGAGGACGTCAAGACCCTGATCACCGAGACCGTCGACGTGTTCGGCGGCCTCGATATACTCGTCAACAACGCGGGCTTCAATCCGGGCGATGCGCTTGGCGAACCCGATGCCATCGAGTCAGGGGCCGTGGACGCGGTCCTCGACGTCAACCTGCGGGGGGCGTTCCGAACGACACGCGCGGCCGGCCCGTATTTGCGGAACGCGGAAGGTGCAGTGGTCAACGTCGCCAGCGTCGCCGGGCTCGTCGGTCTCCCACGACAGCACCCCTACGTCGCGTCGAAGCACGGACTCGTCGGGATGACCAAGAGCATGGCGATGGACTGGGCCCCGGAAGTGCGCGTTAACGCGGTTGCTCCGGGCTACGTCGCCACGAACCTGACCGAGCCGTTACAGCGGAACGAGGAACTGCGACGATCGATACTCGACCGGACGCCGCTGGATCGATTCGCCGACCCCGTCGAGATCGCCGGGCCAGCGGTATTTCTCGCCAGCCGCGCGGCGAGTTTTATTACCGGGGAGACGGTCGCCGCCGACGGCGGATGGACGGCGCGGTGAACCGAGGGTCCGACGGCGCAGCGAGGTACCTCACCTGACGCGGACGCCCGGTCAGAGCCGATCGGTTTCGTCGTTCACGTAGGCAAGCGTCCGTTCGGCCAGCGCGGGGACCTGTGTCTCCATTTTCGGATACAGTGGATCGTCGCTATCGCCATGGAGGTGGCGCGCCAAGAACATCTCGCCGAGGGCCGCCATCTTGTATGCCGCAAGGGTACGATAGAAGCGTTCATGTTTGAACTCGCCACCCGTTCGCTCCTCATATCGCGCGATCAGCTCCGCACGTGTCGGATAGCCGTCCCGAGCGGTGAACGTCGCCATCAGGTCCGGCATCACCACGTCGGGGTCGCCCTCCTCATACCAGAACAGAAGGAGCCATCCGAGGTCCGCACGGGGGTCGCCGAGCGTCGATAGCTCCCAGTCGAAGACAGCGACCACCTCGGGGGCGGCACCGGGTCCATACATCACGTTATCGAGCTTGAAATCGCCGTGGACCAGCGTTTCGGGGTGGTCCTCGGGGACGTTGTCCGCGAGCCAGTCCCCCACGACGACCAGCTCCGGAACCTCGCGAACCCCCCACGTGGTCTCGAACGCCCATTCCAGCTGGTTCGTCCACCGCTCAACCTGCCGCCGCGTGTATCCCGATGGACGGCCGAAGTCATCGAGGCCGACGCCGGCGTAGTCGACGCCGTGTATCGCCGCCAGCGTGTCGATCAGCGCCTCACCAACTCGCTCGCGTGCGTGCGGGTTCGCGAACCGCTCGGGTTCCTCGTCCCGCAACACGTCACCGAACTCACGCTCCATCAGATAGAACTCGCTGCCGATAACGCTGTGATCCGTGCATGCGTGGGCCGTCTCGGGCACCGGGACGGACGTGTCGGCGAGCGCGTCGACGACCCGATGCTCCCGCAGGACATCGTGTGCCGTCTCCGCGGTCTCGCCCGGCGGCGGGCGTCGCATGACGAGTTCACGGTCACCCCACGTGAGAAAGAGCGTCTCGTTGGAATGTCCCTGGGCGTGCCGCTCGAACGAGAACGTCTCGGCGGGGCCGAGCGCCTCGCTTAGGTATCCCTCCAGATCGTCCGCGTCGACGAGTCGATCGAGGTACGTCGAGTCGCTCACGGTCCCCTCGCTCCGACGCCGTAATCGGGTGAACGGTAATTCCTGTGTAGGGGATTTGATCCTAACATTGTTAAACACACCTGCGTGATTTTCCATTACCACGTCGGCTTATAGCTATTTCGGCGTCGTTTTAGCACAAAGTCTATTTACATTGCTAAAGAAGTAGTGGCATGGAGTACTCCGATGTTGGACGCGGTCCGGAGGTGGCCGAATCGGTTCGGGAGTTCGTCACCGACGTGGTGCTGCCGGTAGAGCGAGAGTGGCTCGGACGCGGGCCGGTTTCGGGGGCGGTGATCGCGGACCTTCGGGACGCCGCCCGCGACCGAGGGATCTACGCACCGCAAGTGTCAGCGGAGTACGGCGGGCTTGGCCTCGGCTTTCGCGAGATGCTCCCCGTCTTCGAGGAGGCGGGGCGAAGCCTATTGGGCCCGATGGCCCTCCGCTGTGCGGCGCCGGACGAGGGGAACATGCACACGCTCGAGATCGCCGCCACGGAGGCGCAAAAGGAGCGGTGGCTCCGGCCCCTCGCCGCCGGCGAGATCGACTCCGGGTTCGCGATGACGGAGCCGCTGCAGGGGGGTGGATCGGACCCGAAGATGCTCGCGACGACCGCCGAGAAGGACGGTGACGAATGGGTCATCGACGGTCACAAGTGGTGGACGACGGGCGGCAGCGAGGCCAGCGTCCTGTTGACGTTCGCACGGACCGACCGAGAGGCACATCCGTACGCCGGGTGTTCGGTCATTCTGGTCCCCACGGATGCCGACGGCGTCGAGATACGCCGTGACGTGCCGCACGTCGGTGAGCGGTTGACCGGTACGTCGCATGCGGAGATCCGGTTCGACTCCGTTCGGGTCCCGATCGAAAACACCCTCGGCGAGGAGAACGAGGGGTTCACCCTCGTACAGAAGCGACTCGGCCCGGCGCGACTCACCCACTGTATGCGATATGCCGGCATGGCCGACCGGGCGCTCGATATCGCCACGGCGTACCTGACCGAGCGTGAGGGGTTCGGTGAACCGCTCTCCGAAAAGCAGGGACCGCGGTTCCGGATCGCCGACCGCCGAACGGAGCTGCACGCCGCACGATGTATGGTTCGACATGCGGCTGCGCGCATCGCCGACGGCCACGAGGCACGGATCGAGGTGGCGATGGCGAAGACGTTCACCGCCAACGTCGTACAGGAGGCGATCGACGACGCGCTCCAGTTCTGCGGGGGGAACGGGATCGGTCGGGACCTCCCGCTCGGAAACTTCTACGAGAACGTCCGCCAGTTCCGTATCATCGACGGCGCCGACGAGGTCCATCGGCGGAGCATCGCGCGGGATGCTTTCGAGGAACCACCGATGGATGAGCTTTCGGCCGTCACCCGGTACGGGGCGTTTGAGTAAACTACCCCACCCTACTTCGCTCACCCCATACGGGGTTCGCTCGTTGAGGGGGTCGTCAGAAGCGGAACTTCTGACTGCTAACCAGAAATCTCTGATTTCTGGTGATGGGGCTTTGATGTGGACTCCCGGCAATCAGTCACCAGCAATACGCTGGTAACTCTCGCCGCTCAACATCCCACCAGTTATACGCACGTTTACTGGTGCGTCTCCGTTCCTCGAGTTGGGCGAGGAACGGAGGCTGTGTTTCCGCTTTCGGGCGTATCGCACTCCGATGTTCTTCGCTGCGTTATAATCCGCGTTGACCTCGTAACCGCACTTCTGGCACTCGAAGTGTTCTCCGTGGCGGTTGTCCTCATGTGTGAATCCACAGTCCGTCCGAGAACAGCGTTGGGACGTGTGGTTCGGCGCGACTTGTTCCACAGAGACGCCCTGCTCAGGCGCTTTGTAATCGACGTACTCGTACAGGCGTCGGAACGCCCAAATGTGGTGCCACTTCGCTTGTGGAAGCCGCTCACGGATGTCCGGTAACTCCTCAAACACGATCACGTCGCAGTCGTGTTCGACGGCTTCCTCGACGATCTCGTTGGCGACGGTGTGAAGGTACTGTTTCCGCCACGCTTCCTCGCGCTTCCCGAGGCGAAGCACCGCGTTGTGTGCGGCCTGCGTGCCGCGCTGTTGCATTTCACCACGTCGTTTCTCGAACTCGCGGCACCAATGGTCGTAGTCGTCTCCCTGCCAGAACGTGCCAGTCGAAGCCACTGCGAGACTGTTAACGCCGAGGTCGATACCGAGGACTGTTTGGTGCCCGGCATCTGCCGAAACCTCGAACTCGTCGTCATCATACTTCTGGGTCGTAATGTGGAAGTAGAACTCGTCGGTCGCCTTGTCGTATTGGAGTGTACTCGCCCGGAACTCATACTCGTCAGAGAGAACGTACTGTTCGTAGGGCGTCGGGCTGTCCGCCGGAAGTTCAAAGTCGCACTCAACGCGCCCGTTGACGGTTGAGAGTGAAACTTTGTTCCGGTAGAACGTCGCACTTCGCTTGTCATAGAGCATACTCCACGACGTGAACTCCGGTTGGCTCACACGCTTGCCCTGTTTCCACCGTTCGACACACCCCTTCGTCGCTTGGACGGCGCGTCGGATGGCCTCTTGGACAAGATTCGCGGTGAGTTCGGTTTCTTCCCGCAGCTCCGCGTAGAGTGCGTCTCGTGCAGTTGAGTTCGCCGTGACGCAGTTCGTATAGGAATGATCGTCCCAACAGAACTCGGCAGCACGGTTTGCACAATAAAGGAACTGGCGAGCTGACTCGTGGAGGTCGTCGCGTCGCTCATCGGGAACGATGAGCTTGACCGGCGCGGTTCGACGCACCTCCATACTTCAGATTACAACACGGGGGTCCTTATAATCTCGGGAGTCGGGTAGCTACAGTCATGCGGTTTCATCATCGTTTGTCGGTTTCCTCTCCGACCTACTCGCTCGTTACACTCGCTCCTTGAGGTCGGAGGCTCCACCTTGAAGTATGCTGAACCGCATGCCGTTACTCCTCAGGCTCCTCGCGGAAGATCTCGAATAGCTCCGGGTCGGTCCCGAACTTGAGGACGTTCGTCACCACGGAGTTTCGGAGGTTGTTGACGAGCTCCCCGTGTTCCTTGTAGAACTCATGGATCCATTTCGACTCCTGCTCGCGGTCGCGAAACATCATTATCGTTTTCCACTGGTACTCCCCGTCCGAAAGGAAGTACATGAAGGTGTGTTTGTCATCCCGAATGTACTCCAGCCCATCGCGCCAGTGCTCCTCGAAGCCCTCGGGGTTGAACCTGAACTCGAACAGCGAAAAGAAGAGATACTCCTCGTTCGGAGCGATGGCCTCACGGAACACCTCTTTCTCACGCATCCGACGGATCGACTCGCTGACGGTCACGTGGGAGACGTCGATGTCGTACTGCGCCGCAAGGATGTCACGGAGTTCCCGCGAGGAGATCTGTGGGTCACGGGACAGCTCTTGAAGGATGATCGCATCTCGCTTCGAGAAGTTCCGATCGGGGAGGGGTTTCCGTTCGGTCATGACGAGTGGAGTGGGGGTAACACAAAGAGTGTTTGGGGTGCGGTTGTTCGGCCGTCGTTCCCGATTTCGATGTCAGGGGATCGGTCGTCCCTGACGCCGCTGGCAGGCAGCCCACAGGGTACGCGATGGGCGGGTGAAACCACATGAGGTTTTAACGGCTGGACCGTGTATGACGGGTATGGGAATCCTTTCGCGCGCCTCCTACGTCATCCGCTCGAAGCTGAACGCCCTCCTCAACCGGGCGGAGGATCCGACGGAGACGCTTGATTACTCGTACGAACAGATGCGTGATGAGCTCCAGGACGTCAAACAGGGGATCGCGGACCTCACGACCCAAAAGAAGCGACTGGAGATCCAGCGGCGAAAGCTGGAGGAGAACGTCGAAAAGCACAACCGGCAGGCCCGCGAGGCGGTACAGCAGGATCGCGACGACCTCGCGCGAAAGGCCCTCGAAAAGAAGAAGTCGAAGATGACGCAGATCGAGGAGCTGGAGGGGCAGATCGCCGAGTTGGAGAACACCCAAGAACAGCTCGTCGAGAAAAAGAACGAGCTCCAGAACCGCATCGAGGAGTTCCGGACGAAAAAGGAGACGATGAAAGCCCGGTACGAAGCCGCGGAGGCCTCCTCGCGTGTGAGCGAGGCGATGACGGGCGTCGGCGACGAGATGGAGGACGTCGGCCGGTCGATCGAGCGGGCGGAGGAACGGACCGAGGAGATGGAGGCACGCGCACAGGCGATGGACGAGTTGCAGGACTCCGGCGCGTTCGAGGACGCGCTCTCGGACAAGGACGACCTCGACCGCGAGCTCGAAAGCCTCTCTGCGAACAGCGAGGTGGAATCGGAGCTCGAGACGTTAAAGGGTGAACTCGGAAAGTCCGACGGCAACGCGGGGAACGGATCGGTCGAGGCGACCGATGAGGACGTTGATGCCGAACTCGATGACCTCGAAGCCGAACTCGACGACGCCGAGATCGAGGCCGAACTGGAGGAGTTGACCGACGAAACGGATGCCAACGGTGGATCCGGCGGGGATACCGACGTCGAAGCCGAGGTCGACGTCGAACTGGAGGAGTCGGAAGCCGACGCGGACGAACCGCGGAACTAGCCGGCGCGGCCGATCGAAGACGAGCCCGCGCAACCGACCGCCGGGGTCTCCGGACACGAACTGCTTGCGACCGGGAGCCTTCTTGATGGGTCGGTCGACCGGTACGGATACCGAATCCACGGTCCGGCTGTATCATGAAACTCGGTAACACAAAACATATTATGACGTTATATTCTCCGGAGTATAATATCACTATCTATCGTTAACTTTTAACCCAGGGCCGAAAACGGTCCAAGCGTGATGACAGTATCCGTACGCTCCCGACCTGAGACCCGACGGACGATCGAAGCGATATCCAGACGATCCACGAGACCACACACCATATGACGCCGCAAATCGAAGCTACGACGAACCGACCACCGACTGAGACATCGACGCGAAACCGACCGCCCAGTACCGGATCGAGGACGAAGCCCTCCTCGATCGGTATCGAGACTCCTGCGCGGTTCAACATGGACACTACGGCTACCAACCTGTTCTTCCGACCGGGATCGCCGTGTCGACTGCCGCTCGCCGACGACCGGCCCACAACTGACGGGAGGGGCCGATGAACGCGGTCCCGATGGCGGACACCGGTGACGGCCCAAAGCCGGATCCGACGACCTTCACCCGCCATGCGCGAGCCCGCGATGATCAGGATCGGAGCGAGCAGGGCCAGCAGACATCGAATCGAGCCGCCTCAACGCCCACCGAAATGAGCCGACCGATCGACCAACAGACGACGAGTTCGTCGTGAAAACGACCCGAGATGCCGCTCGGCTGACCACACGTCGTACCGTCGGCTGACCGGACCGCGTCCGTCATCGATGGAGCCTCAGCGAAGTCGGCCGCGAATCCACCGGCGAAGTCGGGCAAAGAGACCGTCATCGCCGTCATCGGCTCCGGTGGTCACGGACGGATCGCCGAGGTCCCATCCTGCCCGTTCGGCGGCCTCCTCGATGGGCCGATACTCCCAGCCGGCCTGTATGGCGACTCGACGATCGGCAGCGGTCGTGCCGACGAAGACGTGTCGTGGCGTATCTATCCCCTCATACAGGTCTTGGACGAGCCCCGCTTTGTCCCAACTCCGAAGCGCGTAGTCGTTGTCGATCCCGTGGGTTCGACAAAACGTGTGGACTTCGGCAGCGTCGTTGGCGACGACCCCGACGTAGCGGCTCCAGCGCCGTGCGTCCGTGACGGCCGCAGCCGGATCCGCAAGCGATCGCATGGCCCCGAGACTGAAAAGGAGCGTCAGTTTCCCGTCGCGGTCGGCAGCGGCCGCCTCATCGGTCAGTGCCATGCTCGGGGAATATTCGGCGACCGACTGCTAAAGGCTGTCCCTAGGTGTATGCGGACCCGGTGCATCCGAACCGATCCCAATTCCTTCCTACGCAACGATCACTATTGCTTCGTCCGCGACGATTACAGTTCACTCGTCCGAGACGAGCACGATTTCCTCGAATGAACCGTTCGCCACTCCCCCGCCATGAACGATGATCGCAAATGGTAGTACCCTTAAGCCCCGTATGGAAGTAAAGGCCGGATGTAATAATGAACGAAACGTACGATGTCGTCGTTGTCGGTGGCGGTATCGCCGGGTGCTTCGCGGCGGCGACGGCAGCGGCTAAGGGCGCGGACGTCGCGCAGTTGGAGCGAAAATCCCGCGAACGCGGTGGGTACATCGCGTGCGGCGACGCGATGAAGAGTCCACGTGATCCGAAGAACTACCCCGGGCCGATCGACATGGCGGCGATCGCCGAGGACCGATCGGTCTTCGTCAACGACGGCATCGACCGGATCGAGTGGTGGGATGAGGAACTCGACGTGCGGAAGTCGCTCCCGTATTCGAACGGGAGCAACGTCATCGATCGGTACGAGTTCGGTCAGCGACTGCTCGAAGAGACCGCCGAACTCGGCGTGACACAACACTACGACACGGTCGTGAACGGCGTGACGCGGAACGGTCGCGTCACCGGCGTCGAGGCGATGTGCGACGGGAAGCCGGTCCGATACGACTGCTCGGTGGTGATCGACGCGGCGGGCGCACAGTCGCTCCTCCAGGACATGGTCCCGTTCGACACGCTCGACACGCCGGGCGAGCCGACGTTCGAGGTTCCCCATTACACCCACTTCGGGTCGGCGTATCGCGAGATCATCGAGACCGAGAAGCCGGTAGCGTATCACGACGCCATCATCGGAAAGCCGTTGGAGGAGATGGGCTACATCTGGTATTTCCCCCGTTCGCCGACGCTGATCAACGTCGGGTTGGGGTTTCAGATGAACAAGCCGGCGATCCCGCTCGTCGACCGACTCCGTCGGGACATCGAGGACCGCCCCGAGTACCAAAACGCACGCGTCGTCGAGAAGTTCGGGACGGGGAACAAGATCGGGTCGTCGATCGCGCTCCGGCGGCCGCTGGACTCCATGGTCGCGCCCGGCTACCTCGCCGCCGGCGGCGCGGCGGCCACCACCCATCCGATCACGGGCAAGGGGATTCGCGGGGCGGCGTTCTCGGGGTATTCGGCCGGACGTGCGGCCGCGTTGGCGATCGAGGACGGGGACGTCTCGGAGGCCGGTCTGTGGGAGCACAACCGCTGGTTGTATCGTGACCATGGCGAGGCCGCGAAGCTGGCCGCGTGGGACGCCTATAACGTCGCGGCGAGCGCCATCGAGGTCAACGTGTTACGGGCGCTCACCGCCTTGCTTCCCGAGCAGGAGCTACGGGAGATCGTGGGCACGAAGCGGGAGGCCGACGGCTTCAGGAGCACCCTCTCGCTCGCCACCGGGGTCCTTCGAAACTTCGTCTCCGAGTCACGTGCCGGGACGTTCGAGACGCTCGGCGTGGGTCGATCCGAAGTGTATGAGTCCGTAATCGGGCTCAAAAAGACGCGCGATTACGTCGCCGAGTACGAGCAGCTGTACGAGGGGTACCCGAGCGATCCGAGCGACTTTGACGGCTGGCTCCGGGATCGTAACCACCTCGATGAGCGGTTCTACGATGCGTTGGAGCTGTCCTCGGCGGAACGGAAGTACTGAGCGCACAGAACACGGTAAGCACCACCCAATTCAGCCAAACTCGCGTTAATTCGGGTAGCGTATATTGCACTGTTAACCACGTAGCTGTGCTACCTTATTTTACGATGGTTGAACGACGGACGTTTATCAAGGGAGTCGGTGGTGCCGCCGCTGGAACAGCGATCGCAGGATGTCTGGACGACTCAGGGACGGCACCAACTGACGATGGTGCTGACGGGAGTGGAGAGGATACCGATGGCGAAGTAACGGAAACACGCTATGGGACGCTTTCGACAAGCGTGACTGACCAGCCGAACGACATCGGCGATTTCGAATCGCTGGTCGTGACGATTGATGGGGTCTGGATCAAACCAGCTGGCGGTTCGAACGACAACGATACCGACGAAGAGGAGAACGGAAACGGAGCAGACGCCGCCGCTGATGACTCCGGGAATGCAACCTCGACCGACGACGATGGAAACGAGAACGACGAAGATGGAGACGAGAACGACGACGATGGAGACGAGAACGACGACGATGGAAACGAGAACGAGGGCGAGGATGTAGATGAGGGTGAGGGACGGTACTACATCGAATTCGATGAACCACAACAGGCCGACCTCGTCGAGCTACAGGGGGACAACACACAGCTCATCGACGAGACGGAAGTCGAAGTCGGCGAGTATCAATTCCTACAGCTCGATGTAAGCGATACGGACGGGATCCTCGAAGCGGATGGTGAAGAGGCCGACGTAAACACGCCCGGAAACGCGCCCTTGCAGTTCCAGCAGGCCTTCGAGATCCGGGAAGACGAGCGAACACGATTCATCGCCGACTTCGCCCCACATCGACAGGGCCACGGTGGGTATCTTATTCGACCCGTTGCGAGCGGAACGCAAGTCCGCTACGGTGATGAGGAGTATGAGCCGGAAGACGACGCTGCTGACACGTCAGACGATGGTGACGACGGGGGCGCGGACAACGCCTCCACCGGAAACGGGTCGCAGTCTGACGACGATCATCCCGGACAGGGCAACAACTGACAGAGACGGTCCCGCTGTGCCAACGCGGTACCTCCGACGTCTATTCAACGGGACGTGCGCCCGTCCCCGTAAACTCAAGCTCGTCCAAGCGGATCCGCCCCCCCGAGAGGTCGACCCCGTCATACGGGTCGTCAGCGAGCAACAGCGATCCGTCGAGATCCGCATAATCGAGAAGCGGCGCGAGCGCCGCACCGGCGGCGATGGAGGCGTTTGATTCGATCATACAGCCCAACATGACCTCCAGACCGTGTGCGCGGGCGGCGGCGATCATCCGGCGTGCCTCCAGCAACCCGCCGGTCTTCATCAGTTTGAGGTTGGCGATGTCACACCGGTCGGCGATCGCGGGGATGTCAGCAAGCGTGATACAGGATTCGTCCGCCGCGATCGGCAGCCTGGAACGTTCATACGCGAACTTGAGGCCCGCCGGGTCCTCCGCGGGAACGGGCTGTTCGATGAACTCGACGCCGTAGTCGGCGAGCCACTCGCTGTTTCGAACCGTCTCGCGGGGCGTCCAGGCCTCGTTGGCGTCGATCCGCAGCGTCGCGTCGGGGGCGGCCTCCCGGACCGCCTCGACGAGTTCGCGGTCACGATCGGTGCCGAGTTTGATCTTCAGGATGGGGTAGCCCACCTCGGCGGCAGCTTCGGCTTTCTCCCTGACGCGTTCGGTCGTATCGAGCCCGACCGTATAGGAGGTATCCGGGGCCGTGGTCGGGTCGAGCCCCCACAGTCGATAGAGCGGGACGCCGAGCCGTTTCGCGGCCAAGTCGTGAACGGCGATGGAGACCGCACAGCGCGCCCCGGGGTTGTCGTTCACCACGCTCGCCATCCGGGATTCGACCTCGTGGATCGCGTGGGGGTCGCCGACCTCCTCGACGACCTCCAGCAGCGACGGGAGCACCGCCTCGACCGTGTCGGCGGTTTCGCCGTAATGAGCGGCGGGGCCCGCACCACCGACGCCCGTCATGCCGGCCTCGTCGGTCACGCGGACGATCACGTTCTCGGCGGTCGTCTGAGTACCCCTCGCGATGGTAAACGGTTCCGCGAGGTCGAGCGTGACGCGCTCGAACGTCGCATCGAGGCTCATCGCGTCGTTCCCCCAGCACCGAGCTCGCCGCCCAGTCCGTCCACGATCGCCTCGACGATCGCGTCGGCACCGTCGCGCACGGGGTCGGCCGCGGGGGCGCCGATGGTCTCGGCGTACTCCTCGATCGCCGCCACGGCATCCTCGTCGTCCGCGACGTTCCGTGTGTTCAACGCGCCCGCAACGACGGACGTCTCGTGGATCGGCGCAGCGAGGGTCTCATAGAGGCGGATGTACTCCGAAAGCGGCGGGAGATCGAACGACTCGTAGCCGTGGACGACCTCCCTCCCGGTCTCATGACAGAGCACGAGCCCGTCGGCCATCGCGCCGTGAAGGATGCCGCAGGTGACCGCCGAGTAGGCGGGGTGGACGATGCTTCCCTGCCCCTCGACGACGAGCAGGTCGTGGTCGTCGCCGACCTCGAGGATCATCTCCTCGACGGCCCCGGCGGTGAAATCCGAGATCACCCGGTCGATCGGGTTCCCCCATCCCTCGATCATGATCCCCGTCTGTCCCGTGGGAATGAACGCGGCGTCGATGCCGTGCGCCCGCGCGGCCTCGACGATCTCGTACGACGCGGTCATCTTGCCGACCGAGCAGTCGGTCCCGACGGTCAACACCACGTCGGCGTCGACGTCGGCCGACGCGCCGCCGGCGACGGTGAGATCCGCATGTGGCTCGCGGACGTCCCAGAGCTCCACGTCGTGTTCGGCGGCGAGCGTCGCGAACTCCTCGTCCTCGCTTAAAAAGTAGTGCAGTCCGCTCACGATGTCACAGCCCGCTTCGATCGCGTCGATGACGTCGCCACGCCATGAGTCCTCGAAGCCGCCGCCGATCGGCGCGATGCCGATATATAAGGCGGTGATGTCGCCATCGGCGGCCTCGTACGCCTCTTCGAACGAGGAGACGATCGGCGCGTCCTGGACGTCACCCACGTGATCGTTGACGCGCTCGCCGGCGCGGTCACGGTCGAGAACCGCTTTGACCTCCTGATCACCGTATCGCATGACGCCGAGGGCGGTCTTCGCACGGCCGGGGAACTTCTCATGTGCCAGAATGACGATCCGCTCGTGTTCCATGGGCGGTGGGTCACCCCGGCGTATCTTAAAAGGGACGGGGTCGGTGTGGGCTGCCGGATCCTCGTCGCCTTCGAGCGGACAGCCGTCTCGAGGGTCCGTCGCTCAGAGGAACAGGAACGTATCGACCTTCAGACGTCGACAAACGCCTCAGCGCCCTCGTATGGCCAGTAGCCGGCCGATCGCATGGCCCGACCGAGCTCCTGATGGAACGCGATGAAGTCCTCGAACTCCTCCTTTTCGACGTGTTCGAAGATGTCCTCGACGGAGACGACGGTCTCGTGATCGATCCGGATCGGGTGGTCACCGTAGTCCGCGACGTAGTCGGCCGCCGCAAGCGGGAAGTCCTCCCCCTCATCGAGCTTCTTCGCCAAGATAGCGTGGCCGTACTTGCGGCCGCCCTCGCTCCCCTGCTCACCGTCGGGGTCGTGTGGCCAATCCATACGCTCGGGTACGAAAGTCGGGGGGATAGTCGTTACGTTCCGGGAACGTGGACGAACCGACACGTTACCGTCGGATCGGTCTGCCTCGGGATGGATCCGGATCATTCAAAGCGTGACGGGCCCGGATCCGCCGACCCGGAACTCACGCGACCCCGGATCCACACGCGGGACAGATGGGTCGTGCGTCGGCAGCGGCGTCGTCCTCGACGGGCGCGACGCTGAGCTCACAGTCCGAACACCAGCGCCGCTTTGTGTCCGTCTCGCCGGGGGTGTCATAGGTCATTGGTTTGTCCTCGATGGTCGGCCCGTGGGTTGATTTGGAGGTCGCGTTCGAATCGGCGTTGCAACCGCTTAAAAACGATCCACGCTATCGCGTCCTTTAATAGGCGAGACGAACCATCACGATCCGTATGGACGGAACACTCGATCACACGATGATCCGCGTCGCCGACCTGGAGGAGTCGCTGGACTGGTACGGCACGCACCTCGACTACGAGGAGAAGGATCGCTACGAGGGCGACGGGTTCACCATCGTCTACATGGGCCCCGAGGAGATGCACGAGGAGGGGGCGCTGCTCGAACTGACCCATAACGAGGGCGGCGACGACCTCGAGATGGGTGACGCGTGGGGACACATCGCCGTTCGCGTCCCCGAGGACGAACTGCAGGAGTCGTATGACGAACTGATGGAGGGCGGGGTGGACGACTATCGCGATCCCGAATCCTGTGGCAACCGCTACGCGTTCGTGAAGGATCCGGACGGCCACGAGATCGAGATCGTCAAACGCGACTACGGCGAGAAGTGGAGCATCGACCACACGATGATCCGCGTCGAGGACGCCGACGAGGCGCTCGGCTTCTGGAACCGGAAGTTCGAGTACGAAGAGACCGGCCGCTGGGAGTCGGACACGTTCGCGAACTACTTCGTGAAGCCGCGAGGAGCCTCGAAGGAGGCCATGGCCGTCGAGTTGACCTACAACTACGACGGGCGCACCTACGACCTCGGCGACGCGTGGGGCCACCTCTGTGTCCGCGTCGATGACCTCCACGAGGATTGGGACCAGCTCATGGAACGCGAGGCTGAGGACTACCGCGACCCCGAGAGCTGTGACGACCTCTACGCGTTCACGAAGGACCCCGACGGTCACGAGATCGAACTGATCGAGCGCGACCCGGACGCCGAATCACTGTTCCCGTTCTAGATCGTCCGCGCGATCGATCGGTGCTACCGCCGTCTCGTTTTTGCGTCGCGTGTGTGATCCCCAGTGCTATTCGGGGCCAATCGGTGGACATACCACACCGCTGATCATGTATCGGGTATGACGAACCCACCGTATGTCATCGGCCATCAGCAGCCGGATACGGACACCATCTGCTCGGCGGTCGCGTACGCACGATTGAAACAGGCACAGGGAGCTGACGCGATCGCCGCACGGGCGGGCGACCCGAATCCCGAAACCCAGTTCGTCCTGGACCGCTGGAACGTAGAGCCGCCGGTGTATTTGGACGATGCATCCGGGGAACGGCTGATCCTCGTGGATCACAACGAGCACGGCCAAGCCGTAGACGGGAGCCGGGAGGCCGAGGTCATCGAAGTCATCGATCACCACCGCATCGGGGATATCCGAACGGGCGAGCCGATCCTCTTTATCAATCGACCGGTCGGCTCGACGGCGACCGTCATCACCGACCTCTATGACGACGCGGATGTCGAGATCCCACGCGACGTCGCCGGGTTACTGCTCAGCGGGCTGTTGAGCGACACGCTCGTCTTGCGGTCGCCCACGACGACCGAAACGGATCGGGTCGTAGCCGAACGGCTTGCCGAGTTGGCCAGGGTCGACTACGAGGAGTACGGCAAAGCATTGCTCGAACGGAAAGGTGCACTCGGTGAACGCGAACCGTCCGAGATCGTCCTCGGCGACTTCAAGGAATTCGAGTTCGGGTCGGCACACGTCGGTATCGGGCAGGTAGAGACGGTCACGCCGGAAACCGTACTGGACCAACAAACGGAGATCATCGAGGCGATGGAGGCGATCCGCACCGAACGCGGCTATACGGACCTCCTGTTGCTCGTCACGGACATTCTGGAGGAGGGCTCAACCCTGCTCATCCGTGGTGAACACAGCGACAGTATTGCCGAGGCGCTTTCGACGAGGGTGACCGATCACGTCGGCCCGCTCCCGGGTGTTGTCTCCCGAAAAAAGCAGGTGGTTCCGAACCTTTCGTCGGCGTTTGACTGATCGGGGACGAGGGAATCGCCCCTCCGATGCGTAAAAGAGGGGGATACACGCAGACGATCTGCGGCCGTACGCGACGATCAACCGGTCGATCTTGATTGCTGACAAAACTAAAGTGATAATTTATGATACTTATATGCGGGTGTAATCCATAATCATCTTTGATGTACCAGCATCAGGGAGAGGACGTGTTCGTCATCGACGGACACATCCACATGTGGGACGCGTCGGAGGAGAACATCAAACACCGCGGCGGTGAACAGTTCATCCAGTGTTTTTACGACTATCACACCGCGTTCACCCCCGAGGAGCGACAGCGGGGGATGGACGACTATCGGAAGTTCACGCCCGAAGACGTCAAACGTGACCTGTTTACGAACTACGTCGACATGGGCGTCTACCAGCCCACCCATCTCCACGAGTTCTATACTGAGGGCTTCAACACCGTCGACGACCTCGGCGAAACGCTTTATCAGGAATACCCGGACCGATTCGTGTTGAACGGTCGCTGGGACCCACGTGACGGCGAAGCCGGATTGAAGGAGTTGGAGCGACAAAAGGAGGAGTACGATATCAAGGGTGCGAAGGTGTACACCGCCGAGTGGAAGGGCGACTCGAAGGGCTGGCGGCTCGACAGCGACGAGGCGTTCGAGTTCCTCCAGAAGTGTGCGGATCTCGGCGTGAAGAACATCCACCCACACAAGGGCCCGACGATCCGCCCGCTGAACAAGGACGCCTTCGACGTCGCCGACGTCGACCTCGCGGCCTCCTCGTTCCCCGAGTTGAACTTCATCGTCGAGCACGTCGGGCTGCCACGGCTCGATGACTTCTGTTGGATCGCGACCCAGGAGCCGAACGTCTACGGCGGCATCGCCGTCGCCGCGCCGATGGCGCTCTCGCGTCCGAAGAAGTTCTCTGAAATCATGTGCGAGCTGCTCTACTGGCTCGGCGAGGACCAGCTCACCTTCGGCTCCGATTACGGTATCTGGGACCCAGATTGGGTGATCGAAGCCGTGATGGAGACGGAGCTGTCGGCCGACCAGCACGCGGAGTACGGCGTCGAGTTCGGCCTCGAAGCCAAAAAGAAGCTGATGGGCGAGAACATCGCCGAACTCTACGACATCGACATCGAGGAACGGAAAAAGGCGTTCCGGACCGACGCGATCAGCGAGGAGTTCGGACTGGGCGACAGCTACGACACGGCCGCGCCCGCCGACGACTGATGAGCCACACAGCCACCCCGAATCGTCCGGGGTCCGCAGGGCTCCACGAACGGATCCGTGCCCGGCTGGATCGGGTGACCGACCCCGAGTTGGACGAGTCGATCCTCGAACTCGGCTACGTCGACGCGATCGAGATCAACGAACGGACGGCGACGCTTCGATTCACGCTGCCGACCGCCTGGTGCTCGCCCGCGTTCGCCTGGATGATGGCCGTCGACGCGCGCGACGAACTCGAATCGCTCCCGGAGATCGATCAGGCCACCATCGAACTCAGGGATCACATGCACGAGCAGGAGATCAACGAGGGTGTCAACGACCGACTCCCCTTCGCGGACGCGTTTCCGGACGCCGACGGCGAGGTACGCTCGGTTCGTGCGACGCTCGATGACAAAGCCCGCCTCTCCCGACAGTACGTGGCCGTCGAGCGACTGCTTGCGGCCGGCCTCTCCGCCGAGCAGATCACGGCGCTCACACCGGCGGATCTCCGGTTCGATAGGGACGTCGATCCACGGATGGAGGGCGCGCGGGCGGCCATCGCGGTCGGCGACGGCGCGTTCTCCGTCTCGGTGCCGGCCCGACCGCTCCACCGATATCTCCGAAAGGCACGCGATGTCGGGTATGCGATCGAGGACGACGACCCGCTCTTTCTCACGCCGGAGGGCGAGCCGATAGCGACCGAGGAATTCGAACTCGTCCATCGTCGCGGTCGACTCGCGCGGACGAACGTGACGGGGCAAGGCGGCGTCTGTGAGGCGCTCAACGAGCAGCGACGCGAGAAGCTCGACCGCGACGGGCCCGTCATCCTCGAAGCGAATTGAAGACGACGACCGCCGCGGATCGACTTATATACCTGACGGCGGCCGTCCGCAACCAATTTATATACCCTCACGAAGGACGGTACCCATTTCTTTCTCCATCGCCGAGAAGGGCCGATGGCATCCGATGGCGAGGACGGACTCGATATCGACCTCGATCGGTTTCACGACGCACTCGAATCCGAGGAGCGACCCCTCGCGACCGCAAGCCAAGTCGCGAGGCGGCTCGAAACGACCCAGTCGGCCGCCCGCGACGCACTCGATGCGCTCGTCGCTCGCGGGTCGGTCGATCGGGTGGACGTCGAGACCGATCCCGTCGTCTACTATCCGACCGAGTGGGGGAAACTGGCCCGTCGCGAGCGGATCGTGACCTTCCCGAATCGGCGGGAGGTCGTCGTCGATCGGCCCACGCAGTTCACGCGGGCGCGACTCTCGGAGTTCGCCCACCTCGTCGATACGACCCGCACCGACCCCGGCACGCGCGGGTACCTCTACCGTATCCGCCGTGAGGACGTCTGGGCGGCCCCCTTCGAGGACGCCGCGAGCCTGATCGCCCGGGTTCGGTCGACGCTCGGACGACGGCATGAAGGCCTTGAGGGGTGGATCGAGGACCAGTGGCGGCGCGCCCACCGATTCCGCCTGTATACTCACCCGGATGGCTACGTCGTGTTGGAGGCCGCCTCCGAGAGCCTGCTCGGCAACGTCGCCGACCAACACCTCGACGCGGACCATCTCCGGGCGCCCATCTCGGAGACGGAGGCGTGGGTCAACGAGGACGCGATCGCCGGCATCAAGCGGGCCCTCTATGACGCCGACTACCCCGTCGTCGACGACCGTGAGTTGGAGACCGGCGACCCCGTCGACATGACGCTCACGACGGAGCTACGGGACTACCAGCAGGGCTGGGTTGACGCGTTCATGGAGAACGGCTCGGGGGTGTACGTCGGGCCGCCGGGCTCCGGCAAGACCGTCGCCGCGCTCGCAACGATCACGGCCGTCGGCGGCGAAACGCTGATCCTCGTCCCCTCACGCGAGCTCGCCGGCCAGTGGCGCGAGGAGCTGACCACCCACACGACGATCGATCCCGCCGACATCGGCGAATATCACGGCGGGCAAAAGGAGATCCGACCGGTGACGATCGCGACCTACCAGACCGCCGGGATGGACGCCCACCGCGGGCTCTTCGACTCGCGCAAGTGGGGGCTGATCTGTTACGACGAGGCTCACCATATCACGGCCCCGGTCTTCGCGCGGTCGGCCGAACTGCAGGCCAAACACCGGCTCGGTCTCTCGGCGACGCCCGTCCGCGAGACGGGCAACGAGGAGGAGATCTACACCCTGATCGGCCCGCCGATCGGCGCTGATTGGGACGCGCTCTTCGAGGCGGGGTTCGTCGCCGAACCCGAAGTGGAGATCCGATACGTCCCCTGGCGCGACGAGATGGCCCGAAACGCGTACGTCAGCTCCGACGGTCGAGAGCGTCGGCGGCTCGCCGCCGAAAACCCCGCGAAGATCGAGGAGGTGCGGGAGTTGCTCGCGGACCATCCCGGGAAGAAGGCGCTCGTCTTCGTCGACTACCTCGATCAGGGCGCGGCGATCGCCGGCGCGCTCGGCGTCCCATTTATCAGCGGGGAGACGCCGCACATGGAGCGGCGACGGCTCTTCGAGCGGTTTCGAAGGAATGCCGGTGAAGGATCGAAGGCGGACGGCACGTCGAGCGGCAACACGACACCAGCCGCCCCGCTCGACACCCTCGTCGTCTCGCGTGTCGCCGACGAGGGGATCGACCTGCCGAACGCCGAGGTGGCGATCGTCGCCTCCGGACTCGGCGGCTCGCGGCGGCAGGGTTCCCAGCGCGCCGGACGGACGATGCGCCCCTCCGGCTCCGCGCTCGTCTACGTGCTCGCCACCCGCGGCTCCAGCGAGGAGGACTTCGCCGGGCGGCAGATGCGCCACCTCGCCCGCAAGGGGATCCGGGTGCGTGAGACCACCCTCTCGGAGTGAGTCGGCGGGGAGGAGCCAGGATCCGGTAGCCCCCTCCCCCGACACAAGGGCTTTCAGGGCCGGCGGCGTCGGCCGAATTATGGCTAAACACGAACGGACCGAACGGGCCGAACGGACGGACGACGAGGCCCCGCCACCGACGGTTGGCGAGGCGGTCGTCGACTGCCTCCTCGATCACGGGATCGATACGGCCTTCGGCATCCCGGGAAAACAGACCCTCCCGCTCAACCGAGCGCTCGCCGACCGCGATGCGCGCTTCGTCGTCGCCCGTCACGAGACCGCGGTCACCCATCAGGCATGGGGATATGCGGAGTCCAGCCCGCCGGGGGAGATGGCGGCGACGGTCGTCGTCCCCGGCCCCGGCGATATGAACGCGATGAACGGGCTGAAAAACGCGCTCAACGACGCGGTTCCACTCCTCCATCTCGCCGTCGAGACCGAGCGCGACGTCCGCGGCGGCGACGGCATCCACGAGACGCCGCCGGACACCTACGACAACGTGGTAAAGGAGAACGTCCTCGTGGAGTCGCCCGCGGGCGCGGTGGCCGCCGTCGCCGACGCGATCCGGGTCGCCCGCGAAGCGCCACAGGGGCCAGTCCGCGTCGGGATCCCGAAGGACGTGCTCGCAAGTCGGACGCCACAGGCGACGCCGTCCGACCGACAACCCGCTCCACCGGCCGAGCCACCGGCGACGGCGACGACCGAAGCCGCCGACCTGCTCGCAGCGGCCGACACACCCGTCATCCTCGCCGGCGGCGGGGTTCGTCGCGCCGGCGCGGCCGCGGCGTTGAAGCGGGTCGCCGAGCGCCTCGATGCACCGGTCGTCACGACGTATAAAGGAAAGGGCACGCTTCCGGAGACACATCCGCTCTCGGCCGGCGTCCTCTGTGGCGGCGCGAGCGTCGAGCTTCGGGCACTGCTCGCCGGGTCGGATGTCGGCCTCGTCGTCGGCTCGGACCTCGACGCGGTCGCGACGGCGACGTGGTCGGTCGAGCTTCCGGAGACGCTGATCCACGCGACCTTCGATCCCGACGATATCGGGTTCGGATATGAGACGGCGGTGGGTATCGTCGCCGACGCGAGTCGGTTCCTCGACGACCTCGACGAGGCGCTCCGCGGGGACGGTGCTGTCGAAGCGGAGGTCGAAGCGGAAGACGGAGCGGACGACCGACCGAGCGACGAAGCGGCAACAACCGGGACCGAGCGTGCCGCGGCCGTCCGCGAGGCTGACCGCAGCCGGTTCGCGGCGCTCTCGACCGCGGACGATCCGGGAGCGCCGATGCGGTCCGTCGAAGTGCTTCGGGAGGTGCGTGCGGTCGTGCCGGACGACGCGGTGGTCACCGCGGACGCCGGCGGGTTCAGGATCTGGACGCTGGTTTCCTTTCCGGCGATGGGGCCGGAAGCCTTCATCAACCCGGGCTCGTGGGCGACGATGGGAACGGGGCTCCCCTCCGCGATGGGCGCTGCGGTCGCGAATCCCGACCGCGACGTCGTCGCGCTCACGGGCGACGGCGGGCTAATGATGTGTATTCACGAACTGCACACGCTCGCCTCGGAGGGGATCGACGTGACGGTGGTCGCGTTGAACAACGCGGACTACGCGATCATCAGCGAGGAGGCCGAACGGTCCTACGGCTTCGATCCCCAAGCGTACGGCTGGGAGGAGACGGGGCTCGACCTCGTCGCGGTCGCCGAGGGCATGGGCGTGCCGGCCGAGCGGGTGACCGAGCGCGAAGCGATCGGTGGGGCGATCGACGGGGCCCGCGAACACGACGGCCCTGTACTCATCGAGATCGTCACCGATCCGGCGGAGCCACAGGCGAGCGAGTGGATGACGCGACCATCAGTCCCCGAGTGACCGCTTCGGCCGGAACATGGCCGATCCGAACGGTCGATTCGGGCTGCCGATCGGATCGTTTCCTCCGCCTCATTGCTGAGCTATGAAACGAATTATATATGTTTTCAGGTATTACCCGTGGCATGAAGAATCCGTGGGTACACGACGAGGTCCCGGAGGGACGTTCGATCCACGAGAGCCGGGCGAAACTCATCGGCACGGTGCTGTGGGGGATGTTGCTGCTCACCGTCGGTGCGTTCGTTCTCTTTCCGGGGGTGGATACCGCCAATATCGCCGGAGCGGACGGGCTCTCGACGGCCGTGACGATCGTGCTCGCGACCCTTGCGTTGGTTTTGACGCTTCCGCTCGTGTTGAAACTGCTCGCGGTTTCGCGGCTACTCGCGGCGCTCGCGCTGTTGGGGTCGTGGTGGATCGTCGGTCGGTTCGTCATAGCTCGGGAGCGTGACTGGCTGGCTGGGGTCGAATCGGTTGCCGCGGTCCGCGAAGCCGTCGACGACGCGCTTGGGCCGCTCGCGGAACTGCCCGAGATCATAGAGGAACTTCCGGAAGCCACAGAGGAACCTCCCGAAGCGGTCGTGTTGCTCTCGGAAGAAATAACGTCGCTACTGGGAACGGGCATGACGCTCCTACCGCCGCTCTAGCCCGGGCGATCCGACGGTGATCGTCCGCGACCGTCAACAACCATCCGGATCCGTTGCGGGCCGCTCCGGCCGATCGATCCCGGAGCGTGAATCTTAACAACGATTGTTGTGAATCTCGATACATGGACGAAACGAACCACGTCGCCGTCGGCATCGTCGGCCTCGGAGGGATCGGCCATCACCACGCCATGCACCTCCAGGATCAGGATGCCGAACTCGTCGGCGGTATGGACATCAACGCCGACGCCCGTCGTCGCTTCTACGAGGAGTTCGACGTCCCCGCCTACGAGGAGGAATCCGAACTGTACGCGGAGTGCGATGCGGTGTTCATCACGACGCCGAACCGATTTCACGAGGAGTACGCGACCTCGGCGCTCAATGCCGGGCTCGACGTGCTCCTGGAGAAGCCGCTCGCACACACCGTCGAGAGCGCGGAGCGTATCGCGGAGGCGGCGGCGGACGCCGACGGGTTTTGCATGGTCGGGTTCAACAATCGATTCGCGAACCCGGTGCAGGTGATCAAGCACTATCAGGACGCGGGGCGATTCGGCGAGGTGACCCACGTTGAGGCGAACTACGTCCGCCGTCGGGGGATCCCCGGACGCGGGTCGTGGTTCACCTCCGAACAGGTCTCCGGCGGCGGCGCGCTCATCGACATCGGCGTCCACGCGATCGATCTCGCGCTGTACTTCCTCGACCATCCCGAGGTGGTCGAGGTGTCGGGGACGACCCGTTCGGAGTTCGGCGATCGGGACGACTACGCGTTCGTACACATGTGGGGTGAAGACGCCGGTCCCGAGGGGTTCGACGTCGACGACTCCGCCTCGGCGTTCATCCGCGACGCGGAGGGACGAACCGTCTCGCTTGAGGTCGCCTGGGCGACCAACCGGCCGACGACCGACCAGTTCGTCATCCGTGGCACGGAGGCAGGAGCCACCTTCGATCGGGGAAACGACGAGTTGATCCTCCACGAAGCAAGTCGCGTCGGTGAACACCATCTCTCCGATGCGAGGATCGAAACACGCGAGCGCGACAGCCACGCGGCGGAGCAGGCGGTGTTTTTGAAGGCGGTCGCGACCGGCGAGTCGCCGACGATCAACACGATCGAGGAGGGGCTCCTCGTCCAGCGGGTCATCGACGCGATCTATCGATCCTCGGCCGAGGGCCGGGCGATCCGGCTCGATTGACCGAGCGATTCGCCTCGATTGACCGAGCGATTCGCCTCGATTGACTGAGCGATCCGTCTCGATTGACCGAGCGATCCGTCTCGAACGACCGAGTCGGTAACCGAAGCTATTCCTCGGTCCTCGCCGTCGCTTCCGATGAGTAGTGAGTTCCCGGACTCCATCCCCGACGCCGACCACGGAGCGGATCGTCAGTCTCGACGCCCTTCGTGGGATCGCCGTCTTAGGGATCCTCATCATCAACGTCCGCGTCTTTGCCATGCCGGAGGCGACGCTGCTCAACCCGACCGTCTACGGCGATCTCACCGGCGCGAACTACCTCGTCTGGCTGCTCGGGCACATCCTCGCGGAATTGAAGTTCATCACGCTGTTTTCGCTCCTCTTCGGCGCGGGCGTCATGCTCTTTTTTGATCATAAGGGCGGCGACGGCGACCCACCACTGCGGCTACACTATCGTCGGACGGGATGGCTGCTTTTTATCGGGGTCGCCCACGCGTATCTCCTCTGGTACGGCGACATCCTCGTCGCCTACGCAATCTGTGGGCTGTGGATCGTCTTCGTCAGAGGATGGACGCCGACGGTCAAGTTGGCGGCCGGGACGCTCATGATCGCGGTCCCCTCGGTCCTCGAGGTCGCGACCGCCGCGACCGCCCCACCGGAGCTGATCGCCGAACAGTGGCGGCCGGCCGAGGAGACGCTCCGTCGGGAAGTCGAGACGTACCAAAGCGGATGGGTGGCTCAGCTGGAGCATCGGGTACCAGCCGCCCTGGAGCGGCAGACGGTCGGATTCGTGGGGTCGAGCTTCTGGCGAACCTCCGGAGTGATGCTTTTCGGCATGGCACTGTATGAACTCGGCGTGCTCACCGACCGACGGTCGAACCGATTCTACCGCCGACTGGCGGTCGTGGGGCTCGTTGTCGGTCTCGTCCCGATCGTCGCTGGCGTCGTCTACATCGAGGCGGCGGATTGGGCGACGGAAGCCGCACTCTACTGGCGACAGTTCAACTACTGGGGGAGCCTCCCGCTCGCGGCGGGATACATCGGGGTGATCTATCTCGGCTGTCGACGACTCTCGGGGGGGATTGCCGTCGCCGCGATGGCCGCCGTGGGTCGGATGGCGTTCACGAACTATCTGTTTCAGACGGTGCTCGCGACCACGCTTTTTTATGGGCACGGGCTCGGGCTGTTCGGGCAACTGAGCCGGATCGAACTGGTCGGTGTCGTGCTCGCCATTTGGACGATCCAGATCCCGCTGTCGGTGCTCTGGCTTCGCCGATATCGGTACGGGCCGGTTGAGTGGCTCTGGCGGACGCTCACGTATAAGGAAATACAGCCGATCCGGCGGGCGTGAGCGGCAGGAATAACGGATGAGAGATCTGGCCGACGGGTGATGACCGGCCCGGCCGACGGGTGACACCGAAGCCTCCGGTCCGCCCCTCAATCCCCACCGACACGGAGGAGGACATCGAGCTGATGAGCGAGGTAGATCAGCCGCCCGGCATCGATGTCCGCGTGGCGGTCCGCGACCCATTCGGCGAGCGCGTCGTCGTCCATCGCCGGGTCGTCGGCGAGCGCGCCACGGACCGTCTCCACGATGTGTCCGAGGAAATATGCCTCATCCGCCGGGTAGCCGTCCGGAGGCGCGTCCTCAAGGCCGGGGGCGACGACCCAATCGGCGGAGCCGGCGGCGAGCAGGTCGTGGTCCCGGGTCGCGCGCGTCACTAGCCGTCTCCCGGCATGTGGGTCGCCGGGGTTCGCGCGACGACGCATGTCCGCGTGATACCGCTCGGTGATACGGTCGTCCAGATCGGGACGGGTCGGCGGTTCGAAGAGGGTCACACCGTCGAAGGTGATCGGAAAATAACAGAGACAGCCGGCCGGCAGCCGTGCGAACAGCTCGTCGACGGCGGGCTCGCGGAGCAGATCGAGAAATGCACAGCCGATGACGGCGTCGGGATCCGCATCGGCAAGAAACGCCATCGCGTCCGCGCTGATTGCTCGGACGGTCACCACGCCGCTGTCGGTTTCGAGTCGGACCGTTTCGGTATGCGCGCGATCCCCACACGCTCCGTGGCCCGTCTCGCCGGCCACCCGGTTCCGGTCGCTCCGCCGGTCATCATCGGCAGTCCGGTCACCTTCAGTAACTTGGTTGCCACCAGCACCTCGGTCAACGCCGGTGTCGACGGCGACGACCTCGTCACGGTCATCGGCCCACTCCGGGAGCCGCCGGATCGCAGCCGTGAGTGACGACCCGTCTACATCGACGAGGGTATACGTCAGTTCCTCCACGGCGGGGAGTCGGTCCCACTCGATGAGCCGCTGGAGCATCGTGCCGATCCCTGCACCGACTTCGACGATAGTGGTCGCCTCGCGTATTTCCGTTTCAAACGCGTCGAGGACGTTCCGGTTCAACGCGCGGTCATCGACGGTGCGTTTGGCGGCGAGGTATCGTTCCTGTGAGTAGTTCCCTGACATGGCGGCTGATCGCCGTCGACCGGGCACGATCGCGGCGGATGTCTACGTCACTGTTCGGTGTGACGGGTTGTATGTTGATCGGCCGGTGAGAGGGATACATCGGGCGATATAATACGATGAGTAGGTGAATGAGGGGGCCAGAGCCCCGTTACTCACTCCTGCAGCGGAGCCGGTTCGGTGGCGTACTTCTCGCGGAACTCGCCGATCAGCTGTCCCATCTGGGCGTACCAGTCGTTGAGCAGGCGCTGCATATCGTCGGCGACCCGATCCGGATCGGCCGGTTCGTATACGTGGTAGTAGCCGCCCTGCTCGTAGTTGACCTGTTCTTTTCGGATGAATCCGGTCTGTAGCAGCCGTTGGATCGCCCGGTAAGCGGTCGACCGCTCGCGCTCGACGCGCTCGGCGATCTCGTCGATGGTGAGCGGCTCCTCGCTGTCGACGAGGACGCGAAAACACTCCTTATCGAGGGCTTTGAGCCCATGGAAACACTCGAGCAGTCCCTCACACGCCATGTCCTGTCGCAGCATCTCGCTCATTGAATCGGCCATGATTTAATGGGTGTACGTCGCGCGGGCCTAAAAGCGTTTGCACGACTGTGACAATACTGCACCGTCTGAATCCCGAACCCCCACGAGCTTGAAAGGATTCAGGCGACGGCGGTACGTAGCTGAGTATAAAAGGGGAGGTCTAGGAACCGGTGAAAAGGAACCTTAGAATCAGACGAAGGGGACGACTTCCGGCAGGGGCAACATCGTGACGACGTAAAGCCCGAGCAGCGTGATCACGCCCATGATGACGGGAAAGAGGACGTTCGCGAGGCTGGTGTTTTCGATGAGCCGTCCGAGGTCACCGGTCATCGCGGTCAGCTTCGGGGTGGCGCTACGGGAGAGGATCGCCAGCTCCAAGCCGAACAGGATCACCGTCGCGGCCGCAGAGACCATACAGAACGGGCAGATCTCGCCGATCACGCCGAGTTGTAAGTAGACGAAGTACGTCGAGAACAACACGCCGCTTGCGGTGATCGGCGTGAGGATCTTGATGATCAGCGGGTGACGGGTGTCGAACCACCATAGCGCGAGCCCGAAGGTCGCGAGGTAATAGAAGCCGCCGAGCGTCGCGAGCGGCACGCCGAAGACGTACGCCCACTGGCTCGTGATCACCTCAATGCTTCCCTGCACCGGTGCATCCGGTGGGATCGCCGGCAACGCGTAGAAATGGATCGCCGTGAGGAGAACGGTCACCAGCCACCCGACGATAGCAACCACGGTGAACGCACCGAACAGGGTGGACGTCCGTGGCGAGTAGCTCCAGTCGTAATCGAATTTAGTCTTGAGCGCTGTTTCTACTGACATACAATACTGTATTCGTTGGGGGAGTACAAAAGTATTGTGTATACCGAACAATACGGCCAGCAGATCCGATCGCACGGCGTCAGCCTCGCCGAGCATCCTCATCAAACGTCCTCCTCATCGGAGCAGCCGGTGTCGGCTACCGTCGACCGCCGACCTCACACGACGTGCTCGTCGATCCAGGCGGCGAGGTCGTCGCCGCCAACGAATCCATCCGCCCGCCTCGCGACCGGCGTTTCATCGACGAAGAGCACCAAAAGCGGAACGCTCCGTACCTCAAATCGCTCGATCAGTGGTGGGTCATCACGTGGATTGATCGTGGCGACCGCGACGTCCACACGGTCGCGCGCGACGTTCCCTAAAACCGGTTCCATACTCCGACAGATCCCACAGCCTTCGGTGTAGAACTCGACGAGTGCGATATCTTCGGACGCGAGGAACGTATCGAGCGCTGCTTCATCCCGAAGCTCTGTTAACCGTCCGGGACCCAAATTGTTTACCATATACAATACTCTATAATCGCGGTGGACCGTAACGTGTTCGATCGGCCCGTCGCCACGGTGGAGCCATGCATGTGAGTTGCCATGCGCTGCATGCCGGCGTCGTCGCTGACCGGGGCCAACATTCACTGTTACGTACGCGAGGGAAGCCGAAATACCACCGCTGGCGGTGAAAGCGAAGAGCACGATAGTAAGCGATCCGGCGATCGTCACCTCCAACTCATGGACACCGGTCGCGAGCCCGATGTGTTCGGGCTTTCAAGAAGGGTGTAATCGCGAGCGACGTGAGGGGTATAGACCTGTCACCGCGAGCGGCGATATCCCTCGACTGCTCGGTGAAGTGCCTGTTCCGTATACACGGGAAGGAGGTGGGCAAGGTACTCCGGGGACGTCTGCGAATCGGCCCGGTAGTCATCCGCCTCAAACCCCTCAGTCGCGCGTGCAGCCGCACCAGTGAGCCGATCCGTTTCGTCAAGACGACCGGCCTCACCGTCGACCGTCATTCCTGCAAGAGCCGCTTCGACACCCGGCAGTCGACTCGGTTTGGTTGTCGCTCCCGTCACTGCAACCCGTGCCGTCTCCACCGTCCGCGCGTCGTCGTCCGTCACCGCGAACCCGAGGCACGCGCTCACGCCGACGAGCGCGTATCCCGACAGGGGGTTTCGACGCTTGACGTACGCGCTCGTCGACTCGTCCTCGATCGGAAGGCGAACCTCGGTAATGAGTTCGTGGGGGGCCACTACCGTCCGGAAGTGTCCCTTGAAGAGGTCGGTCGCCGGGACGGTTCGGTCGCCGTCGACCCCGCGAACAACGAGTTCGCCGTCCAGGGCGAGAAACGCCGCAGGGAGGTCCGCACGCGCGTCGCCGTGGGCGAGGTTCCCCCCGATCGTGGCGCCGTTTCGTACCTGTGGGTCGCCGAGTTCACTCGCCGCGTCCGCCATCGCGCCCGCGTGTTCACGGACGGGATCCGACCCGGCGATCTCCGCATGTGTCGTGAGCGCGCCGATCCTGATCGTGTCGTCGCGTTCGTCGATCCCGGTCAATCCATCGAGGTGACCGATATCGACCAGGACTGACGCCGACTCCTCGCCCGTCCGGAGCCGTGGCAACAGCCCGTGTGCACCGGCTATCGGCCGCGCATCCTCGTGTGCCGCGAGCAGTTCGAGAGCGTGTTCGACGCTCTCGGCCCGACGGTATTCGAACTCGGGGGCGTACATCAGCGTCCACCCCCGGTCGCGCGCCAGACGGCCATCGGCGTGATCGGCATGTCGAGATGGTCGACGCCGAACGGTTCGAGCGCGTCGACGACAGCCGAGACGACGGTCGGCGCGGCCGCGATGGTGGCCGACTCGCCCACACCTTTCACCCCGAGCGGGTTGTGGGGGCTCGGCGTCACCGTCGTGTCGGTCTCGTAATCGGGGAGCATCGTCGCATGGGGGACGGCGTACTCGTCCATCCGGCGCGTTTGAAGACGCGCGTGCTCGTCGTGGGCGGCCCCCTCATAAAGCGCCGCGGCGATCCCCTGGGCGATCCCGCCGTGAACCTGTCCCTCGACGATCAGCGGATTGATGATCTCGCCGCAGTCGTCGACGGCGACGTACCGCTCGATCTCGATGTCGCCGGTCCCCGGATCGACCTCGACGACCGCGACGTGGGTGCCGAAGGGATACGTGAAGTTTTCGGGGTCATAGAAGTTCGTCTCCTCCAAGCCGGGATCCATATCCTCGGGGAGGTCGTGGCCGAGATAGGCCTCGTGCGCGACCGCCTGGATGTGGAGGGACCGATCCGGCGCGCCGGCGACGCGCTGATCGCGATAGAGACGTGATCAGTCGCCGGCGGCCGCGGATGCGTCAGCATCGTCGGTGAACAGCCCCTCGACGACCGTCTCGATAAGCGCCGCCTCGATCACCTCGTACGGGGCGAACTCCTCGACCTCCGCGACCGATCGTTCCCTCGCCCGGGTGACGAACACCAACGACCGGATCATCCCGCTAACCACGTCGGGGTCGTCATAGCGGAACGACTCGTGAGTCACCCACTCATCGGCGTACGAGAGGTCAGTGTCGTAATTTGTCTCGCGTAAGGCCTCACGCTCCGACGCCGAGAGCCGTTCTTCGATCGCGGAAAGCTCGTTCTCGATGATCACCCGCGAGATGAGTGGGTTCGACCGCACCGTCGAAAGCAGCGTTTCCAGCAGCGTCCGAACCTCCTCCCGTGGCGATCCCGCCGCCGCGGTCGCCGCGTCGATCTCCTCGATCAGTTTCTCGCGTTCGAGCGCGAGCACACATACATAAAGCGCCGCCTTCGAATCGAAGAACTGGTAGAACGTGCTCGTGCCGATCCCTACCGCCTCGGTAACGTCGCTGATCCGCGTCCGCTCGAAGCCGAACTGCGTGAACAGCGTCCGTCCCTCCTCGATCAGCCGGGACCGGATACGCTCGCGGTCCGTATCCGAAAACCGTGTCATCTGGAAGCCACCGAACGGACGTCGCCGGTCTGGTATCTCGATCGCATACGTCGTCGTAGGATTGCAGAAACGTAAACATTATCTATTCGTGCGTTCTCATTTTTGACGTGAATGCAACGTCATCCCCGCTTCGGTCGGCCTCCGTATCGATCCTTTTTGTTCCGGTTTCTGACCGCATTTGTTGGTGAACCATGAGGGGTTCTCCACGGGTTGTGATCCTCCTCGCGGTACTCGTCGTCGTCGGCGGCCTCGGCGCGCTCGCGGCCGCGGGGACCGCGATCGGTCAGGAGGACCCCGAGGATCCGTCCGCCGGCGGACCCGAGCCGGACCAGCAACAGCAGCCGCCGCTCGTTCGCGGATCGCCCAACCTCGACGTCCACTCACCCGACCGCGTCGTGACGCCGGGGAGTACAAACGAGGTCGAGTTTCAGATCTCCAACGACGGCTCGCTCAACGTCGGCACCTCGGACCGGCGCGAAATAGTCACGACCGCCCGCAACGTCCGCGCCGAAGCCGAGGCCGACAGCCCGCTTGAAGTGACGACGGGACAGACCGCCGTCGGAACGATCACCGAGGACGAGCCGCGACCGGTCACGATCGCGATCGATGTCCCGGAGGGCGTCGAGGAGGGGACCTACGACGTCGACGTCGAGCTGAAATACGCACACACTCGACAGGAGGCGGGCGGCGTGACGAACGACCGTTCGCGAACGGTGACGGAGACGTTCGAGGTGGAGGTGCG
Organism: Halorubrum vacuolatum; assembly: GCF_900188065.1. Taxonomy (GTDB): domain Archaea; phylum Halobacteriota; class Halobacteria; order Halobacteriales; family Haloferacaceae; genus Halorubrum; species Halorubrum vacuolatum. Next base: position 66,029 of record NZ_FZNQ01000015.1, read on the forward strand.
TGACGAGGCGCGTTTCGAGATCACTGACGCGAGCACCGACACGCAGATCGGTGACACGGGAACGCTCGAAGCCCAGATCGAGAACACGGGCTCGGCGACCGCAGCCGACGTCGACGTCTCCCTAGAGTCGCTCTCGGACGGCCTCGTCATCGGCGAGACCGCGGAAGCGGGCGACAGCGCCCGGATCGACGAGCTTGAAGCCGGCGAGACCGCCACGGTTCAGTACGAGGCGGCGATCGCCGACGGGTCGCCGCTCCGCGGCTACTCCGTCGAGGGTACCGTCCAATTCAGGGACGAGGACGGGATACAGCGGGTCGATGAGGGGGCCAGGGGCGGATTCACTCCCGTGGACGAACAGCGGTTCACCATCGACGAGGTCGAATCGGACCTCCGCGTCGGCGAGGACGGGGATGTCATCGGGACGGTGACCAACGAGGGCCCCGTTGAGGCACGCAACGTCGTCGTCCGGTACGCCGAGGAATCACCCAACGTGGTCCCTATCGAGGATGCCATCGCGGTCGGGACGCTCGATGCCGGGGAGTCCGCGGAGTTCCGGCTCCCGATCGAGATCGGCGGCGAGGCCGAGGCGATAGACCGGGCCGCCGACATGGCTATCGAGTACCGGAACGCCGACCTCGAACGGCGAGCGTTCGAGGACGTCGAACTCCTCTTCGAGGTGGAGCCGAAACGCGACCAGTTCGTCGTGGAGATGATCGACCGCGAGATCGCCGCCGGGGACACGAAGACCGTCGACGTCGAGGTGACGAACAACCTCGATGAGACCGTCGAGGACGTCGAGGCCCGGCTGTTCGCGAACGACCCGCTCGACAGCGACGACGACGAGGCGTTCGTCGAGGAACTCGATCCGGGTGAGTCGACGACGATGACGTTCGAGTTGGAGGCGGAGTCGGGCGCGACCGCCAAGACGTACCCGATCTCCTTCGACTTCCGATACGATGACGAGCGCAGTAGAAGCCAACTCTCCGACACCACCCGTGTTGCAATAACGGTGGCCGAGGCCGATGGTGGTATCCCATGGACGCTCCTGATCGTCGGACTCGTCGTCGTCGCGGCCGCGGGCGGCGGCTACTACGTCTACCGTGACCGATAGATGACGGACATCGAGGAGCGGATCGACGCGCTCACCCAGCGCGTCAACGAGACGATGGTCGCCCGATCGAAGACGGTCATCGTCGCGTTTCTCCTGGTCTCGGTCGTCTTTATCGGTGGTATGTCAGCCGTCGAGACGGAGACGGACGCGACCGAGGGATTCATCGACGACCTCCCCGAACAGGAGGCGCTCGAGGCGATCAACGAGGAGTTCGAGGATCCGTTCGAGGCGGACGAGGAAAGCACACAGTTGATCCACGTCGGCAACGACGTCCTGACTCGGGGAGAGCTGTTGAACATGCTCCGAGTGCTCGAACGGACCGACAACCGTGAGACGCTCAGATACGACTCCGCAAACGGCCCGGCGACGATCGTCGCGCAGACGCTCGACCCGAGCGCCGAAAGTCCCGAGGAAATGAAACGGGCGGTCGAACGGGCGAGCGATTCAGAGATCCGGTCGGCGGTTCGACAGGCCAACGAGAATCCACAGTTCTCGGCGCTCCTCTCGGACGACTTCAACGAGAACGAGGCGTCGGCTTCGGCGTCGATCACGGTCGTCACACACGACGTCCCACAGGGATTCGATAGCGACGACCTGTCTGGGGTTCAGACGACGATCGACGACTTTGGAAGCGACGAGCCGGGGGACATCCGGGCGTTCGGGGGTGGGATAATCAACGACGAGTTCGGCGAGATCATCGGCGACTCGCTCGCCATCGTCATGCCCGTCGTGTTGGTCCTGTTGTTCGGCTTTCTCGCGTTCGCCTACCGCGACCCGATCGATATGGCGCTCGGGCTGTTCACGCTCTTGTTGACGCTGATCTGGACGTTCGGCTTTCTCGGGTTCTCCGGGATCCCGTTCGATCAACAACTCATCGCCGTCCCCGTGCTGTTGTTGGCGGTGGGGATCGACTTCGGGATACATATCGTGAATCGCTATCGTGAAGAGACCGTAAAGGGCATCGACGCGGTGCCGGCGATGCGGATCGCGGCGAACCAGTTAGTCATCGCGTTCATCATCGTCACCGTCACCGCGGTGTTCGGCTTCGGCGCGAACGTGGTCTCCGATCTCGAACCGATCCGAAACCTCGGGATCGCCTCCGCGGTCGGGATCGTCTTCACCCTGTTGCTGTTCGGGGTGTTCCTGCCCGCGTTGAAACTCGAAGTCGACCGGCTCCGTGACCGGTTCGGTGTGCCGGAGTTCGGCTCGACGCCGATCGCCTCCGAGGAGTCGGCGCTCGGTCGGCTCCTCGCCGTCTCCGCCAAGTTGGGCCGTCGGGCTCCGGTTGTCTTCGTCGTGGCCCTGCTCGTCGTCGGCGGCGGGCTGGGGGCGTACGGCGCCGGCGTCGATACCACCTTCGACAACGAGGATTTCCTTCCGCCGGAAGAGGAGGCGTGGTACGTGGGGTACATCCCCGAGCCGTTCGCACCGGGTGAGTACACGGTGACCGAGACGATCAACCTCCTCGAGGATCGGTTCGAGGCCAACCAAGAGGAGACGATAACGATCTTCGTCGAGGGCTCCTTCGAACAGGATCACGCCCTGGAGGCGCTCACGGCGCCCGATGACGATCCACCGAGCTCGCTCGCCGTCGGGCCGGGCGGTCAGGCTGACACGACGAGCATCGTCACCGTCATCGAGTCGCAGACGGAGGCCGACGAGGAGTTCGCCGCGCTCGTCGAACGCAACGATCGAAGCGGCAACGGGATCCCCGACCGCAACCTCGATCGGATCTACGACGAACTGCTCGCCTCGGACGCCGGATCGCAAGCGGAACGGTATCTCACCGACGACCGCCGTGGCGCACAGGTCGAGTACGTCGTCGACTCGAGCGCCGAACAGGAAGAGATCGCCGCAGACGGCGCCGAACATGCTGAGAGCTTCCGGTTCGGTGCGATCGCCACCGGCGAGATCATCATCTTCGATGTCGTCAGCGACCTGATCTTCGAATCGGCCATTCAAGCGTTGATCCTCGCGGTCGTGCTTACCGGAATCTTCCTCGTCATCTCGTATGCGATCCTTGAGGGACGGCCGTGGCTCGGGGTGGTGAACGTCTTCCCAATTCTGATCGCCATCGCGATGTTGATCGGAACGATGCGCTATCTCGATATGCCCCTTAACGCGCTGACGGCGACGATCCTCTCGATCGGGATCGGGCTGGGGATCGCCTACTCGGTGCACATCACCGCCCGGTTCATCGACGAGTACAACGAGAACGGCGACACGTACGAGTCGCTGCAAACGACGCTCTCGGGGACCGGCGGCGCACTCACAGGGAGCATGCTGACGACGTCGCTCGGGACGGGGGCGCTCGCGCTCGCGATCACGCCCGTCCTCGGCGACTTCGGGTTCCTGATAGCGACCAGCGTCTTCCTCTCGTTCCTCGCCGCCATCGTGGCGCTGCCGCCGGCGCTCTTCCTCTGGGATCGGTACGCGAACGGGGCGACCGTCGGCTGAGTCGGCGGCCCGACGTGACGGCCCGGCAGGGACCGCCGGCTGACGGACGCTCGGTTATATACCCCGGGTAGGTGGGAGTCATTTATTACGGAAAGACCGTGGGTCAGTAGGAGTAGTAGATAAGTGAACGACCGTGGGCCAGTAGGGGTAATAAATAAATACCGGAGAAGTCGAACGAAGATGGAAAATAACGCAACCTGAGAGTCAGGTCAGTATATAAATGACGACGGACCCTTCCAGGTCGGTATATAACCGAGAGCGAATCTCGGCGAGTACGATATATAAAAGTTAGCAGAGAGGGAGAATACCTCGTCGCCGATCCACCGACTCGACGTGTGCAACCTGTGCGTGAAAGGGTGTAAGGTCCTACGGCACCTACCTCCCGTATGGAGCCGTCGTGGCGATCCGGATTGCAGACGCAGACTGAAGAGCGCCGTGACGTCGAACTGGAGACGGAGGGGTCGTTCCCGTCCTGGCTTGAGGGGACGTTCATCATCAACGGCCCCGGGCAGTTCGAGGTGGGCGAACGCACCGTCGATCACTGGTTCGACGCGCTCGCGATGCTTCGCGGCTTCCGGTTTGCGGACGGAACCGTTCGGTACACGAACCGCTTCGTCCGGAGCGAGGACTTCCGTGTCGCCCGCGAGGAGGGTCGCGTTCGACGGTCGCTCCCCGGAACGCCCGCCGACGCCTCCCCACTCACACGGCTGTATCGCGCGGCGACCGGGGCGTTTCAGGACAACCCATCGATCGGGGTGCTCGAGCTCGACGACGCCCTGTACGCCGTAACCGAGAGCCCGATCGGGATCGAGATCGACCCGGAGACGCTGGAGACGACCGGCCGCCGTGATCTCACGACGGGGCTGGACGCCACCATCACGCTCGGACACACCCACGTCGAAGAGGGGGTGCAGTGGGGGATCGCGGCCCGGTTCGGCTCCGAGAGCACGTACACCCTCTTTCGGCGCGACCCGGGAGCGGAGCCGACGCCGCTGACGCGGTTGGTCTTCGATTCCCAGCCGCCATATCTCCACGCGTTCGGGTTGACCGAGCGGTTCGTCGTCGTTCCCGAAGCGCCCTTCGGCGTCGACTTCCGCGCGCTCGGGCTACGGCTGCCGTTCGGGGCGACGTTTCTCGACGCGTTCGGCCCGCGGGACGCGCCGCCGCGGTTTCACATCCTCGACCGCGACTCCGGAGAACGCGTCGCGGTCGTCAACGACGACCCGTTTTTCATCTACCACATCGCGAACGCTCACGAGGTCGACGGGGCAGTCCTGCTCGATGCGGTCGTCTTCGGGGACGAAACCGCCGTCTCCGGACTGTCGCTCGCAAACCTCCGAAGCGAGAACCCACAGCTTCCCCGTGGCGACTTCGTTCGATTCCGCCTCCCGCTCGATGGCAGCCGGGCGACCCGCGGGCTCCTCCATCACGGCCCCGTGGAGTTCCCCACGATCAACTACGAGGCGGCCAACGGTCGACCGTATCGGTACGCGTACCTGGCGGCCACGGACCGCGGCAGCCTCCCGACGGCGATCGCGAAGGTGGACGTAACGGGCCCGACGGCCAGGAAGTGGTCGGATCCACACGTGCATCCGGGCGAGCCGCTGTTCGTGCCGGCGCCGTCGCGGGCGGCCGAGGACGACGGCGTATTGCTCTCGCTCGGGATCGACACCCAAGCGGAGCGTTCCGTCCTCTGTTGTCTCGACGCCGAGACGCTCACCGAACGCGCCCGGGCGCCGCTCCCACACCGGCTGCCATATGGGTTTCACGGACAGTTTTATGGCCCGAGGGTTCCCGGTCGTTCGATGGCGTAAGCGGGTGTCGACAGGCCGGCCACCCGGTCACGGCCAGTCGGGGTCGACACCGACGAGATCAGCGCTCACCTCCCAGAGCCGTTCCCTGACGGCCTGATCGGCGGCCTCCGCCGATGGCGACGTCGGGCCATCACCGGTCACATACGTCCCGGTTCGCTCGCCGTAGGCGGGATCCGTAACGAGCGATCGGAGCCGATCCGCGCCCTCACGCGTCGTCGTGCCGACGCCGGGAGCGAGCGACGCGGCGCGAATTAGTAGCCGCGTCCGGAGCGAGGCGTCCCGAAACAGGTTCGTCGAGGGGATGAATCCGGGATGGACACAGTTGACCGTCACGTCCGTCGACACCGGCAGCCGTTCCGCAAGTTCGAGCGTGAACGCGACGTTCGCGAGCTTCGATCGGGCGTACGCGTCGAGGGCGTCGTACTCACGCTCACACCCGAGGTCGTCGAAGCGAAGCGTGGCACGGGTGTGAATCCCCGAGGCGGTGACGACGATTCGGGCGGGTGCGGAGGCGACCAGTCCGTCGAGCAGCTCGTGGGTCAACAGATACGGCGCGAGGTGGTTGACCGCGAGGGTCAACTCGATCCCATCTTCGGTCTCGACGCGCGCATGCGAGGAGCAGCCGGCGTTATGGACGAGTGCGTCGATCCGGTCGTAGGTCGCCGATAGCTCCTCGGCGAGCGATCGGACCGCGGCCTGCATCGCCAGATCCGTGCGGTGAAATCGGATCGTCCCCGGGAGCCCGTCGGCCTCGGCGACGAGCTTCGTTCCGCGCGCCTCGGAGCGTCCGACGACCGCGACCGTCATGCCGTCCGCAGCGAGATCCCGTGCGAGGAGCCGCCCGATTCCGCTCGTCCCTCCCGTCACGACCGCGACGGATCCCCCCTCATTCGTCGTGCTCATGCTGACGTGGTATTCGAATCGGAACCGCCGCTCGGTCCCCGCTCGATCGAGCGTCGTCGCCAGAGATACAGCGCGGCCGGAACGACCGCGAGCAACCAGACGAACGAGGTGAGCACGTACACCCACGTCCGGGCGGGCCACTCCACATGGTCACGGACGCGTCTCGCATCGAGGAAGATCGCGAGCGGCAAGCCGAGCCACACCCCGAAAAAGAGGAGCCCCCAGATCGTCTCCGGGATGGCATTCACCCCGAAGAACGCGACCAGCCAGCCGGGGATAGCGGCCATGATGACCTTCACGGAGACCGTCGACGGGAGCGTCACGGACCTGTCGGTCATCGATTCATTCGCTTCCGTCCCGCCGGCAGGTTCCTCGCCAGCTTTCGGTGTCCTCGCCTCCTCGGTCCCGCCAGACGTTGGCGTCGCCGCCTCCCCGGTCACGTCGGGCGGGGCGTCGTGGTCGGATTCTTGGTCGCGTTCCTCGATGATCTCCACGAAATCGAGGAAGTCGGCGACGAGGTCGAGCGCCTCCCGTTCGATGATCAGCCGCGCGAGGTCGTCGCCGTCGATGAGTTTGACGTTGAGCCGATCGGCGAGGTCTTTCGCCTGCCCGGTGAACTCGTTGGTGGTGACGATGAGGACCTTGTCGACGCCCGCATACTGGTGTCTGAGGCTCGCATACTGCTGGACGTCCGGCGATCCGACCGTCGTGTTCGGCCCGTACCGTTTCGCCTGAATAAGCAACGTCTGTGGATACGGCGACTCCTTTCGAGCGGTAACGTCGACACCCTCGTCCATGCTCTCCGTCGAGACGCTCGTCTCCCATCCCATCCGATCCCAGAGCGCCCCGATGAAGTGTTCGAACTCGTACGGATCCATCCGCTGAAGGACCGCCTTCAGATCGTCCGGGCCATCGAGGGGCCCCTCCTCGATCGGCAGATCGTCGACGGTCCGCTGTGCCGAGCGGCGCTGGGTGGCGGAGCGTCGCCCGGAGGCCCCCTCATCGTCCTTACTGGCATCCTTTCCGGCGTTACGGATCCATCGATACAGCTCCCGATAGAGGACGTATCTGAGGAACCGTTTCACGGGGGCATCACCGCCGAAACGGCGCGGGTATCGACTTCGAGAGCGCGACGGACGTGTGTGCCGACCATACGTTGTCGTCACGTCGCCGTTCGCGACTCGGGGTCATAAACCGTCGGGCAGGAATGTCGAAGGACATCACCGAGCAAGGGTATCGAACGGAGCAGTGGACGGATCGTCCGACGCGGCCGACACGCGGGATCAATATCCCTGTGCGTTCCCGTCCTTTCGTGGTTCGGTCGCCGCCGAGAGGACGCCATCGTTGTTGCGGGCGATCTGTGCGCCGCCGAACATCACCGGCGAGAGCATCCTGACGTCGTGCTCCTTCCGGACGAGGCGGGCGGCGACGGTCGTATCGAAGTGTGGCTCGATCGCCAACTCGCCACCTTCACGGTATCGCCACCGCGGCTCATCGAGCGCACGCTGCAGCGGCATGCCGTAATCGACGATGTTGGAGATGACCTGCACGTGTCCCTGTGGCTGCATGTAGCCACCCATGACGCCGAAGGCGGCCCAGTCGTCCGCACCGAGCCGCGCGATTCCCGGGATCAGCGTGTGGAACGGCCGCTTGCCGGGTTCGAGTCGGTTCGGATGGTCGGGATCGAGCGAGAAGGACGCACCCCGGTTCTGCAGCGCGATTCCCGTCCCGCCGGCGACGAGACCGGAGCCGAAGCCGGCGAACCGCGAGTTGATGTACGAGACGACGTTCCCCTCTGCATCGGCCACGGTGAGCAGGACGGTGTCGGCGTCCTCGGCGTTCGCCTCGGGGACCCCGAAGGTGACGTCGTGGTTCGCCGTCTCGCCGATCTTCGCGGCACGTTTTTTCGCCCACGCCGCGGAGGCGAGCGGCGGATGGTCCTCGAACGTCGGGTCCGTGATGTAGCGATGGCCGTCATGGAACGCGAGCTTCATCGCCTCCGCGAAGGCGTGTACCCGCTCCACGGACTCATACGGGTGATCGCCCGCGCCGACCTCGTTCGCGATGTTGAGCGCCTCCAACGCGATGAGTCCCTGATTGTTCGGCGGCAGCTCATAGACCTCCGCACCGTTGTAAGTCGTCGAGACCGGTTCGGGCCACTCGACCTCGAACTCGGCGAGGTCCGCGTGGCTCATGAACCCACCCTTCGATCGGATCTCCTCGACGATCGCGTCGGCGATCGCGCCCTCATACACGACGTCCGCGCCCTGCTCGGCGATCAGCTGCATCGACTCGCCGAGCCGTGGGAGGGTGGCGATCTCGCCGACACGCGGAGCCGTGCCGTCATCGAGAAACGCCTCGCGTGCGTGGTCATCGGTGAACAGCTCCTCCGCGCCGGCCCAGTGGGACGCGACCACCTCCGAGACGGGAAAGCCCTCGGTCGCATATCGGATCGCCGGCTGCAGGACGTCCCGCAGGCTGAGCAGACCGAGTTCCTCGACGGTCGCCTCCCAGCCACGGGCCGTCCCCGGCACCGTGACTGTATGCGGGCCGTAAAACGGCATCCCGGCCTCCTGACTCTCATCGACGGCGTACCCGCCGTCGTCCGGATAGTAAGCGGAGAGGTCCTCGGCCGCCTCAAGCGAGTTTCGCACGTTCTCGATCGTCGCCTCGGCCGGCGCGCCGCCGCAGGCTCGCATCGCGCCGACCGCACCCTCAGCGGTCCGGTAGAGCGCGAAGACATCCCCGCCGAGTCCCGTCGAGGTCGGCTCCACCACGTTGAGCGCTGCGGCCGTCGCCACCGCGGCATCGAAGGCGTTCCCGCCGTCCCGAAGGACGGAGATACCGGCCTCGCTCGCGAGCGGCTGGCTCGTCGCGACGACGCCACGCTGTCCATAGACGGTCGATCGTCGAGAGGTGAATCGATCGAGGTCCGGATCCATATCCATTAGTCGGTGACGATCGATATGAATGCCCCAGAACCGGCCGGGCTTACTCGTATTCCGCCGAGTGACGTGATCTCACTCGTAGTCCTCGTAAGTCGGCCGGCCCGACTCCGGCGGAAACTCCTCGACCGGAACGGTCGTTTCCGCCCCGCTGTCCATGTCCTTGATCGTGTATTCGCCGTTTTCGAGGTCGCGCTCGCCGACGACGACGACCGTCTCGGCGTTGATCGAGTCGGCGTAGCCGAGTTGTGCTCCGAAGGAGCGATCGGACACGTCCGCTTCGACCACGAGGTCGTCGCCGAGGGCCCGAAGGTCGCGGGCGACGGCGGCCGCCTCCGCGCGGGTGTCGCCGACCGAGAGCACGTAGTAGTCCGTCGAGAGCGTCTCCTCGGGCCAGACGCCGGCGCGCTGACAGAGCAGCTTGAGGGTGGCGTGGCCGGGCGCGACCCCGACGGCGGGGGTCGGCTGGCCGCCGAAGCTCTCGATCAGGTCGTCATAGCGCCCGCCGCCGAAAACGGAGCGGGAGACCTCGCCGGTGGAATCGAAACACTCGAAGACGACGCCGGTGTAGTAATCGAGCCCGCGCGCCGTGGTGAGCGAGATCTCACAGAACTCGCCCGCCCCGAAATCATCGGCGGCCCCGAGCACGGCCCGGAGGTTCTCCACCGCCGCCTCGACATCGTCGCCGCCGGCGGCCGCGACCGCATCGAGGTCCGCAACCGTCTCGACGCCAGTGATCAGATCGTCGAACTCGCGGGCGACCTCCCGGTCAAGCCCCGCGTCGGTCAGCAAGCCGAGATATTCGCCCTCCTCGACTTTCGCACGCTTGTCGACGGCGCGGATGGCGGCGGCCGTGTCGACCGATTCCGGGTCGGTCGCGAGCGCTCGCACCAGCCCGCCGAGGATGTCGCGATGGGAGACGCGGAACTCGAAGTCCTCGCCGGTGAGCCCGAGGTTCGTCAGCGCGTCGGCGGCGACCGAGAGCACCTCGGCGTCCGCCTCCGGCGCATCCGAGCCGAAGATGTCGATGTTCGTCTGATAGAACTCGCGAAACCGTCCCTGCTGGACCTGTTCGTAGCGCCAAAAGGGCCGCGTCGACATCCATTTGATCGGCTTCGAAAGCTCCTGGCCCTTCGCGACGACCATGCGTGCGACCGTCGGCGTGAGTTCCGGCGTCAATGCAACCGCACGGCCGCCCTTGTCCTCGAAGGCGTACAGCTCGTCGACGATCTCCGCGCCGGATTTGTCGACGTACATCTGTGTCCGCTCCAGCGCGGGCGTGGCGACCTCACGGAACCCGTAGCTCGCGGCGGCACCCTCGATCGCGTCGGTCACCGACCGTCGCGCCGACTGCTCGCCGGGATAGATGTCACGAAACCCTTTGAGTCCCTCGTACATACAGGCGGATTTATCGAGCGGCCGCTTGAAAGCACGCTTTTCTCCCCGATGCAGTGGCCCGCTCAGTCGCTGGAGAGCAACCCATCACCGGCACTGTCGTCCGTGACGATGCCACCGATGAGCCCCCGCCGATGTGCCCGATCACGGGCGCGAACGCCGCAATCAGCCCGGCGATGGGCATGCTGAATAGAGATGTGTTCAGCACGACAGGCTCGTTGCTTCAGACTAACCTGTGCTGAATCAGTGGTCGCTGGAGAGCGCTTACCGAACAATCAGATCAAGATTTTACTTGTGCGTTGAGGCCTATTATTGAGTGTTTTAGTCGGAAAAAGCGCCATATTCTTGCTATTGGTGTCGTCAATAACGTTATAAAACAGAGTTTCTAACAAGTAGTTATGAAAAGAAGACACTATCTTTCGATGGGATCTGCTTGTGCGATTGGGGGCGTTGCGGGTTGTCTATCCATATTTGAATCGGACGTACAACTCGCAGCTGTCTCCGTAGTGAATGAGTATGAGGAAGAACAAACACTTGAGATTCGCGTGTTAGATGACGGAACGGAAGTCCAGCATAGCGAACTGGATCTGGATGCTGACGACGACCCGAGAAGACTAAGAAGTGAAAGAGTTGACTGTGTGTGGAGTAGCGAAGCGAGACCATACACTGTCGAGGCAAACATTGACGATGAGTGGAAGCCGTTCGATGTGGCAGCCGAAGCAAAGACCGATTGTGTGAGTGTGCGGCTTCATCTCGTTAGCCCCACGAGTTATTTCTGGTCTACGTATCCGTGTGAAGACGTTGATGAGAGCGATAGTGAGTACGTATGTGACTTCATCGATATCGATTGAAATTCGTCTGATGGAATGCGGGGACATTGCTGAATGTTGTATCTGTATTGGCTGATCACTACTCTTCGGATTCAAGCTTCATCCCGTGCTGTATTCGCGCTGTGTATTCACCTATGGAAACGCTGCTGGCCGAACAAACCACGGCTGGGGACAAAATGATTCCGCCGTCTGAGGATCTGCGCTGACACAGCCGGCAG
>NZ_FZNQ01000028.1 GCF_900188065.1 Halorubrum vacuolatum
TTCCGTGAGATCATCCTCTCATTCGCCCTCAACAACCTCAAAAAGCTCGCCAAAACACTATGATCCCGCTCCCGTACCGCATTTTCAATAGAGCAGGATTTTGAGCATTACGCTGTCCTGCATCGTCTTCTGGATTGCCACGCCGGTTCCGCCATGGTTCACTGGTCTCCTCGGAATCGGGCTGATTGGTTTGGTTTTCTCTCCGGAACTCGCACTCGATGGTTTCGCCGAACCAGTTCTGTGGTTAATTGTATTTGGACTCATTGTTGGAGAGGGAATTCATCGTAGTAAGTTACCCCAAGCTATAGAGAATTGGCTACTCGCTTGGACGGCAACAGGGGTTGAGGAAAGATCAGTAGTGTCCTGCGAAAATCAGCCCTGTTTCGCAAAAACGAACGAACAAAACAAATGCACTCCTAACTTTGAGGGGGCTGACCCGGTTAGAATCTATCAGCGTCTGCTAATTATTTTCTGTTTCGGCGGTTTGTTATTCGCCGTGATGGTGCCTTCGTCCCTCGTTCGGGTACTGATCCTTGCACCAATTTTACTAGAAATAGGGTCAATGTTTGATTCTCGTCGTGCACGTCTTGGCCTGTTCTTCGGGCCATTGTTCGCCACGTTCTACGGGTCTGTCGGAATTCTGACTGCGTTCTTGCCAAACATTGTTATTATCGGTATTGTTGATTCATTAACTGAGGGCGCAGTAAAAAGGAGTCCCTTTTGACGATTCATTGGTCACAGGTAGGCACTGCAAAACTTAGCGAGATTATATGCGATAGCTATAGGTTACTTCAGTTCGATTAGTTGCTAAACTGGGTGAAAATGTGTTTAGGGAAAACTACGAACATCAGCAGGAGAAGCTCTTTTCGCCCGTCAAAGACCTTCCTGCTGGACCGAAGAAGAAACTGCGAAATCACTGGTCTACCCATTTTTACGAACACGTCTTCACTCAGATAGATGAGAGAACGTTCGGACGGCTATACCATGGCGGGTATAGCCGTCCGAACAAGCCAGTCAACGAGTTGGTTTCGCTGGAGATTATCAAGCACCTGCTTGGACTGTCCGATAAGCAGCTCGAACATGCCTATCTGTTCGATTTTCGCGTCCGAAACGCCCTGGGTAAAGAGACACTCGGCGACAATATCTGTGCGAAGACGTTCACGAACTTCCGCCAGCGGTTGATGGAGTACGAGGAAGAAACCGGTCGGGACCTGTTGCACGAGGTTTTCCAGGATCACCGAAGTTACCTCCAAGACGAGTTCGAGATTGACGCCAGCACCCAGCGGATGGATTCAACGTTTATCGAGGCTAACGTTAAGCAGCTCTCTCGAATCGACCTCATCGCTAAAGTCGTTCACAACTTCCTGGACGATCTCGTCAGGGAGATCGTCCAGGAACTTCCGGCTGGTCTAGACGAATTCGCCGACACGGAGAACCTGGAACTGTCCTATGAACTGGAGCCAGGTGAGGCTGGCTCAACCATGGAAACGCTCATCGAGCACGCTGTCTGGTTAATCGACGCGTTCGAAGCGGAGGAAAACTATGCTGAACTGGAGAGCTTTGCTCATCTCCAGCAAGTCCTCGACGAACAGTGCTACCGCATTCCTGAACTCGAAGATGATCGCCGTGAGCACGGTGAAGACGACGATAACGACCATCCCGGTGACGGCGAGTCACCGGGATGGGAACCACTCAGAACGTTCACATCCAGCGACGGTGAGCCAAGCCACGAGCAGGCGACCGATGAGCCAGCTCAGCCCGACGAGGACGGTCCCGAGCACGATCGCGTTGGGCTGAAAGAACCTGAGGAGATCAGTAGCGGTTCGATACAAAATCCGCATGACGTGGACGCGACTCACCGCCGGAAGGGCGGTGAGTCGTACTGCGGGTATAAAGCGAACGTCGCCGAGACCTGTGATGCGGAAAACCCGTTTCGCCTGATCACGACGGTTCGCGTTGACACGAACAATACAGTCGATGGCGACCTGTTAGCCGAAGACGTCCAAGAATTGCCAGAAGAGACCGGGTTAACTGATCTCCTCGTCGACGGCGGCTACATGCACAAAGAAGTGGAGGCGTGCTGCGGTGATCACGGGATCACGCAGCACTTCACAGGACTAACGGGGCAGCCCCCGCCTGCGGAGAAGTTGTCCCTAGCAGAAGCAGAGTGGGATGAGCATCGAATGGTTGCGTGTCCTGCCGGACACGCAACCATTCGAGCAGCGATACATGCCCGAGAGTGGTCGTATCTCAGGACGAATGGGCAAAGAGTTCTGTGAAGGCTGTCCACACAAGGAGACCTGTTTCGTCAAGGAGAAAGAGGAGTTCTACAGTTACGGCTTCTACGAGCGAAAATTAGCCCTCGCCCACCGACGCAAGCGGTTGGACGATCCGGCAGAGAAGGAGTTTCTGAACTTACGCGCTGGAGCTGAGTCGTTGGTCAATGAGGTGTATCACCAGGACGGGGAGAAAACACGGTTCACAGGGACGATCAAGGTGAAGAACGCGTCGATAGCGAAAGCTATCGGGACGAATCTCAAGCGAGCCTCACGATTCCTGGAATCGGAGGCGAAGCAGGAGCATTCAGCCGGATAACCGGAATAGAAGGATTTTTTCTCGGCCCGAGTGCTGGTTTCATCGAGTTGGTAAGCGACTCAATAGATCTCTTGGAAGAACTCACTCGGGGTGTTCCCTGCGGAACACCCCTTTCTCCTGTGCCGTCAGAGGATCAATACAGCAGACCGACTCTGTTTGTTCCAAAACTGTCTGCGATGAATCAGCCGCAAGAACGCGCCTGCGAAGCTATCGAGTCAGACAATCGAATTCCTTTCCGGGCGACATAATTATAAAAGAGTTTGACAAATACTGTACATGAACGTTCGACGGTTAGGCGGACGGGAAGACACCGCCGGAATCATTCGGGTTCAAGGATTGGCATGGCGGGAAGCGTACGCTGACCTACTCCCAACAGAGATTATTCAACAACAGACGGTTGACCCGTCAGAAGAAGAGATTCGACAGTGGCACGACTGGTTGCGCGAAAACCGAGACGGGATTCTGGTAGCCGTTGACGACGAAGAAGCCGTTCGAGGATTTGCGGACTTCCGGTGGGGTGATGCAGAGACAAAGGAGTTCGTGGGCGACGAAGAGGCGGGACTCAAAGCTATCTATGTCCATCCGGATTATTGGGGTAGTGGCATCGGAACGGCACTCTTAGAACGAGGGATGGAATCCCTTCCTGATGACGTCGACGCGGTACGCCTCGAAATGCTCTCGGGGAACGAGGTTGGACACCAATTTTATCAGGCCCGTGGTTTCGAACGGACGGATACAACTACGCACGAGATCGGAGGAACTCAATATCCCACAGATATCTATACGATAAAAATCTAACATCCATTCGTTCACTGAAACATGGAGCCCCTGTGCTGACCGATCACTAGTGTTCGGGACCGAGCTTCATCCCGTGCTGTATTCGCGCGTTCTGTCCATAACTCGAAGTCGGATGGATTCCTGATACGTTATTTTGCTACTGTTGGATATAGCGCATGAGTGCAGTACAGTGATTTCTTGACATCCTCCACGCGCCTAAAGGCGCGGGAATCCTCACGTTCGGGGTCTGGCATTAGCGCCACCCCTGCTGCGAGCGACTTTCTCCTATCCGTGGATACTCCGGTCTGTGCGCACTTCTTTGGGACGAGGAGAGTGTGGTGACTCCAGCCATTCGTGGCTGTCCCACTCGAATCGCACGGGCCGTGCCATCGGCCTTGGTACGTCTGCGTCTGTGTGCCGTCTCAGGAACGACTCGCTTGCAACGAGGTCGGCGTGACCCTCGAACCCGCACGAACATGTGAGCGTGTCTTGGTGGCGAATCGTGTCCGTCGTGGAACCGCAGTTCGGACACGTCTGACTCGTCCACGCCTCCGATCGGACTTCGACTGTGATGCCGTACTCCTCGGCGGTACACGCGAGCCGGTCGATAAACTCGCGAAACGCCCAGAAGTTGTGCGTTTTCTCGTTTGCCCGCACCGACCAGTGCGTTTCCAGTACGTCGGTTAAGTCCCCGACGTACACCCTCGAAACCCCGTCGTCGTACAGACGTTCGAGAAGGCCGCGCACCAGCGCGTTCTGTGCGTGGTCGCGCCGTCGCGTCCGACCATGGTACAGTTGTCGAATCCGGTTCGAGGAGTAGCGCCCTTCGCGGAGTTTCGACTGTAGGCGGGCGATTTCTCGCGTGGTGTCGCGGAACCGCTCGAACAGGTCGCGCCCTTCGTACAGGTACTGTTGGCCGGTGGTGATCGTACAGGCGACTAGGTTGTTCGCCCCAATATCCAGAGCGGCTTCTTCCGAAGCCAGTGGTGTATCCAGTCGAGAATCGTCCACGGTGACTGGCTGAAAGGCCCTGAATTGGTTCGAGGACTCGTCGTAGTACAGTTCCAACCGACCCTGTTTGCCGCCCCACTTCAGAACGCCCGCCACTTCGAGACGAAGGCGCTCGGCGTAGCCGAGGTCGTACTTCTCTTTGAGTTCCTTCCCGACGGGGATTTCGAGGCGTGAGCGGTCGCCCATCTCCAACGTGTACTGGTCGTTGCGGATGTACGTGCGGAGTGTTCGACCGTCCTCCTCGTTGCCCCAGTAGCCGGGGGGAGAACAGCGTTCGCCCTTCTCTTTGAGCGAGAAGAACGATTTCCACGCGCTCTTGCTCTTGCGGATGAGTTGTTGAGCGGTGGCGCTTCCGAGAACGTCGACGTACTGTTTGCGGTAGTCGGCGGTGTCCCAGATGCTGTTGCCGTCGAAGTAGTTCTGGCGGCGCTCGTAGGTGAGTTCGTTCCAGAGACTGGCAGAGGCGTCCAACAGTTCGTGTAGCAACTCCGCGTCCTGTTCGGAGCGCGGTCGAACGACGAAGGTGTTGGTTCGCCTTGCCATCGTAGTCTATTTGGTCTCTCGGTCTAAAGGGAACAGCGAGAGTTCCACGGGTCACCTGACCCGTGGGTGAATCGCGTACGCTTGCCTAATGTTCAGTCTCCTCGATGTACCGACGAACCACATCCTCAGAAACTGCACCCGTTGTTCCGACGTAGTATCCGTCCTTCCACAGACCACTTCCCCAGAAGTACCGCTGTTTGATCTCGGGGTGACGCTTGAGAATCGTTCGTCCCGAGTAGCCCTTGAATTGCTTCGCTATCTCGGCAGGACTCCATTTCGGGTCGGCCTCGACGAACAAGTGAACGTGGTCGGTGGCAATCTCTCTGGACACAATCTCGTGACCGAACCGTTCAGCAGTTCCTTGGAACAATTCCGCAAGTTCGTCTTGAACTAACTCCAACACCTCGTGCCGGTACTTCGGGCACCACACGAAATGATATTTACACAAACTAATCGAATGTGCATGACTCCTGTAACTTTCCACCATAATCCCTACTTTTATCATCACTTGATACGATAGTCAAGATATGGGTATCCAAGAAGTCACGAAGACCGCACGCACCCGACTCTGCATAGAGTCTGGTGAGCGGTCGTGGCTCAAAGATGCCCGTTACACCGCACGAGACATCGCCAACGACACACTCCGACTCAAACAACAAGGCTACAACAAGACCGAGATTCAACGCGAGGTTGACCGCGACGACTTCCTTCGGAACAACAAGTGCGCGGTCGTCGGCAAAGCCCTGCAAGCGTGGGACTCCTACAAAGAACTCCTCAACTGGTGGTACGACCAAGACGACACCAACGTTGGAAAACCGTCGCCACCAGCCACAGACAAGAAAGGAGCCTACCCACTCGTCATGGCACACAGCGAAGGGTACCGCCTCACCTACAATGACGAAACTGACCGTCTTAGGTTTCGTGTGAGTCCGAAGCCGTACAAGAAGGTGAGAGGACATCTTCGAGGGAGACAAGAAGACCTCAACCTCATCGAGGCAGCCTTGACCGAAGAGGAGTGGTCGTTGGGACAGGCCGAGCTTCTGTACCGAGATGGCGTGTACTACCTACACGTCACGGTCAAAACAGAAGTTCAAGTGCCTGAACCCGAAGACGCTGACACACTCGTCGGCGTCGATATTAACGAACGCAACATCGCTCTCACCGCTCTTAACCGTGAGACGATGGACACACTCGGAACACTCGTGCTTGATTACGGCTCGGTGAAAGCCGAACGCCAACGCTACCACACCATCACGAAACGCTGTCAAGAACATGGGCAACACTCTATCCACAACCAACTCGGTGAAAAAGAAGAACGCTACACCGAGTGGATTCTTCACCGAATGTCCCGAGTCGTGGTGGAGTTTGCCCAACAGTTCTCAAACCCGGTCATCGTGTTCGAGGACTTGAGCGGGATTCGAGACGCCATCAAGTACGGCACGTACATGAACCGTCGTCTGCACAAACTGCCGTTCCACAAGTTCGAGCAACAAGTTCGATACAAAGCAATGTGGAATCAGATTCCGTGTGAGACGGTTGAGTCGCCGTACAACTCGAAGTCGTGTTCGTGCTGTGGACACCGTGGCTACCGCCAAGGTCGGCGGTTTCGGTGTACGAACGACTCGTGTGCAGTTCAGCAAGATCACGCTGATCGAAACGCGAGCGTGAATGTGGCGTGGCGATCGTGGGCGAAACACGCTGGTGTAGACGTTGAATCAGTTAATTACCGGACTCGCAAAACCCAACCGTTTGTTCGGAAGGTGAGCCTGTCTGGGTCGGGGCGCTCTGTAAACCGCCCATCCTCATCCCGCGAAATCGCTTCGCGTGGAGTGCTTACGACGTAGGCTGAGGGAATTACAAAAGCCACGGGTCACCTGACCCGTGGTTGTTTACCTGCCGTTTGGAATGTGGTTGACATTGTGTATTCTGATCTTGTGGTGATTATCTGTAATCTTCAAGTGCGCAGTAGGACCCCTCGTGAGCCGATATCCATGTCGTCACGAGCGAGTCTTCGGACGCAGTCGAGTAGATTGTACATAGGTCAGGGCCCGACTCCCTCGCTTCGACGATCGCGAGACACATCGGATCCAGTTGCATGACGCTTGCTGATGGGTCCGTGTCCGTCACGCGGTCGTTCGAGCCTTTGCGCATCAATCTGCGAGACCGATCTCCTCTTGTCCATCGTGCTCACCTGCCTCAGCATCCTCGATCGCCTCGGGCTCCTCGAACGTGGGGAACCGGTCGTCGAACGTGTTCCAGTCGGCCTCCATCTCCTCCTCGGTAAGGAGGCACAGTTCGAGGTGGTCGCGGATCGAGTCGTGGTCCATCTCGGTGCCGATCAACACGAGCTGGCTGCCGCGGTCGCCCCATTCGTCATCCCACAGCTCTTTGAGATCGGGATACGCCTCGAAGTGCTCCTCGCGCTCTTCGGGTGGGAGCGTTGCGATCCACTTACCCGCGGGGGCGACACGGATCGATTGACCGGCGACGTTCAGCATGAGGGCTCGCTCCTCACGCCCGGCGAGCCAGAAGTGGCCCTTCGATCGGACCACAGGCTTCGGGAACGCATCGAGCAGCTCGGCGAACCGCTCGGGGTGGAAGGGTCGGCGGGCCTCGAAGACGAACGAGGTGACGCCGTGTTCTTCCTCGGCCGACGCGTGGGGCTCTCTCAATTCCTGTATCCAGCCGGCCGACTGGCTCGCCTCCTCGAAGTCGAATCGACCGGTGGCTATCACGTCATCGGGGTCGACGCGGCCGTGGGTCGTCCGGATGATCTCGGCTCTGGGCTGGAGGATCTCCAGCGTCGCCTCGATCTCATTCAGGGTTGCCTCGTCGATCAGGTCGCATTTATTCAGGAGGAGGATGTCACAGAACTCCACCTGTTCGACGAGAAGGTCGCCGAGGTGTTTTTCAGTCCCATCGTCGTCGAGGATCTCGTCCGACTCCATCGCCTCCTGAAACTGGTGGGCGTCGACGACCGTCACCGTCGTGTCGAGATGACAGTTTTCGAGCGGTTCGACCCCCGTCTCCTCGTAGAACTCCGTCGGGTCGAGGTCTGACTGATCGAACCCGAGCGTGAGCGTCTGTGCGACCGGGAGAGGTTCGGCGACGCCCGTCGACTCGACGATAATGGCGTCGAACTCCCGATCCCGCGTGAGTCCGCCGATCGCGTCCAGCAGGTCACCGCGGAGTTCACAGCAGATGCAACCGTTCGAGAGTTCGATCAGCTCTTCATCTTCGGCGGAGATGTCCGATGATTCAGCGACGAGGTCCGCATCGACGTTCACCTCGCCCATGTCGTTGACGAGGACGGCGAGATCCAACTCACCGCTCTCGCGCAAGAGATGGTTGAGCGTCGTCGTTTTTCCGGCACCAAGGGTCCCCGACAGCACTGTCACGGGTGTGGTCTCTCCGGGCATGCGTTAGCAAATATGAGCTTGTGTATGTTATATCTTATTATCTTTATCAAAGACTTTATTAATTTGTGATGGCTGAATTCAGACACTCACTCGACAGAGCCCATGAGGACACAAATCTCACCTCGGACGTTCGGCTGCACGATCATCGGCGGAGGCATTCATGGAACGCATCTCGTCCAACGCCTGCTTGATGAGACGCCCATCGATAGATCAGATGTGTGCATAATCGATCCCCATGAGCGACTCTTAGCCTCGTTTCGTGCACGGGCGACTACCTGTGGCATGAACAGTCTCCGATCGACGTTTGTCCATCACATCGGGATCGAACCGTTCGGGCTCGAAAGCTTCGCCAAAGCGAACGGACGCGAAGACGAACTCGTCCCGACGGTCAACTACCCCGCACGACCGTCACTCGACCTCTTTTTAGACCACTCGGATTACGTCATCGAACGGAACGACCTCGAATCGCTTCACTATCAAGCGGCGGTGGAGGAAATTCATGAACGGCCTGAAACGCAGGGGCTTCGGCTTGAGACGACTGCCGGCCCGGTCGAGACGGACAGTTGTGTGATAGCGATCGGCCATGGCGGTCGGTATCGGTGTCCGGACTGGGCGACCAACGTCGACGGTATCGATCACGTCTGGAACGGATTTACTCCCGATCCGGATGCCGACCGGACCATCGTGGTTGGTGGCGGGATTACAGCCGCACAGCTCGCCTGTCACCTCAGTGAGACGCAACAGGTCGTGCTTCTCTCGCGTCACCCGCTCAGGTGGGAGGTCTCGGAGGCGGCCCCCCCGTGGATCAACTGGTCGTACGTCCAAGATGAGCTTCACGTCCATCCGCCGGGATCGAGGGATCGGTTCGAGGGTATCAGAGAGGCACGGAACACCGCGACCGTGCCTCCGTATTTCTACGCCGAGTTCGAGAAGCGTGAGGCTGACGGCACCCTCACGCTGACACAGGAAGCGGTCGAGTCAGCGACGGCGCGAGACGGGCGTATTCAGCTCTCGCTCGATTGCGGGTTACAACTCATCGGCGATCAGGTTGTCCTCGCGACCGGCTTCGAATCGGTATTCGACCATCCGTTCGTCGAACGGGTGGCCGACACACTCGATCTAGAACGGGGCTATCGGGGGATGCCGGTCCTTGATGATGGGACACTCGCGTGGCAAACCGACACCGATCGATCCGTTCCGTTGTACGTCACCGGGGCGCTTGCGCTCGGAACGGTCGGTCCGTACGCTTCAAACATCCCCGGTGCATGGCGAGCAGGCGATCGGATCTCCGCGGCTATCAGGCGTCGTCATCGTTCCACGTCCGATGAGACGAGCAAGGAGGGTCGCCGATCCGAGGTGGCACACTGAGTCGACAGCGTACGGAAACACTCCAACACGGTCGCACAATGACTGATACGACCCCTTCGCCGACGGAATCCACTATCGATCCACGAGAACGCCCCAGGTCAACACTGCTTGGGATCATGCGATATCGAGACGACATCGAGATATGCACGTTATTTGCGCCGACTGCCGTGGCTCCACAGCGGACGGACGCCTGGATCCGTGCCAATGAAGGCTCGTTTCGTGCCCTGAAGAAGTGTCGATGAAGCGAACGTGGGAGGTGGAGTGTGGACTGTCGATCTCCCCTAGTGTTCGATGCTC
Source organism: Halorubrum vacuolatum (assembly GCF_900188065.1). Classification (GTDB taxonomy): domain Archaea; phylum Halobacteriota; class Halobacteria; order Halobacteriales; family Haloferacaceae; genus Halorubrum; species Halorubrum vacuolatum. The sequence continues at coordinate 10,011 of NZ_FZNQ01000028.1, forward strand.
TCAGACATCTATTGCTGGGTCCGATGGAGTTCACGTCGGCCACTTCCCGAACTCTCAGAGGACCCTGTACGAGTACCTCATGGAGAGAAGCTGTTGAATCGACGTTAGCAACTCCTACCCAGTAAATATCCAAGGTTAGTAAAAAAATATCTGAATATAATAACGCTTTTATCTGGGCACGCCATTGTATCGGTATGGTCCGATCACGACGCGAACTCATCCTGAGCGGTGCTGGAGTGCTTACCGTCACGGCCTTGGCCGGGTGTGCTGACGAGGCAGATCCGGAGCCCGAAGACGACGATCACAGTCACGATGATCACGATCATGATGACCACGATCACGACGATCATGATCATGACGATCGAGAAGGGTACTTCGACACGCTCGGCATTTATATATTCCAGCTGCTGGATCGTGCACACGACCCACATGAGGAGATCGCCTATATGCACGATGACCACTGGCACGGGTCTGGCAACTTCCCAGTGGTTCCCGTGGGCGACAACGTCTCGATCGGAGCCGAGGCCTTCGATGAAGATGATAACGAAATCGAACTGTGGGACGAGTACGAGATGCGGGCGGCGATCGCTTCCGGTGCCGACGAAGATGTCGTCTCGTTTGACTTCCACGGCGACCACGTCCACATCATCGGTGAGCAAGAAGGTCTGACTGAGGTCGTCTTCCAAGTCTGGCACGACGACCACGCCGACTACCAGAGTGAACCGCTTGCCGTCCAAGTCGGGGAAGCGGATGACGAGGAGCGCGAGTCGTTCGACGCCCACCACGTCTCGGACGTCGAAATCCTCGACAGGGCACCGGATCCGCACGAGGAAGTCGCCGACTGGCACGGCGACCACTGGCACGGCGAATTGCCGACCGTTCCGGTCGAGGATAACGTCTCGTTGGGAGCGGTATTCACCGACGACGAAGGAAACGAGGCGGATCTCGATCACGACTTCGAGCTCCGAGTCCGGCTCGCGGACGGTGCAGACGAGATCGTCGAGTTCGACTTCCACGGTGACCACGTCCACATCATCGGTCAGGAGGCGGGTGAGACCGAGGTGGTCTTCCAGCTCTGGCATGACGACCACGCGGACTTCGAGACGGATCCGATCGGCGTCACCGTCGAGTAAGGTGTACACTGAGAATCGCGACCGCATCGTGCAGTAAGCAACCCTCCAAATCGGTATACAATCAACATGGAATTCACACGTCGGAAACTACTCGCCACCGGAGGAGCCGTGGCCGCATCCTCAACCATTGGTGGATGCCTAGAGAGTCCCACGGATGCTGGTGGAGACGGCGAACACGCCGGATCGGCAGCGTTCTTCACCCTCCAAGACTGGAGCAACCACGTCGCCGGGGACGTAATGGCGTTCGACACACCCGTCGAAGTCGGCGAAATGGGACATGGCTGGGACCCGGACGGGGACATCGTGCCTCAGATCGCACAGAACGACCTCTTCGTCTACCTAGAGACACCCGAGTTCCAGTGGGCTGTCGACGTCGCAGATGACTTCGCCAACGACGACGACTTGGAAATCACGCTCATCGACGCCATGGGTGCGGTCTCCGAGTCGGAGTTGCTCTCGTTCACCGGAGGTGATGAGCTGCTCCCGGACCCCGATATGGATGCGGATTTCGACCCGTCTACCTTTCGAGTCGGCACGTTCGAACTGATTCACAATGATGAGGTCGCCGCCTGGTGGCATGATGACCACTGGCATGGCGGCGTCCCGGACGTGCCAGTCGATGGGGGTCAAGTAGTGTCGATCAATGTGGAAGACACCGACGGAAACGTGCCACCGCTCGGTGAGGAGGAGCAGTTTCAGGTTGACGCTCGAGTTGAGGACGGGGCACCCGATGGTGTCGTTGATATCGACGTGGACGGCCGAGACATCGAATTCCGCGGGATCGAAACCGGGCAGACGCTCATCGTCTTCGAGCTCCGCGCCGACGACGAGGTGGTGTTCGACACCGCTGCGGAGCCAACCGTGATAACCGTCGACGAGCCGGAAGCCATCGAGGTGGACGCCTTCTATGATCCACACATCTGGGTCGACCCGGTGCATGCCAAAGCGGTGGTGGAACTGCTCGCCGACGAGTTCGCGACGGTGATGCCGGATGCCGAGGACACGTTCCGTGCGAACGCTGAGGAGTACATCGAGAAGCTTGATGACGTCGACCGCGCCTTCGAGGAACTCGTCTCGAATGCGGAGTTGGATGTCGCCGTCTTCGCCAGCCACGACTCGTTCCAGTACGTCGAAAACCGGTACGGATTCGAGCTCCAGACCCCGGTTGGTGTGACGCCCGACGCTGCCGAATCGTTAGAGGACGTCTCCCGGTTGGCACAAACCGTCGAGGAACACGACATCGACACAATACTCTTCGACCCGTTCGAGGCACCGAACCCTGACGAGGATATCCCCCAAGCGGCGACGGTCCTGCTCGAAGAAACCCGTGCGGAAGAGGCACTGCCGTTGAGTCCGGCTGAAGGAACGACTCCCAACTGGGAAGCGGAGGGATATGGCTGGATCGAACAGATGGAGGAGGTCAACCTTCCATCCCTCCGGCGGGCGCTCAAAGCAGAATGATCACGCTCATTCACACCCTCAACGAGGACCGCTGTCCGCTAGGGTTTCGTACTGGTTCGAAATGACGACAGTCGTCGACGTGGAGGACGTCTGGTTCGGCTACGACACCGAGCTTGCAGTTAAAAACGTGAGCCTGAGGATTGAAGAGGGCCAGTACATCGGCCTCATCGGACCGAACGGCTCCGGCAAGACTACCCTATTGAAGCTGATGCTTGGGCTACTACAGCCGGATCGTGGAACGGTCCAACTGTTTGGGGAGCCAACCGCCAAGTTTTCCAGTGCCAAACGGATCGGATACGTTTCCCAGCGATCGACGGACAAAGATGTCGCGATGCCGATGACGGTTGCAGAGGTCGTCGAGATGGGTCGCTACGCCCACCGGGGCCGACGGAGATTACGGTCCTCCGATCGCCGGATTATCGACGACGCGTTAGAGCGGGTCGACATCGCCGACCTCGCAGGGCACCGGATCGACCGTCTTTCAGGTGGGCAGCGCCAGCGGGCGTTCATCGCCCGTGCACTCGCCTCCGAAGCGGATCTCTTGGCGCTCGATGAGCCGACCGTCGGCGTCGATGCGAGTTCCAGGGAAGCGTTCTACGGGTTGCTCTCGGAACTAAACGAGGAGGGTATCACCATCGTCCTTATTGAGCACGACCTTGACATCATCACGACCCACGTAGACACCGTGGCGTGTATCAACCAGACGCTCCACTATCACGGCGAATCGGCCAGGTTCCTCGAAAGCGATGCCCTGACCGAAGCGTACGGCAAACACCACGGCATCCTCCACCACGACCACTCATGAGTAGCGACAAGCCAGTCGGCGCGGATGGCGGTACCGTCGCCACCGACACGGACGCCGGTACGGGAGCTACTGACACGGATGGTGTCGATACAGCGGCCGGCCGGTGTACCGGTCGGTTTCGTGGCAGGGTTGAGGCTGTCGCGGGAGGTCTATTTGGGTTGTTGACCGCGGTAATGGTGCTTTTTCTCCTCGCGGAGTGGCTGCGGGGATCGATTGGGGGGATGTCGATACTCTATGATCAGTATCTCATCGTCGGACAGTGGCTTGACTTCTGGTTTGGGACTATCGTTTTCAGCTTCGGGAGCACGTGGCGTGCCCTCGCGGCCGGTCTGCTTATCGGGTTTGTGGCTCCCATTCTTGGGACGTTCCTGATCCACCAACAGATGGCCCTGATCGGTGAGACGCTCGCACATACGGCGTTTGCCGGCGTTGCCGCCGGCGTCGTGGTTGTCGCGTTCACCGGCTGGGCGGGAAGTTTGGTGTTCGTGGACCTCGGTTCACAGGGTGGGCTCTTGTTCGTCGCGCTGGTCGTGAGCGCACTCGGGGCACTCGGATTGCAATGGCTGAGCCAACATTCGGACAGCTATGGGGACGTACCCATTGCGATCGTTCTGTCGGGAAGCTTCGCGATGGGGACACTACTTATCAGCTGGAGTCGCGACTTCGCGCCGATATCGATAGATATCGAGGGCTTTCTCTTCGGGAGTCTGGCCATTGTGACGACACAGGGAGCGCGGTTGATCGCCCTGATCAGCGTGTTGGTCGCCGTCATCGTCGTCGTCCACTTCAAGCAGTTCGTTTTCATTACCTTCGATGAGGAGGCCGCACGGGTGGCCGGACTTCCGGTCACACGATACACCACCCTTCTCGTGGTGATGACGGCCGTCGTGGTGGTGGGGGCGATGCAGATCCTCGGGGTGATCCTTGTCGCAGCGATGCTTGTCGTGCCGGCAGCCGCGGCCTCCCAAATCGGAGTCAGTTTCCGGGAGACGGTGGTGCTCGCGATTATTTTCGGACAGATCTCCGCCTTCATCGGGCTTGTGTTTTCCGTCGTTGCGTCCCTTCCTCCCGGCGGGTCGATCGTGATGATCGCTATCGGTATCTACGTTCTTGCGATCGTCGTTTCCAATCGATCGGTCCCGACGATATCGATGCACTGATCCGAAGGCGCCCGTTCCGTTTGCCGTGACGGCGTGTTGTCCCTCCGGCGATCATCGACAAGGCCTCAATCCTTGGTACGGTCTTATCAACTTGGAAGTAAATATTATTAATTCGGGTGGTGTAGTTGTTAACGCTAGATGGAACTACACCCCCTTGATCGACGATCAGCTACGGACGGATCAGCACGACGAATCGGATTTTTTGGCGCGCACCGCAGCGGCAAGACGACTGTTGCCACGTTGGTGGCGGATCGGCTTGCAGATCGGACGCATGTATCGGTGTTGGGATCAGCTGGAGCGTTCGTCGACAGCGAGTCGGATCGAGGGACCCCAGACCGCTCCGGACTCGATATTGAGTGGACGGTCGTCGACGCAGACGCCGGGCCGGAGCCGTTCGATCGATGTGTCGGTTCGCTGGATACCGCTTTCGTCGTCGTTACTCCTGATACGCTCGATACCGTGTCAGCCTACGAGGAGATCGCCACCGGATACGACACTGATCTCTTTTTGATCGTGACACGTATGCGGCAGGCGGATCGTGAACTGATCCGGGCATTCGATGGTCCGGAAGTGGCTGAATACGTGTATGAAGACGCGGCTATCCCCCGAGCGATGGAGGCTGATGAGATTCCCACGCTCGAAGACCGGACCGTCGAAGCGGTCCTCATCGAAGCGCTTCAGCCCGACCGGTTAGAACCTGATGCCGCACTTGATGCCCTTGAAGCACGACGACGATCCGTCGTCAACGTCGAGGTCACGGACCGATCACAGGCGGATGCGGTTATGAATATGTTCGAGAATGCCGGTCATCTGACGGCGTATTATGGGTGTAACTGCACCTATCATGACGGTCACGTGCTGGCCCGTATGCCTTGAGAACCAGTGATATCGTCCTGAACACACAGCGGCTCCCCCTAGGCCAGCACGGAGTGATCCGCCGTGAGGACCGAATATTCGACGGTCTGCACCCCATCAATGGCACGGAGGCGGGAGACGTATGAGCTGATCTCCTCCACACGTCCTTCGACGACGAACAGCTCAAGACAGGCACTCCCCGCATGGCTGTGGACGTTCGATGTGACGAGGTCATGGTTCGCATGGCGAAGCTCCGAGAGCGTCGCCTCCGCACCCGAGTGATGGTCGAACATCGTTGTGATGATACAGATGATGTCTTGATCCTCATACTCCACGTCGTCGAACTCTCCGAGCAATCCACGCGTGCCCTCCCTAACCGCCTCACTGCGACCACTATATCCGTGATCCTCGATGAACTGGTCGAGTTCTTGTAACAGCGATTCCGGCATTGAGACGCTGACGACTGGCATATAGCATTGATCGGCCTCCAGCGGGATATGCTTTATTATGACCTACAAGAGATTTCGTAATAACAAACAATTTTGTCTCTGTAGTTCATAACACCAACTGATGAGTCAGACTATTCCAGTCACTGTCCTCTCGGGTGCGCTTGGTGCCGGCAAGACGACCACGCTCAATCACCTGTTGACCGAAGACCACGGCTACGAGGTCGCCGTCCTCGTCAACGACATGGGCGAGGTGAACATCGACGCCAACCACGTTGAACAGCAGTCGGAGCTATCACAAGCCGACGAGGAGATCATCGAGTTATCTAACGGGTGTATTTGTTGTCGACTGCGCGGTGATATGCTCGACGCCGTCGGTGCACTCGTCGAGAATCGCGAGTTTGACTATCTGCTCGTGGAATCCTCAGGGATCTCCGAGCCTATCCCGGTCGCCCAGACGTTTGCGCTCGGTTTTGATCACGCAGAGTACGACCCGACTGGAGACTACCATCTCGATACGATGGTCTCGGTCGTCGACGCACACGCGATGTACCAAGGGTTCGATTCGGGGAAGACGCTTACAAGCGACGACCCGGCCGCGGGAACCGATCGTATCCCCGAAGAGGTGCTGCTCGATCAGATCGAGTTCTGCGACGTGCTCCTGCTCAACAAGTGTGATCTCGTTCCCGACGACGAACTCGATGAGATCGAAGCGGTACTCAAGGTCCTCCAGCCACGTGCAAAGATCATCCGTACCGAGTTCGGCAGCGTCGACCCCGCGGAGATCCTCGAAACGGGTCGATTCGACTTTGAGGAGGCACAGAACTCCGCTGGCTGGAAACACGAACTGCAGGAAGGCCACCATCACGACGATGCGGCAGCGGAACACGGGGTCGAATCGTTCGTCTTCCGCGCCGATCGCCCGTTCCACCCGGAGCGATTCGAGAAGTTGCTCCGACACCTCCCCTCAGCAGTCATTCGCGCAAAGGGCTTCTTCTGGTCGGCCGGTCGCGAAGATGTCGCTATGGGGCTTGACAAAGCCGGTCAATCGGTCCGGGCAGGCCCGAAAGGCCAGTGGATCGCGAACCTTCCGGCACAGCAACAGCAGCGCTATTTCCAAGCCGTTCCGGGGCTCGAAGACGATTGGGACGACCAGTGGGGTGACCGTGGTGTCCAACTCGTCTTCATCGGTCGTGACTTCGAGGCTGCGGAGTTGGAAGCGTGGCTCGAAGACTGTCTCCTGAGCGATGCCGAGATGGATGACGATTGGAATACGTATCCCGATCCGTTCAGTCTTGAAGACCAGCGAGAGTTGGCGCTTGCGGACGACTGAGCGTAGCAATGAGAGTTCCAGTTACGGTACTTTCCGGAACGCTCGGTGCCGGCAAGACCACGCTGCTCAATCACGTCCTCTCCGGTGAGCACAACTACGATACGGCGGTTATTATCAACGAAATGGGAGAGGTGAACGTCGATGCGGATCTCATTGAGCGGCGCATCGATGATCAAAAGGAGGTCGTCGAACTCTCGAACGGCTGCATCTGCTGCGGAATCCAGGGAGCCTTCGAACAGGCACTCATTGACCTCGCACTGCAAGAGGAGTTCGACTATCTCCTCGTCGAACCGTCGGGAATATCCGAGCCCGCACCGGTTGCCCGGCAGTTTGTTCAGAGCCACGCTTCGACATTCTATGACCTCAGCAGCGTCACCACAGTCGTCAACGCACGGCAGTTCTACGACGTGTTTAGTGAGGGAGATGTGTCCCGACGTACTGAAACTGAGAACGGTACACGACCGCTCTCGGATCTCATCGTCGAAGGCGTCGAATTCTGTGACACGCTCGTAATCAACAAGACGGATCTCGTCACTGACACGGAACTGGACTACGTGGTCAAGACGCTCAAAACGTTACAGCCCGAGTCCACGGTGCTCACGAGTTCGTTCGGCCAGGTCAAGCCCCAAGACGTGCTCGATACGGATCGTTTCGATTTCGAAGCCGTCTCCGGGTCACCGAGCTGGAAACGGGCACTCGAACACCACAGAGCACACGCGACTGATGGAGATGGCGACCACGAGAGTGACACTAATCACACTCATGATCACGGATCTGACGATCACGTGCATCCACCCGAGGAGTACGGAATCGAGTCGTTCATGTATCGACAGCGGCGTCCGATGCATCCTGAACGACTGGTCGCTGTCTTAGACACAATGCCCGAGAGCGTCGTTCGAGCCAAGGGCTATCTGCATGTGGCCGGGCGTCCAGACCAAGCGTTGACACTCTCGCGTGCCGGTCAAGAGACTCACATTACGGTTGCAGGCCGATGGATCGCCTCATTATCCGAGGATCAGCAGGAGTACTATCGACAATCCCGATCACCTGATTGGAACCACGAATACGGTGATCGAAAAACCGAAATCGTTCTGATCGGAGAAAAAATGGATGCACAGAGTATCATCAACGCACTTGATGAGTGTATGCTTGAAGCCACGGACATGACGGAGAATACGATCGAGAACCCGTTTCCGACGCGTGAGGGAGAAGAACTCCGACTATGACGGACGACTTGGTCTCAACGGAGGGCCGTCGTGGTACTGACGAAGATGGACATGATGTTATCGATCCATTATATGTCGCGATCGTCACCGTCTCGTCATCGCGTGACCCGAGCAGCGATCCAGGCGGCGATACCGCTGCCGAACTCGTCGCTGATTCAGGTGGTCGTGTGACGGCACGAACGCTCGTCAGCGACGACTTTGCTACGATTCGCGGAACCGTTGATCGGCTCGCGAACCGCAGAGATGTCGACTGTATCGTGACGACGGGCGGCACCGGGATGACAATGGATGATGTGACACCGGTTGCCTGTGAAGGGCTCTTTGAACGGGAGATACCGGGCTTCGGCGAGTTGTTCAGGAACGTCTCCTACGACGAGATCGGCCACCGAGCGATGGCTTCGAGAGCTATCGCTGGCATTGTTGCTGGAACACCGATCTTTTGTCTTCCGGGGAGTCGTGCGGCTGTTCGGACCGGAATGACGGAACTCATACTGCCGGAGGCACCGCATCTCGCAGGGTTGGCGACGAGACACACCGTGGAGGAGCCGTGACCCTCTACGGTGTCGGTCTCGGACCGGGAGATGCTGGCCTTGTGACCGTGCGTGCCCGCAAAATACTGGAATCGGCGAACGTGGTGTACACGCCGGGTCGGCTATCGCGAGGCGTTGCCGCCGAATACGTTGATGGCGAGCAGTTGGACGACCTCGAATTTCCGATGACGCGCGACGAAGAACAGCTCCGCCGCGCATGGAAGCAGGCTGCTTCCGAGGTTGCACCGGCGGCCCGCAATGGGACAGCTGCTTTCGTCACTCTGGGCGATCCAAACGTGTACTCGACCTTCGGTCACCTGCGCAGAACCCTTGATCGGTTCCATCCTGATGTGGAACTGGAAATTATTCCGGGTGTGTCGGCAGTGACGGCCTTCGCTACTGCCCTCGATGTCGAAATCCCGGCTGGAGCGGAGCTGACGCTACGAGAAGCACCCGATGGGGAGGCACCGGTTGGTCCCAATCGTCTTGTGTTGTTCAAGGTGACAGACGTGCCTGCAACGGATGAGAAGCTCCAGGAGGCGGGGTATGCGGTGACCTACGGGCGACGACTCTTTATGAAAGAGTATGAATCAACAATCACCGACGACGCAGACGAACTGACTGAGCGAGACTACTATACGATCGCCTATGCTGAAAAACCCGAGGCGATCGAGGGACCGGCATCCCTCTTTGAGTAACGTCCGTTGGCTCACGCCTTGCGTCCTGTCCAACGTCTCGCCCAAATAGGTTACTTCCGCCTACGCAGCAATACCGAGCTGTTCGAGTTCGTCACTGGAGTATTCAGAGCGAAGCTCCTCCGCTGAGTGTTCGTCGAGCACTTCCGCACGCTCTTCATCGGTCATGTTTTCGAGGTCCTGGAAGCAGTGGCACATTGCACTCTGCTCTTGTGTGAGAGGGCTCAAAAGCGCTGTTAGCACGGATCTGGGAATTATGTAACAAACGCTATTCCTTGGCAATTCTGAATAATTCTGTCTCAGAATTAATAACACCGTGCGTATGAACAGACACGTTCGAAAGAGGACACAACCATTCCACGTGAGCACTAGCCGGTGTTGCGGCCGATCTGTCCATTGTTCTGACTGGAAGCCGTGTAATGTTGACCACAACACCCTTGCGCTGGCAACCAGAACCTGTATTCAGACTTAAGAGATGCGTACGAGCTTCAATATCCCGGAGGCGCTCCTTACAGAATTCGACGAAACGTGGAACAAAGAAGGGCTTGACTCCCGGTCACGGGCAGTGCGAGAAGCGATGTACGAGTATATCGAGACGCACATCCAACTTGAAGAGGTATCCGGTGAGGTGGCAACCACTCTCGCATTCGATTACGAACATGAGAAAGTAATTCGCGAACTGCACAATGTCCAACACGATTTTCAGGATATTATCACAACAACGAGCCATATGCACGAAGGGAGCTGGTGTCTCGAAACGGTATTCTGTCGTGGGGAGGCCGCTCGCGTTCGACAACTCGTTTACCGACTTCGAGATTTTGATGCTGTTGGGCGAGTAAAGGTGCTCCTCATCAAATCCCGTTCGGACTTGGATGGTTACTCCGAGTGAGACAAACGATGATCGATTTGCGCCCGAAGTCTCTCATTACTCGGTGCTCCATACAACCACTATATCTCGCACGACGCTTGAGATCTATCACTGCTAGAGGATTTCAACAGAGCCTCCCCAGCCTAACACAAGAGGTGACGCGAACCGTACACCCTCGCTGGTTGGATAGTCAGTCGTTTTTGACGTTCACAAGACGTTCGATTTTGTGCAACCCATCAGAATCTCTGATTCTGAGGTCGCTTGCAGGTTGCGGGGAGGAAGGCCCCATTGACAGGGCTCTACACGCGCTGTAACGCACACCGTTGGTCACAATTCGGTGGCAACCGTCAACGGGTCACGCGAAAGCGTACTTGAACCCGAGGAAACGCGCAACCTGAATTATCCACTTCGTGGAATCCTCGTCGCCAGACTTCGTCTGGCAGGCAACCAGAACGCCTTGCTTTCTATTGACGCCCTGTCAGGTGGGGGAATGTCAACAAGGTCACTATTCGGAACCGATCTCAGGAGCAGATCGGGATGATAAGCCTCTGTGAGGGATATCTGGACACCTGTCGATCGGGCTACAATCGCGTCAGAGATACCGGCAATGATCAACAGTAGCGTGGGTTCAAATCCCGTCAAGAACGTTCTTTAGAGTGATGTCCGAGAATGTACTTGTCACGGCTGACTGGATCGAATCGAATCTTGACGCGTTTCAGGACGACGACTCCAATTACCGACTCGTTGAGATCAACAACCCGACCGTCACCGACGAGTCGGAATATACTCCCTACGGGGAGGGTCACATACCAGGTGCGCTGAATTTCGAGTGGGATGCGGTGTTCACTGATGAGACGCAGCGCGATATCGTTTCAAAAGAGGATTTCGCGGCGCGAAACGGTGAGGCCGGGATCGACGCCGACACAACGATCGTAGTGTACGGCGGTGGGCGTGTTCCAAACTGGTTCGCGTTGTTCGGCTACTGGATCTACAAGTACTATGGCCACGACGACATCCGGGTACTCGACGGCGGAAAGGGATACTGGGTTGAGAACGACTATCCGCTCTCAACCGAAGCGCCCGACTTCACCCCCCGCGAGTATGAGCCGAGCGGACCGTTCGAACGTATCCGCGCGTACAAAGACGACATTGAGACCGCCATCGAGGAGGAAATTCCGATGATTGACGTTCGCTCACCCGAGGAGTTCTCCGGCGAGGTCATCGCACCCGAGGGCCTCAACGAGACTGCCCAGCGCGGTGGACACATTCCGGGTGCGAGTAACGTTCCGATCGCGACCACCCTGAACGAGGATGGGACGTTTAAGAGTACAGACGAGCTCCGCGAGCTATACAACGAGGCTGGAGCTGATGGTGATGGGTCGGTCATAACCTACTGCCGTGTCGGTGAGCGCTCGTCGATCGAGTGGTTCCTCCTTCACGAGCTGCTGGGCTACGACGATGTCAAGAACTACGACGGCTCGTGGACCGAGTGGGGCAATCTCATTGGTGCGCCGATAGAGACGGGGAAGTAGTCTCCGCTGGGTTTCGAAGAGTTGAGGAACAGGTCTGCAACTGACATCCTCCCGCCCTAAAGCACATGGCTTTCTCCTCGGTTCTCCGTATTGTGCTCTCCGAGCCGTCGATACACTTGTCGGGCTATGACGAGTCCCGCTCAAGAAGTTCGAAGAACTCGATTGTGACCGCAAGGACGCCGAGGACTAGTGTCGCGATGGCACCGAACTGAAAAAGCGCTTGGAGCGGCGAGGCCGGTACATCGCCGTGTCCATGGTGGTGACCCGCGTGATCATGTCCTTCTATTTCGTCCTGCTCGTCGTCACCCTCTCGTTGATCCTGTGCTTCCTCATCACCCACACCACCGGAATCGATGGTGGTAACGTCGACCCACTGGCTCACGTATGATCCGCCCGGTTCGCCGGTTACTCGGAGTTCCCATTCACCCGCGACGGCGAGCGGTTGGACCGTCGCATAGGAGCCGTCGTCGGTCGCTTCGAGTTCGACCTCGAACTGTGTCCCCTCTGCAGCGTGTGCTAACAGTCGGACCGTTCTATCGGACTCGACAGGACTCCCGTCTTTCAAGAAGGTCACCTCGAACACGACCGGCTCGTCAACGTTGAGAACAAACCTATCATCCCCGGATTCGCGCTCAACCGCGGGGAACGCGACAATCTCCATGGTCACTGGATCGTGCTCGTACTCGATGATCGCCTCGCTCGGCCCTTCAGCAGCCGTGACAACGGCAGCCGTCGGAGCTGAGGTGAGTACCCCCGAGAGGAGCAGGACGGCAACTAAGAGGCCGACCTCAAGTCGCATCGAGTGGGAGATCCATGACACGATTCGTGGCCCGTCACCCGGGAGTCGGTCGAGACCCCCGTCGGTGCTCGCTGCGTGGAGACGCTCAGTGAGTCCAATAGACTGCTCCGGTATGAGCCGTTTGAGTAAGACGAATCGGGTCACCCCGCCGAGCATGAGGGCACCGGCTACGAGAACGAGTTTCGTGACGAGCGTGAACCCATAGACGGTGCCGAACAGGCCATCACCGGTTGGCGCATGCCAGGACGCGAGCGTGAAGCCGCTCGAGACGACAAGGGTGACCCCGATGAGCGCAAGGATCGAAAAACGCCGAATTACGCCCGCAAGCAGATGTCGATCCGATCGCCGAGCCGTCTTGACTACCGGCACTACAGCGAACGCTAACACGGCTAGCCCGCCGATCCAGAGTCCGGCACCAACGATGTGGACAAAATCGATGACCGTCCCGCTCAACCGATCGATCGCCGTCGCCGAGTGGCTGGTCCATGCGATCGTGCCAGCCATACCGAGCCCTCCGAGGAGTGCCCCAACATAGCCGGCAAGGCGACCAATGAGCCCCAGTTTCACTGATGCGACAGACGCTACGAGCAGCACACTGAGTGCGACCTGCGCGAGCCAGACCGCACCGAGTGGTGTCTCCACGAACGCAGATACGGTCCCTACGCCAAGTGAACCGAGTGCGGTGCTCCGCGTGAGCCCGAGTACAACCGCACTCACAACTGTGAGCATTGCGACTCCGGTCAGCAGTCGGAGGGCCCGTTGATCGATCGTCTCCCGAGATGGGCCGTCCATGCGCGAGAAGACCGGACCGGCCGCGAACGCCGCCGTCGATGGGATGCCGATCAGCCCGACAACGCCGATGATCAGCAGCGCCTTCGATCCGGCCTCGAACGGCGGTATCGACTCGTCCTCGTCATCGGAGTCGTATGCCTCTCGCACGGTGTCGCGGTCAAGCGGTTCGTCGCCGACGGCGAAAAAGAACGAGCCAGCGGTTGTATGCCCGTCCTCGGCGAGAACCTCCCAACTGACAGTATACATCCCGTCTTGGTCCTCAGCATCCCCAATCGGGACGCGGACGACCTGGCTGTCAACAGGATCGATCTCCGGCTCCTCCGAGATGACTTCACCGTCCGGATCCTCGATCGAGATGTCAGCAGTTACGACGCCATCACCGGAGAAATACAGCGTGACTTCTTCCGGGAGCGTGTCCACCTGTTCACCGTTTACCGGATCCGTGTCGCTCAGATATGCGTGTGCTGCGACCGGCGTTGCCACGAATCCAATGGCGAGCGTGGTCACAAGGAAGACGAGGAGCAAAGAGATGAGCGCCGACTGGCGAGTGGGCGAAGGACGGTTTGCCGGTGATCGGTTCGATTGCATTACTCACCGGAGTTTGCCGGAGTAGCCGACCCCGGAGTCGCCGACGTACTGAATGGCCTCAACTGATGTACCTACATCGACGAGGTCCACAGTTTGGGTTGTCATGTCCACGATAGCGACCGAGTCGTCGGCGTCCGCTGGCGTAATGAAGTAGTCGCCACCAGAGACGGCCATCCGATTTCGTCCGGTGATCTCCCCTGCGTCAAGCCGGCCGATTTCCTCGAGTTCTTCTACGTCGATGATCGCGATCTCATCGGAGTCAGCGTTCGCGACGAACGCGGTTTCCCCTGTGGGGCCGAAGCGGACAGTCGAGGGGCTACCGTCGATTGCGAGGCTGCCAAGTACGTCACTTTCTTGATCGCTCACATCGACGAGATAGACTTCCCCGTCGACGATGGCGAGTCGGTCACCCTCTGGAGAGAGAAACATCCCGCCAGTAAAGTCAAATTCGTCGACGATGTCTTCGGTCGTGGGGTCGACAACGACTGTCTCGCTGATATACTCGACGTACGCCAACCCATTTTCGGGGCTGTATGCCTTGTAATGGGTTCCACCGACCTCGCCGAACTCGATGAATTCCGTCCGCTCGTACGCCCCGAGGTCGATGACCGGTATTCCGGGGTCATTAACATTTGTCGCATAGCCAATGTCGCCCATCTCCTCGTGATACAGGAGTTTCCCATGGCCTTCCTCTTCGAGACCAGATTCGACGATCTCGCTCACCTCAAGCGCGTCGATATCGATGACGTAGAACGCTCCTTCTGTGTCCGCGTGGACCCAGATCTCATCGTCGACCGGATGGTAAATATGATTGACTCCCGGTCCGACGTCGATCGCTGTTTCGTGCGTACGCGTTTCGGTGTTGATCACGTGAACCTGATCGAGCGACTCTTCGACGATGAATATCCGTTCGAAGTCAGAGGTAATCTGTGGGTCTGCCCACGATTCATCATCGAATTCATCGGTGATTTCATCTACAAGTTCACCATCTGCAGGGTCAAGGATGCAGATCCGATCCGGAGCGAACGCGTAGACGAGTCCATCGCTCCCGACTGCCTCGGGTCCGTCCTCAGTATCGTCGGATATCCCATCGTCGTGGTCTTGCTCATCGCTACCCTCGTCAGTTAAACACCCAGCAAGCCCGGCGGTAAGCACCACGCCGGACCCATAGAGAAAGCGTCGTCGATCGGCGATTCGAGTCATTATACTAATTCAGGGATTATCGTTGTTAATCCATCTGGTGGGTTCATCGAACACACTCGCAACCCGACCGTTCTCACCGCTGTCACCGTGCTTGCGTCATCGATTAACATCGGAATTAAGCACCGAAGCGGTTCACATAGGTGCAAGGAGGAAGCCCACAACTTCAGTCGTAGGTCGATGACAGCTCGCTTGCATCTGAAAATATCTAGGTATATTCGCTGAACGCACCAGAATCACCATTCAAATGTAGCACATAGACATGATACATGAAACGAACTCAGCGATCTGTTAATCGGCGCAACGTCATTGGAGCTGTAGGCACAGGCATGGTCTTTGCGCTCGCTGGCTGTCTTGGAAGCGATGAAGATGGAGGCGATCCCGAAGAGGCTGGCGATGACTCCACAGGCGAACAGACGGCACTCAGCGAACCAACGGACTTCCCTGAGGGCGAGGCATGTGCAGTCTGTAACATGATCACAGAAGAGTATCCGGAGTGGAACGCCCAACTGGTCAAAACGGACGAAACAAGGGTGTATTTCTGTTCTTCAGGATGTATGCTCGCGTACATTACAGACCCAGAACACTTTGGCGGGGAAGATGAAGTAGTCGAGGGTGTGTGGGTAACCGATTACGATACCGGCGAGCTCATCGACGGGATGCAGGCGTACTATGTGCGAGTCAAAGAATCAGGGCACATCGATGACATTATGGGGATGAACCCGACACCTTTCGAGAGTCGGGAGGCCGCAGAGTCACTTATCGACAGGCTGAACGATGAGTACGACGGGGCGTACGACGCTGCTGAGGATGTCATTAGGTTCGATGATTTCGACCGTGACCTCGCGATGCACTATCGGGCAAACTTCTTCGACGGAGATGACGATGACCACGGGCACCATGGTGATGCTGATGCTCCGGAATCGTTTGACCTCGTAGATGGCAATGGAGAAACGATCGACACCTGGGTGCGTGATCACTGGCACACCGCGGTCACAGTGGACGAGAGTGCCTCACGGTCACTATATGCTGAAGCTGTCGAAGCCGACGGTGAGATCATCGACATCGATGGTGAACACTGGGAGTTTGACGCTCGGCTTGCGGACGGTGCCCCTGAGGACGTGATTTCAATTCATAGCCATGGTGACCACGTACATATTGAAGGTGAAACTGAGGGACTGACCGAGGTAATCTTCGAATTCTCTCACCACGGAGAGATTGCGCTCACGACCGAAGCGGACGCGATGGTTGTCGAAGTCGGAGAAGGTGGAGACCACGACCACGGTCACGACGATGACCATGACCACGACCACAGTCACGACGATGACCATGACCATGATCACTAACGTGGGTGCTCGTACTAGTGCCGCTTCAACTGTGAATCGCTAGGTTCATGGGCTACAGAGTCTCTTAGTTGATTGGAGCTGATCAGGCTTGAAGCAGCACTAGCCGAAACACTAGTTGAGCGAGACGAGAGTCGACTCATACCTATATCTCAACGCTTGGAAAACCTCAACCTGCAGCGTGAACTGCCTCGGGGTCAAGCCTCGAGGCACTCGCCTTGCTTATCTGTAGAGATGATATCAACAGGAACGCTCGGCTCGATGCCGATCATTCAAGTAGGCTGTCATCTCCAGTCGCCATATACACCGTTCGCGCGGCGATATTCGTCGCGTGATCGGCGACCTGTTCGAGGTCGTCGATGGTGAGGAGCAACCGGACCGCGTCCTCACGATACGGGTCCAAGTCGGTGGCGTCGGTATCGATATACGTTGCTCCACGGATCAGCTGTCGGCTTGCATGGATCGCCAACTGGTCTATTTGATCGTCACGGGCGATGATCTCACGGCAGGTACCGACATCGACGGCGCCGTATGCGTCCATCACGTCGGCAACCATGGTGCTGCCTTCTTTCGCCATCGAAAGGACATCGGCGGTGGTCTGCGTGTCGGGAAGACCGCCTTCCGTTCGCTTGGCAACGTTGACGGCTATATCGCCGATCCGTTCGAGTTCGGTGTTGATCTTGAACGACGAAACGATGAATCGAAGATCGCCGGCAACCGGCTGCTGCAGGTTCAGCAAGCGGATGCACTTGCGATCGAGTTCGAGATAGTGCTCGTTGATCGCGTCCTCGGTCGTGATCACTTCCCGGGCCGCTTCCTTATCACGGTCCGAGAGGGCCTGTATCGAGCGTTCGAACTGTGTGTGTACGAGTTCTCCCATCTCGATGACCCCTTCACGGAGCGAGTTGAGTTCCTTTTGATAGTTCTTTCGTGCCATAATCCTGTCTCGTGGATCTTCATCAATGGCGTGAGCATCCGGGAGTGTGATCCCGTTGGTCCGACGATCTTCGACCGTCGATGCGACCACTGGGTGGATGGCAGCTGCCTCCGGAGAGGCCGGGTTGCGGGTGTTACACCCAGAAACCGGCTTTTTTGAACATTCTGCGCGTCTCCTTGTCCGCGACTGCGGTGATCAGTCGGTTGGTCCTGACGACACCGACGAGCGTCGAGTCCTCGACGACCGGCAGCGCGGGGAACCCCCGTTCGGAGACGATGTCCGCCGCATCAGTCACTGGTGTATCGGTCGAGAGCGCCTGAATGTCGGTTGTCATGATCTCCTTGACTGCG
>NZ_FZNQ01000057.1 GCF_900188065.1 Halorubrum vacuolatum
CGAGCAAGGCGACTCCCATTACCGTCTTCTCGACCTCGTTTTCCTAAACTCATTACGGCGTGATCGCGTTGCTGTCTTCCATTTTCAATAGAGCACAAAATCCAAGTTTGTTCGCTTGGAAGTGGGGAAAGTATAGCTGTCCCGCCTGCAAGGAGAACTGCTATTATAGTACTATATTGGTCTCTGTTGAAATCGGCTAGATTCTTCAGCACAAGCATTGAGATAGGACGGAATTCACACACTCTTGGATTAAGTGTACTGTTCATTCCCAAGAGTTCGAAAGTCGCAGTTCCCTTTTCAATCGAGAAGTAACTCAATTGGAACCACAAAACGGACTAAGGGATCGACCGTAATCCGATAACTGAATCGAATTTTTGCACACAATGTTGTTTACGTCGATATCTTTATGCGTTGAGGGGCAAAATAGAGATTTAATGGCGTCGTATATATTAGTCCGGCATAGTAACACATCACAAGCAGTTACGACTGGCACGTTATTACAAACAGAGCGATCGGCGGAGGAAACAGCATGACCGAGGACTGGCGCACTGCTGACGAACTAGATGTCGAGCGTATGATTCGACAGAGTACCCGGGAAATCTGGGACGAAAAGTTAGTCGGAAAGATCTACGACTACTACGCCGACGACGTCGTCGTCCACGCTGCAGGAGGCGACATCGAAGGGTCAGAACAACTGGTAGAAGATACCCTAGCCCGTCTGAACGCCTTTCCCAAAACGGAGATGAACATCGTGAATATCATCTGGGATGGTAATCCAGAGGACGGATATTACACGTCAATGGTTCGAACGATCACCGCCGAAAACACGGGCCCGACCGATTACGGACCGCCGACCGGGAAAACCATGGAGGAGAACCTCGGCATTGCCAACTGCCTCATCCAAAAGGTCGACGGCGAATGGAAGTATGTTGAAGAGTGGATCGTGTACGACAAACTCGGTTATATCAAGTCAGTGACGGACGACGACGACCCGATTCACGATTACTAAGACGGCTAAAGTCCGGGCTTGACCACAGTTCGGATGCCCTCTCCTCTGGCCATTCGGTCGAAAGCAGCCTGGATCCCAGATAATCCACATTGGTGTGTTATCAACTCATCAAGTTCGAGTTTCCCGTCCGCACACAGCATGGCGTATCTCGGGATGTCTGTATGTGGTCGGAGTGATCCTACTATGGAATCGACGATAGTTTTGCCGCCTGGCACCAGGTCCCGCCGTGGATCTAGACCGAGTGTCTCGTCGGCGCCACCGACGATCACCACAGTTCCCCCCTTCCTGGTGGCTGCAAGAGCTTGCTGGTGAGCTGTATCAGCGCCGGTACAGGCCAGAGCATAGTCCGGACCGCCGTCCGTGAGTTCTCGCAGTCTATCGACCGGATCTGTGGACCCCGTATTGATCGTATGTGTTGCTCCGAGGTCCGTTGCCCGATCGAGTGCTCTCGAATCTACATCAACAGCAATCAGCGGTGATGAGCCGATCAGCTGGGCCCCGAGGACGGCACTCAGTGGTGGTTCAAACGTAGTCTGACTAGTTTTTCGTCTCAACTGGATAGAGCTGGCGTAATTTGATACGAGCCTCATCAGTGGTGAATTGCCAAT
>NZ_FZNQ01000014.1 GCF_900188065.1 Halorubrum vacuolatum
TCCCGCCGTGCAGTCATCGGTGGTTTGCGTCATCTAGTGACGGCGCGTATCCCCGCCGTAAACGGCGAGGTTTTGCGCCTGCTCATCCGATAAACTCGATCGGGTGTGAGAGCGATATCCGGAACCAGTACGTCCCGCGCCGGGCAGGAACCTCGCGGAGAAACCCGGCGAGGATTTCGTTGGATCGATCACTATATACGGCGTCCGGACCGAGTGCATCTACATGGACACGAGCGACGTCGATGCCGCCGAGGCGGAAGACGGCGCAGGCAATCAGGAACGTGCCGGGGCAGCGGCGGTCCGGACGTTCGAGCTGTCGGATGTGGCCGTCACGGAGGTCGCCTCGTCGGTGCCGACCGTCTCGGAGGCGACCCTTAAACACCGAGCGGGCAGGGAGGCGTCCGAGACGCTCTCGTCGATCCTCGTCGGCGTCGGCGGCGGTCCCCACTCGGGGGCGACCGTCGACTTCGCGAGGGGACTCGCGGCGGAGGCGGACGCGTGGCTCGAGCTGTTTCACGTCGTCCCGGCGAGCGAAGGGAACGCCGAGACGTCGACCGCCGATGCCGACGAGGGGCGTGAAGCGACCGACGGCGACGCTCGCCGACCGATAGACGAACGGGGCGAACGTCTGCTCTCGGCCGCGGGAGATCGGCTCGACGAGTTCGACTGCGTCGACCGATGGATGGTCGAGGGCGAGTCGCCCGCGGACGCCATCGTCGAACAGTCGGCGTACTACGATGCGGTCGTCGTCGGCGCGTCGACGACCGGGGCGGTGGGCCGGTTCGTGTTCAGCTGCACGACCGACGTCGTCGTCGATAATGCCGCCGCCCCCGTGATCGTCGTCGAGGCCGACGGATCGACCGATCTCGTGGGAGATACATGATCGCCAGCCACATCGCTGTCGGGTCAAATATCGCCTGAGGACGAACTCCTCAGTTATATAATGACGGCGACGCGACCGGCTAGCATATAAAAAGCGACGGCGACGCGGTCGTCCGTATATAACTCAGATACATGAAAAGCGACGGCGACGCGGTCGGCGGTGACCGGGCGCGTCCGTCGACGACGATCGCACCCTTTTATTCACCGGCGGAGAACCGTTCCACCATGGAGGTCGGCATCGTCGCTCGAAAGGGAAATCCGCGTGCCGCGTCGCTCGCGAACGACGTCCACGACGCGGTCACTGAGCGCGGCGCCACGGCCTGGATCGACGAGGTGACCGCCGAGTCGCTCGGGATCGAGCCCGGTCGACCGGTCTCGGCGCTCTCCGGGTGTGATCTCGCCGTGGCGGTCGGCGGCGACGGGACGTTCCTGTTCGCCGCGCGCAACGCGGACGGCACGCCCGTCCTCGGGATCAACCTCGGCGAGGTCGGGTTTTTAAACGCGGTGCCGCCCGAGGAGGGAAAAGCGGCGGTGCTGACGGAGGTCGAACGCTTCCGCGACGGCGGGATGAACGTCCGCGAGACCCCCCGGCTCGCCGCGAGCGTCGGCGACTGGCGGTCGGTTCCGGCCGCCAACGAGGTCGTCGTCACGGGACATCGTCGCGGTCCCGGCGGCGGGATCGACTACGAGTTGCGCGTCGACGGGTCGCTTTACTCCGGTGGACACGCCGACGGCGTGCTGGTCGCGACGCCGGGCGGATCGACGGCATACAACCTCGCCGAGCGCGGCCCGCTCGTCCATCCCGCCGTCGACGGCCTCATCGTGAACGAGATGTGCGCATCGGGCGGGATGCCCCCGCTCGCCGTCGGACTCGACGCGACGGTGACGGTGACCGTTCCGGATCCGGCCGGCGCGGTCGTCGTGAGCGACGGCCGAAACCCCCACGAGGTCGACGGACCGGTGACGGTGGAGATACGCCGGACGGAACCGCCGATGCGGATCGCCGGACCCGCAGCCGACTTCTTCGAGGCGCTCGGCAAGCTCTCGTGATCCGAACGCCATCCGGGTTCGTGGTCGCCTTCGAGGTGATCGACCCGTGACGGAGGCGAACGGTCTCGAACCGTTCGCCGACCAGTCGCGCGGCGAACACGTGCTCACGGTTCTCGGTGGGGTCGTCGTGTGTCTCGTCGCCTACGTCGGGACCGCATCGCTCCTGTTCGGGCTCTCTGTCCTCGATCACGGCGCGCCGTTCGGCCCACGCGGTGCCGTCACCGCGATCGCCTCGCTCGCCGTGTGGGGGTACTACACCGGCGCGTTCATCCGTGGGAAGGGTGGTCCCCTGACGGACGTGCTCATCTATCCGACCGTGACGATCGCGCTCGTTCCCGTCGCGTTTCGGTGGCTCGTCTTCGGCCCCGATTGGGTGGGGCTCCGCGAGCGGTTCGCCTTCGTTATCTTCCGCCCGGGATTCATCCTCGATATCGTGATTCACGTCCTGCCCGGCGTGCTCTTTTCTGGACTCCTGTTGGCTCTCTGGGCATCAATGCTCGGTGAGGAGCGGATAGCGGCGTGGCAACGACGGCACCTCACGCCGGCGTTTCGGGCGGCCTTCGTCGAGAAAGAAGGTGACAATGGGAACGAGGACGGGGATCCGAACGATGATCGCGGCGGATGATCGAATAGCAGGGGATCGACCGACGAACGTATGCGGAACGGGGACCGACTCACGGACGTGATCGTCGTCGCGACCGCGGACTTCGAGCTCTATCACGAGGCCGTCCGGGAGCTTCGCGAGCGGGGCCTGCGGATCACGACGATGGAACCGGCAGAGATCGGCCCGAACGGCGGGGGGCTCCCGGCCGAGACGACGGTCGTGATCGCGACCGCCGACGATCGGGTCGACCTCGGCGCTCGGGGAGAGGTCAGCTTCGTCGCCGCGGATCCGTCGGACCCCCGTGCGGCGATCGACGAGGCGCTCGCGACCCTCCGCGGCGACGAGGGACGGACGGTCGTCGAGATCGACCCCGGACCGCAGCCGGGGATCGCGGTCCTCGTCGACGACGTCGTGATCGCCGCGTTTCAGGTGCCCTTACCCGAGGTTTCGGCGGTCGTCGCCGAGGAGGTCGCGGACGCCGCTGACCCGCTCGTTCGCGTCGGCGACGGCGATCGACTGAAGGGGACGCGGATCATCGCCGACCTCGAAGACGTGGGCGGACGCGACGGCGCCCTGACCGTCGAGTTGGTCGATGAGACCGGCACGACGCCGTACCTCGGGAGGGGTGCTCGGGGCGCGAGCGACCTGCTCGCCGCCGTCAACGTGGCCCGGATCGAGGGCGAGCGGGTCGAGCGCCGGGAGATCGATCCCACCGAGGGCGAGATCCGGCGGATACAGGACGAGTCCCGGCGGCGCTCGAACGGGGAACTCACCGTCGGCGAGCCGCTCGCACGGCGCGTCGCCGCCGGCGAGCTGACGGTCGAGGAGGCGGTCGCCGTAAAGCGTGGGGACGGCGAGTCCGATCGGTGAGAGTCCGCGCCGAACGCTCATCGACGGTTGAGGAGCACGACCGCGAGCAGGATGCAGACGCCGCCGGCGACGGTGACGCCAGTGACCGGCTCCGCAAAGAGGATCGCGCCGAGCGCGACCGTCACGACCGGTTCGATGGTGCTCGCGATCCCCGCCCTGCTCGCGCCGATCCGCTCGATCCCCGCAAAGAACAACAACACGGGGACGGCGGTCGCGACCGTCGCAACGCCGATCAGGACGGCCCACGCGTCGAGCGTGGTCGGCACGACGACACCACCGGTCAAAACCGAAATGAAGACGAACGTCAGTCCCCCGGCGGGCAACACGTACGCCGTCAACACGAGGGGGTCGACCGTCCGCAGCACCGTTCGCGAGGTGATGATATAGGCGGCGTACGCGCTCGCCGCCCCGAGGACGATGAGCACCCCGGTCACCGAGGCGCCGGCCGGGTCGGCTCCGACGACGAGCACGATGCCCCCGATCGCAAGCGCGAGGGCGACGACGATCCGCCGGGTGAGCCGTTCACCGAGCACTACGGCCGCGAGAACGACGACGAACGCGGGGTAGGTGTACAACACGATCGCCACCATGCCGGCGGTCATGAACTCCAATCCCAGAAAGTAGAGCCCGCTCATCGTGGCATAGCCGAACGCCCCGAGCGCGAACGCGACCCCGAGCGTCCGTCCACGGAGCGGTCGAAACCTGTCGCTCGCCGCGAGCACGATCCAGACGATCGCCGCGCCGACGAGGAACCGATAGGTCAACACGGTCGGGATCGACAGCCCGACGCGCTGGGCGTAGATGCCGAAGATCCCGAGCGTGCCGAATCCGACGGCGGAGACGAGCACGAAGACGATCCCCACGCGGTCGGTCCGTGGTTTCGAGGACGGCGTCGCGGTCGGTCGATCGGTCACGGATCGATCGCCGCCTCCGCGCGGCGGAGCACCTCACGGATCGGCAGGTCGGTCTCGGCGGCGACGGCCGCGGCGTCATCGTACTCGGCGCTTACGTCGTAGACGTCGCCGTCGGCGGTCGACGCGAGTTTCACCGTGACGTCGTACTCGCGGCCGTCGACCGATATCGTCGCGGTCTCGAAGGTGCGCTCGGCGACCCAGCGGGTGGTCGCATTCGACCGCCGGATCCCGAGCGTCCCCGTCTCGCGCGCGAGGCGCTCGGCGAGCCGCGACGCAGCTACAGGCTTGCAGATCACCGTCACGTGGTGGCCCGGACGGGACTTCTTCATCGTCGTGGGAACAACCGTCACGTCGAGCGCGCCGGCCGATGCGAGCCGATCGTGTAACCCGCCGAGCACCTCCGGCGTGGCGTCATCGAGGGTCGTTTCGAGGACCGCAACGTCGTCGTGGACGAGCCCCGTCTCGTCCGCGCCAGCGCCTTCAGTGGATCCCGCAGCCGTTGGATCCGCGGCGACCTCGCCGACGAGCGACCGAAGCACGTTCGGACGGTCCGGAAGGTTCGTCCGTCCCGCGCCGTAGCCCGAGCCAGTCACGTCGAGGGCCGGAATCCCGTCGACGGACTCGGCGATCGCGCCGAGGATCGCGGCGCCGGTCGGGGTACACAGTTCGCGGTCGACGGGTCCGCCGACGAGGGTGAGCGCGGTCCGTTCGGCGATCTCGACGACCGCCGGTGCAGGGATCGGATAGGTCCCGTGGCTCATTCGGACCTCGCCGCCACCGACCGCGATCGGGGTCGTCACGACGCGGTCGACGTCGAGGTCGGCGAGCAGCAGTGCCGCGCCGACGACGTCGGCGATCGCATCGTCCGCGCCGACCTCGTGAAAGTGGACGCCCTCAAGGGTCGTGCCGTGAACCGCCGCCTCCGCGCGACCGAGCAGTTCGAAGGCGTCGAACACGACGCGCGACGTTTCAGGGTCGAGATCCATCGACTCGACGATCGCGACGACCTCCTCGTAGTGGCGATGGGTACCCGCGTGTTCCGCGTGGTCGTCGTGGTGGTTGGGTTGGTCGTGGTCGTCGTGGTGGTTGGGTTGGTCGTGGTCGTCGTGACCGCGACCATGATCGCCGGGCGACCCGGAATCGTGACCCCTCGCCCCGTCCGTGAGGAGGACATCGACGGTCGTCGCGCTTATGCCGTTTTTCAGGGTATCGTCGACGACGTATCGGATCGGAAGCCGATCCTCGACGGGGTCGAGGACGGCCGGATCGGCGCCGGCGGCGATGAGCGCGGCACAGATCATGTCGCCGGCCGCGCCGGTTCGGCCGTCAAACGCGAGCGTTCGCATTGGCGAACACACCACGGCGATGGCTAAAGAGTCTCCCGACTGCTCCGCTCGCTCGCCGCTTATCCCCCGCTTACCGGTGGGAAAAGCGCCAGCTCGTCGCCCGCCGCGAGCGTCGTCTCCATGCCCTCCTCGTGGTAAACGTTCTGTCCGTTCCGCAGGAGGTTGATGTGGTCGGCGATCTCGTCGCCATCGAGGACGCGCTCGCGAAGCGCCGGGCGTGACGCAAGCAGCGCCTCGAAGGCGTCACCGACGGTGTCACCGGGCTCCACGTCGACCGCGATGGTTCGATCGCCGGCGATCTCAGCGAGGTCGGCGAACAGCTTCCACTCCATACGTGAACGCCGTCGTCCCCATCCAAGAGCGTTGCGCCCGCGACCTGCGTCCTCAAAGACCGTGACCTCGGAGTCCCAGGACTTCCACCCAAGGCGGCCGACCGGCAGATCAGCGGGAATCAGGCCCGGAGCGGTCGCCATCGGACGGCTCATCGCCAGCACGGGTCGGCCCGGGATCGGCCGCGGCAGCACCGTCCGTCGCACGCCCGTCGGGTTCGGCGGTGTTGCTCCCCTCGTCGTCACCTATCCCGTCGGTGTCACCCCCCTCATCGGTCGGCGTGTCCGCGCCATCGACGGCCTCCGCGGCCGAGACTTCCTCACTGTCCGTCGTCTCGGCGTCGGGCGCGGTTCCAGCCGCAGCGTCGGCCTCGAACCGCCGGATCGCGTCGGGGCGGCCCACCAAGTAGGCCGTGTCGGTCGGGGCGAACCGGTACGCCCGCGGCGGGATCGGCTGGACCTCCCCATCGGCCGATTTGACCGCCGCGACCACCGCGGTGACGTCGCCAACGGCGGTGTCGACCAGGACGCTGTCTGGCTGGACGGTGACGGTCGCCAGCGTCTCGTCGGCGTTTCGAAGGAGCGAGGCGAACTCCCGATCGGCCTGCGGTTCGGCGGGTAGCGTCACGAGCCGGTAGCCACCCTCCACGGAGAACTTCGTGGCGTCGGCCTCGTCGACGGCGAGCGTGGCGACGTCCTCGGCCACGCCACGAAGCTCGCCGGTGGCCACCCGCTTCGGTTCCGGATCGGTGCGCCACACCTGTACCATGTCGCCGGGCGTCGCGTTGTTCGGTGGGTCCGCGGAGAGCGCGACCGCGACCCGTCCGGGCGCCAGCGTCGGACCGATCCCCGTCGCCCTGGAGCCGACCGCGAAGTACTCGAGCGTCCCGTCCGCCGCGAGGTCGACGTCGACGTAGCCCACGCCGTAGTCGGTCTTGATCCGATCGACGAGCTGGGCACGGAGCTCCTCGACCGTGAGCCGTCGCGGAAACAGCAACGTTTTGCCGGCCAGCTCGGCCTTTTTCTCCGAGGAAACCGGCTCGTAGGTGTCCACGTCGCCGATCTCCTCGGCCGACGGGATCGTCACGGCCGTGTGCCGGCCGACGGTGCGAACGACCCGGCTCAACTCGCCGTCGAAGTCCTTCAACCCGGTGAGCGCGAAGACGTCGACGGCGACGCGGTCGCCCGCATACCGCCCGACCGGCGTCACCGCCGCCGCGACCCCGAGCGCGACGACGTTGAAAAAGACCCCCTCGGGCGTCAACAGCGCGGCATCGGCACCGCCCGCGAGCTCGCCGAGCGAGGCCGTGTTGAGATAGAGCGCGACGATGGCGATCCCGAGCAACCCCGCGACCCCCTCCGGAATCTCCGCGCGGAAGTACCAGCGGTACGTCACCGCGCCGGCGCCCGAAACGAGCAGCGAGAGGGCCCCGAAGGTGACGAGCGTCACCGCTGCCGCATACGGATCCGCGAACGTGACACCCGTCACCGTGGACGGCACCGGGGGGATCATTTCGCCACCTCCGTGAACCGGTCGAGCGCCTCACGCGTCCCGACGACGAAGAGTTCGTCGCCGGCGGACAGCTGCTGAGTGCCCCGTGGGGCGATCGTCCACGACTCGTGTCTCGCTGCGAGGATCGAGACCTCGTAGGCCTCGCGAACGCCGACCTCGCCGATCGTGTGCCCGTCGAGCGCCCCGCCGGAAACCACCGTCACCCGCCGGAACCGCTTGCCGGCCCGCCGAAGCAGCGTCGTGAGCTCGTACTCGCGTCTGGTTCCCCGGGAGAGGACGAGCACCCGACCCCGTTCGGCACGCAAAAGCGGGACGGCTTCCGAGCGGTCGACCGCCACCGTGACCCGTCCCTCCCCGCCGGTCGTCGCGGGCGTTGCGGGGGTTGCGGACGTCGACGGCGAGGTTGGTTTCTTCTCTCCGCCGTCCGTCACGAGCGACTCGGTCGACTTCGCGTCCTTTTTGTCGTCTTTTTTTCCGCCCGACTTCGCCGCGAGCAGCGTCCCCTCGACGGTCACCTCGGGTGTGATCACGCGGACTACATCGCCGCGTGCGAGCCCCGTCGGGACGAGCGCGGGGACCGACACGGCCCGTTTGCCGGCCGGAACGCGCTTCGAGAGCCCGGCCGATGGCGGCGCGGCGGACACCGTCGCACGCGCCTTCTCGTCGATAGAAACGACGACGTCGGCGACGTCGAGCTCCGTTTTGAGCCGCTCGGCGAACCGGCTCTCCAACTCCGTCAGGGGGACGTCGGCCGGGAAGGTCCACTCGCCGTCGGCGATCGCCTGACGGGTCTCTGCCGGCAGCGGCGGGTAGCCCTCCATGTCGCCGACCTCACCGACGACGGCCACCCGTACGCGTCCCCGGCCGCCGACGAGTTCGACGACGTCCGTCGAGAGCGTGCGGTCGCGGAGCCCTTTTAACGACATTCGCTTCGGGACGTTCGCGCCGAGCTTGTCGCCCTGGGCGTGTGCATACAGCGAGAGCATGAGGACGATGATGATCGCGGTGAGGATCGCGGGTGCTCGCTCGGCGGAGCGGATCGTCTCGTCGTTGAGCGCGAGCAACCCGCCGTTTATCCCCGCGATCGCCAGCGCGAGGACGACCACCCCGAGTCCGGGGATGGTCACGCCGGTAAAATATTTAAATACGAACCCCAGGACCCCGGCGACGAGCGCGGGAATGATCCCGGTGATGATCCCCAGATAGATACCGAAGAGGATCTCGATAGGGAGCGTCATATCCGCTGCAGAACGGGGGACGTTAAACCATTGTCGCACGCAGATTCATATTAGCGAAACAACATGAATCGTCATACATGTGTGCCTCGCCGACGGGCTTCCCTCGCGAGATTTAAGTCTCACCTCGGTCACCGGAGCCCTATGGAGCGGAATCGTGAGTGGGTGACCGTCCGGGTGTCGGTGGTGTTGACGTTCGCGGTCGCGTTGCTTTCGATCCTCGTCGGGCTCCTGCATATCGCCGGGTTCGGCGTCGAGGGACCGCTCGCGCCGTTCGTTCCCGACGTGATCCTTCGAACCGTCGGCTTCACCGGGACGATCACCGGCTTCGCGATGTTCGGGAGCGGGTTTGCGTTAAAAAGGCGGTATCGGATCGGCTGGTACACCACGGGGCTGTTGCTCCCGTTGACGGCGTTTCAGGGGCTGTTGCAGGCGTCGGTGTTCGCATATCCGCTGGTGGTCCTTTCGATCCTTTCGATGCTCGCGCTCATCGTGAACCGCGGCCGGTTCGATCGGCCGTTTAGCCCGTCGCCGACGCAGCTCGCGGCGGCGGCGGCGCTCGTGACTGCCATCGCCTACGGAACGGTCGGGTCGTACGCGTTGCGCGACGAGTTCGAGGGGATCGAAACCATCGTCGACGCCTTTTATTTCACCGTCGTCACCGCCTCGACGGTCGGATACGGCGACATCACCCCACAGACGGGGGCGGCCTCCGATATCGCCCAGCTGTTCGTGCTCTCCTCGCTCATCATGAACGTCGCGGCCTTCGCGGTCGCGCTCGGTGTCCTGCTCACGCCCGCCATCGAGGCACAGCTCTCCAAGGCGCTCGGAAAAATGACAGAGAAACAGTTCGACCTCCTCGACGACCACATCCTCGTGTTAGGCTACGGGGAACTGACCGAACCGATACTCGAAGAACTCAACGGACGGAACGTGGAGTACGCGGTCGTCTCGACGAACGAGACGGCCGCGAGGACGCTCGGCGAGCGCGGGATCGCCGTGTTGACCGCGGACCCGAGCGACGTTGAACCGCTCGAACGCGCCCACATCACGGACGCGCGGGCGGTCGTCGTCGCCACGAACGACGACGCGCGTGACGCGTTGGCGATCCTTACGGCGAGACAGCTCAACCCCGACGTGCGGATCGTCGCGGCCGCAACGCAGCGCGAGAACGTCAACAAGCTCCGTCGGGCCGGCGCCGATCAGGTCATCTCCCCGGCGACGCTCGGCGGGCACCTCATCGTCGGCTGCGCCTTCGGCGCGGACAGTCACGACATTACGGGGCGAATCCTCGGGGAGGATCCGGAGGACGTGTAGGCTGAAGGAGCGCGAGTTTCGTCAGCTAACGCGAGTTTCGTCAGCTAGCTTGATACAGACGTGAGCGGGCGCTCACACGGTCCTGAAGCATGGCCGGGGTGGGCTCCGAACCCACGATCTCCGCATGTCCCAGGTCCGAGGCTCGGCGGAGCCACGGGAAGGACGCGGACGCTTCCAAGGCAGCGTACCGCACCGAATCTCTGAACCCTATGAGTGCGGCGCTATGTCCAGCTAAGCCACCCGGCCTCACCGTACCGTACCGCGATAACGCTCTTTAACCTTCGCATCCGCGCCGAATGTGGGATCGAGTCACATACCGCAACGTACCCGCTTCGAGTCGTGGGCCGTGTCCGTGTCTCGTCCCGTCCCGAAGGGACCCACGGAACGGCTTATCGAGCACCCACGCCGAATATCAATCCATACAGCCGGACCCCGCGGATTTAAGCCGCGGCGGGCGTACCGTCGCCGTATGACCCTGCCCGACCGACTCGCCGGGGCCGTCGACGACGAGAGCGTCGTCGCCGAGGTCCCGCTCGGCGGTGACGACCGCCTCGTCGTCACGCCGACACGAACGCTCGTCTATCGCGCCGACGGGCTGTTGTCCGATGAGACCGTGGAGACGTACGGCCACGACGTCGAGCGTGTCAACGTTTCCACAGGTCGCCGGAAGGCGAAGCTCACGCTCGGTTACGGCCTCGACGGCGAGAAGACGATCTCGCTGCCCGCCTCCAAACTGGAGGACGCCCTTCACCCGGTGCTCGCGGGGATCCTCTCGGGCACCGGCGTCACGGAGTCCGGCGAGTCCGTGATCCGGACGTTCCGATTCTCGGAGCTCACCCTCGTGATCACGAGCCACCGCGTCGTGAAACACGTCGGCGCCGCGGTCTGGGACGAGGAGTTCGAGGAGTTCCCCTACGACGAACTCACCGGCCTCGATTTCGAGGAGGGGACCGTCGCCACCTCCGTCGTGTTGACACACGGCGGCCGCTCGGAGCGGTTCAAAGCGCCGAACGAGTCCGCGCGGGCCGTCCGGGAGACCCTCACCGACGCGGTCTGTGAGTTCTACGAGGTCAGCGACCTCGCGGCGTTCCGCCAGCTCGTCGCGGAGACGGAGGAGGAGTCCGAAAACGACGGTCCGACGACCGACTTCGGGGCCGGTCCCGACCCGCTCTCGGCGAGTCCCTCGGCGGACAGCGACACGACGATCCAGGACGCCGACGGGTCGTTCGCGGGGATCGGAGCGCCCGGCGAGGGTGGAGCGGACGACGCTGGGACCACGGACGGGATGACCGTCGCCGAGGCCGCCACGACGGAATCGACGGAATCGACGGAGTCGACGGATCCGCTCGCGGTTGACGCACTCGAATCCGCACCGAACGAACCGGCGGGAACGGGCGGCGAGGGCGCCTTCGAGGCCGGATCCGCCGGGGGTCACGAATCCGGAACGGGGCCGGGGGAACCCTCCGCCGTCGACGACGAGGGCGACGCCTTCGAGGGATCTCCGTTTGAACCCACCGAGGTCCGTGAGGAGTCCGCCCTGAAGACGGAGGTCGCCGCGCTGCGCGAGGCCGTCGAGGCGCAGTCTGACCGGTTGGATCGGCAGGCGGAACTGATCGAGACGCTCATCGAGGAGCTTCGACGCGGCCGATAGCGGTCGTCGGGACACTCACTCCCGGTCGACTCGACGCCAGCACTCACTCCCGGTCGACTCGACGCCAGCACTCACTCCCGGTCGACTCGACGCCAGCACTCACTCCCGGTCGACTCGACGCCAGCACTCACTCCCGGTCGACTCGACGCCAGCACTCACTCCCGGTCGACTCGACGCCAGCACTCACTCCCGGTCGACTCGACGCCAGCACTCACTCCCGGCCGGTCACCTTCCGAACGCACGAGGAGCCGAACGGCCCGAGCTCCCCGGCCTCGAAACACACGAAGTGTCCGGTGGTTATCCCGGCCCCACATCGGCGGCACTCGAAGTGACCGTCACGGGCGATGACTTGGCTGTCGAAGTTCACGTACGTGCCGCCGCGACGGATCCGCAGGCGGACGTTCTCGCGGTCGATCACTCCCCGTTTCTCCGCGGCGTCGAGGATCTCGCGGGTCACAGACGGGCTCGTCGTCACCGTCTCGATCCGGTCGATCGCCTCCGGCAGTGGGAGCGTCTCGTGTTCGAGATGGGCCAACAGTTCGACCCCGAGCTCGACGGTTTCCTCGCGCGTCGGTTTGCGATCCGGATCCGCGGATCGTCTCCGAGTGGCATCGTTCCGCTCCCGTGTCACGTACGGTGCCACCCGCCGAATCGACTTAAATCGACGGGACGGGCCGATCGCGAGGGACCCACAAGGCGTTTATCGGTCGCCGCCGCAGTTGGTGCGTGAACCGTCGGCACGTCGTCATCGGGACCGCCATCGCCGCGGTGGTGATCCTCGCGGCCGCCGTCTCCCCGGACCGGGCGCTCGGCCTCTTGGAGTGGCTCTCGGCGGAGCCGGTCCGATTCGCGCTGGCGCTGTTCGCACTCGCCGCGATCCGGCCGTTCCTCGCGTGGCCCACGACGCTGCTTGCCGTCGCGGTCGGGTTCGGCTACGGATGGATCGGCGTCCCGTTTGCCGCCCTGTTATTGACGCTGACCGCGCTCCCGCCGTATGCCCTCGCGCGTGCCGGCAGAACGGGGATCGTCGGCCGTGGGGACGACGTCGACCGGAGGAAGGACATCGATCGTGAAGGCGATGTTGACCGGGGAAACGACGTCGACCGCGGGAGCGACGGCGCGAGCGACGATGGCCTTCCGGGGAGGTCGGTGCTCACGGCGGGCGAGCGGTTCGTCGACGTCGCCGGCGGCGTCCGGACGATCGCGGCGACGCGATTTCTGCCGCTGCCCGCGGACGTGATCTCGATCGCCGCGGGGGCCGCAAACGTCCGGCTCCGGCCGTTCCTGATCGGGACCGCCATCGGGGAGTTCCCGTGGGTGATCGCGGGGGTCGCCATCGGCGTTTCGACGGATCGGTTGGTCGCCGGCGACCTCTCCGTGGTCGATCCGACGCTGTTTCTCGCCATGGCCGCCGCGGCCGTCATCCTCCTCGCCGGGCCGCTCTATCGGGCCTATTACGATCGGGCGACGCAGCGTCGTAGCGCGTAGCGGCCGTTAGCACACCGGGAACCCACCTGCCGCCGATAGGACCTCCATCCGATCGAAGTCGGGAACGTCTAAGTCGTGGGGGCCCAAGCGGGCGTATGGTCGAGCCACCGGCAACCGACGAGGGATGGTTCGTGTTACACGAGTTTCGGTCGATCGACTGGGACGCGTGGCGCGAGGCACCCGAACGCGAGCGCGAGCGGGCGATAGAGGAGGGCGAGTCGTTCCTGCGACACCGCGAACTCGTCGCGGACGCCGAGGAGGGCGACTCCGCGGTTTTCTCCGTACTCGGGCACAAAGCGGATCTGCTCAGCGTTCACTTCCGACCGACCCTCGATGACCTCTCGGCGATCGAGCGGCGCTTCGAGGAGACGGCGCTCGCGGCGTTCACAGACGTCGAGCGATCGTACGTCTCGGTCACCGAGGTCTCGGGCTACGTCTCGGATGAGTACTTCACGGGCGACAAAGCGGACGTCGACGCGGGGCTGCGAAACTACATCGAGGGGAAACTGAAGCCGTCGATCCCCGACGACGAGTACGTCTCGTTTTATCCGATGAGCAAGCGGCGCGGCGAGACGGACAACTGGTATGACCTCCCGTTCGACGAGCGGGCCGACCTGATGGCCGAACACGGCGAGACCGGGAAGGAGTTCGCCGGACGGATCTCACAGGTGATCGCCTCCTCAGTCGGCTTCGATGACCACGAGTGGGGCGTCACGCTCTTCGGGAGCGATCCGACGGATATCAAGGACATCGTCTACGAGATGCGCTTCGATGAGGTCTCCTCGCGATACGGCGAGTTCGGCACGTTCTACGTCGGCCGCCGGTTCCCCGCGAGCGACCTCGGGGCCTACCTGAACGGCGCGAAGGTTCCCACGAGCGCACACGACGAGGAACCTGCCGGACACGACGGGCACGACTCGGAACACGGGCACGACTCGGAACACGGGGACGCACACGCTCATGGGGAGCGTGGGGACGCCCACGGCCACGGTGGCGATGGAGACGACGACGCGGACGACGCACACGGCGGCGACGACGACATCCGCGGCGAGCTCGCCGACCTCGACATCTACGCCGGAAAGCCGCACGGCGAGGACGTCTACGCGACGGTCCTCTACAGCGAGGTCGACGCCGACGACCTCTTCGAGGAGGTCGAAGGGCTCCGAGGCAACTTCGAACATTACGGGTCACACGTGAAGACGGCCGTCTACGCGGGTCGCGCGACCGACCGGGCGGCCGTCGTCTCCATCTGGGAGACCGCAAGCGCGGCTGAGACCGCCGCCGGCTTCCTCTCCGAGCTTCCCGGGATCGTCGCCCGCGCGGGCGAGGAGTCCGGCTTCGGTACGATGGGGATGTTCTACACCGTCAAGACCGAACACCGCGAGGACTTCACCGGGACCTTCGACGACGTCGGCGAGCTGCTCGCGGAGATGGACGGGCACGTCGAGACCGACCTCATGGTGAACGTCGAGAACGCCGACGACATGTTCATCGCCAGCCAGTGGGAGGCGAAGGAGGACGCGATGGCGTTCTTCCGCTCGGACGCGTTCAGCGAGACCGTCCGCTGGGGCCGTGAGGTGCTCGCGGACCGGCCGCGACACGTCTTTTTGGCCTGAAGGCGATCCATCATCGGCCGTTTTTAAGTCCCCGGTGATCCAACGTCGGGTATGTTCGACAGCATCGTGGTCGCGACCGATGGCTCCGAGAGCGTCCGCCGGGCCGTCGACGTCGCGGTCGACATCGCGGCGCGGTTCGACGCCGAGGTCCACGCGCTGTACGTCGTCGACGCCGGGGAGGTCGAGTCCTCGCCCGATGAGGTACGCGATGATCTCCGGGCCGCGCTCGACGAATATGGGGACGAGGCGCTGGCGACCGTCGTCGACACGGCCGACGGACGGGGCGTTCCCGTTCGGACCGCGGTCCGTGAGGGTCGCCCGGCCGCGGAGATCTGTACGTACGCGCGGGAGGTCGACGCCGACCTCGTCGCGACCGGCACGCGCGGACGACACGGCGAGAACCGGTTCCTCATCGGCTCGGTCGCCGAACGCGTCGTGCGGACCTGCCCGGTCTCGGTGTTGACCGTCCGGCAGCTCACCGACGAGAGCCCACGGCGGACGACCGTCTGATCGACGTGCGCCTCACGGCGGCGGGGAGGCCATCGTCGTACGGCTTATAAGGGACAACACTGAGCGAGCCTGACGTGCTCGGAGGACGGAACGCCCAAGGCGTCCGTGCAACCGGGAAGCGAGCGCCGGAGAACGGCGGAGTTTTCCCCCTGCCGACCACGGTACGGATATGGACGAGACACTCATCGACGAGTCGGACATCCCCCGGTCCCGGTATTCGAGGCTGCCCGGGAAGGGATTCTTCTATCCCGATTCGTTGGACGAGGAGCGCGCGGAGACCCGCGCCGCCGAGACGATCGAGGGCAGCGAGGCGGTCGTGATCGCCGACGGCGACGCCGATGGCCTCGCCTGTGCGGCGATGATCCGTGAGACCTACGACGCCGCGCTCGACGTCGCCGACTTCGAGGCCGCCATCGAGAAGCGGTTTGACCGGGAAGCAAGCGATACGGACGACACGCCGGAACAGGAGACTGAGGAGGACGGGACGGGGACGGCGGATCCGCTCGAGAACGTTCATGCGGAGTCGCCCGTCGGCCTCATCGCCGCCGGTCCGTACTCGCTCGACACCGCCCTCGAACGGGTGGAACGGTACGCCGACGAGGGGATCGACCTGTACGTCTGTGACCTGTGTCCCGACCGGTTCGAGCCGATCGCGGAACCGCTCACGTCGCTCGCGAGGTCGTGTGAGGCGATCCGCTGGTTCGATCACCACCAGTGGGACGAAGGGGTGGCCGCGTCGGTCCGCGAGACGGGCGTCGACCTCGTCGTCGGCGACTCCGAGGAGGAGTGTACCGCGGACGTGACGCTCCGCTCGCTCGATCACGCGTTCGATGCACGCTGGGAGGAGCTCGCGACCGTGACGCGGGATCACGACCTCTGGATCAAGGAGGACCCACGCTCGGACGACCTCGCCGACTACTCCTACTGGAGCGGGGCGGAGGAGTACGCGACGGTGATCGGCGCATACGGCGCCGACCTTCCGGAGGCGGTGCGGGCGTATATCGACCATCGCCGCGAGGAGAAGGCCGCGCGGATCGACCTCGCGGTCGCGCGCGCGGTGACCCACGAGGTCGGCGACTGGACCGTCGGCGTGACCTACGGCCGCTGTTCACAGAACGAGGCCGCGGACCGGCTCCGCGAGGAGGGCGCGGACGCGGCCGTGATCGTGAAGCCCGCGGGCTCCGCGTCGATCCGCGGCTCCGAGGGCTTCGAGTTCGCCCACGAGGTCGCCGGCCGGGTCAACGGCGGCGGCCACCCACGTGCGGCGGGCTGTAAACCCGACATCTACGACGACATGCTCGATTACGCCCAGCACTGGACGACGGAGGGACAAGCGTGCAAGCGGGTGATCCTCTCGGCGTTCGAGGCGGTCGCGGAGGAGGTTTCCGTAGCGACGGAGGCGACGGAGGCAGCGGAGGCGGCGGACACCGCCGACGGCGACGAGGCGTGATCAACGCCGGCGGTGTAGAGTGACGAACGAGATCAGCGTTCCTTTTTAAGCGGTGAACAGCCGCCGGGGGAAGTCCGCGAGCGTCTCCGCGCCGTTCGGGGTGACGGTGAACGTCTCGCTCAACTCGACGCCGAACTCGTCCTCCCAGAGGCCCGGGATCACGTGGAAGGTCATCCCCTCCTCTAAGACCGTCTCGTCGCCGGGGCGAATGCTCGCGGTGTGTTCACCCCAGTCCGGCGGGTAGCCGAGCCCCATCGAGTAGCCGATCCGGTCCTCCTTTTCGACGCCGTATTTCGCGATCGTCTCGCGCCACGCCGCCTCGACGGCCTCGCAGGTGACACCCGGTTCGACGGTATCGAGCGCGGCCTCCATTCCCTCGATGACGATCCCGGCGGTCTCCTCGATGGCGGCGGGCGGGTCGCCGACGAACGTGGTCCGCGCGAGCGGTGAGTGGTAGCGATGGCGACAGCCGGAGAGCTCGATCAGGACGGGGTCACCCTCCTCGAACTCGCGGTCCGTCCACGTGAGGTGGGGGGTTCCGGTGTGGTCGCCTGAGGGCATGAGCGGGACGATGGCGGGATAGTCGCCGCCGTATTCCTCGGTGCCGCGGATCAGCCGCTCGTAGATGGCGGCGGCCGCCTCGTACTCGGGGACGCCCGCCTCGATGGCGTCGAGTCCGGCGCGCATCGCCGCCTCGGAGATACGCGCGGCCTCCCGCATGTATGCGATCTCGCGGTCCGACTTGCGGATGCGCAACCAGTTCACGAGCAGGTCGGCATCGACGAGGTCGGCGTCGGGGAGGTTCGAATCGAGCCGGAGGTAGGATTTCGCCGTGAAGTAGGAGGCGTCGGTCTCGACGCCGATCCGGCCGTCCGCCACGTCGAGGTCGGCGAGGACCCCCGCGAGGTAGTCCATCGGGTGGAGGTCATACGGCGAGTGGACGTGATCGTCGCTGTAGGCGCGGATGTTCGGCTCCGAGAGCCACGTCGTCGCGCGCGCGCCGTTCGCGTCCATGTCGCGGCCGACCCAGACGGGCTCGTCGTGTTCGCGGGTGAGCACGACCGCCTGATGGACGTAAAACGACCAGCCGTCGTAGCCGGCGAGGTAGTTCATGTTCGCCGGATCCGAGACCACGATCGCGTCGAGGTCGCGTTCCGCGAGCGCCGCCTGGGTTCGTTCGACCCGCGTTTCGTACTCGGTCGTCGGGAAGACGTTGCGTGACATGGTGGCAACTATCACTCGATCCGTCGAGCAGGGCCGACTAAAACATTGTGTGTATCACGGCTACGAAATTCGGTTATCGAGAGGCCCTCGTGGGGGTGCATGCGGGCGTCGACACGAAGCCGGAGGCTACATGACCACCCTCGTCGTCCCCCGAACCATGGGCGAGTACGCCGTCGAACTCGAGGTCCGGTTCAGGGACATCGACGCGATGGGACACGTGAACAACGCGGTGTATGCGACCTACATCGAGCAGGCGCGGACGCGGTACGTCCGGGACGTCTTGGAGACGGACCTCGCGTCGATCCCCACGGTGCTCGCGTCGCTGTCGATCGACTATCGCCGGCCGGTGTTGCTCTCGGACGGGGCGGTGACGGTTACGATCGAGGTCCCCAAGGTCGGGACCTCAAGTCTCCCGATGCGATACACGATCGCGACCGCCGACGGCGACGTGGCCGCCGAGGCGGAGTCGACGCAGGTGTTTCTCGATCCGGAAACCGAGCGTCCGACACCGATCCCCGAGCGGTATCGGGAAGCGATCGTCGAGCGACACGGGTTATAACTGGAGGCGGGCGGACGGATCGCTGACTGGGGGGTGGCGGCCATGAACGCGTGAGTGGCGACCGCGAAGGCGGGTGAGTGGCGACCGCGAAGGCGGGTGAGTGGCGACCACACCTTTTTTCGAGCGCGCACGCCTGAGTGGTGACATGGCGATCACGCTGTATTCGTTGGACGGCTGCCCGTGGTGTGAGAAGGTTCACGACGCCCTCGACGCCGAGGGGATCGACTACGAAACCGAGTGGGTCGAGCCGTTACACTCCGATCGAAACGAGGTGCGACGGGTGAGCGGTCAACGTGAGGTCCCGGTGCTCGTCGATACCGAGCGGGGTGTGACGATGGCCGAAAGCGCGAAGATCCTCGAATACATCGAGCGGAGCCTCCAATGACGATCTACACGGGTCGCGGCGATGCGGGCGAGACGGACCTCCGGGACATGACCCGGGTCTCGAAGACCGCGCCCCGTATCGAGGCGTATGGCACCGTCGACGAGGCGAACGCACTCATCGGGACGGCGTCTCCGACCGGCTACGACGACCTCGACGACGTGCTCGAGCGGATCCAGAACCACCTCCATATCGTACAGGCTGACCTCGCGAACCCCGACCCGGATCCGGACGACCCTCGAGTTCGACCGGCTCATGTCGAGGAGTTGGAAGAACGGATCGACGAGTTCGACGCGGAACTCGATCCGTTGCGGTCGTTCATCCTGCCGGGTGGCGGCGAGACCGGTGCGGCCCTCCATCACGCCCGGGCGGTGGTCCGGCGATCCGAACGGCGGACCGTCGCGCTCGCCCGTGGGGAGGAGACGAACGAGGTCGTGATCACATATTTGAACCGACTCTCCGATATGCTGTTCACGCTCGGCCGGGTCGCGAACGCCCGCGATGACGTCCCTGAACGGTCGCCGTCGTACTGATCGGCCGACTCCCGGTGATCGGCCGACTCCCGGTGATCGACTGTTCCCTGCCGGTCGACCGATTCCCGTCTCGGATGAAAAGACGATCGGCCGCAAGGCATATATCCGTCGTCCGCCAAAGGACAGATATGAGCAAGCACTTTGAGGACGCGAAGTACTACCTCGGACGAGCGGCAGAACACGCCAAAGCGGGCGTAAAAGAGGAGCTGGAGCCGCTCGAGACCCGCGTGCGCGACCTGATCGGTCAGGAGGAGGAAGAGGAGCCGGAGTCCTCGCGCCTCGAGAAGTTGCAGGCGGATCTGAAGGCGCTGGAGGAGCGTGCCGAGGGTGAGGCCCGCGAGGCGGTTGCCGCCGCACGGGAAAAAGTCGAGGCGTATCGGAACCGCGAAGAGCCCGTCGAGAAGTAACCGTTCACGTCGGTCCCGTTCGCCATGAGGTCGCCTCCGACGGTTCGAACCGACCGACACAGCAACCCTTAAGTCCCGGAATCGGGTAGATGAGAACGGAAGGGTTGGTGGTCTAGTCCGGTTATGACGCCGCCTTCACACGGCGGAGATCGGCGGTTCAACTCCGCCCCGACCCATTTTCCGAGTAAAACACCGAGCGACAGGAGGCGCAGGGAGACGAAATCGACCACGTTGGTTCGAGCGGTCTGTTAGGGCATCGCCCTCACGGCTCGACGGATGCGGCTCGCCGAACTTTCAACCGGTCTCTTCACCCTTCTTTTGGTACGCGTTGCATTTCCACCCTCATCCCTTTTCGTTGCGCGCCGTAGGAATGTTTATACGTGAGACCAAATAACACACCACGAAAGGTGGCAGTATAATGCCGGGACATCAGACCAACGGACGACGCACATTTCTTCGATCAGCGGCAGCAGCGGGGAGCGCTGTCGCGCTCGGGGGGCTAGCCGGCTGTACGGATCTCCTCGATGAGGATCAGACGCTGACGGTTGCCGTGTACGGCGGCATCTTCCAGGAGGTCATGGACGAACATCTCTTCGAGCCGTTCAACGAGGAGGTCGACTTCGAGGTCGAATCCGAAGAACAGCCGACGGCCGAGGAGGCGCTTGCACAGTACGATAGCGCCGTGGGCGCCGGGGAGGCCCCGGTCGACGTCGCGATCATGTCGACCATCGGGGTTCTCCGCGGGGTGAACGGCGAGTTGTGGCACCTCTGGGATGGCGAGGACGAGTTCGACAACATCCAGTACATCAGCGACGACCTGATCGAGGAGCGTGACGGCGGCATCGCCAGCATCGGGGCGCTCTCGTGGTACATCAACCTCGTACAGAACACCGACGTGTACGAGGACCCCATCGAGTCCTGGGAGGCGCTCTGGGACGACGAGTACGACGACTCGCTGGGCCTGCTCGGGCTCGCGTCGAACTCGTTCCTCCTCGATGTGACCGCCGAGCTATATTTCGGCGGGCAGGAGGTCCTCAAGGAACGCGACGGCGTCGAGGAGGTCTTCGAGGAGCTCGAAGGCGTCACCGATCAGGTGAACTTCTGGTACGAGAACGAGGCCGAATTCCAACAGCGGCTCCGGGACGCCGAGGTCCCCGCGGGCATGCTGTATAGTGACATCACGAACGTGATGCAGGCCGACGGCGCGCCGGTCAGATCGAACTTCCCCGAGGAAGGGTCGATCATCGATTCGGGCTCTTGGGTCGTCCTCGATACGTCCGATCTCACCGAGGAGGCACGCCAGTTCATCGACTACGCGAGCCGTCCGGACGTACAGGATACGCTCGCCGAGAACCTCTTTACGGCGCCGGTGATCGACTTGGAGCACTCCGAACTCGACGATGAGACCTACGAACGGGTCGCCGGCCCGGGCCCCGAGGAGGCGATCGTTCCCTACTACGACCTCTACGTCGAGGAGGAAGACTGGGTCAACGAGCGCTGGGAGGAGTTCATCATCGGCTGATACCCGATGAGTGGTATCTCCCTCTCCGGCGTAACGAAGCGATATCCCGGCGGGGTCCTCGCGGTGAAAGGCGTCGATATCGACATCGAAAGCGGCGAGTTCGTGACGCTTGTCGGGCCGTCCGGCTGTGGCAAGACGACGACTCTGCGGACCATCGCCGGTTTCGAGCGGCCGACCGAGGGAACGGTCTCCATCGCCGACAGGGACGTCACCGACGCGCCACCGTACGAGCGAAACACGGGGATGGTGTTTCAGGACTTCGCGCTCTTTCCGCACATGAGCATCCACGAGAACGTCGCCTACGGGATGGAGGTCGACGGCGATCACACGACCGAGGAGATCGACGCTCGAGTCGCCGAAATGCTCGAACTCGTCGAACTCC
Organism: Halorubrum vacuolatum; assembly: GCF_900188065.1. GTDB lineage: Archaea > Halobacteriota > Halobacteria > Halobacteriales > Haloferacaceae > Halorubrum > Halorubrum vacuolatum. The sequence continues at coordinate 21,785 of NZ_FZNQ01000014.1, forward strand.
CCGGCGTCGGCGATCGGACTCCGGACCAGCTCTCCGGCGGTCAACAACAACGGATCGCGCTCGCGCGGGCGCTTGCCCCGCAGCCCGACGCGCTCTTGCTTGACGAGCCGCTCGCGAGCCTCGATAAGAAGCTTCGCGAACAGATGCAGGTGGAGCTACGGCGGATCCAAGAGGAAGTCGGGATCACGACCGTCTTCGTCACCCACAACCAGGAGGAGGCGTTGACCATGTCCGACCGGATCGCCGTCATGAACGACGGGCAGTTCGAGCAGGTCGGCGCGCCCGGCGAGGTCTATAACGAGCCCGCGACGCGGTTCGTCGCCGACTTCCTCGGCACGGCGAACCTGTTCGACGGATCGGTGACGGGTGTCGAGAACGGCTATGCGACCGTCGACTGCGGTGACATTGTGATCCGGGCGCAAAACGACGGTGTCGGGACGGGACGCTCCGTCTCCGTCGTCATCAGGCCCGAACGACTCACCATCGACGACGGGTCCGCGGCGGTCGACGGAGCCGGTATCGCGAACACCTTCGAGGGGATCGTCCAGTTCAAGCGTCACCTCGGCAGCAGCGTGGAGTACCACCTCGAGACCGAGGAGGGTCGGAAGCTCATCTTCGTCCGGCGGAGCGGGACCGACGAGCGATCGGCTGGCGATCAGCTCTCGGTCCGGGTGAACGCCGCGGACTGCCGAATCGTGGAGGCGTAGGTGGGGGCGAAATCGTCGGCGGCTGACGACGGCCGTGCCGGGGTACGAGCCAACGCGAAGTGGTATGCGATCTCGTATCCGTTGTTCTGGCTCGTGGCGGTCTTTCTGGTTCCGCTCACGATGCTCGTCGTCTTCAGCTTCTACGTCAACATTCCCGGGGGATCATATCGCGCCGGTTTTACCCTTGAGAACTACGCACGCTTTCTCGATGTCTCCCTGACGGCGGGATGGCCACCGATCGAGACGAACCTCTATCTTCGTCAAACGTGGTTAACCGTCGAAATCTCCCTCGTGACGGCGTTCGCCAGCCTGGTGCTCGGCTACCCGATCGCGTACTATCTCGCCCGCATGCGTCGACCGTGGCTTCGAAGCCTACTTCTGATCACGATCATCTCCTCGCTGTGGGTAACGTACGTGATCCGTGCGTACGCCTGGCAGGTCATCCTCGCATCCGGCGGCGTCCTGAGTTCGACCGCGGTCAGGCTCGGTATCATCGCCGAACCGCAGTCGTTTTATCCCGGGTACTGGGGGCTCGTCGTCGGGATGGTGTACGTGTTCTTGCCGTTCATGATCCTGACGCTGTACAGCAGCATCCGCAACATCGATGACGAGCTGCTCGAGGCGTCGAAGAACCTCGGTGCGGGACCGAGCACGACCTTCCGGCGGGTGACCCTCCCGCTCTCGAAGAACGGGATTTTGAGCGGTCTCGCGCTGGTTTTCATTCTCGCACTCGGCGCCTACGTCATGCCGCGGCTGCTCGGGAGTTCTGCCGAACGCACCCTTCCCGTCCTGATCGAAGCGCAGATCATGGGCGAGCAGAACTACCCGTTCGGCGCGGCGATGAGCATCGGGCTGATCGTCGTCGTGCTCGCGTTCCTCTGGGTGATGGTTCGGTTCACGAACCTCACCACCGCCAGCCTCGGCGGCAGCGAGGTCGCCGAACCTGACGGGGGCCGAACGAGCGTAGCCGCGTCGCCATCCCGCTCCGGCATCGGTTCGAGAGTCCAAGCCGGTCTCGGAAGGCTCGCCTCGACGATAGGCGTGATCCGAGTCGTCGCTGGCATCGCTCGACGAACCGACGCCGTCATCACGCGAGTCGATGCGCGCACCCGTGAGCGGATTATCGCGCTCGTAAACCGAATAACCGTCGCGGCCATCGTCACGTTCATCGCGGCCCCGTTGGCGATCATCATCGCGGTCTCGTTCACGCCCGAACAGTTCCTCACGTTCCCGCCGGGTGGATTCTCGCTGCAGTGGTACGTCGAGTTCTTCACGGACGCCTCGTGGCTCATCGCGCTTTTGAGCAGCCTCGGGATCGCCGGCGCTGCCGCGCTGTTGAGCACGACGATCGGCGGGACGCTGGCGTTCGCGCTCGACCGATACGGCTACCGCTGGGGGACCATCTTCGGTACCTTCGGCGTGTTGCCGATCCTGGTGCCGCCGGTCATCGTCGGGGTGGCGTTTCTCGTCTTCTTCCTCGAGGTCGGACTTGCCGGCTCGCGGCTGGGAATCATCGTCGCACACGGGATCTTCTACGCCCCGTTCCCGTTCATTCTGATCGCACAGGGGCTCGATGAGATCGATCGGACCTACGAGGAGGCAGCGATGAACCTCGGCGCCTCGCCGATGCGGACGCTCCGGACGATCACGTTCCCGCTGCTGCGGGCGAACGTGGTCTCCGGCGCGCTGTTCGCGTTCATCCTCTCGTTGAACGAGTACATCATCGCGTGGCTGCTGTCGCTGTTTCTCGTCGATACGATCCCGATCCAGATCTTCAACTCGCTTCGGTACGGCTACTCGCCGACGATCGCGGCCGCGAGCGTGGTCTTCATCGCGCTTACCGTCGTCGTGATGGTGGCGATCGACCGGATGTCTGGGGGGATCTGGGAGTGACCGACGGGCGCGAAGTTACGGTCGCGGTGGCGCAGACGGTACCCGAATTCGGCGCCGTCGAACGGAATCGGGACCGAACCGTCGAGATCGTCCGCGACTGTGCGGACGCCGACCTTGTGGTCCTTCCGGAGCTGTCCACGACCGGATACGTCTTCCAATCACGGGAGGAACTCACGTCGCTCGCGGAGTCGAGCGACGGCGCGACCGCGATCGCGTGGGAGCGGATCGCAGCCGAGACCGGAACGTGGATCGTAGGTGGGTTCGCAGAACGTGATGGCGAGGCGCTGTACAACAGCGCGCTCGTCGTGTCACCGGACGGCATTGTTGGACGGTATCGAAAGCTTCACCTCTGGAACGAGGAGAAGCGCTGGTTCGAAGCCGGTGAGCGGGTGACGACGTTCGAGACCCCGTTCGGAACGCTCGGCGTCCAGATCTGCAACGACCTCTGGTTCTCCGAGCTGTCGATCACGCAGGCGGAGCGGGGCGTGGATCTCGTCGCCGTGCCGACGAACTGGGTACCGGGTCCGAGCGAGGGTGCCCGTCCCGCCGGCTGGACGATGGGCGTCCATCGAGCCGTCGCCTGTGCGAACGAGAACCGCCTCTTCATTGCCTGTGCGGATCGAGCGGGGGGCGAGCGAGGACTCACGTTCGAGGGACAGAGCGTGATCGTCGATCCGAACGGGCTCCCCATCGCGGGGCCGGCCCCGACGGCGGGCGAGCACGTGTACAGTGCGACCTGTGCGATCGATCGAGCCCGGGACAAATCCCTGACGCCCCGGGACGACGCGCTCGCGGATCGCCGGCCAGACATCTACCGACTCTGAGGAGCCGTGGGACGGTCAGTCCTCAAGCACCGCCTGCTCGGGTAGGGTCCCGTCCAGCCCTTCGCGTTCGCGGATCCCATAGAGCGTCTCCCATCTCGCGGCCAGTTCGTACTCTGCGAGCGCGGCCAACAGGAGTTCGCCCGGACCCGCATACGTGATGGTCCCGAAGGCCCACGTCGAGGTGCCGCTCGGGAGGGGTTTCTGTTCACGCGGTCGCCGGAAGGAAAGCGCACCGCCCAACGACTGTTGGGTGGCGATCGAGACGTCCCGGGCCTCCTCGAAGCGGTTGAGCGGAAATTCACGGCTGTCACCCACGAGCAGGCCACGATCACCACCCTCGAGAACGCGTTTCACGTCCGTTCGTCCCGCCTCGATCAGAAGCGAGATGACGTCGATGGAGGAGCCCTCGCCGTTGATGATGTCCACGTAGCGAACGATGCGGCCGCCATGGTCCGGAAACGGCTCGTTTCCGGCGGGTTCCGTCGGTTCGTACTCAAGCACGCCGGAGGTGGAGATGGTCGCGTCGACACCTTGGGCGAGAAGGACGCCGTCCAGCGTGATGCTGGAGGCGGTCACCAACCTGACGTCACCGGGTTCGTTCGCATCGCTCGCCTCAAGGGCGATAGGTATCGGGCCGAAGGGACGTTCGGCGATGGCGGCGACGACTGCAAGGGCGTCATCGACACGTTCGTCGGCGAGAAACGCCGCCGAGGCGACGAGCGTCCCCGTGTCTTCGGTGGGGTCGTAGCCGACGCGGCTGGTCAGCGTGGCGATTCGGGCGCGGATCTGCTCAAGCCGTGTATCGACATCGCCCCGCTCGAGTTCGGCTTTCCCCGTCGGTGTCAGCCGTCGCCCCTGTCCGGGCACCTTCTCGGTCAGCCCGAGCTCATCGAGGTTCGAGAGCGACAGCCTGATCGTCCGATCCTTGATATCGTACCCGTGGAGCTGCAACAGCTCGAACAGCTGGATGCTCCCGATCGGCCCGTGTCGATCGACCAATCGAAGGAGGTCATACGTTCGCCTGTCGAGATCCGGCGCCATCGATATCGTACTACTGGGGAAGCAGTGTAACCAAGGTTTGGTTTCGGTCGTTCGTGGTCCACGGTCACGGGATACGCTTTTATACGCTGGAACGGATAGTGAGGTGGCAACGTATTGCCGGCATAACAAACGATGACACTAACACCACCACCGACCGATACCGGAGCTAGGACGCGTCAGCGGGAACGGACCGCAGCGTCGATCCGTGGAGGCGAACGGGATGGCTGAGCCGTCACGGGCGGCCGCGTTCCGAAACGCGACGACGGGTGCGTCCGTCGAGCTCTCTTACGCGGGGATCTCGACGTTTCTCAAGGGAGCGCCACGGGACGTGGAGGACGTGAGCGATGTCGACGCCGCAGCCCTCGGGATCCCGTACGACGGGGCGGTTTCGAATCGTCCGGGAGCGCGCTACGGGCCCGAAGCGATCCGCCGGGCAAGCGGCTGGTGGGCGTATCTCTCCGATTACAAGGGCGGGCTCACGAACATGTGGACGGGGAAGCAGGTGAACTTCGATGACCTCACCGTCGCCGACTGCGGCGACGTGCCCGTCTTCCCGATGGACGAGGAGCTGACCGCGGAGAGCATCCGGGCCCACGTGGCGACCGTCGCCGAACGGACGTTTCCGGTGATACTCGGCGGCGATCACTACTGCACGTTCCCGGCGGTGAACGGGTTCGCCGAGGGCGCCGGCCACGACCGTGTCGGATTCGTCCAGATAGACGCACACACCGATACCGTCTCCGAGAGCCCGGTCTTCGGAACCGACTTCCACGGGTCGAGCACGGCGCTGATCGCCGACTCGCCACACACCGAGTTCGCGGACGTCTCCCAGGTCGGGATCCGTGGCTATGAGAGCCCCGACTTCTTCGAGTTCGCCGACGAGACGGGGCTCAACCTCTACACGATGCGCGAGGTCGACGAGCGGGGGATCGAAGCGGTCGTGGCGGACGCCGTCGCGGCGGCCGCCGCGGACACCGATGCGGTTTACGTTTCCTTCGACATCGACGGGATCGATCCGAGCGTCGCCCCCGGAACCGGAACGCCGGTCCCCGGGGGGCTCACCGCCAGACAGGCGCTGCAGACGATGGAGGTGCTCGGGGCATCAGAGGACGTCGGGGCCGTTGACCTGATGGAGGTCGCACCGCAATATGATCCCACTGGTGGAACACCGCGGCTCGCGTCGTACCTTCTCGTCACGCTGTTGGAACGGCAGTTCGCGGAATGATCCGTGCCACGGTGAGCAAATCATGAACGACCAACCGAACCGAAACGCGACGATCGGTGCCGAGCGGACGAGCGGCGTGGCGGAATCGGTCATCCGGGAGATGACCCGCGAGGCGATCCGGAACGACGCGATCAACCTCTCACAGGGTATTCCGGACGAAGACGAGACGCCTCCCGAGATCAAAGCCGCCGCCAAGGAGGCGATCGACACCGACAGCCAGTATACGATCACGTGGGGATATCCGGCGCTCCGTGAGGCCGTCTCCGAGCGCTACGCCGAGTGGAAAGGGGTCACCTACGATCCCGAAACCGAGGTCACGGTCACGACCGGAACCAGCGAGGCGATCATGTCGACGCTGCTCTCGCTGGCCGGGCCCGGGGACGGGGTGATCTACTTCGAGCCCGTGTATGAAAGCTACATCCCGGCGAGTCAGTTCGCCGGCGCGACGCCCATCCCGATCGACATCACCGACGGGCTCGAGATCGACGCCGACGAACTCGTCGAGGCGGCCAAACGGGCACGGATCCTGGTGTTGAACACGCCGATGAACCCGACCGGGAAGGTGTTCAGCCGCGAGGAACTCGAACTGATCGAGACGGTCGCGGTCGAACACGACCTGATCGTCTTGACCGACGAGATCTACGAGCATATCGTCTATGACGAGTTCGTGAGCCCGGTCGAGATCGGTGACCTCGCCGAGCGAACGGTGGTCTGTACCGGCATGTCGAAGACGTTCAGCGTCACCGGGTGGCGGATCGGCTTCTGTCTGGCGCCGGAACACCTCTCCGCGGAGCTCCGGAAGGTCCACGACTACACGAGCGTCTGCGCGCCGACACCGTTTCAGCGGGCCGGCGTCGAGGCGTTAATGCTTCCCGACAGCTACTACACGGAGCTCGCGGCCTCCTACGAGCGGCGACGGGACCTGCTGTATGACGGACTCCGGCGGGTCGGCCTCGATCCGGTGAAACCGAACGGAGCCTACTATCTCCTGACGCGGTATCCGACCGACGAGACGGATCGGGAGTTCTGTTATCGACTGATCCGCGAGGCGGGCGTGGCGGCCGTGCCGGGGCGCAGCTTCTACACCGATCCGGACGCGACCGCGGACTGGGTTCGGTTTACCTTCTCTCGGAATCGAGAGACGCTGGAGGAGGCGATAGACCGGCTCCGAAAGAACCGCTGGTGGTAAGACGACCCGACCCCGGACGGGATGCGTCACGTTTTACCGCGCAACCGCGCTACCGACTGATATGCCCGTTCCGGCCGTGGTGTCGCTCGATCCGACGACGTACGCGCTGTTCGTGCTGGCGGCCGTAACGTTGATCGTAACCCCCGGGCCGGACACGCTCTTCGTGCTCTCACGCGGCCTTGAGGACCGTGGGCTCGGCCTCCGTGCTGCCGGCGGCGTAACGCTCGGGATCCTCTTTCACACCGCGCTCGTCGTCGCGGGGCTCGCCGCGCTCTACCGTCGCGTCCCCGGCGCGGAGCGAGCGGTGACGCTCGTCGGCGGGCTCTACCTCTGTTATCTCGGGCTTGCGTCCCTTCGATCCGCTGGCGGCGACGAAACCCCCGAGGAGGGCGGCCTCAGACAGGGCTTCCTCGTCAACGCGCTGAACCCGCAGGTCGCGCTCTTTTTTCTCGCCTTCCTGCCCGGCTTCGCCGCGGGCGGAGGGGGGTCAGCAATCGCGGCACTCGGCGGGACCTACGCCGCGCTCACCGCCGTCTATCTCGGCTTAGTCGCGCTCGCGGCGAACGCCGCTGCACGCCTGCTCACGGCCGATTCGACACAGATCTGGCTGGACCGAGTCGCCGGCGGGGTGCTCCTCGCGCTCGGGGGCTGGTTACTGCTGACGTGAGCGGTTCCGCCTCCGAAAGCCGTAATCCAGCGGGCCGTGAGGATCGGGTATGGACGCGCGAATCAGGGAACACGCGGAGATAATCGCGGACCACTCCACGGGGATCGAAGCCGGCGACAACGTCGTCATCCAGCTGCCGAAGGAAGCGGAGGAACTCGCGGTCGCGTTACACGAGATCTGTGGGGATCGCGGGGCGAACCCCATCTACCTCAACTACTCCGCTCGCGCCCAGCGAGCATATAAACGGGCCGCCGACGCGTTCGAGGAGCCCGGTCACCGTCACGCGCTGTACGCGGAGACGGACGTCTTCATCATCGCCCGCGGCGGCGAGAACGTGACCGAGGACGCCGACGTCGACCCCGGGACGAACGCCGCGTACAACCGCGCGATGGAGGAGGTGAAACGCGAGCGGCTCTCGAAGACCTGGTGTCTCACCCAGTTTCCGACCGCGAGCCACGCCCAACTGGCCGGGATGAGCACCGAGGCGTACGAGAACTTCGTCTGGGACGCCGTCTCGCTCGATTGGGACGCCCAGCGCGAACTGCAGGCGGAAATGGTCGAGATCCTCAACGAGGCTGACGAGGTCCGGATCCGCTCAGGGGAAGGGACAGACCTGCGGATGCGGCTGTCGGGTAACGAGGCGCTCAACGACTACGGCGAGGCGAACCTCCCCGGTGGCGAGGTGTTTACCGCCCCGGTCCGCGACAGCGTCGAGGGGGAGGTCCACTTCGACCTTCCGTTATATCGATACGGCCGTGAGATCGACGGTGTCCGTCTCCGATTTGAGGAAGGAAGGGTCGTCTCACACGCCGCCGAGCGCAACGAGGAGCTGTTGACGGGGATCCTCGACACCGACGAGGGGTCGCGGTATCTCGGCGAACTCGGGATCGGCATGAACCGACAGATCGACCGGTTCACGTATAACATGCTCTTCGATGAGAAGATGGGCGACACCGTTCACATGGCCGTCGGGTCCGCCTACCCGGAGACCGTCGGCGAGGGGAACGAGTTGAACGAGTCCGGGGAGCACGTGGACATGATCGTCGACATGAGCGAGGACTCCGTCATCGAGGTCGATGGGGAAGTCGTCCAGCGCGACGGGACGTTCGTCTTCGAGGAGTGAGGGACCAACGGGCCGGTGCGCGATTCAGGCGTTTACAAACGGCCGCCAGCCCTCCCACCTGAGGATCCGCTCCGCACGGTCGGCGTCCGCGAGCAGGACGTTCTTTTTTCCGGGCAGATCATCGCTTGCGAGGGATCGAGGGATCGCGAGCGTGCCGCTCGGCACGCCGTCGTCGCCGGATACCGGGATGTGTCCCTGCCCGAGTTTCATCACGAGCGGGGCGTCGAGCCGTTCGACCCCCTCGCCGTCCGCGTAGAGCTGTTCGTTGACGTGTTCGTGGTCGGCCCGCTGAATGACGGCCCGGTCGCCGTCGTGGGGTTCCACGTACAGTTCCCCCAGGTAGTAGCCGCTTGAGAAGCGTTCGAACATTCTGTGCGTGTCATGCTCTGACATAGAGAGGGATAAGCGTTGCCGGGAACGTTTATATCGGCGTGCAAATCCGCCGCTGCGCGACTACCCGGGAGCGACATCGGGTGAGTATTTAATAACAGGACGGCCGTTCCGCCTCCATGACCCAACCCGCGGACGAGGACCGAAACCGGTGGGATGCCGCGGCGTACGATACGGACGTGTCGTTCGTCACCGAGTACGGTGGCGATCTTCTCCCGCTTTTGGATCCGGCCCCCGGGGAGCGAATCCTCGATGTCGGCTGTGGAACCGGCCACCTCACCGCGGAGATCGCGGATGCCGGTGCGGCGGTGGTCGGGGTCGACGCGGCAGCGGACATGATCGCGGCGGCCCGCCGGGAGTATCCCGACCTGTCGTTTCGACAAGTCGACGCACGCGAACTCGATCGCGCCACGGAGACGGTGCTCGCAGAGCCGTTTGACGCCGTCTTCTCGAACGCGGCGTTACACTGGATCCGCGAACAGGACCGCGCGCTGTCGGCGATCGCCGCCGTGCTCCGACCGGGCGGACGGTTCGTCGCCGAGTTCGGGGGCGCCGGCAACGTGGCTGCCATCGTTGAGGCGACACGGGCCGAACTCGCCGCGCGCGGCTACGACGGGGAAAACCCGTGGTACTTTCCGACGATCGGCGAACACGCGAGTCGGCTCGAATCGGCGGGATTCGAGGTGCGGCACGCGACGCTTTTCGACCGTCCAACCCCCCTCGACGGCGGTCCGGACGGCCTCGTCAACTGGCTCGCAGCCTTCGGTGACGGATTACTCTCGCCCGCACCGGCGGAGCAGCGGGAGGCCATCATGGACGCCGTCGCCGATCGGCTCCGTGAGGAACGGTTCGACGAGGAGGATCGGATGTGGACGGCAGACTATCGGCGTCTCAGGTTCCTCGCGGTAAGATCGGAGTGATCGATCAGGCCGGAGTCAACGGGGGCCGAGACGTGAAGGACGGAGGGATCACCGTGAGGATCCGGCCCCCCATCGACCGACGGCGACCTCGGAGCCATCGTCGAGGCCGTCGCGTCGCCCGTCGAGCACGTCGAAGCGGTCCCCACGCCGACGTTCGAGCCACCGGAGCAGCCGCGCGGCCCACCGCAGCTTTTTGACCTTCATCGCGTCAACCGTCGGATCGTCGAACGACCAGCCGGGAAAGACGAGCCGTTCGGCACCGACGTGGTCGGCGAGGAAGGCCGCACGGTCGCCGTCGGTGAACCCTCCGAAGTTGCGTACGGGGCCACGCGGGGCGACCTGCGTCGTTACGAGGGTCGACGTCGCGTCGTATTCGGGGAGCCATTCCCGAACCGTCGGGATGTTGTCGCCATGCGCATGGGCGACCACCGGCACGCCCTGTGCGGTCAGTTCGGCACCCGTCTCCGGGTTCTTATCCAGGTCGGTGACCATGCAGTCCACGTCGACCCCGGCATCGATCAGCACGTCCGCGGCCGTCGAGGCGGCGACGACGACGTCCGCTGAACGGGCGAGCCCCAACTCGTCGGGAAGGGTGGGCGCGGCGCCCGTGATCGCCACCGTCACCCCTTGCCAGTCGGCGAACCGGTCGAGGACGAACGGGGTCGCGAACTCGACGGCGACGTCGCGAGCGCGTTCGTCGGCCGCCCGCCCGAAGCCGAAGTCGGCGATGATCGTCTCATAGACCGGTTCGAACTCCTCGAAGTTCATCTGCCGGTCACCGTCAGCCTCCCCGGGCGACGCGCTCGTGAGTGCTGCCGCTCCCGGGCGAAAATATTGTATGGGCCGGAGTGGCACAGAGTACCCCTACCCGCGTGCCCCTCCAGCGTCCAGTCGAATGATTGTCCACACTGTGGCATAAACTTTCTCTTACTTGAGGGCGTCCCCGACGTCGTCCAAAACGTCTCCGAGGGGCGTTGAAACGTCCAAAGCAACGGATTTCGACGTTTCGATCGCTGCCGGCGTCCCGATGAGGAGTCCACGGCGACCCGTATTGCCCTCGGAGGCGGCCTCACCGCTCCCCTCGGGCGGCCCTCCGACCCCGGCGGCCGGGACGAACTGTGCGCCGCCTTCGGTCATCGCTGCACGTAATGCGCCTGCTTCCTCCGCGCTCAAGCCAGCGAGCTCGTAGACGCCGACGACGGCGTGGTCGACCTCGGCCGGGTCGGCCCCGAGACGGTCGAAATGGCGTGCCGCCTCCCGGGTCGTCGTCACGTCAAGCGCCTCGACCGACGGCTCGCCGGGGCGTTTGAAACGGTCACGGGCGAACTCCGCCCCGATGATCGCCGCATCGCGGGTCTCCGCCACGTCGTGGGTGCGGATCACGTGTGCGCCGCGCTCGACGGCCATCGATGTCGCCGCCAGCGAGACGGGTAAGGCCTCGTCGGTGTCGCGTCCAGCGAGCGTGCGGAGGAACGTCTTGCGGTTGATCGAGACGAGGATCGGCCGCCCGTAGCCACGGAACTCCCGGAGCCGTCTGAAGGTGTCGCGGTCGTCCTCGAGCGTCGCCGTCTCCGACCAGCGCCCGAACGCCGGGTCGAGGATCGTCTTGTCGGTGAACCCGCCGTTCGAGAGCGCCTCGTAGACCGCGTCGACGCCGTCGACCGCACCGGGTCGTTCGAGATCGGGCGGGGAGGCCATCTTGGCGACGGCGACGTCGTGTGCGTCACAGACGCGGGCCATCTCGGGATCGGCGAAGCCGCAGACGTCGTTGACCATGTCGAACCCGCGGGCGAGCGCCTCGTCGGCGACCTCGTGATAGCGGGTCTCGATGGACCAGACGGCGTCGCCGGAGACGGATTCCATCGTCTCGATCGCGACGTCAAGTCGTTCCAGTTCCTCGTCGGCGCTGAGCACGTCGAGCTCCTTGTTCGCCGATTCGAGGCCGACGTCGACGATATCGGCCCCCTCGCCGATCAGCTCCTCGTCGACGTAGGCGGCCGCCTCGTCGGGCTCGTCGTAGACGCTCGGGTCGTACGGCGACTCCTCGGAGACGTTCAACACGCCCATGATCCGTGGTGGGTAGTCGTCGCCGATCCCGAGGCCTGCGGCGTCCACGTTTCGCATATCCGTATCACGGGTGGAAGGCGTATAGCACCCTCGAAAGCGGCGGTCGAACGGGTTGGCTTCTGCCTGAAAAACCCGCCGATCGGGAGGGACGCCCTTTTATTCGCGCCCGGCGGATCCTCGGGTATGGCGAAAGTGAGCGTCGGACTCCGCGGCTGGCGGTTCGACGAGGAGGAGATCTTCACCGAGGAGGGCGAGCTGAAGCCGCTCGATGAGATCCCCGAGGACCCTCGTGAGCGGCTCGTCCGTCTGACCCGGCTCGTCGAGGAGCCGTGTGACGTCTGTTATCTCGATTTCGGCGAGGCGGAGATCCACCGCTGTAATCAGGCACGGATCGTCTACGGCGAGCCCCGCGGCGAGGTGCTGTTGTGCCCCGCCCACGAGCCGTCGTTTATTTACTGGTTCCATGAGGACGGTGGGAGTGAATATAAAGGAACGCGGACGCTCGCCGATCGGTTCCATGCATGGGTCGCCGCAGGCAACGAAGCTCCCGAGGGGTACGGCTCGGTCGAACACGTCGATGAGGACCCCGACGCGCTTCCGGACCCGCCGGATGAGCGCGAGATCCAGGAGCGGCTGGCCGAGGAGACCGGCTTCGAACGCGAGCGGATCGATATCCGGAAGCTCGCCGGACAGGACGAACCGGACGAGGACGAACGGCTCACCGAGGAGGACCTCGCCGACCTCGACCTCTCGACGGAGTATCCGTCCGATCGATGACCGACGACGTGGATGAGGGTGGCGAGGCCGGATCGGTCGACCACACCGACCGCCCAGCCCCTTCCACCCCGAAGCCGGTCGTCGTCGTGGTCGAGCCGGAGACGCCGGGGAACATCGGCACGATCGCCCGGGCGATGAAGAACTTCGGGCTCTCGGAGCTCAAGTTGGTGAACCCCCCCGATCTGGACCCCGACGGCGAGGCGTACGGCTTCGCCGGCCACGCCCGCGAGGACGTCCTCCCCAACGCCGAGGAGGTCACCTTCGAGGAGGTCGTCGAGAACTACTACACCGTGGGGACGACGGCGATCACCGGCGAGGACGACCGCCGCCATGAGCGCTTTCCGTTTAAAACGCCCGTCGAGCTTCGCGAGTCGTTGCGGACGGTCGCCGCGCCGACGGCGCTCGTCTTCGGCCGCGAGGGACGCGGGCTCAACAACGACGAGCTCTCCCGGATCGACGAGGTCTGTTCGATCCCCGCCGCGGACGACTATCCCGTCTTAAACCTCGGGCAGGCGGCGACCGTGTTGCTCTATGAGCTCCGTGAGCTGACCGTGTCCGAGACCCAACTGCCCGACGTGTCGGTCACTCGTGCGGAGGAGGCCGATATCGAGCAGTTTCACGAGTTCTTCGAGGCGTTCCTCGCGGCGACGGGGGAGCGGTCACATCGTCGCGAACGGAACGCGCTGTTGATGCGCCGGCTGCTCGGCCGTGCCCATCCGACGGATCGGGAGATCCACTCGCTTTTAGGGACCTTCCGGAAGGCGAACGCCAAACTCGAACACGCCGACTTCCTCGCGGCGAAGTACGACGAGCCGCTCTACTCGAGAGACTAGCGGTTCGCCCCCGTTTCGACACCGACTTCATCTCCCGGTTCGCCCAACCGAACGTATGCATGCGGACATTCGGGCCGGTGTGCGAGACGTCTCGCCGTTGCTTTTGGGGATCGCGCCGTTCGGGCTCGTCGCCGGGATCGCCTCCGTCGAGGCCGGCCTCGACTTCGCGCAGGCGGTCGGGATGTCCATCATCGTCTTCGCGGGGGCCTCCCAACTCGCAGCACTCGAACTTATCGGCGCGAACGCCCCCTTCGCGGTCGTCGTTGCAACCGCGGTCGTGATCAACCTCCGCGTGGTGATGTACTCGGCGTCCATCGCGCCATATTTCGCTGACTACGGCGAGCGGTTGAGAGCGGGACTCGCCTATGTCCTCACCGATCAGGCGTACGCGCTCTCGATCGCTGAGTTCACCACCGCCGAGACGGAGCGCAGTCGCTTTCGGTACTATCTCGGCGTTGCGACGCCACTCTGGATCGTCTGGCAAATCTCGACCGTTATCGGCTTCGTTCTCGGTGCTGGCGTCCCGGAGGAGTGGGGGCTCACCTTTGCGGTCCCACTCGTTTTTCTCGCGCTGCTCGTCCCGGCGATGAAAGATCGCCCGACGACGGTTGCCGGCGCGGTCGGCGGCGTCGCCGCGCTGCTGGCCGTCGGCGTCCCGTTTAACCTCGGATTGCTCGTCGGCGCGACCGCGGGGATCGTCGCCGGCCTGATCGTGGAGGGGGTGACGTGATCGTGGCGTCCCCGATGGCGGATGCGGCGGTGATCGCGACCGGAACGACCGCGATGAGCGACCGGCGGATCTGGCTCGCGATCGTTCTCATCGGGGTCGCAACGTACGGCTTCCGCTACTCGTTCATCCACCTCTTCGGACGGATCGACGAGGTGCCGCCCACGGTAAAACGGGTACTTCGATACGTCCCGGCGGCGGTGCTCGCGGCGCTCGTCGTCCCCGACCTCGTCACCCTTCGGCCGACCGTGACGGCGACGCTGCTCGATGAACGACTGATCGCCGGCGCCGTCGCCGGCGTGGTGGCCTGGCGGACGGAGAACGTCTTCGCGACCATCGGTGTGGGGATGCTCACGCTCTGGGTCGTCCGGTTCATCGTTTTCGCGTGAGCCGAGAGCGGGGTTTTTGCTCCCGGAACCGAAACAGGGTTCATGAGCAACGACAGACGCCAAGCTGGATTTAAACGCCGGACACGCGTCGCCGAGGCACGCTCGACGCTCCTTGCGGCCGTGTCGTCACACGAGCGGACGGAGACGGTTCCGCTCGCGGATGCCGACGGTCGCGTCCTCGCGGAGCCGATCGATTCGCCCGTTCCCGTGCCGAGCTATGACCGAGCCGCGATGGACGGCTACGCCGTCCGCGCGGCGGACACCTTCGGGGCCTCCGACCGTTCGCCAGCTGTCCTGCGGGCGACCGAGCGGGACGGGCCGGTCGGTCCGGGCGAGGCCGCCCGCGTCCACACCGGGAGCGACCTACCGGCGGGCGCCGACGCGGTCGTCATGATCGAACACGTCGAGGAGGTCGGCGACGAGGTGGAGACGTTCGACGCGGTCGCCGCCGGCGAGAACGTCGGGGAGGCCGGCGAGGACGTCCCCGAGGGAAAACGGCTCTACGAGCCCGGGGAGGTCCTTCGTCCCTCGGATCTCGGGTTGTGCAAATCGGTCGGGATCGAGTCGGTGACCGTCCACGAGCGACCCGAGGTGGCCGTGATCCCGACCGGCGAGGAGCTGGTCCAGTCGGACCCCGAACCGGGACAAGTGATCGAGACGAACGGGCTCACCGTCTCCCGGCTGGTCGAACGTTGGGGCGGTGTGTCGCGCTATCGGTCGATCGTCACCGACGACGAGTCGTCGCTCGCGGCGGCGATCGAGCGTGATCTCGACGCCGACGTCATCGTCACGACCGGCGGCTCCTCCGTCGGCGAACGCGACCTGATCCCGGAGGTCGTCGACGACCTCGGCGAGGTGCTCGTCCACGGCGTCGCGCTCAAGCCCGGCCACCCGGTCTGTCTCGGCGTCGTCGAGGGAACGCCCGTCATCTGCCTGCCGGGATATCCGGTCGCCTGCATCGTCAACGCGGTGCAGTTTCTCCGCCCGGTGCAGAAACGGACGGGCGGAACCGACGCCGAGCCGTTTCCGACGCGACGCGCGCGGCTGGACCGGAAGATCCCGAGCGAACCCGGTACCCGGACGTTCGCGCGGGTTCGCCTGCACGCCGATGGCGACGGTGATGACCGCACGGACGCCGACAACGCGGACGACGAGGTCGGCGACACCCTCCCCACCGCCACGCCGACCCGTGCGAGCGGCTCCGGCGTCCTGTCGAGCGTCGCGCTCGCGACGGGGTGGGTCGTCGTGCCCGAGCCGCGGGAGGGACTCGACGCCGGTGAACTCGTCGACGTGGAGCTGTGGGAGGTGAACGTATGAGCGACCGACGGGAGTTTCACGACCTCGTGTCGCCTGAAACCGCCCACGAGGCGATCGCGTCGCTCGATCTCGCGCCGGAACCGGAGTCAGTCCCGCTTTCGGACGCGCGTGGCCGCACCCTCGCCGAGCGGGTCGACGCCGACATCGACGTCCCGGGGTTCGACCGGGCGTCGATGGACGGCTATGCGGTCCGCGCCCGCGACACCTTCGGAGCCGACGAGGCGGACCCCGTCGAACTGGATCGGATCGGGGCCGTCCACGCGGGCGAGACGCCGACGGTGACCGTCGAGCACGGCACCTGTGCCGAGATCTCGACCGGCGCCGTGATGCCCGACGGTGCGGACGCGGTCGTGATGGTCGAGCGCACGGACGAGGTTGGTGACGGAACCACTGACACGACCACGATCGCGATCCGAACCGCCGTCGCGCCCGGCGATCACGTCATGACCGCCGGTGCGGATGTGGCCGCCGGCGCTCGGGCGCTCGGTCCCGGTACGCGATTGACCGCCCGCGAGATCGGGCTCCTCTCTGCACTCGGCGTGGATCGGGTTCCAGTCCGCGGGAAACCGACCGTCGGGATCGTCTCGACGGGTGACGAGTTGGTCCGTCCCGGTGAGCCGCTCGATCCCACACGCGGGGAGATCTACGACGTCAACTCGACGACGATCGCCGCAGGGGTTGCCGAGGCGGGTGGCGAACCGATCCTCTACCCGCATGCCGGCGACGACTACGACGAAATGGAGCGGCTTCTCCGACGGGCCGCCGACGAGTGTGACCTCGTCTGTTCCTCCGGGTCGACCTCGGCGAGCGCGGTCGACGTGATCTATCGTGTCATCGAGGAACGCGGCGATCTGCTCGTCCACGGGGTCGCTGTCAAACCCGGCAAGCCGATGCTCATCGGGCGGCTCGACCGCGCTGACGGCGGCGAGTCAGCCTATGTCGGGCTCCCCGGCTACCCCGTCTCGGCGCTCACGATCTTTCGGACGTTCGTCGCGCCCGCGATCCGTCGAGCGGCCGGGCGTCCCGAGCCGCCGACCGCGACGATCGAGGGACGGATGGCGCTCCGTGAGCGGTACGGCGAGGGGCGGCTTCGGCTGATGCCCGTCGGTGTGCTTGCTGCCGCGGAACCGTCCGACGGCGACGCGGACGATCCGAGCGATGAACCCGAAGCCGCCCCGCTCGTCTATCCGGTTGATAAGGGCTCGGGCGCGACGACGAGCCTCGTCGAGGCCGACGGCATCGTCGCCGTCGACCCCGACACCGAGTACCTCGATTCGGGCGAGCGGGTGACGGTGCAGCTCTTCTCACCGGACGTCCGCCCGCCGACGCTGCTCGGCGTCGGCGAGGACGACCCCGCGCTCAACCGACTACTCGATCGACTCGACAACCCAAGATACCTGCCAGTCGGCTCTCGGGAGGGCTTCCGGCGGCTCCGTGACGGCGTGCCCGATGTCGCCGTTACCGCCGGACCGCTCGCCCGCGAGGTCGAACACGTCGAACTCGGCGGCTGGACCCGCGAGTGGGGCCTCGTCGTTCCCGCGGGGAACCCGGCGAACGTGGATGGGCTCGCCGACCTCATCGACCGAGACCTCCGGTTCGTTAACCGACCGACCGACTCGGGACTTCGGCGAAGCTTGGACGATTCCCTCGACGAACTCGCCGGCGACCGGGACGTCGCCCGCAGGTCGCTCACGGAGACGATCGACGGATACGGGTTAACCGTGCGCGCCTTCGAGAGTCCCGTTCGACGGGTCCTCGCAGGCGATGCCGACGTCGGACTCGGGCTCCGGGCGACAGCCAGCAGGCTCGGCGCCGCGTTCGTCCCGCTCGGCGAGCAGCGCGTCGTCGTCCGCGCCGCGCCCGATCGGGCTGAACGGGACGCGGTGCAGGAATTGGGGACGACGCTCACGGATATCGACGACATCGTCCGTGGGCTCGCCGGCTACTCGACGTAGCGCCGCGTCCACCGGTGCGATCACCGACTCCGCCGTCCCTTCGTCTGGCGGTAGTCCCGGCTTAAGACCTCCTCTTGGAGGTGGTCGATGAAGGCGTCAGCCTGTGCGTCGGTCATCGTCGCCGGGTCGACCATGGGGACGATCTCGAAGCCGCGCCCGCGGATCGTCGTCGCGTGCTCGGCGTCGATGTCGAAGGAGTCTGGTCGACGGGTGGTGTACTCGATCGCGAGCGCACGTAACGCCCGCTCGCCGACCGGCACGATGATCTGCGGATTGATCATCCGGATCTCCGCGTTGAGAAACGGTTCACACGTCTCTACCTCCAGATCGCTCGGGTCGCGCTCGGGATGTCGACAGCGCGTGAGGTTCGTAAAGAAGACGTTCTGCACGTCCGGCTCCGTCGCCGACGGCGGCGAACGGACGAAGCCGAACTCGCCGAAGATCGCCTGTACCCGTTCGCCGCCACCGGCGCCCGTGAACGGCACGCCGTTCGCCTCGGCGGCGGCGGTCGGCGCCTCGCCGACGACGAGGAACTCCGCGCCGACGTCGCCGTAGCCGTGGACGACGCGCTCTCGCGGGCCGCACAGCTCGGGACAGTTCTCGCATGCTTCGTCCATCCCGAACGGGTTCTCGAACTCGCGTTGGTGAGCGTCCACGCGTTAAAATGGAAGCGAACGACCCTAAATCGCTCGTCCGCCCGTCAGGTGAGCGGCGTGTACGTTTCCTTTTCGGCGTCGACGAGGTTCTGCTGACGAAGGGTCTTCAAGACGCCGTACAGCGCGATCTTTTTCATTCCGAGGTCATCGGCCAGCTCGCCGACGGTTGCCTCGCCGTTCGTCGTCAGGTACAGATAAACGAGTTTCGCCCGCGGTGATTGCAGCTCCGGCGGCAGCGGTCGCGTCGCCGGCGCCGTCTCCATGCGTAGCATCTTGTCCATCACAAGTAGTTCGACGATAATAAACCCCCCATTCAACGATCGTCGAAATCCGTCATGTGGCCCTGTACGCGTCGAAATAGCCGGTACAGGTCGGATCTGACTGCGGGAGTCGGTCACGATCGACGGGATCATCGGTCCATCGACCCCCCGATTTCGACCCATGACGGATACACGACCGTGAGGGATCCGGATCGACGATGATGGATCGGCCGGGACCGACGGCGAGCGATCAGCAGGGCCGGGCTGCCGGATCAGTAGGACCGGACCTTCGGCTCGTACGTCTTGTTCTCGCCTTCGAGGATGACGGGTTTATACCACAGCTCCGGTTCGCCATCGTTCCACGAGACCATCGTGTGTTTGAGCCACTCCTCGTCGTCGCGAACCTGGTTCTCCTTGCGCCAGTGGGCGCCACGGAACTCCTTGCGCGCGAGCGCACCCATCGTCAGTGCCTCCGCGATGTCAAGGAGGTTGCGCGTCTCCATCGTGTGGATCAGGTCGGTGTTGTACGTCCGGGAGGGATCCGCAACGGCCACGTCCTTGTACGCCTCGCGGGCACGCTGGATGTCCTCCAACGCCTGTTTGAGTCCCGACTCCTCACGGAAGACGTTGACGTGTTGGGTCATCGTCTCCTGGACGGCCGAGCGGATCTCCGCGTGGTTGCGCCCCCGCCGATCCATCAACTCCTCGACACGCGCTTCCGCCCGCTGGACCGCGGCCGAGAGGACGGTTTCCGGATCCGTAACGACCGCACCACCGTCGGCGGCCGCGGGGCTCGTTCCCCCGGATTCGCCGAGTTCGGTTTCGAACTCGTAGTCGGCCATCTCGTACTCGCCGGTTTTGCCGGTCGGGATCTCCGCCTCGCCGAGATCGTCGCCGGCGGCGTGGCGGCCCGCCAACTTGCCGAAGACGATGAGCTCGGGCAGGGCGTTCCCGCCCAGTCGATTCGCGCCGTGAACCGACGCACAGGCACACTCGCCGACCGCATAGAGGCCGCTGATGCAGGTCTCTCCGTGTTCGTTCGTCTCGACGCCGCCCATCCCGTAGTGCTGGCCGGGCTTGACGGGCATCGGCTCGGTGAGCCCGTCGGCACCCTCGAAGTCCTCCGCGAGGTGCAGGATGTTCTCCAACCGGTCGAGAATGCGCTCCTCGCCGAGGTGACGCATGTCGAGGTGGACGTACTCGTCCTCGATCCCCCGGCCCTCGTTGACCTCCGTCAGCTCCGCGCGGGAGACGACGTCGCGGGAGGCGAGCTCGCCGGCGTTGTTCGCGTAGCCGTGTTCGAACATGAACCGCTCGCCCTCGGCGTTATACAGGATCCCTCCCTCGCCGCGGACCCCCTCGGAGATGAGGACGCCCGTGGAGGGAAGCGTCGTCGGGTGGAACTGGATGAACTCCATGTCCTCCATCGGCACGCCCGCGCGGTAGGCCATCGCCACACCGTCGCCGGTGTTCGCGACCGCGTTCGTGGTGTGGTCATAGACCTGTCCCATCCCGCCCGTCGCGAGGATGACCCCGTCGTTCGCGCGGAAGCCGCTGATCTCGCCGCTCGCGATGTCGTAGGCGACGACCCCGTAACAGGTTCGATCCTCCGGATCCTCCTCGTCGGTGACCGCGAGGTCCATCACGTGCCACTCGTCATAGACCGTGATCCCCCGCTTGACGACCTGCTCGTACATCGCGTGGAGCATCTGGTGGCCGGTCTCCGCACCCGCGTAGGTCGTCCGCGGGAACGAGAGGCCGCCGAACGGCCGCTGGGAGACGCGACCGTCCTCCTCGCGTGAGAAGGGCATCCCCCAATGTTCGAGGGTGATGACCTCCTCGGGGCTGCCCTTACAGAGCGCCTCGACGGCGGGGGCGTCCCCGAGATAGTCGGAGCCCTTCATGGTGTCGTAGGCGTGATCCTCCCAGGAGTCGGCCTCGCGGAGGGCCGCGTTGATCCCGCCCTCGGCAGCGCCGGTGTGTGATCGAACCGGGTGCAACTTCGAGACGATCGCCGCGTCGGCGCCCGCCTCCTGTGCCGCGATCGCCGCCCGAAGGCCCGCCCCTCCGGCGCCGACCACGATGACGTCGTGTTCGTACATGGGTTGTATGATGAGTGATTAGGTCTGGATGCTCTTGAACGTGTTTGCGACGCTCACCAGAACTTGAGGTTGTTTTTGACCGCTTCGCGCTTCAGCTCCTGGATGTGCTCGGTCAGTGGAATGTCCTTCGGACAGACCTCCGTACAGGAGAACTGGGTCTGACAGCGCCAGACGCCGTGTTCCTGTTCGATGATCTCCAACCGCTTCTGTTTGATGTCCTCGCCCTCGCGTTCGTCCATCGCGAACCGGTAGGCTTTGTTGATCGCGGCCGGCCCGAGATACTCGTTGTCGCCGGCGGCGATGTTACACGAGGACATGCAGGCGCTACACCAGATACAGCGCGTGGACATCTTGATCTTCTCGCGGTTCTCCCGCGACTGCCGCTGCTCCTCCAACTCGCCGTCGGGGAGCTCGTTCGTCTGGAAGTAGGGTTCGACCGCGTGCATCTGCTCGTAGAAGTGCTCCATCTCGATGACGAGGTCCTTCGTCACCTCGGCGTGTGGGAGCGGCTCGACGCGGATCGGCTCCTGTAGTTCGGAGATCTGGGTCTTACACGCGAGCTTCTGGGTGCCGTTGACGAACATCGCGTCCGACCCACAGATCGCCTGCCGACAGGAGTGCCGGAAGGTGAGCGAGGAGTCGTAGGTGTCGCGGGCGTACATCAACGCGTCGAGGACGGTCATTCCCTTCGTGAAGGGGACGTGGAACGTGTCGAACCGGGGTTCCTGTTTGCCCTCGACCTCGGGGTCATACCGGAAGACCTTCAACTCGATCGTGTCCTCGTCGGCGGCCGCCCGCTCGGCCTCCTCGGCCTGCTTCTGGGCCCGCCGTTCGGCCGCCCGCCGTCGCTTCTCCGCACGCCGCGCGTCCCCCTTCGAGGGGATCTGGGTCTCGGTCTCGGCGGCGGCCTCGGTCGGTTCCTCCTGTTGTTCGGGAACTTGCGTGCTCATGGGTGGTGTTGTGATGCCAGCATAATCAGTAGAGCGGGATCCCCGCCCACGCGTTCGCGGTGCGGAACCCCTGGACGATGAGGATGATGCTCGCGAGGATCAGCGTCCACTTGATCACGGTCCGCTTCGTGCCGCTCAGACCCTGGTTAATGAGGGCGTTGTAGACGCCGTTCACGCCGTGGAACGTCGCCGTCAATAAGAACAGGATCATGAGCGAGTAGTAGGTCCACGTCTCCATCCGACCCGAACTCATGAGGAACGAGACCTCGTCGGCGTGGTGGACGAAGTGGAGCAAGAAGAAATGGAACGCAAGGACCACGATGAGGAACGCTGCCGTGATCCGTTGGAGGAGCCACATCGTTCCGCCCTGCTGGAACGAGGAGTAGCGTTCGGCCATGTTAGAACGCCCCCGCGATGAACGTCGGCACGGACGCGACGGTGATCGCCCCCGTGAGGATGAGCGACGCGTAGAAGCTCTTGTCCTGTGATTCCAGCCCGATTCCGAGATCGATCAAGAGGAGCCGGGTTCCGTTGAGGATGTGAAAGACCGCCACCGCGAGCAGGCCGACCTCCAGGATGCGGACGAGAAGCAGCTCCTCGAGCGTGACGATCGTCTGGGTGTAGATGTCGTCACCGGCCTGTAGGACGGCTGCCTCCTGGCCCGCCGCCGGGATCGCGGTGCTCAACACGGCGATGTGCGTGAAGAGGTATCCCACCAGCACCCAGCCGGTGAACTTGTGGAATATCCACGCCCACATCCCCGCCGAGAACTCCCGCCACCTGCCGAAGTCCTCGATGAGGCCCCGATTGTACGACTGACTCATACGTATGTCGTTCAGAAGCGGGGTCGTATAGTAGTTTCTAACGCGGTGGGTTCGGTGGGATCGACGATGGACGTGCATGCATCGGGTGAGCGTTTCACTCTCTCCCACAGTCGCCGTGTGAACAGCTCACACCCTATCGAGCGTGGACGGAACCCTTATACGTCGTTGGCGTCCCCGTACAGTTGCAATGGCGAAAGGGAAGGTTGATTTCTTCAACGACACTGGCGGCTACGGTTTCATCGACACTGACGACGCGGACGAGGACGTGTTCTTCCACATGGAAGACGTCGGCGGCCCGGATCTCGAGGAGGGACAGGAGGTCGAGTTCGACATCGAGGAGGCCGAAAAAGGCCCCCGCGCGACCAACGTCACCCGTCTGTAAGGTCGACTGACACGGATGTATCGGCTTTTTAGAACGCTTATCGTCGTGAGCGACGGTCATCCCGGTGGATCCGGCAGTTCCGACGCTCACCGATAGGATTTTACATCTTGCTGACTGACCAGTCAGTCAATGAGCGAGGAGCGGCGCACGACCGACGAGATCATGGACGGCGTCTATCGGGCGCTCTGTGCACACGGCTATGGTGGGCTCACGATGCAGAAGGTCGCCGATGAGTGTGCAAAGAGCAAGTCGCTGCTCCACTATCACTACGACACGAAAGAGGACCTCCTCGTCACGTTCCTCGAACGGGCGATCTCGGATTTCGAGCGGCGCGTGGCGGCGCGTGCGGACCGTCCGCCGGCGGCACAGCTCATGGAGATCGTCTGTTGGTTCGTCTTCGAGAGCGACGAGACGGACCGGGAGTCGTTTCATATCGGACTCTTGGAGCTCCGCTCGCAGGGGCCGTTCAACGAGCGGATACACGAACAGCTCGTGCGAAGCGACCAGCTCCTCCGCGGGACGATCGCCGATATCCTTACCGACGGTATCGCCGCCGGGGTCTTTCGCGAGGTCGACGTCGAACGGACCGCCGCATTGCTCGTGGCAACCCTCGATGGCGCGCGTACCAGACAGATCACCATGACCGGCGTCCAGCCCGGCGAGACCGCCTACACCCGGGCGGTCGCCGAGGCGACGGTGGCGCGCATCCTCGAACCGCTGCTCGCCGAGGGGGTCGAACTTCCGACGATCGACGAGACGATCGCCTCGATGCCCGCCCGCACCGGCGGCGGTCCGCGCGAGAGTGCGATCGATGAGGAAGCCACAGCCGAGGACGACCGCGCTGGCGGTGCAGACGAGGCTGCAGCCGAGGACGAGAACGACCACGCCGACGGGTGAACCGGCGTGGGACGCCTGCCGACGCTCGGGTTCGATCGGCCGCCGACGGTGTTGCTCGCCGTCATCGCCAGCACCTTCTTCGTCGGCTTCGGCGGCGGCGTCGTCTTTCCGATCCTCCCGAACCTCGGTGCCGTGTTGGGGATTTCGGCATTCATGGTCGGGGTTATCCTCTCGGCGAACCGCTGGGTTCGGCTCGTCGCCAACGCGCCGGCGGGGGCGCTCGTCGACCGGTACGGGACCCGTAAACCGTTCGTCTACGGCCTCCTCATTGAGGGGATCGCGACGCTCGGCTACGTCGTCGCGCTGCTCATGCCGCCGGCGGAGTCGCTTCGATGGGTCGCGGAGGCGCTGCCGACCGTCGCGATCGGCTCGGTTGCGCTCGGGGCGGACCAGTGGTTCTCGCCCATCGCCTTCGTCGTCGCCCCGGAGACGTGGTTCCTTCTCGCGCGGATCCTCTGGGGACTCGGCTCCGCCGCGGTGTTCGCCACCGCCTACACCATCGCGGCTGACGTCTCCGACGGCAGCGATCGCGGAACGAACATGGGCGTCGTCCGCGGTGGCATCACGCTCGGGTTCCCGGCGGGGCTCGTGCTTGGCGGGGTCGTCTCCTCCATCGCCGGCAACGTCGCGGCGTTCGTCGCCGCCGCCGCGTTCGCGCTGCTCGCGAGCGTCGTCGCCTATAAACTCGTCCCGGAAACGCACGTGACGAGCGACACGAAGAAGTCGTCGGTGAAACCGTGGGACATCGAGACGTCGATCCCGGCGCTCACCGTCGGCCTCGTCAACTTCGGGCTCATGTTCGCGTACATCGGCGCGCTGTTCGCCACCCTCGTGTTGTTCCTCGGGGAGAACGATATCTCGTTGCTCGGGCTCGACGCGCAGGGGACCTCCGGTGTGTTCATGGCGGGGACGGTGATCTCGGCGTCGATATTTATGCTCGCTGGCGGCCGGATCTCCGACTCCCGTGACTCCCGCACGCCCATTCTGCTCGTCTTCCTTGTCGTCTCCTTTGCCGGATTCCTCCTCCTCGCGCGGGCCGGGTCCACACTCGATCTCGCGTTGGCCTGTCTCTTTATCGGTGCGGGTCAGGGGGGAACGAGCGGCCCGATGATGGCGCTTTTAGCTGACCTCACCCCTGATGAACGGATGGGTCGAGCGTCGGGGACGAACAACGTCCTCGGCGATATCGGCGGCGGATTGGGGCCGATGATCTCGCTGCCGCTTATCGAGTGGGTCGGCTTCGCGCCGATCTATGCGGCCTGTGCGATCATCCCGCTGGTCGCGGGGCTGGTGTTACTCGTCGGTGTTCGCCAAGAAACAGGGACGTATCTCCCTGGGCGAGTCGCTACGGAGGTGTGAGCGTTTTTTCGTGGCGGAGGAAGAGAGCATCGCATGTCGGCTAGAATGATCGTCTACCAAGCACCCTTGAATTCACACTGTAATTCAACTAGCTCACACAGTTCAGAAGCGTATCGGATCTTAGATTTGGCATTTAATGAGGTATAGAGATAGTAGCCCTGAGTGAGTTCTTCATACAGACGCATCTCATCTCCATCGAGATGGACTGGCTCAGTGTTTAGCAACGCTCGAGTGCCCCTACCTGTTCCCGGAACGTATGGAAGATCGATCGCCTCCAATAGCTGTTCCTCCTCAACGAGGTATTCAACCAACGCGGCGAAGACTTCCGACTGAGTCTCACCGGAGACCGATATGGAATTGTTGCCATTGCGGCTGAGAGCAATGATGTACGAACTCGAATCGATGACAGACATAGCCGAAGAACCAGAATCCGTCTGCACAGGCTCTTTTGATGTCTCTATAGGACGCCCCTGGAGTTCCAGTTTCTCGATGAGACTATCGACAAAAGCTTTCGCTTCATCCTCAACGTACTGTGAAACCGACTCTCCGATATCTGTTGTCACGCGTTGTGTGATGTCCTCAGCGATGGTCTCTTTATTTTCACGAAGCGTCTGTATGGCCCGCTGAGTCGATCGAATGTTTTCGGCGATTATCGTATCCTGTCCGGTGGTGATTGAATCACGTGCAAGCGCTGTTAGCGGTTGTACGTTTGATTCGATGTCAGTCAGCGCAAAATCTGCGAGGAGGATTTCGTTCGGTCGAGAGGAGGAGCTGTCTCGACGATAGATCTTGAACTGTCTTCCATTAGACAATAATCCCCAATCGACGCCGACCTGTCTCATATAGCTCTTGAGTTGATTCTCATGATCCTCATTGAGAACGGTATCGGCTCCCTTCGCTTCGATGAATACGACAGGTACGTCGTTAATTTTTAACGCGTAGTCGACTTTCTTTGTGCCACGGCCCATCTGGACGGAGTATTCGAGTTCAACATCAGTCGACAGAATGTCCCATCCAAGGAGCGTGGTGAGAGGCTCAATGAGCTTGCGTTTCGTGTTCTCTTCGTCCATCTGAGGAGAATCTTCAATGAGCTTCGAGGAACGTTCGGCGTACTCAGACAGCCCCTCAAGTGCCATAATAAATGCGTATCTACTGGGCGGTTGATAAACGTTAACGGTGAGTGGGTGAGGGCATCTGGCGAGCGGCGATTCGCTCTGCATCCGGATCGCACAACAGCAGAAACGGACGTTAAGGCCCGGTGATGATTGGAACGGTGATCGGATCGGGAACGGTCTACGGATTCGGTTCCGGCGGCGACTATGAACCGTTTCTCGAGCTGTGAGCGTCCGGCTCGTGTCCGTGGACGCACCGACTCCGCTGCCGTGTGAACGCCTCGCTTCCGGCGGATGAAAGAACAACCGTTAAAAGTCGTCACCGGGTCCGTACAGACATGGCTGGAACTATCGAAGCGCTCGTCCCCGGCGGGCAGGCCAACCCCGGACCGCCACTCGGTCCGGAACTCGGCCCGACGCCCGTGGACGTGCAGGACGTCGTCAATCAGATCAACGAGGAGACCGCCGCCTTCGACGGCATGGAGGTCCCGGTCACCGTCGAGTACGAGGACGACGGCTCGTTCACCATCGAGGTCGGTGTGCCGCCGACGGCCGAACTCATCAAGGACGAGGTCGGCTTCGAGACCGGCTCCGGCGAGCCACAGAAGGACTTCGTCGCCGACATGTCGATCGAACAGGTGAAGAAGGTCGCCGAGCAGAAGTCCACGGACCTGCTCGCGTACGACACGAAGAACGCCGCCAAGGAGATCGGCGGCACCTGCGCCTCCCTCGGCGTCACCATCGAGGGTGAGGACGCCCGGACGTTCGACGACCGCGTCGACGCCGGCGAGTTCGACGACGTCCTCGACGCGTAAGCCGGACGTTCGCGCTACAACCGGGACGCGTCGGATTTCGGCGACGTCCTGCAGGCTTGGTAATTTATATACCCTCTCTCGCTGACGGCTGAGTATCTTTTATATTGGTTCATCTCATCGATTCTGGAACGATCGGGTCACCGGTGACAACCGGCTCGACACCGTTCGCAGTTTACCTAAAATCAGGCGCTAAGGCTCCGTCCTCAAGGAGAACGCAGGGAGCGAAGCGACCGAGTAGCGCAGTAGGGCGGGGATACAGCGCCGTCATCGTCTCACATATACCCTGCAACGACCGGCCCACAGGCCCACCGACACGTTTATCAGTCCAGACATTGTATATACATCGTACATGGAGCAGTTCACAATCAACGGCCACGAAGTCGTGGACGGCGACGTGAAAGCCACCGGCAACGGCGCTCACGTCTACGTCCCGAAACGCTGGCGTGGCGCGGACGTCAAAGTCGTCCGTACTTCTGACCCCGACGACGAATAAATGAACTACAACTACAGGTATCGGCTAAACCCGTCTGACAACCTCCGCGAGCGATTAGCGTGGACTGTCGATACCTGTAGGCAGGTCTACAACCATTTTCTCCACCGCCTCAACCGCCACGACGATACGTCGTCGTACTCCGAGCAGAAGCGTCTGCCAGACCTGAAAGACTGGTGGACTGACCTGCAGGACGTTCACTCGAAGGTGTTGCAGAAAGTCGTCCAGCGGTTGTACGACAACCTCTCAACGCTCAAGGGACGGAAGCAGAACGGTTACAGCGTCGGGGAGTTGAAGTGGAAACCACCGGGAGAGTACCAATCGTTCACCTACAGTCAGTCCGGCTTCAAACTCAAAAACACGAGTGGTCGGACCCGACTGTGGCTCTCGAAGATTGGTGACATTCCCATCACGTTCCACCGCGACCTGCCCGACGACGCCTCCATCAAGACCGTCACGGTCAAACGCGAACCCACCGGCAAGTGGTACGCCATTCTCGGCGTCGAAACCCCTAACGACCCACCCGAGAAACCCGACGAAGTGACCAACGCGGTTGGCATCGACGTGGGTATCCTAAAATACGTCCACGACAGCGACGGGACTGCCGTCGAGTCGCCCGACCTTTCCGACGAACGCGAGCGATTAGAACGCGCTCAACGTAACCTCTCGCGGAAGGAACACGGCTCGAACAATTGGGAGCAACAGCGCAAGACGGTCGCTCGACGCCACGCTGATCTGAAGCGCAAGCGACGTGACTTCTTGCACAAACTCTCGGGGTACTACGCCAGCGAATACGATCTTGTAGCGGTCGAGGACTTGGACGCGAAGGGACTGGTCGAACTTCCGGGCAACTCTCGGAACCGCGCTGGGGCCTCATGGGGGACGTTCCTGCGAATGCTCGAATACAAGTGCGAGCGGGAAGGGACGCACTTCGTCGCCGTGGACCCCCGAGGCACGACCAAAGAGTGCGCGTCATGTGGGGTCGAGACGGACAAGCCGTTGTGGGTACGCGAGCATTCGTGTCCGTCGTGTGGGTTCGAGGCAGACAGAGACGCGAATGCGTCGTGGAACATCCTTTCTCGCGGTCTCGAACAAGTAGGGACGGGCTGTTCCGAATCAACGCCTGTGGAGACTGCGCTCCCTACGGACACCGCTTCGGTGTCTGCAAAGCGCGTCGTGGAAGCAGGAAGCCCCACCCTCAAGGAGCGAACCGCGTCAGCGGTGAGCGAGTAGGGTGGGGAGAAAGTCACCGCGACAACCCCCACACGGGGATTCAGCCCGATTCCTCGTCGGTTACATCCTCTATCCAACTCAGTGCAGCCATCGCCTTTGGAAACCCGATCGTGGGGATAGAGAGGGCCGCGACGTGTTTGAGCGCCTCCGGCGGAATATCCTGATCGAGCGCCCGCTGGACATGCGAATGGGTTGCCCCCTCCGATTCGCTGGCGATCGCCAACGCCAGTTTCACGAGCCGCTGTGTGTCCCGATCGAGCGGGCCGGCATCGCTGCAGGCGCTTCCCAGCTCGGCGTAGGCGTTCCAGACCTCCGGGTTGGCGTTGGCGAAGTTCGTCGGCTGCTCGGACATCTCTTCGGGGAGTTCCAGATCCGTGTCTCGGCTCATACGCTCCCGTCTCGCCCGCGTGTAATAATACCGTGTCTCGACAGTCCGGGAATACGGCGGACTGTTCTGCAATAGGGTCCGAGACGGCTGCACTCGGACGCCTCCGGTCGGCGTCCTCGTCGAACCAGTGTCAGGGTGGTTACATTGGGCACGCTTTTATCCAGGGGCCACGCCCCAACGCATGTGTCCCTCCATACGACCCTGACGGATCTCCTCCGTCGCAGAGACACGACCGATAAGGGCCTTGACCCCCCAGAACGGGCCCTCTACGGAACGCTCTGTACGATCTTCGGCGTATTTCTCGGCCTTGTCGCAGGGGCGACGATGCTCTCGGGCCCGGTCGTTGAGGAGTCAGCCGGCCTCCAACTGGGCACCACGCTGCTCTATGGGAGTCTCGGAATCGCCGCGATCGGAAGCGGTGTCGCGCTGTATCAAAACCGCCCGATCGGTTGGGTCGGGACCGTCCTCTCGTTGTCGGCAGCGGGTCTCTGGGGGCTGGTGATCGCGTCCACAGGAAGCCCGCTCGGCCTTTTGATCTCGCTCGCCACGGTCAGCGTCTTGTGGCGGCTTCTCACACGACGGCCCCCCGTGCGCTCATGACTCGCTCCGGTTACGGGAGCTACGCCAACAACGTCTTCACGTGGTCCTCCTGTTCGTCATCGACGAGTTCCCGCAGAACCCCGGGGTCGCGCTCGCCGTTAGCGTTCACGAGGTAGACGGCCCCGTCGCGCTCGCCGTAGGCCCGATGGAAGTCGTAGACGAAGCCGTAGACGTCGGCGTCTGCGGCCTCGTCGCTGCCGAGGGTGAACGAGACCTGCTCGTGGACGTTGTGTTCGACGAGCTGGTTGTGGACGCTCGTCGCTCCGTCCGTGACGTCGACGGCGGGATGTTCGAGCCCCTCCTCGACGATGGGGACGAGTTCGGCCACGTCGGCACGCACGCCGGGCTCCGCCGGGTACGTCCCCTCCTGTGCGGCCATCATGGCAGCCCCGACCGCGCCACAGCCCGTGTGTCCGACGACGGCGACGACCTCGGTGTCGGCGTGGGCGAGCGGGTACGCGACGCTGCCATCGAGAACGGCCTCTCCGTCAACGCGGTCCCGCACGCGGTTGCCGATGTTGCCGGCCGTAAAGAGGAATCCCGGTCCTGTGGCGGTGAACATCCCCTCCTGTGGAACGCGGGAGTCCGAACAACAGACGGAGACGACGGGCGGGTGCTGTTCCTCACGACAGTCGGTGAACGCCTCCGCCGCCAGCGCGGCGACGTGGTCGTCGTTGCCGGACAACAGGGAGCTGAGCAGGCGACGGCTCATGTGCGTTCATGTCCGCTGCCGCCGGAAAAACGTTCACATCCACATCGGTCGGTCCCCACCGACTAGATGACGGCGGTGATCGCGGTGAACACCAGCCCGACGGCGAAGACCCCGATGAGCGCGATCGTCGCGACGACGACCGCCGGCGCGAGCATCTCGTCGTCCTCATCGAGAATGATCTCTTCCATAAGGCGGCGTTCGTCACCACGAGATTTGAAGGCTTCGCTCGTCCCCCGATGCCACCCGTCGAGGGGAATGTTCATGTGGTTTTCGAGAGAGAATTACACCGTATGACCGATGCCGGGCGGCAGGGTGCTGGAGTGCGGTGTGACGATGGGACATCCCGCGTGGCGCGGGACGCTCACACGGGTGGCCCGGAGGCGACCGATGGGGCCACCGCGGACGCAGACGTCGCCGCGCTCGTCGTGGTCTGCGGGCTACCGGGGGTCGGTAAATCGACCGTCGCAAAGCGGATCGCCGATCACGTTGACGGGACGGTGCTTCGCACGGATGTGATCCGTAAGGAGCTTTTCACGGAGCCGACCTACACCGAGACGGAGACCGAACGGGTCTATGGGGAGTTGTTGGACCGCGCCCGCTCCCGCGTCGCCGACGGCGACAGCGTGGTGCTCGATGCGACCTTCGCGGATCGGCGGTTTCGGACGGGCGTCGCGGAGGCGGCCGCGACCGTCGCGGACCGGTTCGAACTCGTGAAAGTCGAATGTGACGAAGCCGTCGTCCGGCGACGGATCGAGCGCCGCGACGGGATCAGCGACGCCGATTTCGACGTGTACCTTCGATTTAAGGAAGCGTTCGAGCCGCTCGACCGTGACCACGTCGTCATCGACAACTCCGGCGCGCGTGCGACGACTCACGAGCGGGTGGATACAACCCTCTTCAGCTAAGACGGCCCCATGACGGGTCGGCGAAGACACCGGAAAAGAGGCCATCGACGTGCGCACGACGCTACCACGGATCTCCCATGAGTTATAAAGCGTGCGGTGTTACTACCCCTGTGAGCGAAGAATCCGGGCGGCGGAACCTCCGTATGCCCTCAAGCGACGAAGTGTTCGCCGTCGTCACCGATCATCTCGGCGGCAATCACGTCCGCCTCCGCTGTGTGGACGGAAAGGAACGGCTCGGCCGGATCCCCGGCCGCATGAAGTACCGAACGTGGATCAACGAGGGCGACGTGGTTATCGCGGAGCCCTGGGATTGGCAGGACGAGAAGGCGAACGTCGAGTGGCGCTACACCGACGAGGACGCCGATCAGCTCCGCCGCGAAGGCCATATCGAGTAGCGATCCACGATTTTCGAGCGCACCGATCGTGAGCGGCCGCTCAGGCGAAAAGGAGGATCAACACCACGATGAGCAGCAGCTCGAACCCGACGACGAGGATCACGATCAGCCAGTCCCGGTAGGTTCGGAGCCACTCGACGGTCCGCTCCCACCTCGCCGAGCGGGTGTGCTCGGCCGTGCCGGCTTCCGTCTCGCCGCCCGGCCGCGTGGATCCCTCGGGCGACACATAGGCCGGATCGACCCGCCAGCCGGTCTCGGGGTCGAACGAGGCCGGAACCCGGGTCCCGACGAGCGCGTCGAGGTCGAGCGGCGAGACGCCCGCGGCGTTTAAAAAGGCGAGCAGGTCAGTACACTCCGCGAGCGAGCCGTGTTTCGGCGCCGTGAACCGTTCGGTATGGGTTACGTCCCCGTGTGGTGGTCGGAGGTCGACGTGGACCTCGTCGCCGTCGGCGGCCGACCGAACCGCGCACACGACGAGGACGTCCTCCTCGTCGTTTAAATAGGCCTGCTCCAGCCGGCGTTTCACGTCGTCATCGACCGCGTTTCCCGCAGCAGCATCATTCACCCCCGCATCATCGCCGCGGACCACGCGCTCGCGGGCGGCGGATTCATCCGAAGGGGGCTCACGGGACGGCTGCTCGCTCATCCGCTCGAAGGGAGGGTCCGCGTCCGCTTAAGCGCGCGGACCGGGTGGGGAATCACGGAGGGCGATCCAGCCGTGTCGCCGTCGTGAGCTTTATTTCACCCGCCGCGACAGAGTGGATCGATGATCGTCTCCCGTTTTTCACCGACGATGACCGGCCACCAACGCCCGCACGGGGGTCTCCCGTGACGACGACCGATCGGATCGACGGCGACGACGGCGACCGCGACGGCGATGAGATCCCCGACGCCGACCGAGTGGCCGAACTCGGCGACCTCGCCGCGGACCTCGTCGCCATCCCGACGGAGAACCCCCCGGGTGGGGAGTCGCCCGCGGCCGGGTTCGTCCACGAGTGGTTCCTCGAGACCGGCATCGACGCCGAGTTGATCGCCGAGCCCGATCCCGACCGTCTGCAAGTCGGCGCTCGGGTCGGCCCCGCCGATCCCGCGGGCGACACGGTCGTCTTAAACGGCCACCTCGACGTGGTTCCCGCGGACGACCCGGACGCGTGGTCCGTCGACCCCTACGGGGGGATCGTCGAGAACGGTCGGCTCTACGGCCGCGGGAGCGCCGACATGAAGACCGGGCTCGCGCTGGCGATGCTCGTCGCCCGTGACCTCGCGCCCGCGATCCGTGACGGCGACCGATCGGGAGCGATCGTCGTCCATGCCGCGATGGGCGAGGAGACCGCGGATCCGGGCACGCGAACGCTCCTCGAACGCGGCTACGACGGCGACGTCGGGATCGTCTTGGAGCCGACGAACTTCCGCGTCGCGACGAGCACCAAGGGGCTCGCGGTCTATCGCGTGACTATCCACGGGGAGGCCAGCCACGCCAGCCAGCCCGACGCCGGCGTCAACGCCATCGACGGCGCGCGGGCGGTACTCGAGGCGATCGACGACTATGATGCGGACCTCCGATCCCGCGACGACTCGCTCTGTGGCGGCGCCTTCGCGACGGCGACGGAGATGGAGGCCGGCACCGGAAGCAACCTCGCGGTCATCCCGGATCGCGCGACGCTCGTCCTCGACCGGCGCGTGCTGCCCGGGGAGGACGTCGCGGCGGTCGATGCCGAGGTCGAGGCGCTGCTCGACGCCGTCGACGTGCCCGGTGCAACGGTCGAAGCGACCCGGATCCAGACGTACGCCTCCTCGGAGATCCCGGTCGATCACCCGATCGCGACCGCGTTGCGTGACCGCTCGATCGACGCGGTGGGCGCTACCGGTGAACGTGCGCCCGACGGCGACGTGGCCGCCGCCGGACCGGATCTCGCCGCGCCATGGGGGATGGAGGCCGCCACCGACGCACGGAACTTCGTCAACGACGCGGGCATCCCCGCCGTCACCTGGGGGCCCGGCGACCTCGATCAGGCGCATACGGTCGACGAGTCGATCGCGCTCGCCGACGCCGCTATCGCGCGCGACGTGCTGGAGGCCGTCGTCGACGACTGGATCGCGTAGGCCGTGGATCGCCGACGGCTCCGTTCGATCCCCGGGGAAGAGCCAAGTCATCGGGGAGCCTCATACCCAGTATGACACTCGAAGGAAACGTTGGCGGTCGTGATCGGCTCCTCCGGGCGGCGCTCGCGGTCGTGCTTGCGGTCGTGACGGTTGCCGCCGCGCGGTCCGGTCGCCGGACGCCCGCAGTCCTCGCCGGCCTCGGCGCGATCGGATTCGGATTCAACGCGGTCACCTGCTTCTGTGGGCTCAACGCCGCGCTCGGGATCGATACGACCGACGGGGAAGACGATACGTGAGAAGGTGAGTCGCGAACGACGACCGCCGAGGCCGCGGACCGGCCGTACGGAGCATCCCCGCGACGCGCGCTGTAGCGTCCGTGGGTTATACCACCGCGGCCCCCATGGGATCGGACATGAGACGACTTATCACGGATTTTCCCGCCCCGTCCCCACGATACCGGATCGATGACCGTGTCCTCCGTGTCGTCCCCGCATGAGTCGCGATTCCGACGCTGGCCCCACCATCGGCGTCGACGTCGGCGGCACGTTCACCGACGTGGCCCTGTCGGTCGGGAACCGGCTCGTGACGGCAAAAGTTCCCACGACGGCCGACCAAAGCGTCGGCGTGTTGGCAGGCATCGAGAAGGCGTGTCAACGGGCGAATATCGACCCGAGCGACCTCGACGGGTTCGCCCACGCGATGACCGTCTCGGTGAACGCCCTGCTCGAACGCGACGGGGCACGGACGGCGCTCGTGACGACGGCGGGCTTCCGGGACGTCCTGGAGATCGGCAGACAGGCTCGTCCGCACCTGTACGACCTCGACGCGGAGAAGCCGGAACCGCTCGTTCCACGTCGCCGGCGGTTCGAGATCGACGAGCGCACGACGGCGGAGGGGGTAGAAACCCCCGTCGACCCCGACGCGGTTCGTACCCTCGCGGACACCCTTCGTGAGCGGGACGTCGAGGCGGTCGCGATCAGCCTGCTTCACGCCTACGCGGACCCCGAGAACGAACGGGTCATCGCCGAGATCCTTCGTGAGGAGCTTTCGGTCCCGGTCTCCGCCTCCCACGAGGTGCTCGCGGAGTTCCGCGAGTACGAGCGCACGTCCACGACGGCCGTCGACGCCTACCTGCGGCCGGCGATCGACAGCTACGTCGGGCGTCTGGTCGAGGAGGCGAAGGGGTCGGGGATCCCCACGCCGCGGATCATGCAGGCCAACGGCGGGATCGCCGACCCGGCGACGGTCCGTGAACACGCCGTGACGACGACGCTCTCGGGACCCGCCGCCGGCGTCGTCGGCGCGGCGGCGACCGTCGACGACGGCGACGCCGCGGGGCTCGTCACGTTCGATATGGGCGGCACCTCGAGCGACGTCAGCCTGGTCCGTGACGGCCAGGCCGAACGGACGACGGATTCGGAGATCGCGGGGCTTCCGATCCGGACGCCGATGGTGGACGTAAACACCGTCGGGGCCGGCGGCGGGTCGATCGCGTGGGTCGACGCCGGCGGCGCGCTTCGTGTCGGCCCCCACTCCGCGGGCGCAGTACCCGGCCCGGCCTGTTACGCTCGTGGCGGGACGGACGCGACGGTGACGGACGCGAACGTCGTCCTCGGCTACATCGGCGAGGGGACGGCGCTCGGCGGGGAGATGACCCTCGACGTCGACGCCGCCCACGAGGCGCTTGAACGGCTCGCCGCGGAGGCCGGTCTCGCGGACGCCCGTGAGGCGGCCCAAGGCGTCTATCGCGTCGCGAACGCGACCATGACCCGAACGATCCGCTCGGTGACGGTCGAACGCGGCCACGATCCGCGCGGATTCACGCTCGTCGCCTTCGGCGGCGCCGGGCCGATGCACGCCCCGGCGCTCGCGGCCGCGCTCGATATCGACCGCGTCGTCGTCCCCCGACCCGGCGGTGTCCTCTCGGCGTTTGGCCTCTTGGCGGCCGACGAGAGCTACGATGCCGTCCGGACGGTCGGCGTCGAGATCGACGATGGAGGGATGGACCACCTCGATGCCGTCTACGACGACCTCGTCTCCGAAGTGCTGGCGAAGACAACCGATCCCGATGCCGCGACGGTCTCGCGAACGGCCGACTGCCGATACGCTGGACAGAGCTTCGACCTCTCCGTGCCGGTGGACGGGACGTTCGACGCCACGACCGTCATCGATCGATTCCACGACGCCCACGACCGGACCTACGGCTACACGATGGACGAGACCGTCGAGATCGTCAACCTCCGTGTGATGGCGACCGTCGAGGGGGCCGACCCGGTCATCAGACACGATGGCAAGGGGGACGCCCGTCTCGGAAGTCGGGAGGCGTACTTCCCGGACGTCGGCTCCCGGGAGACGACGGTCTACGACCGGGATCGGCTCGAATCCGGGACCGCGATTACCGGTCCGGCGGTCTTAGAGCAGGCGGAGAGTACGACCGTCGTTCCTCCCGGATGGGCGGGTGAGGTGCTCACGGACGGTGCGGTCGCCCTGCGCCGAACGGGGGTGTCCGGATAATGTCGCCCTCGACGTCGACGGCAGCGGACGGGATCGACCCGATCACGCTTGAGGTGTTGCGTAACCAGTTCGAAAGCATCGCCGAGGAGATGGGACAGACGCTGATCCGTGGGGCGTATTCGCCGAACATCAAGGAACGCCGGGACTGTTCGACGGCCCTGTTCGACGCCGAGGGTCGAATGGTCGCACAGGCCGAGCACATCCCGGTCCACCTCGGGGCGATGCCCCAGTCGGTCGAGGCGATCATAGCACACGACCCGAAACCGGGTGACGTCTTCGTGCTCAACGATCCGTTCCGAGGCGGGACCCATCTGCCGGACGTGACGTTGGTCTCGCCGCTCGCACCCGACGACGAGATCGTCGGCTACGCGGTTTCGCGTGCCCATCACGCGGACGTCGGCGGGATGACGCCGGGCAGTATGCCAGCCGGTGCACGCGAGATCTATCAGGAAGGGCTTCGGGTTCCACCCACACGTCTCGTCGAGGACGGCGAGATCCGCGAGGAGGTCCGGTCGCTCCTGCTCGCGAACGTGCGAAATCCGGGTGAACGGAAGGCCGATCTTCGCGCCCAGTTGGCGGCGAACGACCGCGCGGAGGCCCGGCTCGCCTCGTTGTTCGACGAACACGGGCGTGAGACCGTTCTCGCCGGCTTCGATGCGGTGATAGGCTACTCACACGAGCGGATCGTCACCGAGATCGCGTCGCTTCCGGACGGCACGTATGAGGCACACGACGTGCTCGAAGGCGACGGCCTCACGGAGGCGGACATCGACATCGCCGTCGCGGTGACCGTCGATGGGGAGACGATCCACGTCGATTTCGCGGGGACGGCCGATCAGCTTGAGGGCAACCTCAACGCTCCGCTCGCGGTCGCGACGAGCGCGGTCTACTTCGTCGTCCGCTGTGTCACCGACCCGGAGATCCCGCCGAACCACGGCTGTTATGAGCCCGTAACGGTCGAGATACCGGCGGGTTCGTTGCTCAACCCGGAGCCGCCGGCCGCGGTCGTCGGGGGCAACGTCGAGACGAGCCAGCGCGTCACCGACGTCGTCTTCACGGCCCTCGCGGGCGCGGCCCCCGACCGGGTACCCGCACAGGGACAGGGGACGATGAACAACCTCACGATCGGTGCGCGCGACGGCTCGTTCACCTACTACGAGACCATCGGCGGCGGCTTCGGCGCCCGGGCCGAAAAAGATGGCATGGACGGCGTACAGGTCGGGATGACGAACACGCTCAACACGCCCGTCGAATCGATCGAGACGGAGTATCCCCTCCGGGTGGAACGCTACGCGCTCCGCCCGAACAGCGGCGGAGCGGGACGGTTCCGTGGGGGACTCGGGCTCGAACGGACCGTGACCGTCGAGCGCGACGCGACCGTCTCGCTTCTGACCGAGCGCCGCCGCCACGCCCCGAGCGGCGTCGCCGGCGGCGAGGACGGTCAGGTGGGGGAGAACCTGATCGACGGCGAGCCGGTGGCGTCCAAGCTGACCGTCGAGGTCGAGGCCGGGACGACGGTCACCGTCAACACGCCCGGCGGTGGCGGTCACGGCGATCCGGCCGACCGCGACGAGGCGGCACTCGCCGGCGACCGCGAGGACGAAAAACGGGTCGACGGAGATCGATAACCGACGGACTGAGCGCACATCGACAGCGTTCGGAGTCGGAGTCGTCCTGCCGTCCTGCCGTTCCCGCTATCCTTAAGTATGTCCCGCTGTTTGATTCAGGTGACGCTTCGCTTGGAGGGCCGAAGCGTCAGCGGGGACCTATCGAACGGCACGCTCGCGCCACCTTTTCCCGGCGCGGGCGTGCCGTTCGTGTCTTTACACACGTTGAGCGACCGCTTCGGAATATCTTGAACGACAGTCGATGAGTACGACGAGTAACCACGACCTGCGAGTCGAAATCGACGATCCGATGTCGGCGGGCGGCGGCCGTGGTTTATAATCCCTCGCCCTGATAGCTGCCGTCATACGTGTCGTCGTGGTCCGCCCGCGCGAGCACCAACTGCGCGATCCGGGCATCCGGTTCGAGTTCGATCGGGTGTCCCGCATGGAGTCGACCCTCGCCGACGCCCTCGTAGCCGGCGTCCCAGACCGCCGTGTTGAGCATCGCGCCGTTTCGCAGCAGCGTCGACCGCGGATAGACGAAGCCGACGCGTCCCTCGGGGATCCGTACGGGTTCACCGTACCTGATGACGTACGTTCCCGGATCGAGGCGATATCGGCCGTCGACCGGCCGGAGCTCCCGTCGCTCCGCGACGTGTTTTTCGGTTCTACCGATGAATCCGGGCTCCACCGGCTCGAACACCGCCTCGACGGTGAGGTCGACGCCGTTTGGCTGTCGCTGATTGGCCCCGAGCGTCGCGCCGGCCGCCTCCAACGCGGCCGCGACGGCGGTGCCTGACTCGTACATACTCCACGGGAGCGTCGCCCGGCGCAAAACCGTGTCGGCCTCGAA
Organism: Halorubrum vacuolatum; assembly: GCF_900188065.1. Classification (GTDB taxonomy): domain Archaea; phylum Halobacteriota; class Halobacteria; order Halobacteriales; family Haloferacaceae; genus Halorubrum; species Halorubrum vacuolatum. The sequence goes on from NZ_FZNQ01000014.1 coordinate 60,986, forward strand.
CGCGGCGTCGCCGCAATATATATCCATGGAAGACCTTCCATGTGTTCGTTTTACATGGTATGCGTCATCACCCACGCGTTCGCCCGAAAATCGCCGGTATCGGCCGATCCAACACGGTCGATCCGGAGCATAACTCGCGGGATTTATATCCGAGGCGCGGCGAGGTCGGATCGTTATGGGACAGACAATCACGGAACAGATCCTTGACGACCACCTCGTCGAGGGTGAGCTGACGCCCGGCGAGGAGATCGGTATCGAGATCGACCAGGTCCTCACACAGGACACGACGGGGACGATGGTCTGGCTCCAGTTCGAGGCGCTGGAGATGGACGAGGTCCAGACCGAACTCGCCGCGCAGTACTGTGACCACCAGACCTACCAGTTCGACTTTAAAAACACCGACGACCACCGCTTCCTCCGGTCGGCGTCCGGCACCTACGGCGCGTACTTCTCCCGGCCCGGAAACGGCATCTGCCACCAGGTCCACAAGGAGAACTTCGCGGCCCCCGGCAAGACGCTGCTCGGCTCCGACTCGCACACCCCGACGCCCGGCGGCCTCGGCCAGCTCGCGATCGGCGCGGGTGGCCTCGACATCTCCGTCGCGATGGGCGGTGGCGCCTACTACGTCGAGATGCCCGAGATCGTCAACGTCCGTCTCGAAGGCGAGCTTCCGGAGTGGGCGACGGCGAAGGACATCGCGCTGCACCTCCTCGGCGAGCTGACCGTCAAGGGCGGCGTCGGCAAGATCTTCGAGTACACCGGCCCCGGCGCGGACTCCCTCTCGATCCCCGAGCGGACGACGATCACCAACCTCGGCACCGAACTCGGCGCGACCTCCTCGATCTTCGGCACCGACGAGAAGACGAAGGAGTGGCTCGCGAAACAGGACCGTGAGGAGGAGTACGTCGAACTCACGCCCGATGAAGACGCCGAGTACGCCGACACGATCACCGTGGACCTCGACGAGCTCGAACCGCTCATCGCGTGTCCGTCGATGCCCGACAAGGTCGTCCCCGTCCGGGAGGTCGCCGGCACGGACGTCGAGCAGGTCATCATCGGCTCCTGTACGAACGGCGCCTACGAGGACATCCTCCCCGGCGCGAAGATGCTTGAGGGTCGCGAGGTCGCGAAACACACCGAAATGATCGTCGCGCCCGGCTCCAAGCAGGCGTCCGAGATGCTCGCCCGCGAGGGCTGGACCGCCGAGATGATGGCGGCCGGCGTCAACTTCTCCGAGGCGACGTGCGGGGCCTGTATCGGCATCGGCCACGTGCCCGCCTCCGACTCCGTCTCGCTGCGGACGTTCAACCGCAACTTCGAGGGTCGCTCCGGCATCGAGGACGACTCGGTCTACCTCTGTTCGCCCGAGGTCGCCACGGCGGCGGCCATCGCCGGCGAGATCGTCGACCCACGCGACCTCGCCGACGAGCTCGGCGACCTCGAGGCGCCCGGCCTGGAGATGGGGACGGCCTACTCGCCCGGTATGGGTCGGAACGACTCCGATATCATCACGCCCGAGGAGGCGATCGACGACGAGCTGATCAAGGGCCCGAACATCGGCGACGTCCCGCTGCGTGGCGCACTGGAGGGCGACATCGGCGGTGAGGCGCTCCTCAAGATGGAGGACAACATCACCACCGACCACATCATTCCGGCGACGGCGGACATCCTGAAGTTCCGCTCGAACATCGACAAGCTCTCGGAGTTCACCCTCTCGCGTGTCGACGACACCTTCGCCGAGCGCGCCCGGGCCGCCGACGGCGGCGTCCTCGTGGCCGCAGAGAACTACGGGCAGGGCTCCTCGCGTGAACACGCCGCGCTCTGTCCGATGTACCTCGGCATCGAGGCGGTCTTCGCACAGAGCTTCGCCCGCATCCACAAGGCGAACCTGTTCAACTTCGGGATCGTCCCGCTCGCGATCGACGCCGAGACCTACGACCGGATCGAGGAGGGTGACGACCTCCAGATCGCCGAGGACGTCGGCACGGCCGTCACGAGCGGTGTCGAGGAGTTCACCGTCAGCGTGAACGACGGCGAGTGGGAGTTCACCGCGGACCTCGATGCCTCCGACCGCGAGCGCGAGATCCTCGCCTCCGGCGGCAAGCTCTCGTGGGTCAAAGCACAGCACGACGACGGCTCGGACGCGGCACCCGCGGACGACTGAGTTCGCTCGAAGCGGTCCGAACCATCCGGTTTTCTTTTATTTCACGGGGGACGCGAGCGTCAGCGCTCCCGACGCGGAAGCGCGGTCGCCGTCGCTCTCGATCGGTCAGCGGGACCCGGTTATCACCGGTCGGCAGATCCGGTTCAGTCGTCGTCGCGATAGATGTCGATCTCGGTCGCCGACCCGTTATGCAGGATGCGGAAGCCGTCGGCGGTCGTGATCACGCCACGCGTGCTGTCCGCGGCCTCGCCGTAGGGGGTGTCCTCCCCGTCGCTACGCGCGTAGGCGCTTTGATAGGGGGAGCGATACGGCGAGGGGTCGATGGGTTCCTCGAACCCCTCCGGCGGGAGATAGATCCGCTCGCCGGCGTCGGCGGAGCGAACGATAACCGCGAGATCACGCGTTCCCGCCACGTCGATCACCGTCCGGTCGCCCGTGATCCGGGTGTCGATATCGATGTCGGTCCCGATGTCGCTGTCGGCCATGCACCCCTCTGTGTGCGGCGGTGGCTTAGGTGTGACGACGGCTGCGAGATTCGACGGCGGGACGGTCGGCACCGATCGGACGGGGATGTGGGGCGGGGACGAACCGCTACACACTCACCCGTCGTGACCAGCGCGAGATCGACTGCCATGACAAGCGCCTCTATGGCTTTTCACTGTGGGAGTAATACGTGTCCACCGTATCCGTAGGAATCTCCTGCCACGTCGTCTTGTACGAGACGAACGTCTCGAACTTGTGGAACGGTAGTTTGTGCAACCGACGGTTCATATTCGGCCCGTGCTTGATGTCGATGACGATACTTCACCAGTCGAGACGTCACTCCGAGGCGTCAGTTCCCTCATCGACGGGTTCAGCTGATTCGTCGAAGTCGACGGGGGTCTCCATCTCCTCCGATGCGTGGTCGAAGTCGATGGGGTCCTTCATTTTTTCTGGTGAGTATACATAGTGAACGGTCTCATCAAGCACGTAGAATCCCTCCCGGTCCTCGTCCTCGAGGACACGTTGGTTTGTATCGATCGCGATGTCCACGAGGTCTTTGAGCGATTCAACGGGAATTGGGGTCGTCGCCAGCGCCTCCGCCGGGATCGATACGGTACTGATCCAGTCCTCCACCCCGTCTCGTTCGGATCCGTCTAGCATATCCAATTCATCTGCCGTCGGTGTCAGCCGACCAGTCCGATCCAGTCCGAAAAGACTGACCATCCCGGCCATCGATACGAAGAGGAGCCCGACCGGCCCGTACGTCCGTACCGGTCCGTGGACGCCCTCGGACTCGATGATCTCCGTCCGCTCGTGGAGTTCCCGTACACCCCCATCGGCTTGGACGGTGAATGATCCGCTGCTCGGCTCGACAAGAATCGACTCGACGTGGTTGGTGCGGACGGGTTCACCGTTCACCGTGCCAACGACCGACGTATCGAAGAGGACCCGGATCTCCGTGGTTCCAAGCGTGGCTCCGAGACTTTCCTCCGTCCGGTCGAGTTCCTCGACCACTTCGCTCACGTTCAGATCCGTCCTCGTTGTTGCCGTTTCCCCGGGGGCAAGTCCCTCCACACGTGAGTGATCGACGATATCGGAGCGTTGCCAATAGACGTTCCCCCCGGAATCGACGGAGCGTAGCCGAACGGTCACGTCAGTTTCGACAGTTAGGTTTCCCTCGTCGCTCGCGACGTAACTGTAGTCGTGCTGTGCCTCTAGTATCGGAGACACTCGCGAGAAGTACACGGCACGGTTGGGAAGCGTCTGGCCTTGCTCGAACACGAGATTCGGTTCCGTTACTCGGGCTTGATGGCTAAGTCTCGTTTCTTCTGACCACGCTGCAATGACGACCTCGTCACGTTCGATCGGCGGGTTTGTATGCGTGTGATAGGTGGCGGCCACGGCAGCACCGCTCAGCAGAAGGAGCACGATGACGACCGCGATCAGCCAACTGCTCACCAGTTGTTTCGCTCGGATTATCCGCTCGGGTCCTTTTGTATCTTTTTTCATATGTATCTATTATATTTTGTTACCGTGGACGCGCCGGCGGTGTTCGCACTCGGATGGATGGCGTCGCCTGCTCCCGGCTCAGTTGCCAGATGAGTAGGACCACGCCGATCAGGAGCGCATTGATCACGGCATAAGGTAACCACGGATGGAGCTGGTACAGCGCGTCCATCATGGCCGCTGGAAGGACAGCGAAGTAGCGGTGTTCGGTCTTTGAACGGAGGAAGTACCCGGTCTCATCGGGTGCGTGTAAGGTCACGGTCACGGTCGCGGTCTCGTTGGCTGCCAGTCGGAGGTGGGCCGGCTCGATGTCGATCCCGTCGCTCCGTGATTCGAAATACGAGATCGTCGGGACAAGGCCCCCGTTATAAATAGTCGCCTCGTATGAATCGGATCCGCCGACCGGAACGATCGTCGGGTTCGACGAATCCCCCTGCGAGCTGACGATCCCGATCGTTTCGGTCCCAGCGGGGCCGGTCATGCCGATCATTGCACCGAAACAGAGAACGACGATGCTCCCGACGAGAATCCATCGCGTGTCGAATCCCCCATCTTGACCGGGTCGCTCCGTCCTCCGGCTGCGGTCACGAACCGACTCCCCCGAAGCGGTCGGCGAGTCGATGAAGTGAGCCGCCAACAGCGTGAGAATACCGGCCACAAAGAGCATCGGAGTCAACCGATCTGTGTCGGGAACTGCAATGCCGATTCGACTGAGCATGTTCAGCGCCCCTTCGAGACCGGCGCCGAGTGTGGCTGCGGCGGTACCGAGGTGGGGAATTCGAACGGTGGTTCCATCGATAGTGAGCGCCGTCGCCACGATCTGTCCGTCCGTCACGAGGGGTTCTCCGGAGCTCTGATCGGAGACGAAGTTCGCATCTCCTTGCGTGACATATCCACCCGGTCGCACGTCGATGATGCGATGGGTCGTGAGTTCGCCGCCGTGTAGCCGTTCGGCGCGGAACACCACGACGTCGCCGACGGCCGGATCGCTTGCGATGGCCGACGGCACGGCGATGAAGCCGTCCCCAGTTTCGAGCGTCGGGGCCATGCTTCCGGATGTGACGTACGCGAACAGAACGGGTATTTCGAGCGCCTGTCCGATCAGGAGCGCTATCAGCACGACGGCTATCACGCCGTATGCGACGTACTGAACCGTTCGTTTCGCCGCTCTGGGCGAGTCGTTGTTTCCGACCACGGGTGGATAAGGACGAGTATATGCTTTGTTACGCAGGCCGTACCTCAGGGAAGGGTTACCACAGTTCACCGGTATGGGTGCCGTAACTATGTCGTCACACAGCGAGAGGACAGCATGAACGGTATTCGAATCGAACCCGTCGGCGTGATTCAGAAACTGCATCAATCCGAGTACACCGGCGAGAATCGATGTCGCGTCTGTACGGTCCTCAACGCGTGTCTCGCGATCCTGATCGCCGTCGGTGTCGGGGTCGTCTCCATCCCGGCGGCCGTGATCGTGCTCGTGTTCTCCGCAGGGGTCATCGCCCTTCGCGGGTATCTGATCCCGGGTACGCCGACGCTCGTTACGTATCTCCCCGAGTCAGTCCACGATGCGATCGGAGCTGAGCACGATATCACACGTTCTTCCGGGGTACAGAGCGATGCGGAGGAACCGATCGATATCGAAACGATCCTGCTGTCCGCGAACGTCGTCATCGACTGCCCGGAGGAAGACGACCTCTGTCTCACCGACGCGTATCGGGCGGCATGGGACCTGGAGATCGGAAAACTGGACGATGAGGCCGTTCGAAATCGATTGGCCACGACGCTCGCCGTCGACGGCGACGAAATCGAACTTGAGGCCGACGACGATGGGCTGTTCGTCCGGATCGAGGGCGTCCGTGCGGGCGGGTGGCCCTCACGCCCGGCGTTCCTCGCGGATCTCACGAGTCAGGCGCTGCTGGAAACGTGGGTGCCCGACTGGGAGTCGTTGCCGCCGCGGGACCGGACGCGCCTGCTCGCTGCGCTCCGAACCTTCGTCGATCGCTGTCCCGACTGCGGCGGCGACGTCGTGGCGGAGACCACGGTTACGCGGTCCTGCTGTCGCGGCAATGTCACGTCGGTGACCACCGCCTGTGCCGACTGTAATTCGACGATCTTCGAAGGGATGGAGCGGTAGGCCACTCGTCGGCGATCGACAAGCAAGCAAAACAAGTTCTGATCCGTTAGCTGTTTATAAAAGCGGAGGCCGGGGAGGTTCGACTATTCGTCGAACTTCACGCAGGCGATCCAGCCGTTTTCCTCGGCGGCCTGACTCATGTCCGGGAAGTCACCACCGTCGATGTCTTCATCCGGTTCGCCATCCGGAATGTTCGTCACTTCCACGACGAGCAGGTCGTCGTTCACATCCTCCGGGGCGGCAGATGGGACAAGCGCAACCGAGCCGACGTGCTCGTACCAATCTTCGAGATCTTCGAAGCCGTTCGCGTCCTTGTACGCACCCCACGTCCGTGACCCAGCGGGTGCGCCGTTCGCGCAGGCCCAGAACACGAGTCCAGCCGTTGGAACGCTCGCGTCCGCAACGCGACCCTGGTCACTGTTTGCATCGATCTCGAGTGCCGATCGCCAGTCGCCGGGTTCGTTCGCGACCGCGAGATCGTAGCTCGCCGGCGCGCCGCCGGTGTTGGTGATCCGGAATCGGGTCCCAGTGCGACGGAAGTTGTCCCCCTCGTCCGCGTAGGTCGTGCACTCGTATCGGGCCGTCAACTCGGGACAGGCCGTTTCATCGACAGGGGAGCCGCAGAAGGTGACGTTGCTGATCGCGGCCTGCCGGCCACCGGGGTTGGTGAGGTCGGAGTCGAATACACCGTCGGGATCGTCGTCGGTGTCGGTGTCCCGGCCTCCGAAGGCACAAACCTGCTCGATCTCGTAGCCCGGCGACTCGTAGTAGATCGTCACCGGCTCGCACGGTTCCTCCTCCTTGCTGTCCCAGTCGGTGATCTCGATAACGTCCTCGCCCTCCGCGAGCACGAAAGAGCACCCTTCCTCGTCGATCACGAAGTCGTATTTCGCCAGGAACGACGCCCCCTCCGGACAGGAACACCGCTCGTGTGGGCCGCGACCTCGGCCGTTGTTGCCGCGCGCACTCGCCGGGCCGGCAAGGAGCGCACTCGTCACGCCTGTGGCGGCGATCCCCTGCAGGATTCGGCGTCTGTTCGCCAGTCCGACCGTCCCATCGTTTACATCTTCGTTCATGATTGTTCTGCGACTGTCGATACACTGGGTGAGATATTCACTACGCACCGCCTAACCGCGGGATAGCTCGATGGGAGTATCGCAAGCGGGGTCCTTATCAGTAGTTGAGAAGACCCAGCCGATCAGCCCTGTACAAAAATATTCGTCCGGTGAGATGTGGATCGAGCGATCAGTTTTGATCGTCAAACTTCACGCAGGCGATCCAGCCATCGTCTTCCGCTTCCTGACTCATGTCCGGGAAGTCAGCCGCGTCGATGTCTTCATCCGGTTCGTCATCCGGGATGTTCGTGGCTTCGGCCACGAGCAGGTCGTCGTTGACATCGCTTGGGGCACCTGATGGCACAAGCGAGACCGAGCCGACTTGCTCGTACCAGTCCTCGAGGTCATCGAATTCGTTTTCCTCCTTGTACTCACCCCACGTCTGTGCCCCAGCGGGTTCGCCGTTCGCACAGGTCCAGAAGACAAGCGCAGTCGTTGGGACGCTCGCGTCTGCGACAGGCGTGGTACTGCTATTCGCACCGACCGAAAGCCCACTACGCCAGTCACCAGGTTCGTTCGCAACTGCGAGATCGTAGGTCGTCGCCACAGGTCCGTTGTTGGTCACGCGGAAGCGCGTCCCGGTACGCCGGAAGTTGTCACCCTCGTCAACGTAGGTCGTGCACTCGTACGCGACCGAAAGGTCAGGGCACGTCTCGGGAACGCAGTCCCCGTCCACATCGGCGATGATGCGGATCTCGTTGTCCAGCGCGTCGAGCAGTTCGTCACCCTCGACGAGCCCATGTGACCGGGTTAGGATGCCGATACAGACACACTCGCCGACGGCGAGCGGGAATGCATTCTCTATGCCGACGACGGACACACCGGGTGTGTCGCCGAGATAGAACTCGACGCGGCGTTCGCCGACATCGCCGCCGACTCCTTCGGGTACTGTTGGCCACGATTCGTCGTCCTCGATGTGGACACAGATCGTCTCCTTGCCCTGATTGCAGATCTGGAAGACGTTGTCGAACTGCGACCGGGAGTTCGAGTTGATCCCCGATCCGAGCGGCGTGTCGCCGATCGTGGGGTTGTCGGGGTTCATCAACAACTCCATGTGCCCTTTCTCGTCTGGGTGCACGTAGCTCCCGTTCGGGGTCGGACACTTGTCCAGCCCGAGGTACGCGTCGGGGTCCTCGGCGACCGCGATGGTCACGTTTCGTTGTGACTCCACGCGCGAGAAGGCACCCGTACCGAGGAGCGCGCTCCCGCCCACAGAGGCCGACCCGATGCCGACGAGGAAATTTCTTCGTTGCATATTTAGATGCCTCCTTGGTTCATGTTCGAGATTCCTCTATCAGCTGTTGTTACTCTCCGAGTTGCCGTTCCCAACCGCGCCGGCACCGGGCGAATCAGCAGTGATGACGATCTCGTCGTCGATCAGGTAGTCGTTCTCCATCGCGTTGACGCTCTTGGTCACGGTCCGAAGGCCGATGTTGTCACACTCGCCGACTTCGAGCAGGACCTCTTCTCCCTCCTCAATGAACACGCGCGTGCCGTCATCGCGCACGAAGTAGAACGAGATGATCGGTTCGTCGTATCTCTCGTCAGGTGACTCCCAGTTCCCGCTCTCGTCGAATCCGGCCTCGGGGAGCTGGTAGGAGATCTGGGCGTCCGCTTTGCCCTGATTGCACAGGCGGAACAGGTCGTCGAAGTATGTGAACGAGTCGGAGTTCACACCCTGGCCACCGTTCGGGTTCTCGCCGATGTCGATGAAGAGATGCCCCTTCTCGTCGAGGTCAACATAGTTCGTGCTGTTGAGCGACTCCTCGATCACGCTCATTCCGAGGTACGCGTCCGGGTCCGCCGCGACGGCGATCGTCACGTTCCGCTGCGATTCAACGCGGGTAAACGCGCCCGAGCCGAGGAGTGCGCTTCCGCCGATTGCTGCGCCGCCAACGCCAACCAGGAAGTTTCGTCGTTGCATGGTTTTTCACCCGCATTCCGTGTGAGCTGTTCCACCGGAACCGATCACCCCGCTGAGGGTGGAATGCGCAACCATACACAGGACGGTATCCCACTTTGTTATGCAGAGCGACACGTTCGCCGACGATACCCCTAGAATGACTGAGCATTCTCCTATAAGCGGAGAGTCCGATCATAGAATCGTGGTAGGCAGCAGCGACTGTTTCGCGACGACCCGGTAGGCAGTGACCCATCGACGGAAGTGACACGCGATGGTGCCCCTAACAGATGGATAGCGAGCGGTTGTCCGGGGCTACCGGCCTCGATCCGTTCTCCCGTTTGGAGGCGAGCAGGAAACCCCCCCGATAGCCCCAGCGTCGTTCGGTTTTTCCCCTTCGTCGGGGAGACTGCTGAGTGGCAACGATCGCCTACCGGTCGGTTATGCCAATCGTAGCAAAGTATGAAAGAGACGTTAGGACGTGCAGTCGAGCGTCCTCGGCTCGAGGGAGACCCGATCGGCCGGGGAGTTGACATCACACATCATGGAAACCAATCATACGACGGTCGAGGGGTCGGTCGGCATCGAAACGGAGGTGGATACCGTGATCGGCCGGTCCAGTCTCTCCCGCGACGACGTCTTCGAGGCGCTGAGCAACGGACGTCGCCGGTGCGCGCTGTTTTATCTCCAGGAACAGTCGGCACCGGTCGCGCTCAGCGAGCTCGTCGATCACGTCACCGCGTGGCAGTACGACCAGCCACTGACGAACCTCAATCCGAGCGATCGCATGTGCATCTATTCCGCGCTCCGTCAGGTACACCTTCCGTATCTCGACGCAACCGGGTTCGTCGAATACGATCGTGAGGCCGGGATGATAACCGTCACCGACGCCGCGAGATACGCGAAGCTGTACCTGGAGTACGACCCGGGCAACGACATTCCGTGGAGCTGGCTGTACGCCGGTCTCGTCGCAATCGGCGCGATCCTTGGGGGCGCGAGCTATCTCGGGACATACCCCTTCGATTGGCTCGGCGGGCACCTCGTCATCGCTATCCTACTCGGCGTGTTCGGGACGGCGGCGTTCGGACATCTCCTGTACGAGCATCGCAACAGGCGATCCGCGGCCGATCTGTTCGGGGTGGAGCGATGAACCGCAGAATGTTCGTCGCGGGCATGGGTGCGACCGCACTCGGCGGCAGCGCCCTTCTCGCGAGCGGGGCCTCCTCCCGCGTGGAGTCACAACGGGGAGCGACGATCCGTGTCGTCGGCGACGAGGAGGCGTACCTAAGGCTCGTCTACAATCAAGAACCCCTGACGGTGAACTGCGATGGATCGATAGAGTTGGTCACGATTACAAATCAACTCAAGGAGACGATCGACGAGATCGTGATCGAAAACCTCACCGTCGAACCCGCAGACCTCGTGGTCAACGAAGGGACGCTGGCCGTCCCCGATCAAATCGACGTTGGCGAGATCGGTCGAATAACGATCACTGTCGAGTGTGAGCCAGGAACCGATACGACGAGCACTGTCTCGTTCGATATCATCGCCAAAGGTATCGACCAAGCCGTCATCGCTAACGGACACGTTGACAAACGATTCGTCGAGGTCAATTGCGAGTGTGCGCGGGTCGAAGGTTGCTCTCCGGGGTTCTGGAGGCAACCCGCATACCGCAACGGGATCTGGACCGATACCGACACCTACGGTCCGAGCGAGCGCGTCGCGGACGTGTTTACACTCGCCGTCACCGGTACACAGGGTCAAGGCGGGAACGCCGTGGATTTCGATGAGTTGACCCTACGCGAAGCGCTTGATGGGGGCGGCGGTTCGGGTGTATCCGGAGCCCAACAAATCTTGCTCCGAGCGGCAACGGCGGGACTACTGAACAGCCAGCATCCGGAGGTGAATTATCCGAAAACGGAGTCGCAACTGATCGCCGACGTGGACGCCGCGCTGGCGACGGAGGACCGTGAGAGGATTCTCGCGCTGGCTGCAGACCTTGATGAGGTCAACAATGAGGAGTGCCCGATCCGATTACGCTCGGAGGAAGAAGCCTAACGAAAGCGGATTTAAGACCTTGAAATCGAACCCTAGGGCACTCCTCAAAGACGACATGGATGGTCACGCCCACCGTCGAGTCATCCGCCGCTTCGTGCGTCTCTTGATCGAGGGTCGAACGGCTCGTCGGTGAAAAACTCCGACGAGGAGCACGCTTGCGAGGAAAATCATGCCGATGACGGCGAGTTGGCTCGGGGTACCGACGAACGCAGCTGGAACGTAGACGACCAGCCCAACGACCGCGATGATGAGATATCGCATCGCCCAGTCGTCATCGTGGTCGGACAGGTCGAGGAATGGAAAAAGCATGTTGGCGCGGTCGGTGAGCGCAACGAAGCCGGAATCTGCATCATAGGTGACGACACCGGCGTCCACCAGAGAGGGAATGTGCGTCTGATATAGCGAGACGTACGCGCGCTTCCGTTCCGCTCTATCGGGTCCACTGACCCCGACATCGCGGCTTGCCCCGGCCATCGAGTCGGCGATATCGGTGAGTGGAATCGCTTGGCCCGACTCTCGGAGCGACAGCAGCACGAACCGCCGGCGAGGATTAGCCAGCAGCTCGAAGATCTCATCGTCGGAGAGTGTCGTCGTTGCGCTATTCGATATCACAGTATCAAGTGAGTTACGCTCGGTCAGGGCTTTGTTATTGCCACCAAAACAGGAACGAGTGTGCGTTTAGGAGGGCCCCATGTGCTGTAACACTTCACCGCCGCTCCACACATGAGTTCGCCTTGGCGACGGATTTCGACAACGAATCGTCCCGTTATCGATGATAGAATTGCCTTGCCTGAACTGCCGGCTGTGAGCTAAAGAGTCGTGTCAAACAAAAGTATGCAGCCATACGATCAAGTGCTCTGCGATCGAGTTTGAACCCAGGGTTCGCTTGCATTTTCAAACGGTCGTATAGCTTCGTGCTCGTGCGCTTTGCCGTCTGAGGTCACCTTTAATCGATTATTTCATCTGTATTAAATAAGAACGGTATTGTCGGATATAAATTATAAACAAAAATAAATATATATGCGTACAATTCCTATTGGATCGAGATGAAACAGAGGATCGTGTATAGTACAATGGGCAAGGAGAATTCCGATCCGAACGCGTCCCACAAGTTCTCCGGTGGGACTGACGGTTCCATCCCGACGAACGAGCCACCATCACTGAGTAAGCCACCCGTACCGTCTGCTTCCAATCAAGAGGTCGATGAAATGCCCTTGGACGACCTGTTTGACGTGTTGCGTAACAGTCGACGTCGACGAGTGCTTCGATATCTCTTCACGAAAGACGATCGCACAGCCACAGTTGGGGAGTTGTCCGAGCAGGTCGCTTCGATAGAACAGGACGTCGAGGTTACCCTCATCACCTCGAAACAGCGCAAGCGTGTGTACATCGGACTCTACCAGACGCATCTTCCGAAGTTAGCCGATCTCGGCCTCATCGAGTACAATCGGGGTCGTGGAGTCGTTACATTGCTTTCTCAAGCGGATCAAGTCGAACCCTACCTGTTCGTGGTGCAAGAGAAGGCGAGCTGGAAATGGTGGATCAGCGCCGTATTGGTGCTCAGCTACAGCATAGTGGTCGGGATCATCGCGATCAATTATTCCGTTGTCGCTTCGATAATCTCAGTAATGATTACTGCCGGGGTGTTCCTTGGAGCCATGTTCTACTGGCGAAGATCCCTTCGGTTGTGATCTGCAGCTATCCGTGTTCGGGCAGGGGGCGTAGCCTTTTGTGCGGCCGCGCCGAACCGAGTGCCGATGGACGTCACCGACCATGCCGAGGAGCTCGCCTCCGACCTCGGCGTCGACAAAGAGGAGGTCACAGCCGACCTACGGAACCTACTGGAGTACAGCGTCCCGATCGAGGAAGCCAAACAGAGCGTTCGCCGGAAACACGGCGGCGGGAGCGGCGGATCCACCCCGACGCCATCGAGCGTCGACGTCGGCGAGATCTCGACCGACCACGGCAACGTCACCGTCACCGTTCGCGTGCTGAGCGTCGGCACCCGGACGATCCGCTATCAGGGCGATGATATCACGATCCGGGAGGGCGAACTCGCCGATCCGACCGGCCGGATCTCTTACACCGCCTGGCAGGATTTCGGTTTCGAGCCGGGCGACTCGCTCACGATCGGTAACGCCGGCGTTCGTGAGTGGGATGGCCAGCCCGAACTCAACCTCAACGAGTCGACGACGGTCGCCGTCGCCGGGGAGCCGATCGAGGTCGACTACGAGATCGGCGGCGACCGCGCGCTTATCGACCTCGAGGCGGGCGACCGCGGCCGCAACGTCGAAGTGCGGGTCCTCGAGGTCGACTCGAAAACGATCTCGGGACGCGATGGCGAGACGGAGATCACGGAGGGAGTGCTCGGGGATGAGACTGCCAAGCTGCCGTTCACCGATTGGCAACCCCGTCCGACGGTCGAGCCGGGTGCGGACCTCCGGATCGAGGACGTGTACATCCGCGAGTTTCGCGGCGTTCCCTCGATCAACCTCACGGAGTTCTCGACGGTCACGCCGCTTCCCGATCCGATCGACGTCGCCGAGGACGCCCCGCGGCTCCCGATCGCCGACGCGGTCGACTCGGGCGGGATGTTCGACGTCGAGGTCGTCGGCAACGTCCTCGAGATCCGCGACGGCTCCGGGCTCATCGAGCGCTGTCCCGAGTGCGGCCGGGTCGTCCAAGGTGGGCAGTGTCGCAGTCATGGCGCGGTCGACGCCGAGGACGACCTCCGCGTGAAGGCCATCCTCGATGACGGGACCGATACGGTCACCGTCGTCCTCGACGCCGACCTCACGGCCGAGGTGTACGGCGGCGGGCTCGATGCGGCGCTCGCGGCCGCGACGGAGGCGATGGACAAGTCGGTCGTCGCCGACGCGATCGCGGAGACGCTCGTCGGACGTGCCTATCGGGTCCGCGGAAACCTCTCGGTCGACGATTACGGCGCGAACCTCGATGCCTCAACGTTCGAGCGCGCGAGCGACGATCCGGCCGCCGAGGCGCGGGCCGCGCTCGCGGAGGTGCGCGAATGAGCGACGACGGCCCGGGCGCCCGCGAGGTCGCCTATCGACCCTTCGCCGCGGAGTTCGACGACGCCTCGCTCTCGTACTCCGAAAGCGACGAGGAGCGGGCCCCGAACTACGTCGTGACGCCGACGGGCGCACGGATCAACCGGCTCTTCGCCGTCGGCGTGCTTACCGAGGTCGAACGGATCAACGACGACACGCGGCGCGGTCGGATCGTCGACCCCTCGGGCGCGTTCGTCACCTACGCCGGACAGTACCAGCCGGAGGCACAGACGTTCCTCGAACGCGCGGAGACGCCCTCGTTCGTCGCGTTGACCGGCAAGGCACGGACCTTCGAGCCGGAGGACTCCGACCGGGTCTTCACCTCCGTGCGCCCGGAGAGCGTCAGCGAGGTCGACGCCGACACCCGCGACCGCTGGATCGTCGCGGCCGCCGAGTCGACGCTTGAGCGACTCGCGGTCCTCGAACTCGCCCGGAACTCCTCGCTCCGTGGCGACGACCTTCGGGAGGGACTTGAGGCAGGTGGAGCGCCCGGGCCACTCGCGGCGGGTATCCCGCTCGCACTCGACCACTACGACACGTCGGCGGCGTACGTCGAGGCCGTCCGACGGATGGCCGTCGACGCGCTGGAGGTGGTCGCCGGCGAGCGCACCGAGGTCCGCGCACACGACATCACCCCCGATGCAGGCGGCGACGTCGCCGTCGGTCCGCTCCCCGAAACGGCCGTGTCGATCGTGGAGGACGCGGTTTCCGATTCGTCCGGTTCGTCCGCTCCGGCGGTAGATTCGGCGGCTTCGACGGACTCAGGGGAACCGACGGATTCGGTTGATTCGGACGGATCGATCGATGACGGGTCCGACATGCCGGCGGAGACATCCGACAGAACCGCTGCCGAGACGCCAGCAGTATCCGCCGAAGCGACGACGGAATCGGATGCACTCGGTGACTTCGATGCTACGGAACCGGACGTATCCGAGGAGACAGCCGATCGGTCCGATTCGCCGGCTGTGGAAGCGGACTCGTCGCTTGACGATGCCGCCGATGTCGACGTGGGCACCGCTGTCAGCGATGCCGACGCGGACGACGCCGACTCCGTCGACGACGAGGGGATGTACGAGATGGACGACGATGAGCGCGATCGGATCGAATCGGAGTTCGGGACGGAGTTTTCGACCGGCTCGGAGGTCGACGATCCGGGCGAGGCCGACATCGACGTTCCCGAACCCGATCTCGACACCTCGGCGGAATCGTCGGCGACGGCGTCAGCGTCGACGACTGAGACCGGAGGACTCGGTGACTTCGATGCCGGCGATGCAACAGTGGAGGATCCAGCGGACGTCGTCGATGATCTCTCGGAGACGGTCTCCGCCGAGGACTCAACGGAGGACGCCGATGCGGGGGCGATCGAGGCCGATGCATCCGCCGGCGTCGACCTCGAAACGGCCGCCGTCGAGGCGATGGAGGCGCTCGATGACGGCGAGGGGGCCGACCGCGACGCGGTTATCGAGACGGTCGCGGACGAGCACGGAGCGGCCCCGGATGCGGTCGAGGACGCGATTCAGGACGCCCTGATGAGTGGGCGATGCTACGAGCCGGGCGACGGCCTGTTGAAAGCGATCTGATGGCCCCGAGGGTGACGCATGGCGCGGGTTGAGCCGGTCGTCGGCCGACCCGCCGCGGTCGCCGACCTCGGAGCCGAGCGGGTCCTGCTCGTCGCGGACGTGCACGCCGGGATCGAGGTCGGCCTCCGATACGAGCGCGGCGTCGAACTCGATAGCCACGCCGGGAAGCGTCGCGAACGTCTCGTGGAACTCCTGGAGACGACCGATGCGGACCGACTCGTCGTCCTCGGGGACCTCGCGCACCGCATCGGCGCGCCGGACGGCGCGGAGCGCGAGGAGTTGGATCGGTTGATCGAGACCGTTCTCGATCGGGTCCCGATGACGCTTGTGGAGGGGAATCACGACGGCGGAGTCGCCGAGGCGTTCGCCGACGACATCGACGTGATCCCACCGACCGGGGGCGTGTTGGCTTCCGACGGTGACGATGGGGACGACAGGGACGACGCCGGTCGCGTCGGCGTGCTCCACGGCCACACGTGGCCGAACCCGGCGCTGCTCGATGTCGACGTCATCTGTATGGGCCATGAACATCCACAGGTTCGCCTCGCCGATGCGGTCGGTGGCTCCCGGACGAAGCGCGCGTGGCTCCGAGGGGGTATCGATCCGGTGGCGTTTCTCGGGGACAGCGATGGCGACGCCGCCGAGGCGGCGAGCGATCCCTCCACGTCGACACCCCCGCCCGAACTCGTCGTCTTCCCGGCGTTCAACGAGCGCTCCGGCGGGACGTGGGTGAACGTCGAGGGGCAGTCGTTCCTCTCGCCGTTTCTCCCTGCGGCACTTCCCAGCGCGGACGCGTATCTCCTCGACGGGACGCGGCTCGGCGACTACCGACGGGTGTGAGCAGACGGCTCGCCGATCCGTGCGCGAAGCCGACCGGTCACTCGACCGGCTGGAACCGGAAGCCGTCCCACGACTGGCTCTCCGGCTCACGGATCCCTGCACCCGGCTCGCGGAGTTCGGCGACGTGGACCGGTTCGACGCGGTCGCCGATGGCGACGTCGAAGGGGTCGCCCGCGGCGTCCTCGGCGACTTGGCCCAGCGCGCGAACCGGCGGGCCGTCGTAGCCCTCCCCCAGGTCGAACTCGACGATGGCGAGCGTGTTCGGCTCGCGGACGCCCGGCGGGGTCGCCATCGAGGTCGTCCACGTGATGACCCGCGCGTCGTACTCGCCCAGATCGACCGTGCCGACGCGTTCGCTGCCGTTCGGGCCGACCGGATGCGGTGGATAGGTGATCGAGCCGTCGTCGTATTCGGCCGCCTCGAATACGGGGGTCGCCTCGGATTCCGTTCCACTGTTCTGGTCGCTCATTGGCTTGCCTCCATGATCGTGGTGGTGACACAGTTTCCGAACCCGCCGACGTTACACGCGAGTCCGATATCGGCCTCGACCTGTCGGGGTCCGGCGTTGCCGGTCAGCTGTTGATATATCTCATACACCTGTGCGACCCCGCTCGCGCCGAGGGGGTGGCCCTTGGATTTGAGCCCGCCGGAGGTGTTGATCGGGAGTTCGCCGTCGCGGTCGGTGACGCCCTCCTCGACGGCCTTCCATCCCTTGCCCTTCTCGAAGAACCCGAGATCCTCGCTCTGGAGGAACTCGAGGATGGTGAACATGTCGTGCAGCTCCGCGACGTCGACGTCGTCGGGACCGATGCCAGCCATCTCGTAGGCGATCGTCGAGGAGTCGACGACGCCGCCCATCGTCGTCGGATCGGCGCGTTCGTGGACGACGTGGGTGTCGGTCGCGCCGCCGATGCCGCTGATCACGGCGTACTCCCCTTCGGGAACGTACTCGGCGGCGACCGACTCCGGGCAGAAGACGAGCGCCGCCGAGCCATCGGTGATCGGACAGAAGTCGTACAGCCGGAGGGGGTCGGCGACCATCGGCGAGTCGAGCACCGTGTCGAGGTCGACCTCCTTGCGGAACTGCGCGTGGGGGTTGTCCACGCCGTTGCGGTGGTTCTTCACGGCGACCTTCCCGAGGCTCTCGCGAGGAGCGTCGTAGGTGTCGAGGTAGAGTCTCGCGGTGAGTCCCGCGAAGGAGGGGAGCGTCACGCCGTGTTTGTACTCGACCGGGTGGGTGAGCGAGGCGATGACGTCGGTCGCCTCCGCGGTGGTCCGATGGGTCATCTTCTCGCCGCCGACGAGCATCGTGAGCTCGCTCGCCCCGGCGGCGACCGACTGCCACGCGGCGTAGACGCCCGCACCGCCCGAGGAGGAGGTCTGGTCGATCCGCGCGGTGTACGCGGGGAGCGCGTCGAGGTCGTGTGCGAGCGCGTTCGGCACGCCCGTCTGGCCCTCGAACTCGCCGCTCGCCATGTTCGAGACGTAGAGGTGTTCGACGTCGTCGCCGTCGATACCGGCGTCCGAAAGCGCGGCCTCGCCCGCCTCCGCGAGTAGCTCGCGCACCCAGGCGTCACGCTGGCCAAACCGGGTCATCGACGCGCCAATGATTGCGACACGTTCCATGGGTTCCGATCCGCCCGGTGTGTGTAAAAAGACAGCGAGAGTTCCACGGGTCACCCGACCCGTGGTTGTGTGCCATCTCCACGAGTCGGTCGATGGTGGACTCGTCGACGACGCCAACGACGGACTGCCGATAGCCGGAGTTTTTATACGCACTATCGGTCGACGGCAATGGGACGTGAAATCTTTGAGCACGGCATCGAGGAACTGACGCGTCGTGAGCGGGTTTAAAGTGCATTCACTGACATTATTTTTATATTATAGAAAACATTTTTGCCCAACTATTGTGATCGGTAGTCCATGCAACGTCTCCGAATATACACACAGCGACCCGTGTCGGGTGATCGATGACCGACCTCACCCGTATCCCCGGCGTCGACGAGGCCCGCGCACAACGATTGCGAGAGGCCGGCTTCGAGAGCGTGACCGAGATCGCCCGTGCCGATCCGGGCGACTTGACCGCCGTTGACGACATCCACCACGACCGTGCCCTCAAATACCGGTCGGCCGCCAGCACCATCGTCGAGGACGAAGACGGTGGAAGCGATCGGGGATCCCGATCACCGGAGGAAACGCTCTCGATCGAGGGGAGGGATCAACAGATCGAACTCGGACTCGGAGAGGGAGTCGCTGATCAGCTCGAAACGCTCTCGATCGAGGGGAGGGATCAGCAGATCGAACTCGGACTCGAAGAGGGAGTCGCGAGCCAGCTACAACTGTTCGGGGATCACGAACTCAACCGGACGTTACGGGATACCCATCGAACCTTCGCGAGGGGCATCTACAGGGAGCCCATCCAGGATCGGCTCTTTACCTACGGGAATGGACTCACTCGGGAACTCCTCAGGGACGCAGGTGGCGCCGATCACGTGGATGACATCTTGGAGAACACGAAGGACATGATCGTCGCCGCTGTCGACAATTCACCGGCAGATCCCCTCGAGTCGTTCGAGAAACTCGTCGCCGCACAACGGGAGTTCACTGACGTAATCGAGAACCTGGCCGAGGCGGGAACGGTCACGCCGGAATCGTTCGAGCGGCTCAAAGGTTCGATGACCGCACTCGACGAGGTCCTCAACAGTGACAAGGCGGGAGCGCTCGAGGTGGCGATGGCTCAAGAGGAGTTCTGTCAGGCGGCGGTCCTCCTCGATGCGGAGCCCGCCGAGCTGGAGTTTGTCATCGACGTCATCCAACCGGAAGAAACGAAGGCCGAGCAAGGCGAAAGTTTCGATGTGACGACTTCGATAATAAATCTCGGCGAGGAAGCGGGCACACAGACTATCGAACTGTCGGTATTCGGCGAGAAAGTGGATGACATCGACCTCACCTTGCAGGCAAGTGAATCGAGGGAGGTAATCTTCGAAGACGTGGGGACTGACCAGTTCGAGCCCGGCGAAGGGGATGTCACCGTCAGCAGTCCCGATGACAGCGCCACCGGTACATTGCAACTCGTTCAGACTCGTGAGAAGCGCACGATCCACTGGGACTACGAGACTGAACAAGAGCAAGAAAATAACGCCCTGTATCGTCAGATGACTCCGAAGGCGGAGATTACCGGCGAATCAAACCTCTCTCCTGATGATGAGGTTGTGCTCGAACTGTTGACCGAACAGCAAGGTGAGAAATTGGACGAGCAGGAGATATCGATTGCAGAAGATGGGTCGGTCTCCGTCGTGTTTGATTTATCCCAGCACGGGCCAGGAGAGTATTTCCTGCAAACGAGCCCTCCCGCAGGGCACACGGAACTTGTCGTTAGGCGGAGAGACCAGAAGCGCAGGATCCATTGGGACTACGAGACTGAACTCGAGCAAGAAAATAACGCCCTGTATCGTCGGATTGATCCGGAGGCGGAGATTACCGGCGACTCAAACCTCTCCCCTGATGATGAGGTTATGCTCGAACTGTTGACCGAACAGCAAGGTGATAAATTGGATGAACAGCCGATATCGATTGCAGAGGACGGGTCGGTGAACGCCACGTTTGACGTGTCCGAGCACGGACCGGGAAGGTATTTCCTGCAAACGAGTCCTCCCGCAGGGCACACGCAGCTCTACGTTGAGCCGTCACCCGACGACAGTTGAGATACGAGAACGGCCGTCTTAACCGCTCGTTTGGTACGGAAGCCCGCTCAACCGACTCCGCCAGCGGATCGGTACGGACCTCACGGGGATGACGGCAGACAGTTCGGACACGAAACACCCGACGGGAGATCGGAATAGCACGATTTGGCCCTGTTGAAATCCTATTCTTCAGTCACTATGTAGAATGAGACAGACGGTAGGTAGAAAAGTGAATGGAGTATTAGAATCGATTACTCTGTT
>NZ_FZNQ01000018.1 GCF_900188065.1 Halorubrum vacuolatum
GATCGTTCGGGTCAAAACACCATTGCATGGTCTATATGGTGTCCGATGCATCCAGCGTTCCGGATGACACCGAACTACCAAGGCTCACATCAGATCTCCTCTTACGCCGGAGCGCAGGGGGCGAGACCCTCATGTCGGTGAATCGGCGTGGCCGATTCGGCGAAACCGGGCCGAGTTGAACGGCCCGAGTTCGCGGATGCGTTCTTCGCATTACCTCCGAACCCCGTTATACACTTAAGGGCGTCGGAACGGTTTCGCCGGCCCCGGTGGCCGGGCGTCGCCCCCCACGGTGGGAGGCACCTCGCATTTGGATCGAATCCCGGGATGTACTTAATCCCGTCGAACCATCGCCGCCACGTCACGGGGTTTCACGGACCGTGGTCGATCCGCTTCCATGGGGCCACCGTGGAACTCGTGGGTGGGTAGCTTCCGATATTCGTGGATCACAGCCGTAGCGCGTGGGTGAAAAAGCGTGAACGGTAGTGCGTTCGAGGACGGGTCGCGTCCCTGAGTGTATCGATGGCGCCTCCGGACGGGTCGGCGGTTATTCCTCGTCGAGGTACTCGATCCCCTGTTTCGAGACGTTTGCCTTGGTGATCGAGTCGAGATCGTTGAGCCAGAAGTCGTCGTCGGTCTCGTCAACCTCCGGCGCGTCGTCCTCCCACGCCCACGCCTCGTACTCGTGAACCTTCTTCGTCCCCTTCTCACGGAGTCGGATCGTCGTCCGGTCCGCCTCGTCCTCCGAGGATGCCGGGTCAAGCGTCCGGGCGGCTTTCAACGCGGCCTGTCGGGGCATGTTGCCGGAGAACTCGCTCGGTTCGGACCCGTCCTCCTCGCGGAGGGCGAAATTTCGTTTACCGTCTTCACGTACCATGGTTTTGCCTCCATGTCAATCCAACACATAATCCGTTATAAATATATCGGAGAAATGAAAGCTAACCGGGAGGTCGTTTATATACTACCCCGGAGTGGGCGTCCGGTTTTCACGGGTTTCGTCGACCGGTTCGGTGGATCACGCCCGAAAACGACCGGCTGACGCTCGCCGATCCGGCCCGCGCGCGGGGGGTTTCTCGTCCCCAAACGGAGCGGTCGAGCGTATTCTGGAGCACATCGATCCCCAACCCATTCGGTAAAGCCGATCGGAACCGGGCGAAACCGAGCGAGATCCACCCGGATACGACACACGCCGTTCCATCGAGTCGGTCGCGACATCAGCGATGGGAACCGGTAAACAACACTTATGTACCTCCTGCGGTCAAGTTCGACCCAGATACCGGCGATGGTCCGCAAGAAGAAGCTCAGCCCGAGTGGCGCCAAAGACGAGGACGGCGAATATCACAACGTCCACGTGAACCTCCACGAGGACGAACTCGCCGTCGCCGGCATGGAGATCGGCGACGAGGTGTTCGTACGGGTCCGTGACGGGAAGATCATCATCCAGAAGGCCCAGTCCGATCCCGAGGATCTGGAACACGACTTTTAAACACGTCCGCGGGCCGGGGCGGAAATTAGCTGATAGCAGGCGCTAAGCCCCCTCCCTCAAGGAGCCGCCAACGGCGGCGAGTAGGCAGGGGTAGTTCACTACTCCGGGGTGGAGGAATGGACGACATCGGGGTGGGCGGACGGACTACTCCGTGGTAGGCGGACGGACCGCACGTCGCCGGATTGATACACATCCGGAGCGTCGACCCGACGATGACCGTCTACGACCTGGTAAAACCGGCGCTGTTCTCGTTGCCGCCGGAGACCGCCCACGGCATGACCCACCGCCTGCTCCGTGCCGCACAGGGAACCCCCATCGAGGACCGGGTCCGGAACCGCTACGTCGTTTCGGATCCCCGATTGGCGGTGAACGCGTTCGGGCTGACGTTTCCGGGGCCGGTGGGCGTCGCCGCCGGGTTCGATAAGAACGCGGAGATCCCTCGAATGCTCGCGGCGCTCGGGTTCAGCCACGTCGAGATCGGCGGCGTTACCGCGGAAGCCCAACCGGGAAACCCCAAACCACGGCTTTTTCGCCTCCGTGACGATCGCGCGCTCATCAACCGCATGGGCTTCAACAACCACGGAGCCGACCGGATCGGCCGGCGACTGGAATCGGAGCCCCATCCCGGGGTCCCCCTCGGCGTGAACATCGGGAAATCGAAGTCGACGCCGCTCGCGGAGGCACCCGCCGACTATCGGTACACCTACGAACGGGTGGCCAATGCTGGCGACTACTTCGTCGTCAACGTGTCGAGCCCGAACACGCCGGGGCTTCGGGAGCTCCAGAACCGCGACGCGCTCGAACGGATCATCGACGAGCTCGTCGATGCCGGCGCAAGCCCGCTCCTTATCAAGCTCTCGCCGGACCTGCCGAAGCCGGCCATCGAGGACGCGCTGGGCGTCATCGACGAGTTCGACCTCGACGGCGTCATCGCAACGAACACGACCGTTTCACGCCCGGACACGCTGCAAAGCCCGGAGCGTGCCGAGCGGGGGGGCCTCTCCGGGGATCCGATCGAGGAGACCGCCACGGAACTCGTCCGATTCGTCGCCGAACGAACCGACGTGCCCGTGATCGGCGTCGGCGGCGTTTCGGATGCCAACGGGGCCTACGAGAAGATCCGTGCGGGCGCGTCGCTGGTCCAGCTGTACACCGGACTCGTCTACGAGGGACCGGGACTGGTCCATGACATCCACGAGGGGATACTCGACCGGCTCGACCGCGACGGATTCGATTCGGTGACCGACGCCGTCGGGGCCGATTTATAACTAATCAACCGCAACCGCCCGAAACCGATCTACGGCTCGTTCCGGACGATAACGACCACGTCGTCGGCTTCGAGGAACGCACCCTCGCCCTGATACCGACGCTCCTTTTCGACGGTGAACTCCTCGCCGCTCAGCGTCACGTCCGCGACGTGCAGGTCGTCGCCGTCGATCTCGTAGGCGCCCTCCGCGAGCGCACCCTCGATGGTCCCGACCTCGTTCCCGTATTTCGGGCCGACGGTCGCATAATCCAGATCGATCCCGGAGACGACGGTTTCGACCGGCGGCTCCGCGTCCGGATGGACCGTCAGATCCGAGACGTGCATCACCCCGGTGATGTCGGCTTCGAACCCGCGGACATCGGCGTACACCTCGACCGCATCGAGGTCGGCGTTGAGCGGGAGTTGGTGTTCGCTTTTATATCGGCGAAGCGCACCGACGACGGCGATTGCGGCCGCACCGCCCGCCCGATCCGCTTCAAGCCCGAGGGGCGTTGGCCAGTCGGCCAGGTGAACCGAGTCCGCTGCGTCGCCGTCGGCCCCCTCGGCGTACATCTCGTGCCAAAGCTCCTCGGTGACGTGTGCGAGGAGCGGCGCGAACAGTTTGAGGAACCGGCGGTGGGCGGTTCGCAGGGTGTAGGCGGCGGCGTCGTCCTCGCGCGCTTTGGCGATCTCGAGGTAGTCGTCACAGAACGTCCCCCAGAAGAACGACCGAAGCCCGTCACGAGCCTTCGAGAACTCCCGGTTTTCCAGTCTGGCCGTAACCCGTTCGATCTCGTGATCGAGTTCGGCGAGCAGCCAGCGATCGATCGCCTGCAGCTCGTCGGAGTCGGGCGCTTCCGGATACGGATCGGGTGCGAGCGACTCGACGAGTTTCGAGGCGTTCCAGAGCTTTCGTATCAGCTTCTCGCCCGCACGAAGCCCCTTCTCTTGATACGGAAGGTCGTCGCCGATGGCGGAGCCGGCCGCCCAGTATCGCGCGGCGTCGACGGGATACTTCTCCATGACTGCGTCCGGTTCGACGACGTTCCCCTTCGATTTCGACATCTTCTCGCGGTTCTCATCGAGCACCATCCCGTTGATCATCGTCGAGTCGAACGGGACCTCCCCGGTGTGTTCATAACACTTGATCACCGTGTGGAACAGCCAGAAGGAGATGATGTCGTGCCCCTGTGGCCGGACGTCCATCGGATAGATCTCCGGCCGTTCCATGGTGAACTCCTCGGCGGCGGCGTCCCAATCCCAGCCGGCGTTGATAAGCGGCGTCAGCGACGACGTCGCCCACGTGTCGAAGACGTCGTTCTCGGGGACGAATTCCTCGCTTCCGCAATCCGGACACGCGTCGACGGGCGGGTCATCCGAGAGCGGGTCGACCGGGAGGGCCTCCTTTTCGGCGAGTATTTCGCGATCGCAGTCCGCACAGTACCACACCGGGAAGGGGATCCCAGAGGACCGCTGTCGGGAGATGAGCCAGTCCCATTGGAGCCCCTCGACCCAGTGTTTATATCGTGTGAACATCTTCTCCGGGAACCACTCCATCTCGCGGCCGGCCTGCAGGTACTCCTCGCGCTTGTCGAGCACCTCGACGTACCACTGTTCGGTGACGAGGAACTCGACGCTCGTCCCGCACCGTTCGTGGACGTTGACGGCGTGTGAGATCGCCCGTCGGTCGGCGAGCGCGTCCGCGTCGTCGAGGTCCGCCACGATGGCCTCGCGTGCCTCGCCGGCGTGCAGTCCCTCGTATTCGTCGGCGACCGCGGTCATGTGTGCGGACTCGTCGATAGCGACCCGAAGATCGAGGTCGTGGATCTGGTACCACTCGATGTCGTTCTGGTCCCCGAATGTACAACACATCACGATGCCGGAGCCGGTGTCCATGTCGACACGCTCGTCGGCGAGGATGGGAACCTGGTGGCCGAAAAGCGGGATCTCCGCGTGGTTTCCGACCAGATCCTCGTTGGATTCGTCGTCCGGATGGACGAAGACGGCGACACACGCCGGAAGCAACTCGGGACGGGTGGTCGAGATGATGAACGGCTCCTCGGTCTCTGCGACCGTGAACTCGATGTCGTGGAAGTGTGAGTCCTGCTCGTCGTCCTCGGTTTCGACCTGCGAGATGGCGGTTTCACACTCCGGACACCAGATCGCGGGGGCCTCCTCGCGATACTCACGGCCCTGTTCGTAGAGGTCGATGAACGAGAGCTGTGAGACGCGTTGGACCTCCGGCGAGATCGTCCGGTAGGTGTTGTTCCAGTCGATGGAGAGGCCGACTCCCTGCATCTTCTCGGTGAACTCCGCCTCGTACGCCTCACACACCTCCCGGCACATCCGCTGGAACTCCCGGCGCTCGAAGTCCTGATGGCGGACGTCGAGTTCGCGCTCGGCGAGCCGTTCGGAGGCGATCCCGTTGTCGTCGTAGCCGAACGGGTAGAACACCTCGCCGTCGTGCATTCGGTGGAACCTGGCGACGACGTCCTGAAGGATGGAGCCGTAGACGTGTCCCCAGTGGAGGCTGCCGGAGACGGTCGGTGGCGGGGTGTCGATGGCGAAAGCGGTGTTCGGATCGACTGGCTCGTCGGGGTAGGCGTAGGTCTCCTCGTCGACCCAGCGACGCTGCCAGTACGGCTCTGCGGCGTCGGGGTCGTACTCTCCGCTGGGCATTATTGGATACGGCTTCCGGCGGTTCCCCCTTAACGGCCTCGGTTGTGTGGGGAAGCCGGTCGGTGATACCCAACGTTTCCAAACGGGTACCCCGTTCATTTCAAGTGGAGATCGGTTAGTGGGCAGTGGTCGCGAGGGCAGTTCGATGGATCGGACCCGTTACCCCCGGGAGAACTGGCGGACGGTCATCTCGAGCGTGTCGAGGTCGAGGATCGGCGCGAACCCGGCGTCGGGATCGATGTTGACGGATTTCTGGAAGTCGGTCTGTGCCTGCCAGCAGCCGGAGTTCACCGCGAGAACGTTGTGGTACTTCCGCCAGCCGAGTTTGTGGACGTGGCCGGCGTGGAAGACGTCGGGGACGTTTTCGATGACGAGGTAGTCGCGCTCCTCGGGCGCGACCCGGGTACGACCGCCGAACTGCGGCGCGACGTGGCGCTTTTTGAGCAGTTGGCACATCGCCTTCTCGGGTTCATCGTAGCTCGCCTTCTCCGCTGGAAGTTCGGCGATCACCTCATCGAGGGAGACGCCGTGGTACATCAGGATCTCCACCCCTTCGAGGCTGACCGTGGCCGGGTTCGAGACGATCCGGGCGTCGTGGACGTCCATGATCGACCGGAGTTCGTCGTTGAAGCCGGGCTGTGGCTCCGCGAGCCTGACGGCGTCGTGGTTGCCGGGGATCATGACGATCTCGGTGTCCCCCGGAACGTCCTTGAGGTGCTCGGCGAACGCCTCGTACTGATCGTAGATGTCGACGATCTCGAGCTCCTCGTCCTGGTTCGGGTAGACCCCGACGCCCTCGACCATGTCGCCCGCGATGAGCAGGTACTCGACCGGCGCGGCCTCCGGCGTGTGTAGCCAGTCGGTAAAGCGGTTCCATGCCTCGAGCATGAACTCGTCGCTGCCGACGTGGACGTCGGAGATGAGCGCCGCCTGCACGTGGCGGTCCGCGAGGGTCGGCCGGCGGCTGTGTGGGACGTCCGGGAAGTGAAGCGAATCGACGAAGAGGATACCCGCGTCGTCCGCGAGCGTTCCCTCGACCGCGATACACTCGTCCGTGAGGATCTCGTCGACGACGTCCGCGAGGCCCTTGTTTTTCATCACGAGCGCGGGGAAGGTTCCGGTCGTGTCCTCCAGTTCGATGAGCCAATGGCCGGATTTCGTCGAACGGACGTCGTTCACTAATCCGATCATCGCGGCGTCGCTCCCCCCCGGCATATCCGCGATCGCCGTCGCCGGTCGATGGTTGACACGGCCCCGAAGGATCTTCGAGAGCCGCTCGTATCGATCCCGGAACGTCCGAACGAAGTCGTCGTACTCGCCGGTGCCCGTGCTCCGGCCGGTCATGTCGTTGCCGATCTCGAGCTCCCGAGCCGATGGATCCCGTCGATGTTCGGAGCGACACCGATCGGGGGAGTCACCGACGGAGTCGGCCTCCTGTTCGCTTTCGGTCCCCTGTTCACTTTCCCGCTTCGACCCCTTCGTTTCGACTGGAATTTCCCCCGATCCATCCCCGCCGGTCTGCCCACTGTCGTCGGGTACTTTACCTCCAGTTGAAACGGAGGGGGTGTCGGTGGAGACGGAGGAGGTGTCGGTGGGGACAGAGGACGTATCGGTGGGGACAGAGGACGTATCGGTGGAGTCGGTACGAGCGCCGGGATCCGCGGGTCCGTCGTCGACATCGTCGATATCGGCGACAGTGGATTCGAAAGAAGGGGATGGATCGCCCCCTTCGGATCGCCCTTCGATCACCGATCGGACGTGATCTGCGGTGATCCGAAGGGCGTGATCCGGCGCGTGTTCCACGACGGCGTCGATGGCGTCTCCGGGTTGTTCGGCGTTCGCGAGCAACGTGACGGCCTCACGTTCCGCGTTGTATCCACGTTCGGTCAGCTCGCGAACGATCCGAACGGTTGACTCCAGCGGCACAGTACCGCGAAGGTCAGCCGGCGTCAAAGCCGTTCCGGACGCCGGCCGGGAAGCTGACCACGATCCGTGAAACCGCGACCCGGAGACTTATCAACGGAACCCGCCAAATCCGGTGCAATGGACCCTGCCGATCGGTCGCCAGCGGATGACGAGGCGGCCGAGGGGACGGACGGAACCGATCCGGATGAACGGTCCGATCGGTCGACCGCTTCTCCCGACAAGCATGAGGGCACTGCGTCTCCCGACAAGCATGAGGACACTGCGTCTCCCGACAAACATGAGGACACTACGGCGAAACCCGGACCCGACCAGCGGGCCGAACGAACGGACGTATCCGATCGAACCGACGTGGTCGCTGGGGACGACGGTCGGGAGGAACCCACCGGGAGTAGTGACTCGGTAGAAACGATCGGGAGCGACGATCCGAAATCTTCCGAGCGTATGCCCGTCGAGCGGCGCCGCCTGTGGGAACGGTTCCGGCATGACGCTGAAGGGCCGTTGATGTGGTTCCGCGAGATGCTCTCAAGCGCGCTCATCGTGCTGCTCATCGGGCTGGTACTGTTCGGGCTGAGCGGCGTGTGGCCACCGATGGTCGCCGTGGAGTCGGGAAGCATGGAGCCGAACCTGGAGATCGGCGACCTCGTTTTCGTGACCGAACCCGGACGGTTCGCACCCGATGCCGCGGACAACGATGTCGGGGTCGTCACATATGAGGTCGGTCAAGAGGCCGATTATCGGTCGCTCGGGTCGTATGGCTCCGTGGTCATCTTCCAACCGCCCGATCGGGTCGGATCGCCGATCATCCATCGGGCCATGTTTCACGTCGAGGAGGACGAAGACTGGTATGATCGGGCCGATGAGGAGTTCCATCAAGCCGACAACTGTTCGGAGCTTCGCAACTGTCCGGCACCCCACGACGGCTACATCACGCTCGGGGACAACAACGCCAGATACGACCAAGTGACCGGCCTAACCGAGCCCGTCAAAGCCGAGTGGGTAACGGGCGTCGCGAGGGTTCGCGCGCCGTACCTCGGCTATATCCGACTCATCGCGACCGGCCAGGTCGCGATCGGCGACCTCCTCCCCGGCAGCCTCGTCATCGATCCGGCCCTCGAACGTCCATCGCCGATCGCTCAGACCGCACCTGATCGAACCGATGCCGGCTTCGTGAGCGCTTACCAGAACGCCGTAGAAACCTGTGCAGTCAACGGGGGCGGGTGAGGATCACGGAGGTGACGCCACGGGCGAGTATCACGGAGTCATCGAAACGGTCGATCTCGACCCGCAATCGAGAGCATTACCGTCCTGACTCTTCGTTGAATTCGCGTAGGTGAATTGAACCGAGAAGGTCGATCGACGGGATTAGTTGTCGAACCGAGCCTGCACGAACGGCTGGGCGTTCTCGATGTCGCCGAGGCGAGAATCCGAGAGGAGCACGGCCTCCGTCTCCTCCACGGGAACCGAGAGCCCCATCTCCTTGGTGCGGCCGTATCGTCCCTTCGAGACGACGACCGCGTTCACGATCCCGAGCATGTCGAGTTCGCTGATGAGGTCGGTCACCCGTCGCTGGGTGAGTACGTCCGCATCGATCTCCTCACAGAGGCGTTTGTAGATGTTGAACACCTCCCCGGTGTTGATGTTGTGTACGCCGTTCTTCTCGAGGAGGATGACCGCGAAGAGGACGATCTTGCTCTGTGTCGGAAGGGTTCGGACCACCTCGACGACGCGGTCGAGTTCGATCTTGTCCTGTGCCTGCCGGACGTGTTCCTCGCTCACCGTCTCCGCCTGTGACCGTTCCGCGAGTTCGCCTGCCGTCCGGAGGAGGTCGAGCGCGCGCCGCGCATCGCCGTGTTCCTGTGCAGCGAAGGCGGCACAGAGCGGGATCACGTCGTCGGTCAGCGCGTCCGGTTTAAACGAGATGTCAGCGCGATGTTGGAGGATGTCACGGAGCTGGTTCGCGTCATACGGCGGGAAGACGATCTCCTCCTCGCCGAGACTGGATTTCACCCGTGGATCGAGAAAGTCGGTGAACTTGAGGTCGTTCGAGATCCCCATGATCGAGATCCGCGAGTTGGTCAACTCGGAGTTCATCCGTGAGAGGTTATAGAGGGTGTCGTCGCCGCTTTTTTCGACGAGTTTGTCGATCTCATCGAGCATGATCACGACGACCCGTTCGTGATAATCCACCGCATCGAAAAAAGTCGAGTACACGCGGTCGGTCGGCCAGCCGGTCATCGGTACCTCCTCCATGTCCTCGGCGTCGGCCTCGAGTTCGGCGATCCGTGATGCGACCGCCTCGGCGGTGGAGAACTCGGTTCGATCGAGGACGTTGGGATCCTCAAGCGCGTTCGAGTGAAGCTCACGGTAGGTGTCGAGTCGGTCGGCGATCACCCGCTCGTTCTTCTCGATGAACTTGTTTGCGAGTTGCGCGAGGACCCGGTACTGCGTGTCGGTGACCTCGCAGTTGATATACTCGACTTCGCACGGAACGTCGTATTTCTGTGAGGTCGATTCGAGCTCCTGTGAGACGAACTTCGCCGAGGCCGTCTTTCCGGTCCCCGTCTTTCCGTATATCAGGATGTTGGAGGGCGTTTCACCGCGGAGCGCGGAGACCAGGATGGTCGCCATCTGGTTTATTTGATCGGTGCGGTGGGGAAGTTCGTGCGGGGTATATGAGGGGCGAAGTACCTCCTTGTTTTCGAAGATCGGCTCGCCGGAAAGCAAGTCATCGAAGAGCCCCTGGGTGTCACTTTCCGCCTCCAAAACGACGTCTTCGAGATCCACTGCTGGGGAGGATCGATCGCGTGCATTACTGTGTGGATCCGCCGAGTCGTGTGAATCCGCCGAGTCGTGTGAATCCGCCGAGTCGTGTGGATCCGCAGACGTTTCCGGAGTCCCATGAGGCGGTCGTGTCTTCGATCCCTCTGCCCGTCGTTCGTCGCCCTCGTCTGTAGGTTCCGAATGGTCCATACTTTATGTGTGTGTCTTCGTCGGCCGCGCGACCGGATCCGGATCGATGGTGTCCCGATCGTAATCACCGGATGCCCCACTATTCGGTGGGGTCGATGAGATGGAGGACCCCCCTCCTCCAGCAGCGTCCGCACGGGTCTCAGATGGGGTCATGTCGGTAGGGCCAGTTATGTCGGTAGGGCCAGTCATGTCGGTAGAATCGGATCCGCCGAGTGGATCCTCGCGGGGTGTGTGAGGTTCGTCTCCGTCGGTTTCGGACGTATCGTCCGACGACGTTGTGTGTTCGTCCATTGTGACCCCTTTGTTTCGAGTGGAACTACATCTAAACCCGCGATCGAGGCCCGTATGAGCCATGAGGCGGCGAGATATCGCCAAGAGAGGGGAAAGATGTGTCCAATTGATGCACTCGAAGTAGACGGTGAGGTGGCACAAAAGTGTTCCTCTCTCTAACTGAAACAACGGTGTGCCGACAGCTGGACCAACGATGTATCGAGAGGGAGAGCACCACGAATCATTCGACGAGTAGTCATCCGGGTGGAGGAACCGTTATCGTAGCTAGTCATCGGTGATCGAGGGAGCCATCTCAACGGAACTGAAGTCGACCAACGGAACCGAGGCACATCAGCAATAATCGAGGATTATCACGCTGCCGGTCGTGCGTGACCTCCTCCTCGCCGTAAACGGCGAGGCTTCCCACGGCACCGCACCGCTAGGTTGGGATAGTTGCTGGTTTACGACCTGTCGGCATGACGGACCGATGGCGGGGCCACGCCGTTACTCCTATCCCGGCAGGGGACTCGGAGGTATCTCGACCGAGACACCACAGCGGTTCGAGAGGGTATCTCGAACGTTCTGGGCCTCGGAGTCCCGATATTGTGCATTTGGCGGGGCGGGCGATCGCCTCGGTGTACGTCATGCTACGTTACGATTTCAATTAAATATCCGCATTGTTGTTGAACCATGATTGTGTCGATGGTGTCGGATTCACGCCCGCCGTGAACGGCGGGATCCTCTCCTCGAAAAAATAGGAACGCTGCCCGAAGTAGTCGTTGCAGCGACATCTTCTCGATATCCCTCGATAACCTGCTCTTCAACCTTCTCGATAACCAGCTTTCCTCGATGGCCCGTTTATTTCGGTACCCCCCTACCCCTTTGTTTCGGGTGGAGCGGCGCGGAGGAGGGGGTGGGGGGAGGCGTTTCTAATACCGGTGGTTTTATCATCTCACCAGTTGAACAGCACCCTCGGTCCTCTTGTTCAGTATATTGCATAGAGGTATTGTATGTTTTTAAGCAGGAAGCTGTTCCGAGCCGGTAATATTCTCCGCCGAGTGATCCGCTCCGAACATCCAACCCCGACAACATAGTTCTGGTTCCACCCGAAACAAAGGGGTGGGGGCCACTACCGTGAATCAAAAATCACAGGAGAATAACTAGTAAAATATTGTAATGTTGATGGGTCTGCGACTCAACTCCAGTTTCGACCTGGCCGAATCGCGACGATCGTGACAATGAGCGTGATGGAACATCGTGACAATGAGCGTGATGGAACACCCGATGGACGTTCTAACGATGGCTCTCTTCGGCGATCTCTCTCGCTTGAAACCGTGATAACACGTCTGACGCAGTTCTTAAGTGACAGGGGCGTGGAAACGTATATAATCCCCCGCGCACACGCGGGGAGAACCAACATATAGTGGAGGCCAGGATGGGACTGCTTACAAATCTTAGAGACAGCATTTCACGGGTCACGGACGGACTATTCGCCGCCGATGAGCCCAAACGGATCGGGATCTACGGGCCGCCGAACGCCGGGAAGACGACCCTCGCGAATCGAATCGCACGCGACTGGACGGGCGACGCCGTCGGGCCGGAGAGTCACATCCCACACGAGACCCGTCGGGCTCGGCGGAAGGAGAACGTCGCGATCGAGCGAAACGGTCGTAAGGTCAATATCGACATCGTCGACACGCCTGGAGTTACCACCAAGGTCGATTACAAGGAGTTCCTCGAACACGACATCGACAAGGAGGATGCGGTCCGCCGATCCCGGGAAGCCACCGAGGGCGTCGCGGAGGCGATGCACTGGCTTCGTGAGGACGTCGACGGGGTGATCTACGTCCTCGATTCCACGACCGACCCGTTCACTCAAGTGAACACGATGCTCATCGGGATCATCGAATCACAGAACCTGCCCGTCCTCATTCTCGCGAACAAGACGGACCTCCCGGAATCGGACGTCAAGCAGATCGCCAACGCGTTCCCACAGCACGAGACGATCCCCCTGTCGGCACTGGAGGGCGAGAATATGGACGAAGTGTACACGAAAATCGCGGAGTACTTCGGATAATGCCGGGCGCAAAACCAGATGTCGATGGACCGGGTGACGGCGTTCGTATCGATATGATAAGCGGGGCTCGAATGGAGGGACTCACCGGGATGGAGAAGATCCGGCTGATCCTCGATGGGGTCCGGGAGGGGAATATCGTTATCTTGGAGGAAGGGCTCTCACCGGAGGAGGAGTCCAAACTCATCGAGGTGACGATGACCGAGATCAGCCCGGACGATTTCACCGGCATCGAGATCGAGACGTATCCCAAAGCCGAGGCGACCAGCCAGAGTTTCATCGATAAACTGATCGGTCGCGAGACGACGAAGAAACTCACCGTCATCGGTCCGGCAAACCGGATCGAGACGTTACATAAAGACGAGAACCTCATCAGCACGCTCGTCTCACACAAGTAGGAGCAACCTCGATGCCACATCAGTGTACCTCCTGTGGGCGGACGTTTCCCGATGGCTCCAAGGAGATGCTTTCGGGCTGTCCCGACTGTGGAGGAAACAAGTTTCAGTTCAAGCCTCGAGGTCGAACCGAACCCGATGATCCCGCGGGTCGAACCGAACCCGATGATCCCGCGGATAGATCGGGCGATCAGGACGATCAAGCGGAATCCGTGTCCACAGGACCTGTATCCCAGGAATCTACGCCCACGAAACCGAACGCGGGGGGGACTGAGTCAGACATCCCGAAGCGGAAGCAGCCCGATAACCGATCGACGGCACAACAGTCGGCTGAACGCACGGAAGCACGTTCGACCGCCTCGGGACGTTCCACCCGAAACAAGGGCGTTTCCGAAGATGTCCCTGCCCGCGAACCGGAATCCACCCCGGAAGCAACTTCCGATGCTCAAAGAGAGGAGCCCACCGCTCAGGGGACAGATCCCACTGTCCGGGAGTCCGATTCCACTGCCCGGGAGTCCGATTCCACTGCCCGGGAGTCCGATCCTTCCACCCACCGCTCAACCGACTCAGCTACCGATACGGAGCAGGTGGGGGGGAGGGAACATGAGGACACAGCTCAGGCAAGCGCCCGAACCGACGTGGTCACACCGGATGAACTCGATCGTGCCAGCCAACCGGTTGCGACCCAGGATACCGACGATCCCGACGCCGATTCAGGGGAGCGTCCGGACATCGAGGAGTTGCGTGATGAACTGAACGAGCAGTTCGAGAGCATCCGAATCGTGAGTCCCGGTAAGTACGAACTCAACCTGATGGAGCTGTACGATCGTCAGGAGTATATCATTTCACTGCAGGAGGACGGCAGGTACGTCATCGAAATGCCGGATGCTTGGGGTATCGACGGGGAGTAAGAGGGTATCGACGGGGTGAGATCCTACAAAGATCACCCATCTCTACGCATACAAATTCGTTTCCGCGTATAAACAAATCAGATATATTGCTGTTTTCGAAGAGGACACAGTTATGCGGCTCCCTGTGTTACGGGGGCGCATGTCTACTGACCTTGGCGACGGCGCTGCCTTCGATGGTAGCGTTACCGTCCTTTGTTTCGAATCGAATTTAGGGCTTCATCCGAACTCCGGAGGATTCCGATGCGCGTAGTCGCGAAGTTCGGCGGAACCAGCCTCGGAAGCGGGGATCGGATCAACCGCGCGGCCGACTCGGTCGCGAACGCAGTCGCGGCGGGACACGAGATCGCGGTCGTCGCCAGCGCGATGGGGTCGACGACCGACGAGCTCCTTGACGACATTACTTTCGAGACGAATGAGGTGGATCGGGCCGAGATCGTCTCGATGGGTGAGCGGACGAGCGTCCGGATGCTCAAAGCGGCGCTCTCGGCTCGCGGGGTCGACGCGATATTTCTCGAACCCGGTCATCCCGATTGGCCGGTCATTACGAACGAACTCGGGGAGGTAGATATCGAGGAGACCCGACGGCGTGCCGAGGCGATCGCCGCACGGCTCGATGGAACCGTTCCGATCATCACCGGCTTCCTCGCGGAGGATTACGAGGGAACCGTCACCACGCTCGGTCGCGGGGGATCGGACACGACGGCGGTCATGCTCGGCAACTACATGGCCGCTGACGAGGTCGTGATCGTGACTGATGTCGAAGGTGTGATGACCGGCGATCCGCGGGTCGTCGAGGGGGCACGTAACGTCGGCCGGATCACGGTTGATGAGCTCCGAAACCTCTCGTTCCGCGGAGCGGAGGTCGTCGCCCCATCGGCACTCTCATACAAGAGCAAGGATCTCGGGGTCCGTGTCGTCCACTACCAACATGGAGATCTGCTGACAGGGGGTACCCGGATCGAGGGCCAGTTCGAGAACCTGATCGACATGCGTGAGGAGCCGCTGGCGTGTCTCACCGTCGCCGGCCGGGCGATCCGCAACCGGCCTGGGATCCTCTCGGAGCTCGCAAACGCCCTCCGAAGGGAGGAAATAAACGTCGACGCCGTCGCTTCCGGGATGGATTCGGTGACGTTCTACGTCGACGTCAGCGTGGCTGAGACGGCTGAAGCCATGCTTCACGAGGCAGTCGTCGCCGACGAGACGCTCTCGTCGGTTACCGTCGACGACCCCATCGCCGTGATCCGCGTGACTGGCGGCGAGCTGCCGAACCAGCCGGGCGTCATTCAGGAAGTGATCGCTCCGCTCGCGAAAGCCGGCATCAACATCATCGATCTGATCACGTCCGCGACGTCCGTCGCGGTCTTCATCGACTGGGAGGACCGCGAGAGCGCACTCGAGATCGTTCAGGACCAGTTCGATTGACCGAGGCGGATATCGGGATCGCAGTGAGGAAGGGCCCTATTGCATCCCAACACGATGCCCGGTATAGACCTCAAGCAGCTCAAAGCAGTACCGATGTAGATCCCAACACGGTATCGGTATCGAGTTTCATATTCGGCGTCGTCAGTAATACTGTGTAAGCCCTAGCCACGACAGTGAGTGTCACACGGGGTCAAGGAGAAAGCCCACGATCTCAGTCGTGGGATGAATTTGACCCGTTAGGATCGGACGTTTTCCCGTTGAGTTCGAGTCGAAACCGGGTGGTCGGTCGACCCTGAAAACGTGGCCCGTCACCGATCGAGTCGAACCCGAGGAATTCGATCACGTCGATGCGGTTGTGTTCGTCGTTCTGAATAACCGTTTCGACGTCCATTCCTTCGTTCTGTGCGAACCGTTGTGGACTTTTGAGAAGTCGTTTCATCGCTTTCTGCGTGCCATTGAAGTCCGTCACATGCACGACTCCAGTCCGGACATCGAACGTGACGAACCCGACAATCTCATCGGAGCGGGCATCGGAATTACTCGCATCCGCATCGGATCTTTCACCCTTCGTTTCCATTCCAGGATCCTCCATGTGATCCTCCGTTTCCGATCGAGGATCATTCATGTTATGTCCATCCACGTCAGGGTCGTTCCGACACCCTTCATCGACTCCAGTGATTGCCACACGAACGGATCGCTCGTGTATCATATCCCGTGTCGCCTCGACCGGGCGGTCGGCGAGCGATGCGAGCGCCTCCGCGTCCGATTCGAGAGCATCACGGATCTGCATGGTTCCCGCTCTCGGCGAACTCACTTAATGATCCGGAACGAAATCGACGCGACGAAACCGGAGCGGATTAGCGTGGAATACAACAAAGATCGGTCCTGCGTGATGCCGACTTTTACGACGTCGAATTCAACGTCGGCCTCGACTGAATGGATTTAAGCGGTCGGGGGACACAGCGGCTCATATGAGCAAGGCCACCAAAATCGTCCTCGGAACGGTCGGCGTGTCAACGGTTCTTTCAGTACTCATCATCCTCTCGTACGTCTTCGGCTGATGTTTTCCACACGAGCGCTGGATGACGACTTGGAACGGATCCGGTCGACACACGCCCCGGATTCACCGGTGCTCGATGTGGAGGCGGATTTCGAGACGCTCCCGCCGGCAGTCGCGGAGGACCTCGGGTTTTTCGTCGAGAAGCTGGCTCCCGCGACGTATCCCGCCGACTGGCTTCCCGAGGAGGTCCCGACCCTGCTCCGACGATACCGTGGTTCGGATTTTACCATCGGGCTTCCGGGGGATGGCACCGTCGTCCGGACCACTCAGACGGTTCCGGACGCGCTTCTCGTCAAACGCCGCGCGGAGGGGACGCCCGAGGATTTCCTCGCGTTTCTGATCGCGGACCGTCTCGTCCGGGTCGGGGTCGATCCGACGCCCTCCCCGCTCGTCGCCGATGGCATCCCATCCGATCGACTGCCGGAGTCGTTCCTCCCCTTCTTCGGCCCGTTATATCGGGACCTCGACGCGGCGATCCGTGATCCGGCGCCCGGCGGGTCTTCGTCCACGTCGGTCGGGGTCGGTCCGAACGGGGTGTTTCAGATCGCGAACGCGCTCTTCGATGCGTGGGTCGGGCTTCACACCCGGGACACGTTCTCGGAATGGCAGGGCGAGCATCCGCGGCTCTTCGAGGCGTGGATGGATGCGGGAACGAGGCTCGAAGGACGGCTCGATGACCTTCCTGGTGAAGTCGCTCGGGGTGAGACGGGATTCGCGAGCGCGACGGAGTATGCGTGTTCGGCGATCCGTCACGGGCTTGACCTGCCGGCACCCTTTTCGGCGCTCGATACGACCGCGTATCGTGATCGAGGGGCACCCTATGCGGTGAAGTGGGCGGAAAAGACGTTCGCGGCGATGGCCGAGTCGTAGGTCCTCTTGTGCCGAGTCGTAGGTCCTCTTGGGTTCGGCGACTTATCCAAAGCCAAAGTCAGTCCTTCGAGGTCACTCCATACGAACTTCGACGCTCACGGTCCCGTCGTCGTCGAGGTGGATGACGCCGTCGAAGAGGTCGCTGAACCGGTCGAGGGTTGCGACCTCGTGGACCTCCTCGGAGAGATGAAAGATCCCGACCGCGTCGTGTTCTTTGAGCAGCTCGAGGATCTCCGAGGCGGCGTTATATACCGCATCGTCGTCGGCGTAGTAGGCCATCTCGGTCAACGAGTCGACGGAAACCCGCCGTTTCCCCTCGCTCTCCTCTAAAAACCGCGCGACACGGTCGACGACGCCGTCGAGGTCATCGGGCGCGGAGACGTAATAGACGTCATCGGCGGACCGACGTGAGTAGCCACGCTCGACGGAGAGGGTGTCAAGGATCGTCGCCTTCGTCTCGTCGACGTCGTAGTACTCGATCTTCTGTTCGACCTCCCGGGCGGTCGTGCGGGTGGAGACGACGAGGAACGCATCCGTGTCGGTCTTCAGGAAGTCGGTGTCGATCCGATCCGTCTCGCCGATGCTTGGGTGGACGAGGAGGAGGCCGGTGCCCCCGGGGATCGTCTCCGGTCCGTTCTCGATGGCGAGCGTGTAGTCCATACAGGCGGGACCGGCCGGATCGACTTAACGCTGCGGGGAATCCGCGAACGGAACCGCCCCTAATTGCGGATGAAAATACCACCACTTCGCTCCCGATCCGGTTTTCACCCACCTCCACGTGTGTCGTCCCATGAGCGTTCGCGAGGAGTTCGACGCGTGGGCGACGGCGGGGAAGGACCGTGGGATGGAGGATCGACACTGGCACACCGCGAAACACGTTCTCGCTCGGATGCCGGTCGAGGCGGGCGAGACGGTCGTCGACCTCGGCACGGGATCGGGGTATGCGCTTCGGGCGCTTCGCGAACGGGGGATCGGCCGCGGCTACGGGCTCGACGGCGCGCCGGAGATGGCTCGAAACGCGCGACGCTACACGGACGATCCGGCGATCGGGTTTCTCGTCGGCGACTTCGACTCGCTTCCCTTCGCCGAGAACTCCGTCGATCACGTCTTCAGCATGGAAGCGTTCTACTACGCGGCCGACCCACACAACACGCTTCGGGAGGTCCGCCGGATCCTGCGACCTGGGGGGACCTTTTATTGTGCGGTGAACTACTTCGCCGAGAGCGAGTCGACCCATGCGTGGCAGGAAAACATCTCCGTTGAGATGACGCTCTGGGACCGCCCGACGTATCGCGAGGCGTTCCGTGACGCCGGGCTGTACGTCGCCGAACAGGACACGGTTCCCGACCGCGAGATCGAGATCCCGCCTGCGGAGGCGTTCCCGACCGACGACTGGGAGAGCCGCGAGGCGATGGTTGACCGGTATCGCACGTGGGGAACGCTGCTTACGGTCGGCGTCGCGCCGTAGCGTTTGGGATCCGATCGACGCGTCGGCGTTCGGTTTATCAATGCGGTTGCGGATGACGCCCTCCAACGTCGGCCGTGTGTCGCCTCACACCTCCCCAGCCTCGCCACGGCTGGCGGTCCCGCCAGCCGTGGGCTCCCTCGCGCGCTCGCCTCGCGCCCCCTAGGCGCTCGGCGGCGCGCGCCGACTACTTTTACGCGGATCATTTCGCTTGGTAGGTTCGGTCGCGGTCTTGGTCGTGGAGTTTCGGTCGTGCAGCCGTCCACCCGCGCATCAGCCGTCGAGATGGCGGCCGGTGAGCAGGATCGCCGCCGAGCAGACGAGCGCGACCGCGAGCACGTGGCCGACGACCGCACCGAGCAGCAGGAGGTCGTTGAGGAGGAACGGGACGAGCACCAGTTGCAGGACCGAGAAGCCGATGTTCTCGGCGTCGATCCGCCGCGCACTCGCGGCATCGGCCGGCGAGAGGTCGACGTGGACCGCCCGCCACAGCGCGACCACCGCGCTCCACCACGACGTGCCGATCCGGTAACAGAGGTCCCAGAGGACGAGCAACGAGAGATAGACGACCGCGATCGGCGGATCGACGCCGAAGAGTCGGTCGAGGAGCGTCCCGTCCCACACGAACAGGTACGTGACGAGCGCGATGAACGCGAGCACCCCCAACACGATCTCGATGCTCGACCCGAACAGGAGCCGTTTGTGCGCCGGCGGGGTCGAGAGCCGACGATTCCCCTCGCCGAGGCGATGCATCTCGACGCTCCCCGCCGCCGCGACGAGGACCGCAACCGTGCCCGCGAGGATCGCGTTCGTGAGCCCGTAGTAGACGCCGAGCACGAGCACCCCAGTCTGAAAGATCGCGATCTGGATCGCGACCGCCGCGGTTCGGGAGATGTCGAGTCCAGGGATCCCCCCGACGAGGCTCTCGTACACCCAGGTCTGTCCGAACTCCGTGGGCCTCCCCCGGCCCGGATGATCGACCCCTCCGTCGCTCATTCCTCGGACCCCTCCTCGGCGAGCGCCCGCTTGACCGCCAGATCGAAGGGGGTGCGATCGATATCGACGATCGAGGTGATGGCGTCGTCCCTGACGATGACGGTGTTTCGGAGCCCCTCGACGAGCGCACCGGCGAGATAGGGATCGACGTCGGTGACGAGCCGTAGCCACATCGCGGAGAGGCCGGGGCTCAACACCGGAACCCGAACGATCCGAAGGCCGTGACCGAGTTGGCTCCGGGTGCGACGGAGGATCTCCGCGTAGGTCAACACGTCCGGGCCGCCGATCTCGTAGGTGTTCCCCGCCGTCTCGGGCGCGTCAAGGACCCCGGCGAGGTAGTTCACCACGTCTCCGATCGCGATCGGTTGACAGAGCGTGTCGACCCACTTCGGCGTGACCATGATCGGAAGTCGGTCGGCGAGCCCGCGGATCACCTCGAAGCTCGCGCTGCCCGCACCGATGATGATCGCCGCCCGAAGCGTCGTGAGGTCGTAGCTGCCCGCCGTCAGGATCCGCTCGATCTCCCGACGCGAGCGGAGATGCTCGGAGAGTTCATCGCGATCCTCCCCCAGCCCGCCGAGATAGACGACCCGAGCGGTTCCGGCCGCGGCGGCCGCTTCGGCGAAATGCTCCGCACATCGCCGATCCCGCTCCTCGTATCCCGGGCCGCCGTCCATCGAGTGAACGAGATAGTAGGCCGCCTCGACCGGCTCCCCGTCGACCGTGAACGCGGGCGGAAGCGAGGCCGGATCGAGGAGGTCGCCCTCGACGACGTGGACGCCATCGGGGCCATCGTAGCTGCTGGCGTCACGAACCAACGCGACCACGTCGTGGCCGCGGGCACGGAGCGCCGGGACGAGCAGGCTCCCGACGAAGCCGGTCGCGCCGGTAACGAGAACGCGCATGGAGACCCGACGTTCGCCAGAGGCATAAGTAGCGACCACGAGCACCCGGATATGAACCCCCACGAGTTCGAGGCAGTCCGCGGCGTCGCGGATCTCTACGTTCACGACACCGGTATGTTCGACACCGCCGGATACGGATCGGTGTACGTCTACGATACCCCGAATCCAGCCGTGATCGACACCGGAACCGGCGCGAACGTCGACGCGCTCGTCGACACGCTCGATTCCCTCGGGATCGAGCGGTCCGATCTCGCGTGGATCCTTCCGACCCACGCCCACCTCGACCACGCGGGCGGGGCCGGGCATCTCGCGGACCGCTATCCGCACGCGACCGTCCGGGTCCACGAGTATGGGGTCAGACACCTCGTCGATCCGGACGCGCTCGTCGCCGGCACGAAGGCGGCCGTCGAGGAGCAGTGGGCCTACTACGCGACGCCCGAACCGATCCCTGAGGGACGGATCGATGGGCTCGCCGACGGCGATCGGATCGACCTCGGTGACCGCGAGCTGGTCGTCCACGAAGCGCCCGGCCACGCCCCGCATCACACGGTCTTTCACGTCCCAGACGACGACGTCGTCTTCACCGCCGATGCGACCGGGATCTACGTGCCGAGCGTCGACGAGGTACGGGTGACGTCGCCGCCGCCGCAGTTCGACCTCGATCGCTGTCTCGCCGATATGGAGCTGGTCGCCGACCTCGACCCCGACACGCTCTGTTTCGGTCATTTCGGCCCCCGCTCGTATGACCGTGCTCTCATCGAGTCGGCCAAGCGGGCGTACGTCGAGTGGATCGAGGCGGTGCGGGCGAAGCGGGCCGAACTCGAGGACGACACGGCGGTCGTGGATCACTTCGAGGAGGCGAGCGCCGACGTCGACTACTGGAATCCGGAGCGCGCGCGGGCCGAGGCGAGCCTCAATACCCGTGGCGCGTTGACGTTCTTGGACTCGCACGAGGACTAATGGTGCCACACGGACTGACGTTCGCTCTCCGGACTGACCGCGCCACACGGACTGACGTTCGCTCTCCGGACTGACGTTCGCTGTCCGGACCGACGCCGGCGCGGTGGAGCCGGAAACCTCCTAAACCCCCGACGACGTAGTGTGGCACAACAGATGGGTATCTTCGAGACGATCCGGGCAGTGCTCGGGACGAACGCGGAGGCCGACGCCACCCGCGATGCCGATCCGGAGGACCTGTTCGGGATGTCAACTGCATACATGACCATGCAGGCCGACCTCGGATACGACCACTGCGGGGAGGCCGCGCTCTGTTTTTCCGGGGTGGACAGCACGCGATTCGACGAGGCGGTCGAGACGGTCGAGGCGATCCTGGAGGCCGGCGAGATCGAGACCGGGACCGGCTTCCATCGCTATGAGGACGACCACGGCTACCAGTGGTTCGTTCTGGAGGATGACGACCCCGAGGACCTCGTGACGAGCATCCACTTCGCGGCCGACCAGTTCATCGAGGAGGGGTTCGGCTCGCGGCTGCTCGCGGCCGTCTTCGGGTTCGAGGACGCCGACGGCCCCGCCTACTGGATCTACTCGTTCCGTCGCGGTGCCTACTACCCGTTTGCGCCGGCCGGTGGACACGAACGAAACCAGCGCGTGGAGTTCAAACTGCAGGCCGTCCTCGACGGTGAACTCGGGATCGAGTCGGACGAGTCCTACTGGTACCCGTTGTGGCCCGACGGACCCGGGAAGCACCCGTGGGAGTGAGTCATCGACGGAGCATGGGGGACGACAGCCATCCACGAAGCACGGGGGACGACAGCCATCCACGAAGCACGGGGGACGACACGTGGCACTGACCGAGGAGACCGGACGGAACGCCCCGAAAAAGCGGCTGCTC
Organism: Halorubrum vacuolatum; assembly: GCF_900188065.1. Classification (GTDB taxonomy): domain Archaea; phylum Halobacteriota; class Halobacteria; order Halobacteriales; family Haloferacaceae; genus Halorubrum; species Halorubrum vacuolatum. Next base: position 22,525 of record NZ_FZNQ01000018.1, read on the forward strand.
CGGGCGGTCGCCGCACAGGCGGCCGTGTTGACCGGGGCGGTCCATCTCCTGTGGGCGTGGCCGCGGCTCGGTGCGTCGGACCCGCGACCGTACGTCTTCGTGCTTGTCGGGCTGTTCGTCGTTCTGATCGCGGCCGCGACGTTGAAAGCCGACGAGTACCGTCGGATCTACGCGCTCGGCGCCGGGACGCTCGGAACCCTCCTCGTCGGCTATCTCGGTTGGTACGGAGCGAGCACCCCGGCGGTGTTGGCGACGGACCCGCTCGCGATCGTCGCGAAGATCGCTGAGGTCGTCGGGATCGTCGCGTTCGCCGCGCTTTATAAGCTCTCGCCGCCGACCGCCGTCGTCATCGAGCGACGGAAACAGCGCGGTGAAACCGTCTTCATGCCGGACCCGGTGAAGGAGGCACGGAAGGCGAATTCGAACGGTGATGCACATGAAGCTGAACCCGAAGACGGCGAGAACCGGGATGGGGATGACGGCGCGGATCGGAACGGGAAGGGAAGCCGGGATGGGGGATCGAAACCGTGAGCGACATGTATCGAACGGTGGCGGAACGGGCGACGGCGACCTTCGAGGTACGGGGCTCGGAGTTCCTCGGTCACGTCACGCCCGCCGACGGGATCGCGGAGGCCGAGGCGTTCATCGAGTCGGTACGTGAGACCTACGCCGATGCGACCCACAACGTCCCCGCCTATCGGGTTCCGGCCGGCGAGCCGTCCGACCGAACGCCCGGGGACGACGTGATGTTGCGTGAGTACAGTTCCGATGACGGCGAGCCCAGCGGGTCGGCCGGGAAACCCGCACTTAACGTCCTCACCGGACGGGACGTGCGAAACGTCGCGGTCGTGGTCACCCGGTATTATGGCGGGACGAACCTGGGGGTCGGCGGGCTCGTTAGCGCGTATTCGCGGGCCGTGAAGGACGCGCTCGATGCGGCCGGCGTCGTCGAGGAGCGACCGCATCGTCGCCTCGGCGTGACCGTCGAGTACGACGACTCCGGCACGGTTCGGAGCGTGATCGAGTCCGCCGGCGTGGAGTTCGAGGCGACCTACGACGAACGGGTCCAATTCGACCTGCGGGTCCCCCTCGTGGAGGTCGAGGAGGTGATCGACCGGCTCAACAGCGCGACGAGCGGACGCGTCGAGATCGAACGGTGACCCGTCGTCTCGCCGCCGACTTCCGGGACGGCATTCGTGGATGAACCGCTTCCCGGCACACCGTTCGATCGACACACCGTGTTGCCACACCGACCGATCGACTATCATCCATCGGCCGTCCAATTATAAACCGGCGACCGATCGCTTATTCGGTCGCTGCCTCGATGGCAGCCTCCAAGTCGGCAACGATGTCGGCGGGATCCTCGATGCCGACGGAGATCCGGACCAGATCGCCCGTGGCGCCGGCGGCCTCCCGTTCTTCCTCGGTGAGCTGCTGGTGGGTCGTGGAGGCGGGGTGGATGACGAGCGTCTTCGCGTCACCGACGTTGGCGAGAAGCGAGGCGAGTTCGGTGTTTTCGACGGTCGCCTTCGCGGCCTCGAAGCCGGCCTCCAATCCGAAGGTGATCATGCCGCCGTAGCCGCCGTCGAGGTACTCGGTCGCCTCCTCGTGCGTCTCGTGACTTTCGAGACCGGGGTAGTTCACCCAGGCGACGTCGTCGTGTGATTCGAGGTACTCGGCGACGACGAGCGCGTTCTCACAGTGGCGCTCCATCCGCAGCGGGAGCGACCCGACCTGTTGGAGGGTGTTCCACGCGTCGAAGGGTGCCTGTTGATTGCCCAGATCACGAAGCCCGCGGGTGACCGCCGCGAAGGTGAACGCGGCGTCGCCGAACGCCTCCGCGAAGTTGATCCCGTGGTAGGCGGGATTCTCTGTGGCGACCTCCGGGAACTTCTCGGGATACTCGGCCCACGGGAAGGAGCCCCCGTCGACGAGCACGCCGCCGATGGTGGTGCCGTTACCCGTGAGCCACTTCGTCGTCGACTCCCAGACGAGGTCCGCGCCGTGTTCGAGCGGCCGACAGAGGTACGGCGTCGCGAACGTATTGTCGACGAACAGCGGGACGCCATGGTCGTGTGCGATGTTCGCGATCCGCTCGATGTCGGGCGTGACGAGCGCCGGATTGCCGATCGTTTCGAGGTGGACGTACGCGGTGTCCTCGTCGATCGCCTCCTCGTACCCGTCGTAATCGAGCGGGTCGACGAACCGGGTGGTGATGCCACGCCGCTCGACGGAGTGGGTAAGATACGTGTAGGTGCCGCCGTAGAGCGCCGAGGAGGTGACGATGTTGTCGCCGGCGGACGCGAGGATGAACGTCGCCAGGTCGAGCGCGGCCATCCCCGAGGAGGTGGCGACGGCGCCGACGCCGCCCTCGAGCGAGGCGAGCCGCTCCTCCAGAACGGCGTTCGTCGGGTTCATGATCCGCGAGTAGACGTTTCCGGCCTCCTCCAAGCCGAACAGCCGCGCGGCGTGATCGGCGTCGTCGAACACGTAGGAGGTCGTCTGGTAGATCGGCGTCGCCCGGGCGCCGGTCGTCGGGTCGGGGGTGGCGCCCGCGTGAACGCTACGGGTACGGAACCGGTGAGGGGTGTCGTCGTCTTCGCTCATGTATCCACATGCGACCGGGACGCTGATAAAGCCGGCAGGCACGGACGGAATCTACCGCTACCGTGGGTCGAAGCGGGGATGGCGGCGGACGCGGTGGATTAGACGGCGTCGTAGTCGACGACCGGCCGATCGACGTCGATATCGAGATCGGCGAGCGCCGCCGTCGCCGCCGTGATCGGGGCCGGGTCGGCGCGGTCATGTGGGTCGGCGGTCGCGGACGCGAACCGAACGGTCCAGTCCGAACCGAGGACGACCGTTGCCCGGCGGGGAATCTTCGAGTGTGCCTCCCATTCGTCGGCGAGCAGGTCGTACGAATCGGCGACCCCACCGTGGAAATCGGAGACGATCGGAAACGGAAGGTCATACCGGTCGGCGTACGCGAAACCGGCAAACAAGGAGTCGCCCGTGACCGCGACGACGGCGACGTCCGCGTGATCCGCCCAGCCAGCGTCGCGAATCGCGAGGAGCTCCGCCGTTGGGGCGGGTACGAACGTCGCCGGCGCGAACGCGAGGACGACCGCCCGATGCCGCTCGACGAGCCGGAACAGTTCCACCTCGACCGCCGTCCCGTCGGAGACGGCGGGGGCGATGAAATCGGGGGCCGTCATGCCGCGTTCGATCATGGTCGTGGCTTCGCGGCGGGACCGATAAAAGGGCGGGCTCCGGCTCGGGGCGTCACCGGATAGACCCCGCCGACGGAGGTGAGCCTATCAATCCAGAAAAACGGGCTAGAAGACACTTAAGCGATGACGACGTACCCCCGAATATGGAATCGATCGCGGCGACGTTGCTCACGCTCGTCGAGAGCTACGGCGTCGTCGTCCTGCTGGCCGTGTTCATCCTTGAGGGGGCGCTCGTCGGGAAGTTGATCCCGACGCGAACCCTCTTCGTCGCGGTCGTGATCGCGGTGGGCTCGGACGCCCTTGCGTTCCTTCCCGTCGTCGCAGCCGCCGTCGTCGGGGCGACGATCGGTCAGTGTCTGCTCTTCGTCTCCATCCGCCGGTATGGGATCGACCCGACGGAGGTGGACCTCATCCCCGTCACCGAGGAGCGGATCGATGGGGCCGATCGCTGGTTCGACCGCTGGGGATTGCCGGCCGTCGCGATGACGAACGCGCTGCCGGGCGTTCGCGGGTGGCTCGCGCTGCCGACGGCGACATCGTCGGTGTCGACGTCGCGGTTCGCCGTCGCCTCGTTGACCGGGACGGCGGCGTACGCGGGCGGCCTCGTCGCGCTCGCGGTGCTCCTCGACGGGGCGATCACCACGCTCGCCGGCGGGGCGCTCGCGTTCGCGTAGATGAGGGTCACACGGGATACACGGGAGCCAAACGGTGCCGTTCAGCGCCGGTGAAATCCTCGAATGGAGCCGGGCCAAGCGATCGCGAATCCGATCGGTCGCTTATAAACCCCACCAACCGGGTGGCGAGAGCACTTATATACGATCCATGGCGGTCGGCGCGCTCCGGTGAGCGCCCGAAGGGCGCGAAACCGAGCGCGAGGGAGCCCACGGCTGGCGTCAGCGCCAGCCGTGGCGAGGCTGGGGAGGCCTGAGGCTGCGGTGGGGTGTGGATACGGTGCGGTGCGAGTGCGGTGCGAGTGCGGCGGTGCGAGTGCGGCGACGATGTTCGATCCTCGCACCTCGCTCGTCGCTCCACCGAACAGGGCTCGCCGATCACAACACCGTCCCGTGTTTCTTTTCGGGAAGGTCCTTCCTGACATCCTCATAGAACTCGAACCGTGCCGCGAGCTCGGCACGCAGCGTCGAGGGGGGCACGATCTCGTCGATGACGACCTCGCTCGCCATCCGATGCACGTCGATGTCGCGGCGATACTCCTCGCGGAGCCGCGCCTCGGTCTCGGCGCGCTCGTCGGGGTCGTCGATCGCGGCGAGCTTCCGGGCGTACACGGCGTTTATTGCCGCTTCAGGGCCCATGATCCCGATCTCCCCGGAGGGTAACGCGATCGTGGATTCGGGGTCATAGGCGGGCCCGCCCATCGCGTAGATCCCCGCCCCGTACGCCTTGCGGACGACGACGGTCTGTTTCGGGACCGTCGCCGAGGAGGTCGCGTAGATCAGCTTTTTGCCCTGTTCGAGGATGCCGTCCCGTTCGACCTGTGAGCCCGCCATGAACCCCGGTGTATCACAGAGGTATAACAGGGGGATCTCGTAGGCGTCACAGGTCCAGATGAACTCCGCGGCCTTCTCGGCGGCATCGGGGAAGATGGCTCCCGAACGTTCGGTCGGCTGGTTGGCGACGACCCCGACCGAGCGCCCGTCGATCCGACAGAATGCGGTGACGATCTCGGGGCCGTAGTCGGGTTTCAACTCGAGAACGGACTCGGCATCGGCGATCCGATCGAGGAGGTCGTGGACGTCGTACGGGCGGTTCGGCGCGTCAGGGATCAGTTCGTCGATCCCAGCCGGCGGACGTTTCGGCGGTGTGGACTCCGCACGGGGCGGTTTCTCACCTGCTTTGTCCGGGAGGTAGCCGATCAGCGTCGCGACGAGTTCGCGGGCGTGCTCCTCGTCGCGGGCGACGAGGTCGGCGGAACCGGAGTGTTCGGCGTGGATCTGCGGGCCCCCGAGGTCCTCCATCGAGATCTCCTCGCCGGTGACCATTTCGACCATCCGCGGGGAGGCGATCGCCATCGCGGACATCCCCTCGACCATGACGGTGAAATCAGCGAAGACGGGGGTGTAGGCCGCGCCGGCGATACAGGGGCCGTAGAGGACACAGATCTGCGGGACCGCCCCCGAGAGCATCGAGTGGTTGTAGTAGTACTTCCCGATCCCCTCGCGGTTGGCAAAGAAGCCGCTCTGCTGGTCGATGCGTCCGCCGGAGGAGTCCATCAGATAGAGGACGGGCCGGCCGGTCTTCAGCGCGCGCTGTTGCATCCGGAGGAACTTCTCGACGCCGCGGGCGGCCATCGAGCCCGCCTTCACCGTGAAGTCGTTGGCCATGAAATGGACGTCACGACCCTCGAAGGTCGCCGCACCCGTGAGGAGGCCGTCGGCCGGAAGGCGGTCCCCCTCCTCGTATTCGTCGCCGTCGGGTGCATCCGGGTGCCAGTCGTCGAAGGCGGCGAACTTTCCGTCCTCGAACCGGACGCTCTCGGGAAGGCCCCGACCGGTATCTCCGCCCGGCGGATCGCCGCTGTCGGCCGAAGCATCTCGGCCGGCCGGGTCCCCGCGCGTGCCGTCGGGGCCGCCGAACCAGAGCTCGAGCCGGTCGCGGACGAACAGCTTGCCCTGTTCGGCAAGGCGCTCGCGGTAGCGCGCCGGACCACCTCGACGGATGTCCTCGATCTCCGCCCGGAGGTCGCGCTCGCGGTCGGTCGGCCCGAGGTCGTCCGCGATGGGATACTCGACCGCGGGTGGATCGGCGCGTGCGGCGGGTTCGTCGTCGTCACCGACGTGGACGGCGACGGCGACACCGAGGTGGTCGGCGAGCGACCGGGCGATCGCCTCGGCCTCCTCCGCCGTCGCCGCCGGACCGACGTGGACCTTCATATCCGGGAGATCCGTGGAGGATCCTAAACAGTTTTCCATGCGGGATCGGGACGGCCCCCGAAGCGACGGATCCGAGAGGGGCGACCGGTGCCGAGGATCGGGGAGTCACGAGGGTTTCGCCCCAAGTCCACCGGATGTGTACGATATGTCGATCGAGCAGTCGAATGTGTACGGTATGTCGATCGGCCAGTAAAGATATATACGTATGTGTGATACGTCGGCCATGAATCGGTTGAGAAGTGAACATACACGCCGTCAGGAGGGGACGAGCGGGGACGGCCGATGAGAACGGCACGGCAGGGATGAGCCGAACGCTCCTCCTCGGCGTCTGTCTCGCGGTGTTGTGTATCGCGGCGGCGACGGGGATGAGCGTCGCCCAGGACGAGGTCCAGTTCGTGCGCGGGGAGCCCGACCTCGACGTGTACGTCCCCGACGCAACGCTCACGCCCGGAACCACGACGGAGTTCACAGTACAAATCGCCAATGACGGGGAGGTTCGTGCCGGAGCCGTCGCACAGCGGGAACGGGTAACGACGGCCCGAGCCGTCACGGTGGAGGTGAGGGAGCGCCGGAGCCCGCTTACCGTCGAAACACGACGGCAGTCGATCGGCTCCGTCCCCGACGGGGAGATGCGTGAGGTCCCGATCACCGTCACCGTCCCGGAGGATGCCGAACCGGGCGAGTACTCGCTCGACGTGCGGCTTCGATATTCACATACCTTCCAATACTCGCCACGTGGCGGCGTTACACAGGAGCGAACGCGGACCACCACGGAACGAATCGACGTGACGATCGATGACAGCCCGCGGTTTGATCTGCGGACCGTCGACAGCGACGTCCAAGCCGGCGACTCCGGAACGGTCGTGACGGCGGTGACAAACGTCGGGGGCGAGCCTGCACGCGATATCACGGTCGATCTCGAATCGGTCAGCGACGACGTCACCCTCGGGCAGACGGGACGGAACGCCGCCCGGATCGACCGGCTCGATGCGGGCGAGAACGCGACCCTCAGCTACGACGTGACCGTCCGGGCCGACGCATCGATCCGCAACCTCACCCTCGACGGTGCGGTCCGATTCACCGATGCCGACGGCATTCAGGGGACCCAAGACGGGCTGTCGGTCGGACTGCTCCCGGAGGCCGAACAGGCGTTCGCACTCTCCGTGGACGAATCAACGCTCCGGGTCGGTGAGGCCGGAACCCTCCACGGAACGGTTCGAAACGATGGCCCCGCCGACGTACACAACGTGGTCCTCGATCTCGGTGAGGCCCAGTTCGAACCGCGGAGCGCCACGTACGCGATCGGTGACCTCGCGTCCGGAGAGTCGGCCGACTTCCGGTTCCGAGGAACGGTCCCGACCGAAGCCGACGCGGTTCCACAGCGGTTCGATCTGACGACACGATACCGAACGACTGCCAACAACGATCGCACGGCAGACGACGCGATCCACGTTCCGGTCGCCGAGCGTCGGGACGCGGTCGTGGTGACGGCCACCGAGACGGAGTTCGTCGCGGGTGAGGAGGGCGTCCTCGAACTGGCGGTGACGAATCAGCGGGACATCGACATCCGGGACGTGCGGCTCCGGCTCACCGCGGAGGAGCCCGTCTCGAGCGAGTTTCGCACGACGGTGATCACCTCGCTCCAGCCCGGAGCGACCGATCGCGTCGCGTTCGACCTCGAGATCGATAGCGACGCCCCACGGAGTCAGTTCCCGGTGACGGTGGATGTCGACTACCTCGATCACGAGAACGAGCAGAACACCGCTCGATCGTCGACGGTCGCGGTCGTCGTCACGGAGACCGATCGCGACGACCTCCCGGTTGAGCTGGTTATCTTCGGGGTGTTGGTGATCCTCGTCGCCGCCGGCGGCTGGTGGTTCTATGCGAGGTGAGCGCTGACGATGGCGCCGATCGAGGTCACGGAGCTGACGAAGGAGTACGGGGACGTGCGGGCGAACGACGCCGTGACGTTCAGCGTAAAACCGGGGGAGGTGTTCGGCTTTCTCGGCCCCAACGGGGCCGGAAAGTCGACGACGATCCGGATGCTGCTCGGGTTGCTCACGCCGACTGCGGGAACGGCGACCGTCCTCGGCGCGGACATCCACGACGAGTCGGCGTTGATCGACGCGAAACGGCGGATCGGCTACCTCCCGGCGCACCTCGGATTTCCCCCGACTGCCACGGGTGAAGCGGTGCTCGAATACCATGCATCGATGAAAGGGGACGAACGCCTCGACGAGCTGCTCGATATCTTTACTCCGCCCATCGAACGACCGATCCGGGAGTATTCGACGGGAAACAAGCGCATGCTCGGGCTGATTCAGGCGTTTATGCACGATCCCGACCTGGTGATCATGGACGAGCCGACGTCCGGGCTCGACCCGCTCAAACAGGAGGAGTTTAACGGGTTTATTAGGGCCGAACGGGACCGCGGAATGACGGTGTTCCTCTCCTCACACGTGCTTAGCGAGGTGCGACGCGTCTGTGACCGTGTCGGGATCATTCGGGGTGGTGAACTCGTCGAACTCGAAGACATCGAGACGCTCCTTCGTCAGGGGGGAAAACGGGTGCGGGTCACGACGACGGACGACACCGGCGCGCTCCTTTCGACGCTCGATGGGGTGGTCGATGTGCAACCGTTCCCGGATGGCGTGCAGTTCATCTATACCGGCGAGTACAACGCGCTGCTCCGGACGCTTGCCCGCCACGACGTCCGCGAGATCGATATCGGCGAGCCGCCGCTCGAGGACGTTTTTATCCACTACTACGGGCAGGAGGACACGTCGTCCGAATCGGGGACCGGATCCGATGCTTGAAACCGCCCGATACGAGGCCGGCCGTCGGGTGCGGGGATCGGTGGTGCTCTCGATCGCGGTCAGCTGTTATTCGGGGTTTATCATCTGGTACTTCACCGTCCTGGAGGGGGTCGCGATCGAGGACGTCTTCGAGGATCTCCCGCCCGCACTCCTCGAGGCGTTCGGGGTCCAAGACCTCGCGACGATCGAGGGCTTTCTCGGCGCACAGATCTACAATTTCGTGTGGCTGCTCGGGTTGGGGTTGTATTTCGCCTACGTCGCGGGGGGAACGATCGCCAACGACATCGAAAGCGAACGGATGGACCTCCTGCTCTCGTTTCCGATCTCCCGATCACGGCTCATCGCCGAGAAGTGTCTCTCCCTGTTCGTGCCGTTGGTCGTCGTGAACGTCGTCGTCGGGACCGTCATCTACCTCTTTGCCTCGTTCGTCGGGGAGTCGATCGATCCCCTCCATCTCCTGTTGGTTCACCTCCTGTCGCTCCCGTACCTGTTGGTCTGTGTGGGGATCGGACTGGTTTGTTCGGTCGTCGCCGATCGGGCGGCGATCGCGGAGCGGGCGGCCGTCGGCGTCGTGTTCGTGTTGTATCTCGTGGAATCGGTCGTCGGCGGGGCGGACGAGTACGACTGGATCCAGTATTTCAGCCCGACACACTACTACGAGCCGACGCCGCTGCTTATCGACGGGACCTACGACCTGATCGACAGCGGGATCCTGCTCGTCTCGTTCGTCGGCCTCCTGCTTCTCAGCCAGATCCTCTTTCATCGACGGGACATCTGAAACACGATTACCGTCGGGTAACCTATGCCGTATCTTCAAACTCACCTACTGGTATATTGGCGTTTAAGCGGAACGAGAGCATGAGAGACAATGTCATCCGAGAGCACGGCTTCCGGGGAGTCGAGAGACGGGGACACGATCGAGGGGAACGGGATGGATGGAGACGAAGCCGACGTTGCGGGAGAGACAACGACCGAGAGCGATACGGGATTGGCGTCGAACGTCGCGGGTGCGCTCACGTATCTCCTCGGACCGATCACGGGGATCCTGTTCTACATCATCGAGACGGAAGATCGGTTCGTTCGCTTCCACGCGGCCCAGAGCATCGTGGTGTTCGGCGGATTGTTTGCGCTCTCGATCGTGTTTACGGTCGTGGGGGCCGTACTCGCCGCGGTCCCAGTTATCGGCTGGGTGGTCGGGATCGTATTAGGGCTCGTCAGCCTGCTGCTCGCGCCGATCGGGCTGGTTCTCTGGTTGCTACTCATGTACAAGGCGTACGTCGGCGAGGAGTACGCGCTGCCCGTCGTCGGAGGCGTTGTCGAGAACAACATGATGAATTGAACGGCGATAGCGACCAACCGACGGCCCTCAGTCGTCCGCGAGCGACGTCTCAAGCCGGTCGACGAGTTCCGTGTTCCCGACGTATAGCGGGACGCGGTCGTGAAGTCCCTCCGCGTCGATCTCGAGGATCCGCGAGGCTCCGTCGGAGGCGGCACCGCCCGCCTGTTCGATCACGTACGCGATGGGGTTCGCCTCGAAGAGGAGCCGAAGCTTGCCGTCCGGGGCATCACGCAGCGCGGGATACGCGAAGATCCCGCCGTAGGTGAGCACCTGATTGACGTCGCCGACCATCGACCCGCCGTACCGGAGTTTGAGCTCGTCCTCGATCTCACGGACGTACTCTCTGAAGGGATCGGTCCAGTCGGGGACCCGTCCGCCGAACCCGTAGACGGTCGGCTCCGCTGGCAGTTCGAGGTCGGGAACGACGACCGACCGGGTGACGCCGTGTTCGGCGTCCGGATCGGGCTCGACGACCTCCTCACGAACCCCATCCCCGTCCGCGATCACCGCCGTCGTGATCGGGCCGAAGAGGACGTAGCCGGCCGCGACGAGGTGCTGCCCCGAGGCGGGAAGCGGCGCGTCATAGATCCCGACGACGGTCCCCATCACGTTGTTCGATCGAAGGTTCGAGGAGCCGTCGAGGGGGTCGACGGCGACCGCGTAGGCGTCCTCGGAGACGTCCTCGCCGGCGTCGAGCGCCTCCTGTCGCTCCTCGCTGACGTAGGATCCGACGCCCTCGACGGCCGAGAGCGCCTCCGCGAGCAGCTCGTCGGCGTAGAGGTCGCCCGCCATCACCGTCTCGCCGGAGGGATTTTCCGCCGCGTCGCTCTCGACGCGACGGTGGGGCAACTCGGCACGGATCGTCGGCGCCGTCGCCGCGATCGCATCGAAGATCGCCTCGACGACGGGATCGGAGCCGGGGGAAACGGCGTCGTCGCGTGCGGTGGGAGCCATCAGTTCGCGGCCTCCGCAAGCGCGAGCGCCTCGTCGGCCGTGGCGCCCTCGAAGACGACCGCCTCCAGGGCATCGAGGATCTCCGTCGGGTTTTCACGCTGGAAGACGTTGCGGCCGACCGCGAGCCCGTCGGCGCCGGCGTCCATGGCGGCCTCGACCATCTCCAGGAACGCGGCATCGTCCGTCTTCGACCCGCCGGACATGACGACCTTCGAGCGCGCCGCCATCTCGACGGCGTGTGCCATCGCCTTCATCGACCCCGGATACTTCACCTTCGTGACGTCCGCGCCGAGCTCCAGGCCGAGCCGCGTCGCGTAGGCGATCGTGTCGGCCGCGGTGTCGTTTTTCACGCCCTGTCCACGCGGATACGACCACATGACGACCCCCATGTCGTGCTCGCGAGCGCCCTCCTGCACCTCGCGGAACTCCTCGGCCATCTCGACCTCGTGGTTCGATCCGCCGTAGAGGGTAAATCCGACGGCGGACGCGCCGAGATCCTTCGCGTACTCGGGCGTGCAGTTGATCGGCGAGTCCGGCTCGCCCATCCAGAGGTTCGACGTGCCGTTCATCTTCAAAAGGAGGTTCACGTCGTCGGCGTAGTCCGGGTAGTACGCCTCCGCGATCCCCTTCTGGACGGCGACCGCCGTCACCGCGTCGTGGGTCCCGAGCTCGAAGATGGCCTCCGGGTCGGCGGTCTCCGGGTTCGGTTCGAAATCGACCGGCCCGTGTTCCAAGCCGTGATCATACGCCAGGATGAGGATCTTTCCGTCCCGCGCAATGGAGTCGGCGGCGTGTGGGAGCATCGTGTGTATAACCAGTTACATCGATAAAAAGGGCTGTGGTCAGCGGAGGGATGGCTCGTCGGCTGACGGGCCGGAAGCACGGGCGAGCGCCACCGTTGGGCCGTCTCCCACCAATCGAGTACTACGGCAGTAGTTAATCATCCGCGATTGAATCGGGGGTGGGCCGGATCACTCGTAGGCATCCCGAGCCGCCGCATGCCAGCGTTCGACGCGTTCGCGATCGAGACCGAGTACGTCGGCGACGTGCTCGTAATCCGCGGTGGCGAGACTCTTGACGGAGATGATACCGGCCTCCGCGAGCAGGGCTTCGGCCCCCGCGTCACCGGTCTCCTCACCGGTGTCGTCCGCAACCGCCGGAAGCGTCGAGATCGGGGTCGGTTTCGATCGCTCCCGCCACGCGGCCTCCGCGGCGAGCGGATCGCCGCTCCCGTCGGCCGTCGCCGCGGCAGAGCCGCTCCCCGAGGTGACCGAATCGTCGGTCGTCGCATCGTCCCGTTTCGCAGGGACGGAGTCCTTCGGGGAGTCTCCAGGTCGCTCCGTCGCCGTCTCCCAGTCGCCGGCGCTCGCGGCGACCCACGCCGCCTCGGCTCGGCCCAGACCGCGGACCTGCGTCGAGCGCCGGTCGAGCCCCTCGCCCGCCTCGAAGGACCACGAGAGCGAGTGCTCACGGCGGATCTTCGCGGCGACGCCGGGGTTCACCCCCGCATCGACGAGCTGTCGGTAGGAGACCCGTTTGCTTCGGATATCGGCCGCCGACAACGACGAGGCCGAGAGGGTTTCGGCCGTCGCCTCGCCGACCCAACGCAGGCTGATCGCTGCGGGCTCGTCGGACCCAGCGACGGAGTCCTCGGGGGACTCGTCCGCGTCGGCGTCTGCCATCGCTTCTCACCTGAACGAAACACGGAGCGGATACAAGAACGTTCCCCCGCCGGTTCTCGACCGTGAGTGTCGATCGCGCCGTCACGCGACGGCAGCGAAAGCGTCCCTTCCGCAAGGTTTACGCGCTCGCCCTCGCCAGCGGTTCGCATGCGCGAGCTTTCGGAGATCGACGTCGTCGGTGTCGTCGGCGCGGGGACGATGGGGAACGGGATCGCCACGGCCGCGGCCGCCGCCGGCTACGAGGTCGTCATCCGCGACATCGAGCAGGCGTACGTCGACCGCGGCCTCGCGGCCGTCGAGGACAGCCTCGATCGGCTCGCCGGGAGCGACCGGCTGGCGGAGGACCCGGAGACGGTTCGCGAGCGGGTACGCGGGACGACCGAGTTGTCCGACCTCGCGGACGCCGACCTGGTGATCGAGGCCATCGTCGAGGACCTCGACGTGAAACGTGAGGTGTTCGCCGAGTTGGACGCGATCGTCGCCGACGGCGTCGTCCTCGCGAGCAACACCTCGACGCTCTCGATCACGACCATCGCCGCCGCGACCGACCGCGCGAGCGACGTGGTCGGGATCCACTTTATGAACCCCGTCCCGGTGATGAAGGGGGTCGAGATCGTCGTCGGCGAACGGACCCACGAGGCGGTCGTCGCGCTCGCACACGCGTTCGCGGCGGATCTCGGCAAGGAGACGTGGGAGTCCGACGATAAGCCCGGCTTCGTCACCAACCGGATCCTCATGCCGTGGATCAACGAGGGCGTTCGCGCCTACGACGAGGGCGTCGCGACGAAAGCCGACATCGACCGCGGGATGAAACTCGGCACCAACGTCCCGATGGGGCCGCTCGAACTCGCCGATCACATCGGGCTCGACGTGGTGCTCCACGCCAGCGAGACGCTGCACGCGGAACTCGGCGACCGATACACGCCCGCCTACCTCCTGAAACGAAAGGTGGAGGCGGGTGATCTGGGCAAAAAGACCGGACGGGGATTTTACGAGTACGACTAGGCTGTATTCAATTACGAGGGTGACGAGGCCGTGTTCAATTACGCGTACGACGAGGCCGTGTTCACAGCGTCTCCACCCACGCCCGCGCCAGCGTCGCGACGATCACACAGATGACGACGCCGAGCACACCCGTAACCATGGAGGCCGCGAGGGTGCCGACGATCACCGCCGCACCGCCGCCGTACTGGCGATTGCGGATCGCGGTGGCATCGGGTTCCTCCGGGTCGTCCGGCTTTGTGGTAGCGTTCCCGCGGGACATCGTTCCGTCGAGCCGGATCGCCCGCCGCGGGGCGGCGACGCTCACGACGCCGTAGGCGACGATGGCGGCGAAGACGAACGTTAACGCGAGCGCTTGCACGTCGTCCCCGAGTCGCCGCGCCGACGTAACCCTTACCCACCGTGACCGCCAACCCGGGGTATATGACTGATGAGCGGGAGGAACGTCGACACGAGTTCTCCGCCGGGCAGGGGGTCGACGCCGGCTACGACGAGTTCACGCTGGATCCGCCGGAGCTATCGGTCGACCCGACGACGGTCGATCCGGTCGACTCGCGGGTCCTCACCGATCTCCTGGACGAGCGAAACGTCGGATCGGACGCCGTCGACGTCGATCAACTGCTGGAGGTCGGCTTAGAATACATGGGGATAAACCGGTTCGAGGAGGCGACCGAGACGTTCGAGCGGGCCGCCCGATTCGCCGAGGAGGACTCACTCGACGCACAGGAGGCGTGGACGAACAAGGGGGTCGCCCACGCCGAGTTGGGCGAGTACGACGAGGCGATCGGCGCCTACGAGGAGGCGCTCCGGATCGACGACGACTCCGAACACGCCGCGACCGCGGAGACCAACCTGGCGTACGCCCTCTGGGAGTTCGGGCGACACGAGCAGGCGCTCGAACACGCCGAGCGCGCCGTCGAGATCGACCCCCGGTTCGCACAGGCGTGGTACAACCGCGGCTTCTTCCTGATCGAGCGGGGGCTCGCGGAGGACGCCGTCAGCTGCTTCGACAACGCGCTTCGACTCGGGTTCCGGAACGCCGAGGTGTTGGAGGAGAAAGCGCGCGCATTGGAGGAGATGGGCGAACACGAGCAGGCCGAGGCGGTCGCGGAACGCGCCGAACAGGAGCGCCGCGAGCAGGAGGCGGCACTGGTGAACGAGCATGCAGGAGGTGCGAGCGGATCGGGAGCCGCCGCCCCGCCGGAGCGCGAGCTGCAGGGGGAGGGCCCCGAGGGCTTTTAACTCATGTTGCTTCGCGAGCGCGAGACGAAGGAGGGGCTTCTCGTCTCCGTCTGTGACCCCGACTGTCTCGGCGAGACGTTCGAGAACGGCCGGGCGAGCATCACCGTCTCCGAGTCGTTTTATGCGGGTGAGGACGCCGTCGAGGCGACCCCCGAGGAGGTCGTCGCCGGATTGCAGCGCGCACAGGTGGCGAATATCGTCGGCGAGGAGGCGGTCGGTGTCGCCGTCGACGCCGGGCTCGTCGATGAGGAGACGGTCCTTGAATTCGGCGAGACGCGACATGCACAGTTGCTCTGGCTCTAGGTTGGGATCCTCGATCACCGACGTCACGTAACGCTTTTATACGACGTGCGGACTCGTATGAGGTAATGAGCGCGTGGACTCGTCGCGTCGCCGCCCTTTTCCGAGAGCGACGAGTCGTTCGAGCGCGACGAGTCGTCCGACCGCGACGGGATTCCGGCGCGGCGCGACGACGGCCCCTTTCGGGCCACTAACACATCCCTCGTCGCGTTCGCGCCGTTTCGTCCCGCAGAGTCATCACGCCGTCCGGACCCCCGGGCGGAGAGCGCCCGCCCCGCGATTTTATTACAAATACGAAACCGCTGAATTTAATACCGTGACCCTGTTTTACTCCGATAATGGCGAAAGCAGCACTCGCGTTCAGCGGGGGACTTGATACGACCGTCTGCGTGCCGATCTTGAAAGAGGAGTACGGCTACGACGAGGTCATCGGCGTCAACGTCGACGTCGGCCAGCCGACCGAGGAGTTCGACGAGGCCGAGGAGACCGCGGAGGCGCTGGGGCTCGAACTCCACGTCGTCGACGCCAAAGCGGAGTTCGCGGACCTCTGTTTCGACGCGGTGAAGGCGAACGCGACGTATCAGGGCTATCCGCTCGGAACCGCGCTCGCCCGCCCGGTGATCGCCGAGGCGATCCTCGGGGTCGCAAAGGAGGAGAACTGTGACGCGGTCGCGCACGGCTGTACGGGGAAGGGCAACGACCAGCTCCGCTTCGAGACGGTCTGGCGCGGCTCCGACCTCGAAGTGATCGCGCCCGTCCGCGAACTCGGACTCACCCGCGAGTGGGAGATCGAGTACGCCGCGGAGAAGGACCTGCCCGTCGAGACGGGCGACGGCGGCGTCTGGTCGATCGACGAGAACATCTGGTCACGCGCGGTCGAGGGCGGGAAACTCGAGAACCCGAACTACGTCCCCCCGGAGGACATTTATAAATGGACCGCCGAGCCGTCCGGCGAGACGACCATCGAGATCACCTTCGAGGCGGGCGTTCCCGTCGCCGTCGACGGCGAGGAGATGGACCCCGTCCCGCTCATTCAGCATCTCAACGAGTACGCGGGCGAGTACGGCGTCGGCCGCACGGACGTGATGGAGGACCGCATGCTCGGGCTGAAGGTTCGCGAAAACTACGAACACCCGGCCGCGACGGTCCTGCTCACCGCCCACGGCGCCTTGGAAGACCTCGTGCTCACGAAGAACGAGCGCTCGTTTAAGAAGGGGATCGAACAGGAGTGGGCCGAGAAGGCCTATCAAGGGCTCGTCTTCGCGCCCCTCGTCGACGCGCTGGACGCGTTCATCGACGAGACGCAGGACGTCGTGACGGGGACGGCGACCGTGAGCGTCGCCGGCGGCAACTGCCGCGTCGTCGCCCGCGACTCCGCGTATGCGGTCTACTCCGAGGAGATGGCCTCGTTCAACACCGCGGACGTCGCCGGCATCGCCCAGGACGACGCGACCGGCGTCGCGAAGTACCACGGCCTGCAGGAGCGTCTCGCGAACTCCGTAAAGGCGGGCGTCTCGAAGCCCGAGTTGGCGACGGACGGCAGCGGGAACGAAGCCGACGACGCCCAGGACTAAGACGATGACCGGCGACGACCCCGAGACGGCGATCCGACGCGACCGCTTCAGCGGCGGTCCGGCCCGCGGGTTCCTGTCGAGCCTCGCGGCCGACGCGGCGATCTTCGAGGCCGACCTCGCGGTCGACCGCGCCCACGTGGTGATGCTCGCGGAGCAGGGGATCATCGAGGAGGACGTCGCCGGCGAGATCCTCGCGGCCCTCGCGGACGTGGAGGCAGCGGGACACGACGCCTTACCCGACGGCGAGGACGTTCACGAGGCGATCGAGACGGCCGTGATCGAGCGCGTCGGCCCCGACGGCGGGCGGATGCACACGGCCCGCTCGCGCAACGACGAGGTCGCCGCCTGTATCCGCTACCGGCTCCGCGAGGACGTGTTGGCGGCGATCGAGGCGACGATCGCGCTGCGCGAGTCGCTTTCGGCGGTCGCCGCCGAGCACGTCGAGACGCTCATGCCGGGATACACCCATCTCCAGCCGGCCCAGCCGACGACGGTCGGGCATTACCTCGCCTCCTACGAGGGAGCGATCGCCCGCGACACGGGGCGGCTGTTCGACGCGTATGACCGCATCAACCGGTCGCCGCTCGGGGCGGCCGCGTTCGCGGGGACACCGTTTGAGATCGATCGAGACCGGACGGCCGAGCTGCTCGGGTTCGACGGGACGGTCCGCAACTCGATGGACGCCTCCTCCGCGCGCGACTTCCTCGCGGAGACGGCGAACGCGTTCGCGACGCTCGCGACGACGCTCTCGGGGCTCGCGGAGGACCTGATCCTCTTCGCGAACAAGGGGTATCTGGATCTGTCGGACGACTACGCCTCGACCTCCTCGATCATGCCCCAGAAGAAGAACCCCGACACGCTGGAGCTGACCCGTGGGGTCGCCGGCGACGCGATCGGGGAGGCGACGGGGACGCTGAGCCTCTTAAAAGGGCTTCCCCGGGCGTACAACCGTGACCTCCAGCGCGCTCACGCGGGCGTGTTCGAGATCGCGGACGACGTGACGGAGGCGACGGGGATCGCCGCCGGCGCGCTCGCGACGGCGACGTGGAACGTCGAGGCGCTCGCGACGGCTGCCGGCGAGGGCTTTTCGACGGCGACGGGTGTCGCCGACCTGCTCGCGATGGCGGGGCTGCCCTTCCGAACGGCACACGAGATCGTCGCCGCGGCGGCCCCCACGATCGAGGACGGGATGGAGCCGGCGGCGGCGGCCGCGATCATCGACGAGGCCGCACGTGAGGTCCTGGACGAGCCGCTCGCGTCGTACGTGGATCCCGCCGACGTCGAGGCGGCACTCGATCCGGCCGCGAGCGTCGCGGAGCGGGACTCCGCCGGCGGACCAGCGCCGGTAGCCGTCGAGGCGGCGCTGTCGGATGCGACGGAGACGCGTATGGCGGACGCGGAGGCACTCACGAACCGCCGTGAGGCGCTTGCGTCGGCCGGGAAACTGCGTGAATCGGCGGTGGCCGACCGTGTGTGAGGGATGCCGATGAAACAATGATACGAAATCAGACATACTGACACGCAATATTTGCTTTCAGACGCATATGGGGCCGTTAAAGGCATTTTTAGTACATGACTGTTTTAATATATTTTCGATGCTTTTATACGCATGTAGGTACGAGTGGCGAGTACAATGACGAACGACACCGATGCGCTGATCGCGGAGGACCCCATTACGGGCGAGGAGATCGAGCTGCCGGCCGACGTCGAGGTCGGCGAGATCATCGACAGCCCCGTCACGGGCGCGGAGCTCGAGGTCATCTCGCTCGATCCCGTCGTGTTGGAGGAGGCACCCGAACTCGAGGAGGACTGGGGCGAGTAGATGACGACGACGGGCACGGAGTGGTGCGAATGAACCCCGCATTGGAGCCACAGCGATGAAGGTCGGGATCCTCTACTCGCGGATCCGCCGCGACGAGAAGCTGCTGCTCGCGGAGCTCCGGGAGCGCGGCCACGAGGTCGAGAAGATCGACGTCCGGAAGGCCCGGTTCGGGCTGGAGGGAACGACGGCGGCCGTCGAGGACCTCGACATCGTCGTCGACCGCTGTCTGGCGACGAGCCGCTCGCTCTACGCGACGGAGTTCCTCGCGTCCTACGGCGTGCCCGTGGTGAACGGCCCGGAGACGGCCACGATATGTGCCGACAAGGTGAAGAACTCGCTGGCGCTCGCGGACGCTGGGCTCCCGACGCCGAGGACCGAGGTCGCGTTCACGACGGACGCCGCCCTCGAGATCATCGAGGCGTTCGGCTACCCATGCGTGCTCAAGCCCGTCGTCGGGTCATGGGGCCGGCTGATGGCGAAGATCGACTCCCGGAACGCCGCGGAGGCGATCCTCGAACACAAAGCGACGCTCGGTCACTACCAACACAAGATTTTCTACGTCCAGGAGTTCGTCGAGAAACCCGGCCGCGACATCCGCGTCCTCGCCGTCGACGGCGAGCCGATCGCCGCGATGACGCGCACGTCGGACCACTGGTTGACGAACGCCGCGAAGGGCGGGAAGACCGCGGAGTTCGAGATCACGGATGACGTTCGCGAGCTGGTCGAGCGCGCCTCCGAGGCGGTCGGCGGCGGCCTTCTCGGGATCGACCTCATGGAGATCGGTGGCGCGGACTCGGGCAGCTACACGATCCACGAGGTGAACCACACCGTCGAATTTAAGGCGCTGAACGATTCGGTGGCGACGGACGTGCCGGCCGCGGTCGTCGACTGGCTGGAGGCGGTCGCTGAAGAACACACGACGGAGGCGACGAACGCATGAGCGACAACGCGAAAGCGGACGGAGGGACGAGCGACGACACCTACACGGCGAGCGTCGTGGGTGGAACCGGCTTTACCGGCGGCGAGCTGCTTCGGTTGCTCGCCGGCCACCCGAACTTCGAGGTCGTGCAGGCGACCTCCCGCTCGAACGTGAACAAAACGGTCGGTCGGACACACCCGAACCTGCGCGATCTGGACCTGCGCTTTTCCGACCCCGACGACCTCGAATCCGTCGACGTGCTCTTTGCGGCGACGCCACACGGCGTCTCGATGGAGGCGATAGATGAGTTTTTCGAGGCCGCGGACACGGTCGTCGACCTCTCTGCTGACTTCCGGCTCCCGGACGCGGCGGGATACGACGAATGGTACGACGGCCACGTCTCGCCGGAATACCTCGACCGCGCCGAATACGCGCTCCCGGAGCTCAACGGCGAGAACCTTCCGGGGGCCGAGCTGATCGCCGGCGGCGGCTGTAACGCGACCGCGACGATCCTCGGGTTGAAACCCCTCGTCGACGAGGGCGTCCTCGGCCCCGAAACGGGCGAGGTCGTCGTCGACGTGAAGGTCGGCTCCTCCGAAGGTGGGGCCGGCGGCGGTGCGGCCTCCTCACACCCGGAGCGCTCGGGCGTCGTCCGACCCTACGCGCCGACCGGCCACAGGCACGAAGCGGAGATCGAAGCCTACCTCGGGCTCTCCGTCTCCTTCACCGTCCACGCGGTCGACATGGTCCGTGGCGCGAGCGCGACCTGTCACGTCTTCCCCGAGGAACCCGTCTCGAAACGGGACCTCTGGGGCGCATACCGTGGAGCCTACGCCGAGGAACCGTTCATGCGGATCGTCTCCGGCGGCGGTGGCGTCTATCGCTACCCCGAGCCGAAGGCAGTTGCCGGCACGAACTACGGCGAGGTCGGCTTCGAACTCGACCCCGGCAACCGCCGGATCGTCGTCTTCTCGGCCATCGACAACATGATGAAGGGATCGGCCGGGCAGGCCGTTCACGCGACCAACCTCGCGCTCGGGTTGCCCGAGACGGCCGGCCTTGAATTCGGCGGGCTTCACCCGGTGGGGTCGCCATGAGCGGAGCGAACGGCGGCAGCGACGCGGATTCCCCACCCGTCGTCGTGAAAATCGGCGGCGCGAAGGCGGTCGATCCGGCCGGCGCGATCGGCGACGTCGCCGACCTCGTCGCCGACGGGCGGCACGTCGTGGTCGTTCACGGCGGCTCGACCGTCGTCGACGAGACGATCACGCGGCTCGGGATGGAGCCGGAGTACGTCGAATCGGCCTCCGGCGTCACCGGCCGCTTTACCGACGCCGAGACGATGGAGGCGTTCACGATGGCGATGGCCGGCAAACTCAACACCGAGTTGACCGCGCTGTTCCGGTCGGCGGGCGTCGACGCGGTCGGGCTGAGCGGCGTCGACGGCGGCCTGCTCTCGGGCCCGCGGAAGTCGGCCGTTCGCGTCGTCGAGAACGGCAAAAAGAAGATCCGCCGTGGGGAACACTCCGGGCGGATCGAATCGGTGAACGCCGACCTCCTCGACGGATTGTTGGCCGACGGCTACACGCCGGTCTGCTCGCCGCCGATGGCGGGCGAGGAGTCCGATGACACGATCACGCCAGTCAATACGGACGCGGACCGGGCGGCGGCGGCGGTTGCCGGCGCGCTCGACGCCGAACTCGTGTTGTTGACCGACGTCGCCGGGGTCTATGCCGACCCCGACGATCCGGAGACGGTGATCGATTCCGCGGCGACGCCAGCGGGGTTTGAATCAGTGAAATCGGCCGCGGAAGGCTTCATGGGCAAGAAGGTGATGGCCGCACGGGAGGCGCTAACGGAGGGCGCACCCCGCGTTATCGTCGCCGACGCCAACGTGGAGAACCCGATCGTCTCCGCGCTCGACGGCACGGGAACGACCATCGAGCGTGCTGCCGTGGTGGAGGACGGAGCGAGTGGAGCGGACGGAGAAAATGGAGCGGACGAGAATGCCGAAGCGAAGGCGGAGGTGGACGGATGAGCGGCTTCGTCTTCTCCGAGAAGCCGATCGAGATCGTCAGCGGCGACGGCGTCTATCTGACCGATACGAACGGGAACGACTACCTCGATTTCGGCGCGAGCTACGCGTGCACGCCGGTCGGCCACTGTCATCCGGAGGTCGTCGACGCGGCGACGAGCCAGCTGGAGGAGCTGATCTACGTACAGGC
Organism: Halorubrum vacuolatum; assembly: GCF_900188065.1. Classification (GTDB taxonomy): domain Archaea; phylum Halobacteriota; class Halobacteria; order Halobacteriales; family Haloferacaceae; genus Halorubrum; species Halorubrum vacuolatum. Next base: position 44,518 of record NZ_FZNQ01000018.1, read on the forward strand.
CTCCTATCCACACGCCGCACGCACGGCACTCTATGAGCAGCTGGCCGAAACCGGCCCGGTCGACATCGATCACGTCTGGCTCTGTAACTCCGGCACGGAGGCGAACGAGGCGGCGTTGAAGTTCGCGCGGTCCGCGACGGGCCGTGAGAAGATCATCGCCACGACGCAGGGCTTCCACGGCCGGACGATGGGCGCGCTGGCGACTACCTGGAAACGGAAGTATAAAAAGGACTTCGAGCCACTCGCCGGCGGTGTGGAGTTCGTCCCCTACGGCGACGCCGAGGCGATGCGCGAGGCCATTGACGAGGAGACCGCCGCCGTGATCCTCGAACCGTTGCAGGGGGAAGGGGGGATCAACCCGGTTCCGACCGAGTACCTCCAGACGGTCCGCGTCGCGACCGCGACGAACGGCGCGGCGATGATCCTCGATGAGATCCAGACCGGGCTCGGACGGACCGGGTCGATGTGGGCGGCGGAGACCCACAACGTGGTCCCGGACATCCTCACGACCGCGAAGGGACTCGGGAGCGGCCTCCCGATCGGGGCGACGCTCTGTCGCGGCTGGATCGCGGAGAGCGCCGGCGACCATGGATCGACGTTCTCCGGCGGCCCCGTCGTCTCGGCGGCGGCGGGCGCGACCCTCGACGTGATCGAACGCGAGGGCCTCGCTACGAACGCCGCCAAAGTCGGCGCGTACCTCCGCGAGGAAGCGGAGCGTCGGCTCGGCGACGACATCCGTGAGGTTCGCGGATCCGGCTTGATGATCGGCATCGAGGTGAAGCGCGGATCGAATCGGCTGTTGCGCGACCTCGCGCTTACTCACGGAATCCTCGCGCTGCCGGCCGGTCGGACAGTCCTGCGGCTGTTGCCGCCGCTCACGGTCACCCACGAGCACGCCGACGAGGTCCTCGATGCGATCGAGGAGGTGATCGGATGACCGCCGCACCCGAGGGAACCAGTCAGTCGGATGATGTCGACGGCACGACCGGCGACGAAGCCGCCGACAATGTGGAAGATTCGGTCGGCCGCGGCGTGACGGACGTCCTCGCCGGCGGCGGCTATCCCAAAGCCTGTGACACGGCGGGGCGGAAGCTCCTGTACGACCTCGTCTCGATCCCCTCACCCTCCGGTGAGGAGACGGCCGCGGCCGAGCGGCTGGTCGACTTCTTCGAGGTGAACGGTCGGGAGGCGTGGATCGACGACGCCGGCAACGTTCGCGCGCCCGCGAACGACGCCGTCCTGCTCACCTCGCACATCGACACCGTTCCCGGTGACATCCCGGTTGAGGTTCGTCCAGCACCCCCGGAGGGTGAGATCGAGGGGACGACTGGGGTTAGGGTCGGCGAGCCCGGCGAACCCGTCCTGTGGGGCCGTGGCTCCGTCGACGCGACCGGGCCGCTGGCCGCGTTGGCGGTCGCCGCGGTGAAGACCGGAACCTCGTTCGCGGGCGTCGTCCGAGAGGAAGTGGACTCGGGCGGAGCGCGGCATCTGATCGCCGACCGCGACGCACCGAAGGCCGTTATAAACGGCGAGCCGTCAGGCTGGACGGGGATCACCCTCGGATATCGTGGCCTGCTCGAAGGAACGTACGTGAACACGAGCGAATCAGGCCACTCCTCCCGCCCCGAGCCGAACGCGATCCAGCACGCGATCGACTGGTGGCACGGGGTTGAAGAGACGTTCACGCCGGCCGATCCGGACACGGCGGTCTTCGATCAGGTGACGACGAAGCCCATCTCGATCGACGGCGGGTTGAGCGACGATGGCCTCGCGGTGGAGACGACGATGGAGGTCCAACTTCGCGTCCCGCCCTCCCGACCCGTCGACGAGATCCACGAACTCGCCGAAGCGGAACTCACGACGGGGTCGGTCCACTGGGGCGACCCGATGCCGCCCGTGATGGAGAGTCCGCGTACGGACCTCGCGCGCGCATTCCGCGTCGCGATCCGTCGTGAGGGCGGCGACGTCCGCTTGCTCCGGAAGACCGGGACGAGCGACATGAACCTCTTTGCAGCGGCGTGGGACTGCCCGATGGTCACCTACGGACCCGGAAACTCCGAACTGGATCACGCGCCCGATGAACGGCTCCCGCTGTCGGATCTCGACCACGCGATCGCGGTGCTGACCGATGTCTGCATGACGCGGCTGGAGGACTGAGAGATAATGGCACTCGAAACCGACGACTTCCTCGATATCGACGACGTAACGCCCGCGGAACTCGATGCGTTGCTCTCGCGTGCCGCCGCGATGAAAGCCGGCACGGACGACCCACGATTGACGGACGCGACGCTCGGGATGATCTTCGAGAAGCCGTCGACGCGGACACGGGTCTCCTTCGAGACGGGAATGACCCGCCTCGGCGGCCACGCGATGTTTCTCGGCCCCGACGACATCCAACTCGGACACGGCGAGCCGCTCAGGGACACCGGCCGGGTGTTGGGCCGCTACGTCGACGTGGTGATGGCACGGCTGTTCGATCACGCCGACGCGGAGACGCTCGCCGAGTACGCTGACTGTCCGGTAATAAATGGACTCACCGACGACGCACATCCCTGTCAGACCCTCGCCGACCTGCTCACCATCCGTGAGACGGTCGGCGAGGACGCACACGTCGCGTGGATCGGCGACGGGAACAACGTCGGCCAATCGTTCGTCGTCGGTGCGGCGATGGCCGGGATCGACGTTTCGGTCGCCACGCCCGCGGAGTACGGGATGGACCCGAGCGTGTTCGAGCGTGCGGCCGCCTTCGGGGTGGAGATCGAGCCGACGACCGATCCGGAAGCCGCCATCGAGGGCGCGGACATCATCTACACCGACGTCTGGGTCTCGATGGGACAGGAGGATCAGCGCGCTGAGAAACTCTCGGCCTTCGAGGGCTTTCAGGTGAATCGCGAGTTGCTCTCCGGGACGGACGCGAAGGTGATGCACTGTCTGCCCGCCCATCGTGGCGAGGAGATCACCGACGACGTGATGGAGTCGGACCGCGTGCTCGTCTGGGATCAGGCCGAAAACCGGATGCACGCACAGAACGCGCTGCTCGTCGAGTTGCTCGGGGACACGTAGGCGACGTTTTTTTGACGGGTCGTGGCCACAGATCGTCGAGTGCGACAGACGTGACCGTCAGGGCAGTCGCTCCGCGTGTTCGACGACGACGCGCCCGAGCGTCTCCGTTCGTCGCCTGAGGTCCTCGTCGGTGATGTCGCCGTCGCTCACGACACTGGAGGCACCACGAATGCCGACCTCGTGTGGGACGACCCACGCGTGAACGTTCCGGAAGGTGGACCGAAGGTGTTCGAGCGCCGCCCCGTAGGACCCCCCGCCGGCGGTCACGAGGAGGCCGACGGCGGTGTACTCGTACTCGTCCGAGCCACAGAAGTCGTGGAAGTTCTTGAACGTCGACGAGAAGGAGCCACGGTACACCGGCGACCCGGCGAGCACGCCATCGGCCTCGCGAACGATCCGTTTCAGGCGCTCGCTGTCGCCCTGTTCGTCCACATCGGGATGATAGAGCGGGAGGTCGACGGTCCCGAGGTCGATCAACTCGGTGTCGGCGCCGGCGTCCTCGGCGGCCGCGAGCGCGACGTGGAGCGCTGTCCGTGTCGTACTGGTGTCTCGGCGACTGCCGGAGATCGCGACGATTCGAACCATGGCCGGTCTCCGTGACGTGCGTGGAAAAACGATCTGAGATTGCCTGGCGATATCTATCGGTTGAGTGGCGAACAGGCGGCACATCCCGTTTTCCACGCCGGCGTGCCGCACATCCGCCGTGACCGACGTGGAGCCGTCGTCAACGCATGGGTGGTTTGGCCTCGGTATCGTATATAAGAGATCGGCAGGGAGAAGACGCTTGAACGTCGTGTACGACGGCGTCGTCGGTGGGGAGGGAACGTGAATTAAAAGCAGGCCAACGCGTCCGTCAGTCGCGATCTTTTCGTACTAGGCGATCTTCCCGCACTAGGCGATCTTCTCGTACTGTTCGGAGAGCTTCTCGGCCGCCGCATCGAGCAGGTCGGCTTCGTAGTCGTCGAGGTCCCACTCGATCACTTCTTCGACGCCGTTGGAGCCGAGTTTGGCGGGGACGCCGATGGCGGTATCGTCGTAGCCGTACTCGCCGTCGAGCACGACGGAGCAGGGAAGCACCTCGCCGGTGTCGTTTACGATCGCCTCGACGGTGTGGGCGACGCCCGTGGCGGGCCCCCACTGGGTGGCCCCCTTTCGGCTGATAACGTCCATCGCGGACTCCGTGAGGTCGTCGAGGATCTCCGCTTTTTCGTCCGCATCGAACGTGGGGTCACGACCGTTCACGCGAACTTTCGAGAAGACCGGCGCCTGTGCGTCGCCGTGTTCACCGAGGATCGTCGCCTCAACGTTTCGGACGGGGGCGTCGAAGCGCTCGGAGAGGACGTAGCGGAAGCGCGCGGAGTCGAGGCGGCCGCCGAAGCCGACGACCTGATACCGGTCGCGATCGCCCGCCTCGTAGAGGTGTCGGTTGAGCAGGTCAACCGGGTTCGAGGTGGTGACGGTGATGAAATCGTCGTTATACTCGGCCAGTTGGGAGCCGATATCCTCCATGATCGGCGCGTTGTCGCCGGCGAGATCGATCCGCGTCTGTCCCTCCTGGCGGGGGATTCCCGCCGTGATCACGACGACATCGGAGCCGGCGGTGTCGGCGTACTCGCCCTGCCTGACGGTCGTGTTCGAGTCGTACGCGACCCCGTGGTTCGTGTCGGCCGCTTGGCCGATCGTCGTCTCCCGCTGGTCGGGAATGTCGACGAAGACGAGTTCGTCCACGACGTCACGCAGTGCGAGGTTGTAGCCGGCCGCGGCACCGACGGTGCCCGCGGCGCCGACGACGCTAACTTTCGTCATACAACGTGAACACCCGGCCGGCCGCCGAGTAAACGTTTCGAAACGCGGAGTGTCATGTCCGTTCGTCGGTGTGTGGGTCCGTCGTTCGTCGAACCTGTATCGTCGAAACGATCGCCGCACGTCGCGAAACGCATAACTGCGGCCGCCGCCGACCGAAAACCGTGCCGACGTTCCGCTATCCGTGTCCCGATTGCCGGACGACAAACAGCCTCCACGATGCGGATTGTGAATTCGAGGGGGTGAGCTGGCCGACCATCGAGAACGCGTACACGGATCTGCTTGCGGTTCTCACGCGCCGGTCCGACGGCCTCACGGAATCGGCGCTCAGGTCGGCGGTACATGGCGAGTGGGGCGGGATTCATAAGGCAGCTCTCGGTGCGTTAGAGCGTGAACAGCGGATCGCGCGCGAGGACGACGTCCTCCGGCTGTTGACCGCGGCGGAGTTCAAAGAGCTCATCTCCGAGCCGACACGCGAGCCGATGCGAACCGTCTACACACATGGCTCCGTTCCCGGCTGTCACGACAACGCCGTCTTCGCGATGATCGCGTGGTACGAGATGGTCGGGCTCTCCTGGCCCGAGACGAAAGAGAACGTGATCGAGTGGCTCCGGGACTCCGGCGCGTGGGATCGCGGCGGGTTCGAGGAGTCGAGCCCGGAGGAACTCGTCGAGCGAAAACGACACGTCTACGAGCAGGGATACGGCTGGAAGGAGAAGGGACAGGCCGCAAAGCGGGTTATCGAGCGGCATCGGTGACGGATCCCGCGCGACAGTGACGAGGAGTTTTGACGGCGGCGAGGGTCCCGGGCGGAGACGGCGAGAGTCCCGGCGGAAGCAGCGACGACTGCACGACAGGTTTAGAACGCCAAGCATCATTATCAGCCACGTATGCTTCCGGTCCCCGTCCCGCCGTGGCCCGTGCTCGGATCGCTTGCGGGCGGGGTGGGTGCGGTATGGCTCGCATGGACGATTCGGCAGTACCGCGGCAAGCCGGGCGTTGATTGGTTCCTACTCGTCTTCGCTGCGCAGGCGCTCTGGTGTTTCGCGTATGGCACCGGACTGCTCGTAACCGATCCGCTTCTCCGAAAGGTACTCGAAGGCGCGACGTGGCTCGGCATCATCTGGACGGGGATCGCGTTCCTCGGCTTCGCCCTGGAGTACACCGGTCGAGGGGAGGTGATCCGAAGCCGGCTCTTCGTTGGGAGCGTCGGCTTCGGCCTGCTCTCGACAGCATTGCTCGTGACGAATCCGGCACATGGGGCCTTCTGGACCGGATTTACCCACGATCCCATCTTCGGGGTTGCCACCGTCTCGTACGCATTCGGTCCGTGGGCGTATGTGGTCGTCGCCGTGGGGAGCGTGTTAGTCGCCAGCGCGGTGTTTCTGCTCGTCGATACGTTGCTCAGTTACGGAGAGTCAAGGAGAAAGCCTCGCCGTTCACGGCGGGGATGAATCCGACAAAAACATACGCAAACCACCGGTCGATAGCACGGCAGGATAT
>NZ_FZNQ01000054.1 GCF_900188065.1 Halorubrum vacuolatum
GGTTCAGGGATCTCAAACACATCCAGAACCAGACACTTTCTCGTGGTTAATTCGACGATTCAATCTGACCGATTACGTCATTCGTGAAGTACCGACAATCGCTTTCTGCTCCTCCAGCGGCGGAACAGGAACTTCAGCGTCTTCTCTGAAAAATGAATATGGGACTCGCTTTCTTCCTGAAGCACCCTTCATTTGGTTAATTGCTTGACTTCTGAGATAAGGTTCCTGGATTAGGTAATATAGATATCTAGAATTTAAACCATCATTTGGAGAAAGTACAGCCAGCTCTGAAGATCCAACGGATATTTTTTCGCCTTCAGGAAGCTCTTCAACATAAGCTGCTTTTCCGTTTTCTGTACAGGGTGTAATTCTGGCAAAGAGCACATCCCCCTGTTTAAATTTTGATAAGCCAGAGTAGATGTTATCCTTCCTTTCAAAGCCCATTATCTCTTTATCTTCGGCGCTCACCTTTTTCATCGGTACATGAGGAAATTCATTCTGGTCGGGAAGATCGTATCTGGGATTTACATTAACCAAATTACCTAATTTCTCCCACTCCCAGTGTTCCGGAACTTCTTCTTTAGATACCATTAGTTATCTGCCTCGATCTCGTCGAGAATCTGTTGTGTGTTCTCCGTAATAGTTTCCTGTAGCCCGAGGAGTTCTGTTAAGAGTTCCTCGGGTGCTGGAAGTTCTTCGCCCCCATTATCGAACTCTTTGTACTTCTTGTAGTTGAGACTCCAGTCCTTCTCTTTGATCTCCTCAATACTCACTGAGAAGTATTGGTCACTGTCTTCTCTGGAGTCCCAGTTTTTAAGGAAGTCTATGAAGTGATCTTCTGTCAACGGATTACTCTTCTTGATTTTCTCTACATCGGTTCTTAGATCGTAGAAGTAGACCTCGTTTGTCTCTCTCCCTTTGTCGAAGAAGACGATATTCGTAGTTACGTTGGTATAGGGGTGGAAAGCTCCAATCGGGAGGATCAAGATAGTGTGAATGTCCGCGTTCTTCATCAGGTGTTTTCTGACGCGTTTTGCCTGACCGGTCTGGAAGAGCACACCATCCGGCACGACGATACCACACCGACCATCGTCATTTAGCATCGAAAAGGAATGCTGAAGGAAATTCAGTTCAGGCTTCTTACTTTCAACAAAAAAGTCGTCTCTAAGCGGCTCCTGTTGATTCTGACCTCCATAAGGGGGATTAGCCAATATCACATCAAACCGCTCACTCGGAGGATTCTGAAGAGAGTTATCTCTCCTAATATCACTATACAAGTCGTGGAGAACCATGTTCATCAGGCCTAATCGTCGAGTCTCTGGAACAAGCTCAACGCCAGTTAGATTCTCCTCGCTAAGCTGCTTTCGCTCTTCGCGGCTAAGATCTAGGCCTTCATTGTTTTTCTCAAGGATATGTTCATATGCTTCAATTAGGAAGCCTGCGGTTCCTGCGGCTGGATCGTGAATTTTTTCGTCGTGATCTGGGTCAATAGCCTCGACGGTCGCATTAATCGCAGGGCGGGGTGTGAAGTACTGTCCGGCTCCTTTGGCCTCTTCTGCGTACTTCTCCAGGAGTGACTCATAGGCTGCCCCTTTGACGTCTGCTTCGTATTTGTTCCAGTCTATGGCATCGACCTCGGCGACAGCTTTACTCAGATTTACCGGCGTCTTAAACTGGCTGTTGACCCTCCCGAAGATCTCGCCGAGCAGGCCTTCTCGACGACCAAGCTCTCGCAGTGTATCTTCATAATGCTGTAACAGCTCCTCACCGTTTTTTTCTGTTAATTGATCCCATCTGTATTCTTCTGGGATCTCCTCTGTCTCTTCGAACTTTGCCTCTCGCTCCTCAATCATCTTCAAGAATAACAATATAGTTACCTGTTCAACATAGCTCCCGATATGCATCCCGTCATCTCGAAGAATACCGCAGATTTCCCATACTTTATTCTTGATATCCATCCTTCCATTTTCACTCATGCCAGTATCACCTGTTTATTAAGTTCGTCCAAAGTCTCTTTTAGTTGTTCTTCTCCGCCGAAGGCTTCAGCCGCTGAATCCCATCCTCCTTTTCTTATAAATGGGATGTCGTTGAAGTCATCTTCTTTTATCATTTTCTCACGCTTGAAGTGTTCTCGAATCATATCTAGCCACTTTCTCTCATCTTCTGTGAATTCGTGTTCTTTCTCCCATACCTCAAAGGCCTTCTCAACACGCTCCTCGGTAGTTGGGAACTCATCCTCTCCTATGGCATGCTTAACAAAGCCTAACAAGTCCACCATTTCCTCACTGTAGGCCTTCTGAAGCCGTTCCTCGGTGAATGTCTCTGACTCTGCTCTCAATTTTTCATTAAGTTCCTTCAAGTGCTCGCGTCGAAGATCCTCAGGCCTGTTCTGTAAAATATTGATTGCGTCAATTCGATCACTGTTTTGTGCGATGTACTGTTCAAAAGCTGAAATATAGTCTTCAGGTCTCAGTTCTTCTCCATCTTTTGTCTGGAAGCGGTAACCCGACTCTGTCTCGATAAGCTCATCAGTTACATCATCTGCAACCACTAGATCGTCATCCTTGCGCTCTTCAGCTGTACCGCCAGATTCTTTACCACTTTCATCATCTACGGCTCTATACTGGTCGAATGGTGGGTGCTTTTGATCTTGGAAGTATTCGATTACACCGACACAGTCAAAAATAGTGAATTTTTCCTTATCAATGCTTTCACATGTTCTAGTTCCCCGGCCCACCATCTGATTATACAGTATAGGTGATTTGACCGGGCGAGCAAAGACGATATTCTGCAGTGGGGGAACATCTGTTCCCGTGCTCACCATCTCAACAGTAACAGCGACGGTCGGCTCCATATACTCATTCTTGAAATTATTCAAGACATCTTCAGCATTATCAGTCGTATAGGTTATTTTCCGGACGTAGTCGTTCGGCTTATCCGAATAGACCTGATTGAACATCTCCGTCAACTGTATCGCGTGTTCATCATTTATAGCAAAAACAAGGATTTTCTCACCATCCTCAACCTGTTTTCTGACTTCTTCAGCAATCAATCGGTTCCGGTCGGCTTCATTGAATCCGCAGAAGGCGTCGGGTTTCATTGTTTGACGGCTTGTTCGACGTTGTAGACGGCGGCGGCAAGCGTAATTTCACGGAACT
>NZ_FZNQ01000017.1 GCF_900188065.1 Halorubrum vacuolatum
AGACGCTCAGAAGATCCACAAGCAACGACCAATCTTACAAGAGACGCTCGCTACCGCTACACAACCGAGGTGTGAGGCTTAACTAAAGACGGATGGTGGAGGGGTGAGGGTACTATCGTTCACGTAACAGACATTGTGGACTGATGAATAATAAGCTTCTGCCTGAATAACGTGTGTAGCAATTCGATGCCTTATATATTAGGTGGTGCTGGTATTGCCAGCCTCGGACGCACTCAACTCAACTGAGCCCCGCAATGTGAGCAGTCTATGGTTGGCACCTCGCTGGGGGAGATCTCGGCGTGAGGGCGGAGTTCTGCATCACAACTTGGACAGTGAGAAAGACAGACTCGAAGGTGGGCGAGCAGCTCTCGTTGTTCGGTGCTTCGAAGGTTGTCCCAGCCCGGGACGTGTCGCTGGAGGGCAATAAAAAGCCCCACATCGGCATCAACTGCGGCGACTGACGGCCATTCGCCAGCGATCCAGGTACCGTCCATGACGATGACTGGCTCGCCGGTCTCGATAGTGATGTTTGTTTTCTGCGTCTCAAGCATTCTGGCAAGGTATGCAACCCGAGAGGGACCACGGACCTGAGCGATCAGCCGTTGCCACTCAGCATAAAACGGTGGTGTCAGTCGGTGTTCGGCATCAACAACGTCGGCAGCGCGCAGCGACTCCCAAAGCTGGCGACCGCCGAGGCCAGCACCATCGCCGTTGCGGCTCGTGTCCATGCTTAGCCAACGAGGACCGTACTGAAGACTGCGACACCGATGATGGTGATGAGTGATAAAAAGACATATCGCAGCATGCCGGGTACACCCGCGATGGTGTCCCGATAAAATTTTTGGGAGGAGCCCTCTCGTCTCAGTAACGGTGCAAGAAGGCGTCCACGAGGTAATCGGGCCACCAGCGTACACGCTTGGCGGGTATCCGATCGAATATGCGGTCGGTCCATACCTAAGGTAGGTACCATCAGTATATATTGTTTTCCCAACAACACGGGTGGACGGTCTCGAAGGCAAGCCTCGTGCAGCACTATTTTGATACAGCAAGAGCGTGTCATAGAATCAATATCATAGCTTCTCACAGCCCGGTTTGTTCCCTCGCTCGGAGTGTGTGATTGCCACAACCAGTCGAAGACACAGTGCAAGGAACACTTCTGTTCGAGCGTGGACGCGGCCTCGGGCGCGGAAAGTCCCCGAAATATCGTGTGTTAGGCCATCCTACCCGGTATCTCCCACGTCGTTAGCCTATCCAAACGGTTCGGTAGGTCGGGCTTACAAAGTAGGCAGGGTATGTAGTGGGTAGTGAGCGCCGACGTCTTCCGGAGCAGTTCGGGAGCGATTCAGGGGCGCACCAACAAACGACAACCGAATCTACCAATGATCCCACAAGGAAAACTCCTCGCACTCGCGCTCGTCTTCGCGGCCGTCATCGGCCTCGCGGGCACGGGTGCGTTCACGACTGTTGAAGCGGACCGCACAGCTGATGTCGAAGTCGCCGGCGACGCCGAAGCGTTGCTCGGACTTCAGGCGACGGACGACTCTCCATTCGCCGATATGGACGATGAACAGCTCATTCTGACGCTGGATGAGGACGATGCAGAAGATGGCGAAGGATTGAATGTAAGAGCAACAACGTACGGTGCGGATGCATTCACTGTGACCAACCAAGGGAGTGAAGACGGTATCGAAATCGGGTTTGATTTCGAAGAGGGAGATGCTGCTGACAACATCTACTTCGTTGTGGACGATGGTGATGAGGAAGATTCGGGTGACGAACTCGGATTTGAGGAAGGTTTCGATCTTGAGCGTGATTCGGTGGTACCCAAGGGTGATCTTGAGGTAGTTGGTGCTGCTGACGATAGTGAGGACACCGCCACGATTGAACTCGACCCCGGTGAATCGGTCGACATTGGAATCATCTACGAGATCGATGATCCCGATGACGACGATTTCGATGATTTCGATGATTTCGAGGAAGAAGAGGTGTTTGATGACGACTTGGTGACCATCACCGCTGACGGGACTGAATAGAACGGCGACGACTAACGCAACCACGACGGCGCAGGTAACACACCCCCGCCGTGGGGGCTTCCCTGTGTGATTACAGTATGGCTATCGATTACTGATTTCAAATCAGCAGGTAAGATGCCTTCTTCTTCAATGTCGAATAGCACATAGGTAGTATCGAGGGTGTCATAGAACTCTTGTCACACCGTGATGATCGTGCTTCCTGGATTGTCCCCTCGTTCGTAGTTAGTGATCGCAATGACGAGACGTAGACACAAAGACAGGAACACTTGTGCTCGTGCATGGACGCGGCCTCGGGCGCGAACGTGCCCGAGGCCGCAGTCCTTGACTGCATCGTTAGTTCGTTCGACGCCTGTCCGGCGATTGTACGTCTCATCTAACGTCGATTGCTTCAGCTTCACGTTCTTGCTGTGTTCTTTGATACGGTCTTCGACTCTGTACTCAATGTCGAGTGGGTCGTCGGTGTTTCGTGCGTTGTACGGGGCGATTGGCACGACTACCTGCTGGCGGCAGGAGTCGTGCCAATCGAGTGTGTCTTGACATCCTCCCCGCCCTAAACAGTAGTTGCCGAACCTAACTGAGGTTCATTTTGGTTCGCTCTTGAGTTCGCGTATGGTCGAGACAGCTGAGGCAAAACAAGTCTGTCGTGCCGCTTCGATGGTGCTGTTCCCAAAGCTGGAGTTCGGGGTCAAACAGTGCGGGAAGTACACGAGAGAGGATTTTCTCGAAATCCTCTCTCGTATTGCCTTTGATCAGGAGTTTGCAAACACGGGTGGGAAGACGCTCCAACTGGATCGGAAAGAGCAGGTCGACATCACATCCACTGCTCGCAATTCCCTCGCCAAATCGCTGCTGCACCACTTGCGAAACCTCTCGACGGACGCCATCGACGACCAGTTCGATGGCGTCCGGGATCGACTATTCGAAGTTCTTCGCGCACAGCGGCGACTTCCTGCGTTCGTCGATGTCGCAATCGATCTCCATGAATGGCGGTTCTACGGCTCAGCCGACACTGACCACGTGGTAACGAGCTATCCTGATCTGGGAACAAACAGAGCGTTTTGCTTCGCAACGCTCTGTATCGTTGCTCCACGCGCTCGATTTACGCTTGATGTGCTTCCGATGGACGCGAACGGCTTTCGCGCGAAGCGCGATGCCGTTCGCTCTCTCATCGAAACGGCTCGTGAATACGTCTCGATTCGGCATGTCTACCTCGACCGTGGGTTCTATCAAGTTCATGTCGTTTCAGAGCTGGAACAGCTGGGCGTTGATTACATCGTTCGTGCACGCCCGAGTAGTGGGATGAAAAGCCGTCTCAGCGCCGGCGCTGAGACGGTCGCCGATGAGTACACGATGCAGCGAAAGCGTCCGCCGACAGCGACGGTCGATGTGACGGTTTTCGCGGTTCCGCACCGTTCGACCGATGATGAACACGTGTGGTTTGTCACGAGTTTGGATGTAGATTCTTCAACAGCGCAAGCGTACGCGGCGGCGTTCCGCCGCCGCTGGGGAATCGAAACATCCTATCGGCAGATCGGTGACTTCCTCCCGAGAATGTCGTCGCCGACGTTCTCAGTTCGGTTATTCTACTTTCTGTTCGCTGTCGCGCTGTACAATCTGTGGGTGCTCGCAAACATCCTTATTGCTGGGAAGATCCACCCGGAGAAACCGCCAATTTCGACGCGGATCTTTCGGCGACTCATCCTGACAGACTACGGCTAAGCTTGCCTTTCACTCCGACCGGGAAACCGGTAGGTGAGCGTTTTCTCGAGAGGTGTTGCTCGGGAACACCGCTTCAACGGCGTTCCCTCGCATCCTTCGTTTATCCAGCACTGGGAAAAAAGTCACACTCGCTGCGATCTCGGAACTAACTCTGTCGTGGGTGCCTCAACGAGAACTTGGTTCGGCAACTACTGTTCACGTCGGGGAGGATGTCATGTCCAAAAAAGCCGGCTACTAGCGGCGCAGGCGAATCGCCGCTAGGAGAGCGAGCAGCATCGCAAACGACGGGGGTGTCTCCTTGGACAAAAAAGAAGCTAAGAGCCTCAGTTCTCACCTTGAGAGTGAGAAGAATTATCGCAGTCACAGCCGCCTTCACGAAGGAGAGTCCCGACAGTAGAATCAGAGCCACATGCAGGACAGATGACGCGGACATCAATGAGGACATCATAATCGCTATGATCAAGACTACCGGTGGAGGCTGACGAAGAGATAGCAGAGTCGATCACAACAGCAAGACGGCCTTGGAGTTTTTTGATAGCCTCCACCTTTTTTTCGACCGTGTCCGTCGTATGTTCCGGGAGACTTGCCTCACGGTATTCCGTGAGATAGGTGTATATCGCCTGGTGTGTCACAAAATCTCGCAGGAGGTCATCGACACACACGCCTTCACGTTCCAGTCGACGTTTTGCACGCGTCTGTTCGGCTCCGGAGTCGGCGAGAGCAGTATAGATCCCACTGAGTTCGAACTGGGCCGGCGAAACGTTGGCAGCTCTGAGAGCGGCTTCAAGAATGGCATAATTGAACTCATCAGCAAGATCCCGGAGGCTGGTCCGCTCACCAGAAACTCCCGTCCAATCGGCTTCAAGTTGCGCGCCCATCCCGTCAAGATCGTATTTGTCAATAAGACGGGCTACTTTTGTACGTTTGTTATTTGTATTGCCTTTCATACGAACTATAACTAGAGGATCGTTACAAAATTGACGGTGTAAGCACACCCATGTCAATTCTACTTTGTAGGACTGCTACTCGAGGCCCTCGATCAGCGTGTGATCTGCAGAGAGAGGGTCAGCGTCAGCAGGCAGTAACGCTGCGATCAAGTAGTCGGTATACTCCTCAAAGTATTCAATCACGCGGGCAATACGATCAGAATCAATCGCTTCGAGTGAATCGAGAAGAATGAATGGAACCTCCTTGTGGACTTCATGGGCAAGGTAGCCAGCAAGTGCAAAAACGAGTCCTGTCACTTCCCGTTCGCTCTCAGACAGGTGATCGCTGGTATCCTGATAGGCCGTTCCGTCTGCTGTCTGGCGAACAATATGAAGTTCGAATACCGTTTGAGTGACTTTCCGCCGTCCATCACGGACTTGTTTGTCACGACGTTCAATCCAGATTCGTTCAAGATTCTCATATTCAAGCAGAGCAAGTACAGTCTCCATGTGGTCATTAAACGATTCAACCGCAGTCGCCTCAATTTGATCGACACGCGTTCGAAGTTCGACCAAGCGGTCAGAAAGCTCATCATGCTTTGCCATGAGTGATTCTCGCTCGGTGAGTGCCGTTTCACGCTCGCTGATTTCTGTGTCAAGTGACGAAAGAGTCTCTGTAATTCTGTCAATCCGGAGGTCAAGGGAATTAGCCTCCCGGTGGAGCTCAAGTGCCTCATCGTGATCCGCCGTATCAATCGATTCGGCTGTTTGCTCAAGCGCAGCGACCTCGGATTCTTTCTCAGTGATTTGTGAAGCGAGGTTATCAATTCGGTCTTGAGTACTCTCTATTTCGGATTTAACCGTGGAGAGTCGGCGCTGCATCTGTTCGCGTTCGCGAAGGGTAGCCTGAATTTGCGACTGTCGACTGGTGAGATCGTCGATCTCTGCCTGAATGTCGTTTCTGTCAGCAAGTTTGTCCGCCCGGAGATCACGGAGTTGCTCAAGCGTGGATTCAATTTGTGTCGACTGGACGTCGGAACCACAAGTCCAACAAGTAATTGCATCCTCGGCAACGAGCGCCGCTGTTGGATCATCTGTATCTGTAACATCACTTCCGACGCTATCAATCGTGACGCCAGCTCCCTCGGTCATTTCTTTGTTGAACTCAATGATGCTTCCGAGTTGACTGATCGTCTCATCTAACGACTCCTTGCGTTGACGGAGATGATCAATCTGCTGGGCAAGTTCGTCCGGGCTCCCATCTGGTGTGTCGGTATCTGCAAGCGCTTCTGAAAGCTCATCACGCTCATTTTTCAATTGTGCAAGTGTCGATTGTTCAGTTTCAAGATCGAATTCAAACTGCTCTAGTTCTGCGCGAGCGTCCCGTACATCCTGGAATGCTTCTTCTAATTCCTGCTTGCGCGTTCGGCTTTCTTCAGCACCAGTATCAAGCTCCGCAAGTTGGGCCCGAACCGTTTTCAACTGCTCTTTTGCCGAAGCGAGCTCATCACGCTTATTCTTTCGTTTCGCTTCCAAGTCTGGAAGTTCCTGCTCAAGCGTCTCCAACCGCTCAATTTTGGATTCGAGATCATCACGCTCCCGGCGGCACGCTGCAATATCGGCTTCTATGCGATCTGTATCGATAGGGCGCATGATGACATCACGGAGGTTCTCACCGCGAGCCACGGCGCGGCGTGCCTCATTGTTTTCGAGGAGGAAAGCAAAGAGATCAGCAACCGCTGGGTCCTCAAGATAAGGATCGCCACTAAATGTAACACGTCCATTTTCTCGGGAAAGTGTCCGCGTGTACGTGTCCCCGTTGAACTCAATGGTTACTGATCCCTCATCTGCATCCGCTTTGAGAGAACTCCGAGTGCTTCCAAGACCAGTCATCAATGCCTGAAGGAAAGATGTCCGGTTTGTCGCGTTTCGGCCTGTCAAAATCGAAATACCGGGTGACAACGTAACGTCTGTTTCATCGATTCCACCAATATTTCGGACATGTACATGAGCTCGTGGTTTGGATACTTGTGTATTTGTCATAGCCGCATTTAGTTAGTAGTGCGGTTAAAGATACCCCTCGGTGATGGCTTCTATGTGGCTTCAATATGCTAGAGGCGGCGTTTTGCAAATATTAGCCAGGAGAGCAAGTATCGCTGATACACACATACATCACAGCAAAAGTATATGTTATAACCATATATTGATAGTATATAAAATAATAAACATTATTCGATTTTCCCCGTCCGAGGGGCCGGGTTAACATCCTCCACGCGCTGGAGCGCAAGGCTTTCTGCTCGATCCTCGGTAAAATCGTGGGCTTCGGGCCTCCCAATCAATATGAAGACACAGAGGTGGGAAACGACCCCCTGTGATTGGTGCGCCGGCGACACGATGAATCTGGCAGATCAGTACGCCGGCAAGCAGATGTTTGTTTGCTGAACATAAAATAAGTGCCGATTTAACTGAAATAGGTGCTAAATCCCCTTCCTCAAGGAACCGTCGACGGGTCACGCGAAAGCGTACTTGAACCCCGAGGAAACGCGCAGCCTGAATCTCTACTTCGTGGAATCCTCGTCGCCAGACGAAGTCTGGCGGGCAGCCAGAACGCAAGGCGTTCTGGGGACGCCTTTTAAAATAGGGAGGCGGTCAATTATTTGTAGAATCTTGACGGACATACAGACCTTTATGTACCCGATCAAGATAATCAAGTTTTGCGAGCAAAGCTAACCGTGCATTAACGTATGCTCGATCTGCATCAATCAACTCAGCAAGCAGCCCGGCGGTATACCGCCGCCCATCGGACATGACGTCGAGGATCGCCTCGTCTGTCTTGTTGAGGGGGCCAGTCTGTTCCTCATTATCTATTGTCATAGGTAATCACCTCTGCTTGCGTCAGTCCACGCTTGTCACATGGTTATTGTAGACTCAGCGTAATATACTCTCGTACTTGGAGAGGGAGAGTCACCAACCCACGACTAAAGTCGTGGGCTTGTCGGTGGACTCCCGTTCTGGCCAACCCTACTGGGTGGCAGGCGAGTAGCCGCCATTCACGTTCAGCGTCCCCGACTTCAGGGCGAGGTGACGTGTCGCCCCTCCGTGCGGAGACTTTTGCCCCGCACGGAGGCGTCGAAAGCCGATGTTCTTCGCCGCGTTGTAGTCTGCGTGGACTTCGTAACCGCACTTCCGGCAACAGAACTTCGCTTGTGACCGGCGGTTCTCGTCCAGCGTCGTCCCGCATTTTGAACACCGCTTGGACGTGTACGCCGGGTCGACCTGCGTGGCCTCGATCCCTTCCGCTTCGGCTTTGTATGCCACGTAGTCGTACAGGCGTCGGAACGCCCACGCGTGGAACTTCTTTGCGCCGGGCATCCGCTCGCGGATGTCCGTTAACTCCTCGAAGGCGATCTCGTCGCACTCGTGCGCGATGGCTTCGTGGACGATGGCCTTCGAGATGCGGTGGAGGTACTCGTTGACCCACCGTCTCTCGCGGTCGCCCATCCGTTCGATAGTGCGATGGGCCGATTCTGTTCCTGTCCGTTGGAGGTCGCCACGAACGCGCTCGTACTCCCGGCGACGGTGGGTGAGGTAGTCGCCGCTCCAGAACATCCCGGTTGACGTGACGGCGATCTGCTCGATACCGAGGTCGACACCGAGGACTGTGCTGTGCTCGGCGTCGCCTTCGTCCGGTAGCTCGGACTCCACGTCGGCCTTCGTTCCGATGTGGAGGTAAAACGTGTCCGTCGCGTCGCGGTACTGAAGCGTCGCGCCCGTCACTTCGTAGGTGTCGTCGCGGAGGTATTCGGTCTGCGGGTTGTCGCCCTCCGGTGGGAGAACGTACTCGGCTTGGATACGTCCGTTCACCGTGGAGAGGGAGACGTGGTCGTCGTGGAACGTCGCACTCCGTTTGTCGTAGCGCACCGAGGGCGTCGTAAAGTGTGGTTGCGACGCCTTCTTACCGTTCTGCCACCGAGCGACGACGCCCTTGATGGCTTCGGCGGCTCGGTTGCGTGCTGATTGAACGAGATTCGCTTGTAGGCGTGTCTGTTCGCGCACGTCGGAGTACGTCCGGTCGTGGAGTTCCGTCTTGGATGTGGGCTTGTAGTCGTCCTGCCATGCGTCTTGGACGACGTAGTTGCACGCCCACAGATACTCCTCGACCGTTTCGTGGAGGAGGGTCGCATCGCTGTCGTCTACGTCGAGTTTGACGACGACCGTGCGACGCACCTCCGCCATACTTCATATGTAGAAGTATAGATTCATAAATGAAACGGTAACATGGGGGAGTCAGACTGCCGTTTTTCGGTGGTTTTTTGCTCTCATGTCGGCTTCCTCCCACGGCTAAAGCCGTGGGTTTCCGCCTTGAAATTGCTATGACATCCTCCCCGCCGTTCACGGTGGGGTTTCCTCGCGCTGGGGATATCGCTTACCGGCCCACGGAGGCAACTTGCGGGTTCGCATGCTCCTCGTTGGAACAAGAGCGTGATGACTCTGACCACTCGTGGTCGTTCCATTTGAGGCAGACAGGCCGTGCCATCGACCGTGTTACCGCTGTCTGCCGTTGACGAGACGCTCTGCGTCTCGTTCGCCAACCAGAACTCGAAGCGTTCTGGTGACGCCGAAGGAAGGTCTCTGACGCCACGAGGCCGGCGTGCCCCTCGAAGCCACACGGACACGTCAACGTATCACGGTGTCGCGTCGTATCCTCTGTCGAACCGCAGTTCGGACACTCCTGACTCGTCCACGCCTCAGACCGTACTTCCACCGAGATGCCGTATTCCTCAGCGGTACACATCAGTCGATTCACGAACGCTCTGAGAAACCGCCCTGGGTACGTGAACACTCGTATCCGTCTTGTGGATTTGAAGCGGACAGGGATGCGAACGCGGCGTGGAACATCCTTTCTCGCGGCCTCGAAGACGTAGGAGTGGGTCACTCCGAATCAACGTCCCCAGAAATCAGAGATTTCTGGTGTGCAGACGAATCGCTGTGCGATTCGTGAACGCCTGTGGAGACTGCGCTCCCTGTGGATACGTCCGTATCTCCAAAGCGCGTCGTGAAAACAGGAAGCCCCACTCTCAAGGAGCGAGCGGCGAAAGTCGTGAGCGAGTAGGGTGGGGTAGTTCACCTGCAAAGCACCCTTACCTCAGCGGGCGCCGATTTTCAATTAAAGCTCAATATATTGTGAT
Source organism: Halorubrum vacuolatum (assembly GCF_900188065.1). GTDB lineage: Archaea > Halobacteriota > Halobacteria > Halobacteriales > Haloferacaceae > Halorubrum > Halorubrum vacuolatum. The sequence goes on from NZ_FZNQ01000017.1 coordinate 9,868, forward strand.
TCCCACGCAACCCGATCCTCAAGTTCGCGTTCTCCACGTTGAGTGAGTACATAATAGTTCGTCCGCTCGTCTTTTTTTCCTTTCTTAATGAGACCCTTGTGGACGAGTGAATCCAGATTTGGGTACAACTGACCAGAGTTGATCTCCTTATGATAGTAGTCCTCAACTTCATTTTTGATAGCCAATCCATGCGGTTCATCAAGACCAGCAACAGTGAAGATTAAATCACGCTGAAATCCCGTCAGGTCGTGCATGCAGCCATATATACTAATAGTAGATAAAAGCATAGTGAATTACCGCGGTCAACCTAACGCTCGAGATATCTCACGCTTCATTGTGAAATGTCAACGATTAAGGAATTGGTCAATAACCTTTGCCTCTGCTGCTCGGAGATGTTGGTGTAGCGTCGACGAAGAGATGTCGAATCGGTCAGCAAGCTGAGCACCGTCGATCTTGCGTGGGTCTTCGTAGTATCCCTCACGGAACGCAGTCTCCATGATCGCCTGCTGTCTGGCTGTCAACCCAGCATCATTTTCTGGTGAGCCCTGACCACCTGAGGACTCAGAGGGATGGTATTTTGCCACGAGCGTGCACGAACCATGTTCTTCGGTGAGTCGCTCACGTACTATGCCAATCATGTCCGAATTAGTCGTCAAAAATCGGATCACGCCACCAGATGGCTGAGCGCGGAGGCCGGTGATGCGCGTGTTTGTCACTGTGGTAATTTCCTGCAGAGTTCCGAGTGCATTCGATTCGTGGTCGGTTATCGAGAGCTCGATCCCATGTTGTTCTTCGGAGAGACGCTCAACTGAGTCGATAACAATACCCGGTGTCTCGATAAGGTACTCACGGAGTTCCGTATCCTCGTACCCGTCGGCAGTTCCTGCAACGTGTACTGCGTCTGAACCGGTCATCGCCACGTAATTGATACTAATCGTTCCTCCCTTGGGGAGTTCCGGAAACAGCGGCGCAGGATCGTGACACTCGATAGAAAACACGACGGGTGACCCATCAGTGGGGGGCATCTCAAGAGCTGAGATACATTTTCCAGCTACATCCGCGACGGCACGGATCGCCCGCCGCTCAGGGCCCCCGAAGCGGTCAACAGTCGTACTCACAAGTTCGACGACGGCATAGACGGTTCCGCTGTGACTCACCGGTGCCGCCAACGACTCGCGATAGCCGAAGTACAACAGCTGGCTTCGCCACTCATCGTACGCCTCGTCCGCTGGCTGCGTGTCACTAACGTGTTCGACCGTGTTTCGCTTGCCGGCGATCACGGCAGGGAACTCTTCATCACGTTCGTACAGCTTCGCCGGACCGCCGACCTCTGAGGCGGTGACGACGTCGAGCAACTCATTGACCGGGTCGTACGTGCTGAGGTGTGCATAGTCTCCGAGATGCTCGCCAAACGCCTGAACCGCATTGAAAACCTCCGACTGCGTCCGTGCACTGACCACCGCCTCGATGGCGTTTATGACCCCCTCCCAGAGGGTTTGGTAGCGGTCAGCAATTTGTTGAGTATTTTCAACGTCACCTGAGAGTTCCTGGAGGGATGACGCCTGCTGAAGCTGTGTTAACGCGGCCGCAATTTGATTGGTGACAGCTTGGAAAAATGCTTCAATTGTTTCATTACGTTCCTCTACCACAGCAATCAACACACTCGTCTTGTCTAATGAGGTGACGAATACAGAACTGGTCGGCACAGCTGTTCCTCCACTTGGCCCAGAGTCGTCGGCCGGCTCCGTCTCCCTCCCCCCTCGGGTTTCGCCGTTCGACCGCGAGTCAATTACCGATGCAGCATCGAGCCACTGGAGTTCGCTCGCGCCGAGCGCCTGCCAAACCGCCGTCTCGCCGGCGGCGACCCGCTCAGGGAGATGGTACGCGTCAGCGTCTCCGGCAACGGCTCGCCGGACCAGAGCACCGTCTTCGGGATCCTGCACATAGATGGCCACCTCATCCGTGGTGACGGCCCCCGCGACGGCGTTGACACAGGCGTTATATGCATCCGTCACGGTTTCAGCCTGAAACACGCTGTTGCTCACGGCATAGAGGTTTTTCAACTTCCGCTGGCGCCGTAGTTCCTCATTGGCGCCGGTCAGATCGGTGATATCGTTGGCAACACCGAGGACTGCCCGTTCCTCGGTATCGACCGGGTCGAACGGGATCTTCCACGTTTCGAGTATCCGCTCGTTGCCGTCGGCATCGGTGAGCGTCTCCTCCGACCGATGTAACCGTGTTCCCGTCTCGAGCACGTGTCGATCATCCTCCGTGAACGCATCGACTTCCTCGGGGTCGGCCGAATAATCCGCATCGGTCGATCCGATCAGGTCCGACACTGTCGTCCCGTACGCATCGGCGACAGCCTCGTTTGCGAGAATGAACTCGCCCTTCGCGTTCTTTGCGAAGATCAGCTGTGGCACCGTGTCGATGATCTGTTTCAGTTGGTTCCGCTCGGATTCTGCCCGCTCTCGTGCGTCTTCCAGCCGCCGCTTCCGGTCGACTAACGCGATCGCAACCTCAAGATATCGGGCGATGATGCCGATGATCTCACGTTCTTCGGTCCTGAGATCGTCTCTCATAGGCGAGCCAACGATCAACACGCCGTCACGCTCCACCGGCACGATGATCTCCGATCCCAACCGCGTGTCCGGGTTGTGCGCGTCCGACCGATCGCCGAGGTTCGGGTAGTAGCGCATTTCGCCCGCATCGAACGCCTCCCATGCAAGGGATTCCCCCGGTGCAAACCGGGGGGGTTCATCGACGATTACGTCGCTGTCGGACGAGACCTTCAGTGGCACCAACCTGTTCTCGTCCTCGGTGAAGCTCCAGTAGCCGATAAGCGATCGGTTGAGGAGATCAGTAATCGCTTCGATTGCCACCTCGATGGCTGCCTCACGGTCCGAAGCCGCCATGAGCGCCCCAACGAGCTTGCGCGTTTCTGCGAGCCGCTCGCGCATACGTTCACGGTCGCTGAGGTCGACGTTCACACAGGCAAGCCCCCCGTCGGGAAGCCGGGCGAGCTCGACACGATGAGTGACAGCTGAACCATCCTTGCGGCGCCCGACCAGTTCCCCCTCCCAGGAACCGACCTCCATGACTACAGGGAGAATATCGGTGCGGATCCGCTCCACTACCTCGTCGTCGTAAAACTGCGTCCAGCTGCCGCCGATCAGCTCATCGGTCCGGTCGTAGCCGAACAAGGAGGCGTGTGCGTCGTTGAGATACGAATAGGTTTCGTCGGCATCAAGCAGTCCGATGCCGGCCGGGGAGATATCTATCGCCGTTGACTGGCGTTCGAGCTGTTCTATGCGCGCCAACCGATCTCGTGCGTCCTGAAACACACCCAGTACATATGTGGTTCCGTTGTGGGTGACCGTCGTTGAGCGGACGTCGACCGGAATCGTAGTTCCGTCGCGCCGGAGAATCGAAACTGAAGGATCCTCATCGGCGTATGTCAGTGTTTCATCACCCTGCTTTACCGATTCGAATCCCTCGCGGTGTTGCTGCTCAGTGTCGGTCGGATGGAGCTCGGTCTGATGAACACCGATAAGCGAGGACCGGCTGCGGCCGAATAACTCGGTCGCGGCCTCGTTGACCGCAACGACAGTCCCCGTCTCCGCTTCCGCTGCGATAATCGCTGTCGGAGCTCGAAGCATGAGCTCGGCATAAAAAGCCTCAGCCCCAGAGCGCCAGTTGGCTGGATGATCATTCACAATTGGTGACTGGTTGAGCCCGCAGGCGTTTTGTTGTATCGAAGGCGGCCACTTGTGGACTATCACATTAGTCAACTACCTCGGGATCAAGCTCCGAGGTATCCACCTTGTATCTTGACGATGACGGCACTGCATCCCCTCCCTGCACGCGCCCCCCGTTCGGTCGACGCTCGCTGAGGAAGGGGGCTTAGCGCCTACTTTCAGCTAATGTGATCACTGATCACGAGTCGAGTGACCTACGGTCTGACATCCCCTGCCAATAAGGGCGTATGAGAATGTCACTTCGGTCACTCTGACCGTAGGCTCCAATATCGGGTAGTCGTCGAAACGTGGGAGTCGAGATCGTCGTCGCTCGCTCGGAATCGAAGATGGTGCGCTTCGTGGTGGAGTCGGTGCGTCGATCCCCTCGGGATATTCTCGATCAGCTCGGAACGTGGGCGTTTCTGGGGCAACCCCACTACGACTTAGTTGTCACAGGCTCTAACGCGAATAGAACACACTCCGGATCACGTCGAAAGTGAGGGTACGGTGGAGCGAAGCGATACGGGAGAGTGGGCTTGTGTCGATCCTTCTGTTGCACAGCGAGCGTAGTCGATCCGCGTCGAACTATCGGGCGTGTCGTCGTACACTCGGAGTCGGCGATCGCGACGGCGACGTGGCACACACGGCGTCGAGCGGTGGCGAGCGCGGTCGCGAGCTGCGAGCGCGACGTGCGATAGCACGGTCGCGAGAGCGGCGGAAGCGAAACGCGCATCGAGCGCGAGTCTCGGTCTGCGCGACGAGCGCGACGGCGTGGGATATTGCGTAGAGCGCGTCGTGCGCTCGTTCAGCGTCTGTCAGCGCGACGTGGCGCTGTGTGTCGAGCGTGAGCTCGGCGTCTCTACGACGCGAAGAGTAGTGCGTGACGCGGCACTCCGCGTTCGGTCATCGAGGATGAAATCCTCGGTCGCGGTGTCGGCGCGATCTCGACTCCATCTCTCGAAGAGAGTCCTGTGCGTGATACGCTACGTTTCGATCGACGTCTCGATCCACGGGCTGTTCTACGCTCATTTTCTTTCCGCGATCGCGACGTCTCACTCTCGGCGTGTCGGCGTTCTTCTCACACTCCTGATACAGCGTTCGCATTGCGATGTTCACTCGGCGTCTGTCTCTCTCAGCGGTGCTCGGTCTGCGTTCGATCGTGTGTGATCTGCTTCGTCTTCGCGACTCCGACTCCGGGGTGCTGTCTCTATTCTGGGCGTGGGGTGCCCCTGATCTCGGAACCCCATCTATGACGCAGATTAGTCATGGGGTGGTAATCGAGTAATAGATGCGGTCAATCGGTGGGGTGGGGTAAATTAGGGGTCATATATGGATGGGTATTGGTTACCACTTGGTAATTTATGGGGGTATATGTAGAGGTATAATCGGCGTAATCTCTGTTGGGCGTCTAAGTTATGGGGCAATATTATAGATGGGTAACTGCTGTTTTTCTTGTTGGGTGGGTAAGTTAGGGAGTCATATTATGTATGGGTAAAGCTCGATTCTATCTGGGGGGCGTAACGGTTATAGGGTGGGGGTGTGAAGGAGAATTTAGTCCCGAGTATGAGCGTGATAACTGACTACAAGCTAAGAGATCCAGACATTCAATTTCTGCTGGCGGTGAAGGAAATATCAGAAAATCCAAATGAATATGAGTTCACTGATCAGGGGAAAACTCCGGCTAATGCTGCGGCCCTCCGACGCGAAACAGGGCTGTCGAAAACGCAGATCGACTACCGGGTGAAACGGGGTGAACGTGGGTTCGCTGAGGACGGGATGAAACTCCTCCGCACCCATGCTCCGATGATCAATGACGAGGGTGGTTACGATCCGCGATCGGTGGAGTTGACGGACAAGGGGGAGCGGGTCGTCGCTGAGATTCGGGATGTTTTGTCGGGCTCATCGGGCGGTGGTGATGGGGGCGGATTGGGGGAGGATGCCGAGGCTATTCGGGAGGAAATTGAGGCGCTCAAGAACGAGGTTTCTGAACTCCGTTCTGAACTTGAAAAGAAATCTGAAGCTCTTGACCAGATTGAGGCGTCAGAAACGGGGGCGCTCTCGTCTGAGTATGTTGATCGGTTGGAAGCGGTGTTGGGTGCGGTCCCGTTCCAACAGATCGCGCTGAAGCACGTCTTGGGTGTAGACATAGATCATCTTGAGGCGGCTGACAAGGACGACCGTGAGATCGAGCGGCTTCGGAAAGAGGTGCTTGCCACCCTCAATGATCAGGGTGGGGACGCTCCAAACGACCCCGACGATCATGCTTCTGATGGGGACTCGATCACTCAGACGATCGACCTCGATCCGTAATTCTCTGCTCCCGTCTCACGCTCTTTCTATTCGGCTCTGCGGGCTGTGTTTGTAACTCTGTAGCTGTGTTGAAAGTAAGTCCGGGTGTGACCGACTCTGCGAGGGTTGTTTTCGTCGATCCAATCGCGGATCTGGTGTCTCTTTTGGCCGGGATATTCTCCCTTTGTAGACGCCATCAGTAGGGGCGTTTTGTGTGCCTGTACCCGCGTCTGATCAGTCGCTCATATCTCCCTCGACGTCCGGGTCGTGATCGAAGTGGAAGCCGGTGTTGGCACCTCTCGGTTCGGCAGCGTTCGCGGTGATTCAGCTTCCCGTGAGCAACACTTCGTCGGTGGGGTCTTGGTCCATCGTCAGCGGTGCCTCTCCATCTTTGGTGTAGTCTTTGAGGGCGGCCCGTAGGAGCGCCTGTTGTTTCTTACTGATCTCGATGTTCCCTCTCGCGGCGGCCTCGATCTGCACCGGAGGGAGCGTGACCTTCGGATGGGCGGCAAGGTTATCGGGCGTCGGGGGTGTCGCGTAGATCGTCTCGTCGGACGTGAGCTCGTGGTCTTCGGGTGGCTGTTCGACGTGAGCGGCGGCCTCCTCCGGTGTCATACCCCCTCCGGTGTCCTCGGTGTCTCCTCCCTGCTCGTCGGTGCTGGTGTCTTCAACCTCCTCCACGACGATCTCCTCGGCGGGAACGGCGCTGGTCGGGAGTGACTGATCGCCTTCTATCAGGTCGTTGAGCGCGGCCCGGATACGGTCGAGTTCCTCCTCGCTCGGAGTGAACACCCCATCTGCGAGCGCGTGGATGGTATCTTCTGACAGCTCCACTCGGGGGTCGTCAGCGAGACGTGCGGGTGTGGGCGGTTCGCGGTATTCGACGGTCGGCTCTGCAAGCTCGGGGGCGTCGTCTCGACCGCTGCCTTCGCTCCCTTCATGTTCCTGTTCGACGTCGGCTTCGCGCTCAGGCTCGTACTCTCCCGTAGACTGGCCTCCATCGGCTTCTGCGCCCTGTTGGACATCTACATCTGCGACTGCTCTCTCGTCTTCCTCGCCGCTCTCAACGGCGTCTGTCTGGGCGCTCTGTTCGTCGGTGTCGCCCTCGACAGGTTCCTCGGGGATGACGATCTGCTCGGAGAGGTCCTCGACGTCTTCGATGGCATCGCCCGCGACCGGCGAGAGGTCCGTGATCGCTTTCATCAGCGCGATGACCGTGTTGGTCCCCGGCTCTTTCTCGCCGGTCGCGATGGCCGTGATCTCCTCAGCGGTGAGGTCGACCCGGCTGTCTTCTGCGATACGGGCAGGCGTCGGTATCTGGTCGGCCTCTACCGGCTCCTCCTCGTGGGCGTCGGCTGGCGTGTCGTTGTGTTCCGCGCTCTCGTCGTTCGCTGGCGGCGTCTCGTCGTGTTCGGTGTCGTCTGCGTCGTCTTGTACCTCTTTGCTGGTGTCGTCTGTATCGGCCTCCTCGTCGCTCTCAGCGGCTTCTGTCTGGACGCCCCCTTCGGGAATGACGATCTCTTCGCGAAGGCGCTCTATTGGGTAGTCGTCGGTGAAACCGGTATTGCTGAGAATGACGTTCCTAATCTTCTGCTCACGCGGCCACGGTAGGCTGAGGTCGCCGGTCACGTAGTCGGCGATCTGTTGGGCCGTCAGTTCAACGCGCTCGTCAGCGGCGATCCGCGACGGCGTGAGCGCGTCGTCGTCAACGGGCGGGCCTTCCATCGGTTCGTCGCCCGACTCGTCGCTGTCGTCGCTCTCGTCGGCGTCCTCCTCTCCTGTACCTTCGTCGCCGTCGTCTTCTGACGCCTCCTCTTCTTCTTCTTCTGTGTCTTCGTCGTCGGTTGTCGCTTCCACGTCGCCGTCTGTGTCGCCGATCTCCCCGACCGAGAGGTTCGACGCGCTGACGCCGAGCTCATCAAAGAGTGGTCGGCACTCGCCACGGTGGTATATCTGCGGCTGGTTGTACTCCTCGTTGTCGCTGTCGGGGAAGATGATGATCTCGAAATTGTCCGTGGTCGGCCACTCATCGAAGCGGGCTTCGGGAATGAACGGCCCACGGAACGGCACCCAGTTTTGGAGGATCCCCTCTTTGTCCGGGTAGTATTTCTTCTCGCCGTCGACGTGGAGGACGTATTCTTCTTCGGATTTGTCGTACTCGTAGTAGGCCGGAACCGCGTACTTGTTGCCCTCGTGTGCTTCTTCGGGCGTGTCAAAGCGGGCAAACTCGATATTCTCCTCTCCGTGTGGTGTCTCGACGGCGGCAACGACGTCTCCGGTGTCTTTCTCTCGATACCAGATGGTCGACCGATTCGTCTCACCGTCGCCATCGAGTTTAGGCCGGAGGGCAATCTGATCTTCACCTACGCGGTAGTCGCCTCCACCGTCGTTGTAATACCGGGGGTGGCCGTCCTCAGTCGGTGACTTCCGGAACGTAACCTCGTCACTAACTACCTCTGCACTTCTGGTGCCACCCTCCGTCTCGTAGATGACCTTCTCGGCGCGTTCCGCCCAGTAGGTGAACCCCCCATGCTTGGCCGACCCGTCTTTCACGGCGAAGACACACTTATCGCCGTTCTCCATCGCTTTCCGGAGGTTATTGAACGTCTGGAACGGGTACTTGATCGTCGACGTCTCCGCTTCGATCGCTACGTCGTCGGGCCCCGCAAAGTTCCACACGCCGGGGTACTTCTCGCGAAGCTCGTCCTGCCGCTCGTTGATCGCATCAAGCGTCTTACTTCGGGAGAGGTTGTCGTCCACGTCGGTCGGGTCGATTGGCACTTCTGCAACCCCGTCCGGCGCTTCTTCTCCTTCCTGTTCGGGAAGCCACGTCTTGTAGCCGATTTGTGTGAACGCGACGTAGGCTTCACCGAGGATCCAGCGGTGGTCGTCGCCCCCGCCGGAGCCGGCGCTTCCCGTATCTTGCTGAAGGACGATCCCCCGGCCTTGCGAGGTGAGCCGGATTGAGGTATCCCCGTCTGAACGCTGTGTCTCGGCATACGCTTCGTTGACCTGCTCGTAGATATTCGACAGCTCTGAGAGGCTATCTACGGCGGCGTCGGGGAGTCTGACCAGTAGCTCTTGTTTCGCGTCTTCAAGCGAAACGTACTCGTTGGGGTCTTTTCCGGCCCTGAGTCGTGCGGCGAAGATGCTCTCAAGGACGGCATCGAGATGGCGTTCCACGACCTCTTTCGCGCTGGTGGGCTGGCTTGCCTGCTGTCGACCGGGGGCGTTGGCGGGGGCATTGCCGGGCTCGGTCGACGGGAGTAGCCCGCCGGGTGAGGTGTCGCGGTCTTCCGCGCCTTTGATGTTCGGATCGTCAGGTGTCGGTGTCTGGTCGACAAGCTGTTGAAGATACATCTGCCTCTCATCTCCATCTGCCATCGCAGCGTATCTGCCGATGCCGGTTTCCCACCGGCCTTGTCCTTCGTTGAACAGAAGGTTTTGGTAGACCTCTTCGTCGCTTCGCCGTCTCCGGCCTAACTTCTTGAGGCTGGCGTCGATCGCCGCTTGGGCCTCGTCTGTCGTTCGGAGAGGCGGGAATGGCGGATAGATATACACGCGGAACGCATCGGAGCGTTCCATGTTCTCGCTGATCGTCGTTCGCATCCACACATGGTAGTTCACCTCCTCGGTGAGATCCTGCGGATCAAGCCCCAACTGCGTGTTGTAGGTTCTCGCGGATTTCTGATCCCCGGGGTTGAACGACATGATCGTATCACAGTTGGTCGTGATCGCTTCCACGACGTTACTCGGGAGTTGGGCGGGGTACTGGTTGGCGAGTGTCATGGACAGCCGGTATGACCGGCTCTCGGAGATCATCGCGGGGATCGTTTCGTCCCCGAGTGCGAGGTTGTCAAACTCGTCACAGAACAGGTAGAAAGGTTCGCGCTCATACTGTGACTTCATCGACCGGGCACGGATATGTGACCAGATACGCCGAATGACGGCCATGCCGAGCATCTGTTTGAGCTCGCGTGGCTGTGAGCCCATCCGGACGATGATGATCTTATTGTTGTCGATCGCCTCGGGGATGTTGATCCCACCGGAACGGAAACCGATCATGCGCCGGGCGACCGGGTTTTGTATCCACGGGAGGAACCGACCGAGCAGCGGCTCAAGGTCGTCTTCGCTCATTTTCGAGATGGTATCGAGATGGGGAGCGACGAACCGGAGGTCTGCCTTGTGTGCCCGGGCGGCGAACTCGTAGCGTGACGCCTCGGATTTAAGCACATAATACATATCGACAAGGTTCATCTCCGGGGCATCATCGGGCGTCTTTGCGTTATACAGGTTCATCGCGGTGATGAGCGAGCCCGCAACGCGGTCCATGCGTGGCCCCCAGTAGTCGTCGCTGGCGGCGAGCATCTTTTTCAAATCATCCACCAGCGAAGCGAGCGCGGCGTCGTATTCGTCGTCGTCGGGATCGAGATTGAGGGTGATGAAATTGAACCCGGAGAGGTAGTCACCGCTGGCTCCGGGCTCGATCCATACCACGTCGTCAAGCCGGTGTTCTGGGATCGTCTGCATCAACCGGAAAGAGTCGTCACCCTTCGGGTCGATGAAGCACAACCCGGCTCCCGATTCAATGAGTTGTCGGGCGTCGTTAGTCAAGAGCGTGGACTTCCCGTAGCCGGTGACGCCGAAGACGGCGCGGTGTCGGAAGAGGTGGTTTTTGTCTATCGAGGCATCTCGACCGTTCCGAGTACCCTTCCCGACGAACAGCGGGGCGTCTGGATGGTCGCGTGGTATGTCTCGGAGGGCTTCTTCGGCCTCGCCGGTCGCATACACTTCGACCCCATCTTGCCCGGGTGGTAACTCATTGGGGTCGATCTCCTCGGGGATACCGAATGATTGGAGTTCTGCGCCGTACCGTTTTTTCCGCTTGACCTCGGTGTAGGCGTACTCAAACTCCTCCATCTCATACACCATGTCGATGACGCCGACGAATTCCCCGTGGATCTGGTGAATATCGTCACGGTCGCCACCGGAGATGTTGTCAATATCGAGTACCTCTTTCCCGCTTTGTAGGCCACTAACCAGTTCTTCGGGTCTGGGGTTCATGTCCGGTGGGACACACACGGGGGTTTTGCTATCTACCGTGATCTGGTCGACATGAAGGAGTACGGACCCTATGTGTTCGCACAGCCGTTTCCGATCTTCAAGGCTGAGATTTTTGCTCCTGATCGCTTCTATCGCCTCATCAATTCGCTGGCGTGTATGCCGGACGTCGATTTTTCGGATGGGCTCACCATCGGGCTCATCGTCGTCTCCGCCGAATATATCGAACATAGGTCGTCGTTAGAGTTACCGGCTGTTTTCGGAGTTCTTCTGCTGGTCGACGTGATCTACCCCATCGTCTGCGGCCCCCCATGACGTCTCGGGCTCATTATCGCCGCTCTCACTACCTGTGCCGCGTCTGGTTATACCGAAGACGTCGATTGTCCCGTCCGAATCGTCCTGTGAGCCCGCTGGCTCGGGCTCCGTTGGGAATGGGCCTTCCTGATAGATACTCTCGACAGGCTCATCGGGCGGTGCACCCGGTTGCGCTTCCGAGCCTTTAACCAACGGATCGGAATCGTCAGCCCCATTCTGTTGATTAAATTGCTCTGCGTCAGTTTCGAGGGCATCGTCTCCTTCGCCTACTGCATCGGCCCCTGACGCAGTTGCACCTTGCTCGGGGCTTTGCCCGTTTTGATTCGCGGTCGGGTCTGACTGCCCGTTCTCTTGTGTACGCAGTGGGTGGCTCCGGGGACTCGTCCTATGTCTGCTGTGGTGTGTTTCATTGCTCGCCTGAGTCGCCCATTGGTTGACTCCCGGGTGCCGGTCGCCGTTGCGTGTTTCCTCACGCTTTTCCTCGTCTCTCCGCCCGGCCTCGGCGGGCACACCGGGGCCAGTCTGCTGTTTCGCCCAATCCACGACCGGCGTGTTGATCTCCTCATTCGGTATGTGGGCGATACTTCCGAGTGCTGAGACGGGTTGGAGAACGGTGGGCGCTCCCGGGCCGAACTTAACGCGACTCAGCCAGCTAATGTCGTGGGTTCGCCCGGCGACTTGCTTGAGGTGATACGGTATATCCTCGGGATCAATCGAGTACGGCTCAAGCCCCTGCTCGGTGAATGAGTTGTAGTATTTCTCAAAGTCGCTCGCGACCGTGTTGCAGCGCCGCTCGGCGATCTCCTGATACGGCGAGATCGCGACGACGCGGATAGTCATGTAGTAGCCTTTCGCGCCGTGGAGTTTGTCGACAATTTTGGCGCTACGCTTCCGTTTCGATCCGGGGTCGCGAAGCTCCCACCCTTGGATGTGGTTGCCGGTGAGCTCGCCTTCTTTGATCTGGGCGGCGGCCTCGGTGACGTTCCGCCCGTAGGGGAGCTTCTTGGTCCAGACGTCGCGTGCGGGCTCGAAGATGGTCTGGACCATGACTCGACAGTCTTCGGCGGTGACGCGGATGCCGTCTGAGGTTTGGTCTTCTTCGACCACCATATCGGAGGTAATGTCGCCGTAGGGGTCGACCTCGAACTCCTCCTCTGAGATTTTGCACTTGATCGGGTAGAAGAACGGCTTTTTTAGCCGCATCCCGGCCATTGCGACGTAATCCCCTTTCTCAAATTTGGGGAACATGTCGTCGGCTTCGGCGATCTGGGAGTTGGGGTAGTTTTTGCGTATCTGCCGCTCGAATTGGTTGGCGTCGACGCGGGTATCGGGTTTGAGGTAGAATTGTAATTTCCCACCGTCATAGACCATTTCGTAGGAGTGTTGGTGGGAGTCGGTCTGGATGAATTTGAATCGGCCAAAGCCAATCTTTCTCTCGCGGGGGTCGTGGACGGTTTCGTATAGGTTGATGCTGGCGTCCATGCCCTCGTTTTCTCGGGGTGGTCGCACGCGGAGGCGTGGCCCGGAGGTTTGTTCGGCAAGTTCGATGCCCTCTTTGTAGGTTTCGTACAGTTCGTCGTCAACTTGGATCGCCGGATAGACGCTCGTCTCTTCAACGAGGGCGTCGGCGATCTTGTTCAGGATTTCCATGTTTATTCTCACCATTTTCCAGGAGTTGATGCTCTATTGGACTCAACACCGACGCTAACAGAAGTCCTAAAATCTGGCGTTCTGTTAATTCAAAATATCTAGGTGTACCGGGTCGTTTATACTGTTTCACTGGTTTCATCATATGAATCACAACTCCTTTTCATACGTTTTCAACCAATGTTTTACAGAAAGAGATACTTAGAACATTTTCCCCGATTATCACAGTTGATTTTTTTCTGAGCGTTAAAGAAACAGAGGTGGCCCTAGGCCTTTTTCTTTATGTATATATGAGAGAAAATTAGACAGTGACTCAGGGATTAGAAATTAATTAAATCCTCAAAAGGTAGAGAATTCTGTCAGCTATTACCGGGAGGATAATACCCACATATTCTCAATTTTAACATTCTCATACGGAATATAGATCTTCGTGTTTTTGTCTTTCTCTCGATAAAAAATAATCTTATACTTCTCTAACAACTGAATATCGTCTTTCGTTTCCTCGACGGCTTGTCCGAGATTCTTTGCAAGTTCAGGGATATCCACATTAGAGTTGTTTAGCAGATGACGAATGATATCTATACGATGTGGGGAAAAGATCTGTTTGAGATGGTTGGGATCCTCAAAGCTGATGACGTGAGGTACCGCATCATCCTGTTCCCAACGCTGGATCCGGTCAAGCATATCTCCCCTATGCTCTTCAGTGGATGAAGACACAATGTGGAGCGTTGGGGGGGAAAGTACCTCCTCTGGACCCGTTTCTCTTTCCAATAAACCCAACCAATCTTCGCATGGTTCTTCGTCTGTCAATTAAATCACCTATATTAGCTGTGCGTTTTTATTTTCTAAGTGTTACCTTTCCTTACGACAAATATTTAGGTGGAATGAGGCGCTTAGCGCCCTTCCACAGTGAACGTCGAAGACACGAGAGCGCAGATGCCTCTGGTCGGCGAGATTCTGAAGCTCCTCGTTGATCGTGCTCCAGGTGGAGTCGGCCTGCTCGCTGATCCACTTGACCGACCGCGGTTCGCGAAGGGTCCCGGCGGCCGCCCGAATCCGGTTGCGGGCACTCATCGACTCAGTCCACGACTGGACGCTATCTCGCGAGGATCCGGACATACGTGGCACCGCTAGTCCTGATTCCGATACGGGAGCGTTGTCACGTCGAACGCATCGTAGTGCCGGTCGTATTTGAGGATGTGATCCACCTCTAAGGCTTCCATATGCGCTGCAACAGTGAAATCGGTGAGCGACGCATCCAGATCCGTCCACTCAACGAACGTTGCTTTGGCGTCAGCAAAAACTTCCGCAGAGACGGATTCGAATTGATAGAGCGTGCTTTCGTCAAGCGTCGTCAGGAATAACGCGGCGTTCCGCATCGACGCTTGCTTTTTCAGCCGGGTAGCGGCCTCGTCGACGATGTGGTCGTTGACGATGAGACGACGATACGGGAGGTCGCCGTCGAGAACGAACGTCATGAACGCCCGCGAAACTGCGTGCATCTGATCCTGGGGGTTGAAGAGCGCGTACAGGAACTTGGGGCCGATGACGACCTGATGACGGACGTGACCTGGGCGAAAGTGCTCTGGCGTGACCGTCCCGATCGGGGTGTCAACTGATTTAGCCATCCGAACTCAGGATTGCGCAGACGGGTCGTCGGCGAGCGTGAACGGTTCGTCGCTACCTTGCCACTCGTCGACGAGATCGTCTTCCTCGCGAGCGTCAGTAGCCGCCGACGATGGGAGCGATTCGTCCTCGAGGTCGTCGAGGACGGTGAACGCCGGGTCGTTGGGATCGGCTTGCTGCTGGCGTTCGATCCACTCTATCAGCGCCTCGTGCCCGGCTTCTTTGAGCGAGAGCCCGTGTTCGCTCGCGAACTCGCGGAAGCGTTCGTATTCGTTCTCGTTCAGTTCCGTTTGAACGTGCTTGGTGTCGTTACTGCTCATGGGGACCCCAGTTGCTACTTCCATCTATTTGCTCATGAAGTATAAGATGTTCGCATGACGTATTTCATGTATCGTACTCAAACGGGAGACGGAGCGGACCCTGGCCCTGACAGTGAATTTCGTACTCAGTCGCCAGCTTCTGAAACTCGTCCCACTCCGGGAGCTGCTCATCATCAACCTCACCGTGCGTCTTGAGGTAGCGGAGCAAGGCGTCGACCTCGCCTTCGAGTCCATACTTCGCCGCCTGCTCTCGGAGGGCCGCCTCGTCGACGTCGACGTCTCGTCCGAGGGGCAGATGGACCATAACGACTTCACGATTCGGCGAAGACATTCGCCAGATGATCGAAGAGCTTGAAGCGAACCTGAAAGCCTGATTCACGCGCCCATACCGATCAGGTCGGCGACAGCAGTTCCGAGGGCGAGCGCAACGATCGCGACGCCGATACCGAGACCGAAGAGTGCGTAGTTCGCGATCGGATTCGACGCCTTTGCGATATCGAAAGTGTACCTCCGATCACGCCACGGCGCCAGTGGGCGGATGCCTGCCGGCGTGAGCGCGTCCGCCACGAGGTGACCGATGACAGTCGAAACGCCGACAACGAAGCCGAACCCGCCAAGGACCAACGCGACGCCGGTCCCAGAACTGGCCCCGAGTACGCCCGCCACGATGCCGAAAACGACGCCGACGAGCAGCGCGAACCACACTGTGTGGGTGGGTCCGCGGTGGGTAATGAACGGGACGCGAAGATCCCAGTCCGGAACCATCGCGGCGGCGACCGCGGCCACGGCACCGGCGACGGCCAACTCCACAGCACCAATGGCAACCGTAAGGAACCCGATCGGGGAATAGGCGATCAGGGACGCGCCGTAGTGACCGGGACGATGCATCGTGTGCCATTCGAGTCGCGGGAGTGAAAAGACCTCTTGCGATGTGTATATCGGCCGGATCACGCCGGACGATCTACCACGGTGATCCGACGGGAGAGAATCAGCACCTGCGTTTTTCCCTCTTCGCGGGATACAAGGAAGCATGAGCCAAGAACCCCCGATCGAGAACGCGCTTTCGCTTGAGGAGTTGAGCGACGTCCTCGCCGAGGCGACGGGGACAACCCGCGAGGAGATCGAACGTGGGGCCGAGGAGTTGGAGATCGCCCCACCGAGTGAGGCGACTGTCGTCGACCGGGACTGAGAGTCGCTCTTCTCGTGATCACCGAACCACCGTTCATACGAGCGGTATGTATCACCTAACAGCGCCCACACCAAGCAGGCTGAGTGTCTGTTTTCGCTAGTCAACCGTAGCTCCGAAGGTTCCTGGATCTGTCCAAGCAGGGCTTGGAACAGGCCGCTCATACATGTGGCACCGTGAGATCGCTGAACCTCTCCGGTGCATCCGTCAATATCACCATCGACTGCTTGTTATAGGGCCTCCCACAGTGCTCGATGAGAGTTCGATGTATTAACCAACAGTTCAGCTTTTCCGGCGACACTGTTGGTTAATCTCGGAGATATAGTGCAGTTCTCAATAGACAAGTACCCGCCGCTCGAGTCGAGATCGCGACGCTCAGATTACTCTTACTCAGGTTGAGATACGGGATCGACGATGTCGTGACATCCTGGACATTCCGCCCAGACGCCCTGCTCCCCGGATGCCTTTTCATAGTGAATGAGCACATGTCTATCCGCGACTGTCTCACCACAGAACGGGCAAGTGCCAAGGGCTGCTTCGGGATTGGGGGTCACCATACGTGGCCTCGCTGTTGTGGGGGAGGGACACGTGTGACACATTGTTGATGCCGGCTCTCCACACCTCAGAGCCTATTTTAGGTCCCTCAGGCTTGTCAATGAAGCCCAGTATAATATAATTCAGGTGACCAGAGTGGAAGTAATGGAGCCGTGGTAGCTACTCTGGGTGATCTGTCGCTTCAAGCGTTGAAGCGTCGATATCTCCCGTTCAGTCTTCCGTTGACGTCGTCACGTCGTCGCACTCATCGCCGCTGGAGTTCTCTTCGGCTCGCTGTTCGCGCTGATCGGGGCAATCATGGAGTTCGTGCTGATCGAGTCGCTTCGGACTGGCGAGGTGTCGCTCCGGCAAGAGTGGAGCCAACGCTGGCGGCAGGGTCTTCGCCTGTTCGGGTTCCGGATCGTCATCGGGCTTCCGATGATCGTATTGTTCGTCGGTTGGGTTGCGTTCCCATCTGGCTGGTTAGGTGCGTGATTTCCTCTTCCGTTTAGATATCAATGGCCAGCAGCGGGATGTGTGTCGTCATCTTGATCGTCCTCAATAGGTTCGTAGTCGGCGTTTCTACCCACCGGGGTGAATCCAGGGACGTAGCTGAAGCGTTTCCCTGGTTCTCCAGAAAACATCCATGGAAACGAGCCCCGAAAATCGCGAGCCCGATATTCTGGACGCCACTCCTGAAGTTCCAGTGTTGGTTTCGCCACTTGTGGGGCGGGCAATTCCGCGCGCTCAAGATCTTTGAGCGTGAGAACCCGCACTTCGAGTTCGCGTGCCAGTTTCTCTGTCCGAGGCGTTAGTTCCGTCGTGTGACAGAGAATAGGCATCGCCCGGCAGGCAAATGCGACTGTACACAGTCGGAACAGCGTCGATGGGGTGATCAGGTTGCTCGTCCAGTCTTTGCACTCCCCGACGACCCAGTCGCTGGGTGTCTGTTGCTTTTCACTTCGCCTTGCGACCACATCAATCTCCAGACTGAAGAGATGTTGGCGTGTATCCGCATGGTACCCCCAGCGTGTAAGTGCTCGTTGGAGTTGGTACTCAAGCCACCGACCCTTATTCTCGCCACGGCCCCCGATATGTGGGTCGACATTGTTGAGACTCACGTCTTCCAGGTCAGCGAGTACTGGACTCTCTGTCGGTACTGCGGGTATGATGTCGCGTATCGCCGTGGCGTACTCAAGAGCTGTTGTGAACTTCTCATCGGGGGCGTCATCGGAGTGGTTCGCCGCCGGTTGCTCAGTCTGGAGTGAGTGAATCAACCAGCACAACTGCCGTTCGATGTGAGTGAGCATCTCCGCGTAGTCGTCCTCCGGATCCGAACTTTGACTCTCCTGTGAGTCAGCGTCGTGGGTTGGTTCAGGAAGAATCTGCTCAGCCTCGTTAATAGGCTTATTAGTGTGAAACAGAAGCCGACGAGCGAACATCCGTTGGTCGGTGGTAAGCGTGTGGTCGGTTTCGAGTGTTTCACGAAACGACTCGATTGTTCCCGTGAGCGAGAAGAAATGGTCGGCGTACCCGTCCGGGAGTGAAGGTGCATTCGATGTCATTCTGTGAGTGGACTCGGCGTAAAGTGCTGCGGTGTCAGGGACGTTTCTGAAAGCGACTGGACAGCTGGCTGTCCCTGTTGCTTGATGTGATGGTAGAGATCCGTTTCATCGATGATACGACACCAGTGGTCGCTGTCGGCCTCTCTGTACCGCAGTTCGCCGTCGACAGCCACAAGGACACCCTGCTCGGTTTTCGCCGTCGCATCGAAAACGAGTGCCGGTGGATCAGGATTGTGCCAGCTGTCACGAATCCACTCAAGCAGCGTATCAATCGTCGGTGGATCAACAGGATTTGGATATCGTGGCTCTGCTGGAGCTCGAATCGCGACAGCGTTGACGCTGTCGCTCCCACAGACTCGCCAGCTCTCACCTGTCCACTCGAGTTCACGGCGGGTCCAGCTGTTGCCGCCACTATTGGGGTCGAAAACGAGTCGCCGTGGTGGGGTAGTAGGCGGATCCCACTGGAGAACACACGAGCCACCGTCAGGGAGTGTTCCGTCAGTTGTTCGGCGGTGGTGCTCGAACAGCACAGCATCGATCTGCGCCCGTGTGCGCCGTAATGTGGCGATAGGGTCTGTAGTCGGCGTGGTTGTTATCTCGTCAGCGTCAGCGACCGCCTCAAGCAGTCGGTGGAAGCGGGAATCGATGTCTCGTAACACTTCGAGCGCGCGCTGGTGACTCGCTGTCATGTGGTTGCCTCAGTGTCCGGCTTGTAGCAGGCTGTCTGCAACCTGCGGATGTATTCTGCGAGTGGTTCGGTTGCGTCAGTTGAGGCGACTGTTTTCGAGCGAGTGTCGTAGTCGACAGCACCGACGTTATCGAGCTTCTTGAGATGTCTCTGTGTGAGCGAAACATAGACTGTTGTACGCTGGTCACTGCTGATCCTACTGGGATCGGTCCCGTTTTCGATCGCGGCGATCTCGACGGCAAGATCGCCTGCAGTAATTGTGTCACTGGTTCGTGATAATGAAAGAAGCACGCGACGCCGACGGCTGTTCGAGAGTGCCTCGAACGCCCTGTCAGGATCCATTGGGATCGCGAGCGATGCCGTCGAGTCTTCATCAATCATACTGTCCTCCCAAGGAGAGTTTCTCGTGCGTGACCGGGAGTCCGCTCCTAGTCCAGTCTGTCTGGTGCACCCGCTCTGTTTTGCTCGGAATAAACCACTCAACGGAATCGACGAATTCCTCAAACACCAATCCGTCTGCGACGCTGTCCAGTCTGAGCATGCCGCCGCGTGATTGGGTTGTGTACTGTCCGGTCTGGTCTGTTAGCGGGTCGTGTTCTGAAGCGGTTTCCCCGGTCTCGATGACCGTCAGATGCCGTCCAGAGGTAGAGTTATCACTCCTGACCCTGTCGTTTTGTCCTGCTGTCATTGGTCGGCAGCACGGGGCTTCCGGTGCCCATACACCGGAGGTCGCTTCTGAGGCCGTGCTAAGTCTCACTACTGTTGGAGCTATCTTCTATATGGGTAGCCCAAACTGTGAGTGATGAATTCGGTAGTTAGAGTAGCTGTTCTGCTTGATAATACTCTCCGAGTAACTCAGTCGTTAAGATCACCTCACTCACCCCTGGTGAGCAAAAATAAATCACAGCAGCAAGCTCACACCAGTCCATTATCTCTGCTCTCTACTCAGCCTTGTCTCAGTACCTCACAAAGCCGGTTAGTTAGAACGTCTGCTTGCAGAAGGTGTGTTCAAAACCCAGCAAGCAGACAGTAAAATCCACGAGGACCAGCTTCTTAACTTCCTCGTCAACCGGCTTGACGAGGAAGTTGCACTCAACCTCGCCAACAACGCTGAAATCGATGCTGAAGACATCTATGAGGTCCTCGTCGGCGCTACCGCCGACGGGACCTCGATCTCGACGCTGTGCAACTCCAGTGAAGACTCCCCATCTGCAAACACGATCCTCTACCATCTGCGGACGAAGTTCGAGCCGGAACGGCTCGAACGAGTCGCAAACACGCTCCTCCGGCGAGATATCGTCGAATTGCTCCCCGAGCAGGTGGAGGTCTGCGCAGACCTCCACCTGCGACCCTACTACGGTGACGAAGACGACACAGACAGCCTCTACCACTCGGTGGCGAAGCGTGGAACCACCGCCTTCCACGCCTACGCCACACTCTACGCGCGTGTGAAGAACAAACGTTACACGCTGGCGGTGCGCCGTCTCGAAGACGGCGATACCGCCAGCAGCGTCCTCGCTGAGTTCCTTGGTGTGCTTGACGGCCTTGACACCGAGGTCAAGGCCGTCTACCTTGATCGCGGATTCTACGACAGCAAGTGTCTCACGCTGCTTCAGGCGCATAACTACGCGTACGTGATACCGATCATCCGATGGGGTGAGACGATTCAGCAAGAGCTCTCGGAGGGGTGGAGCCGTGTCATTCAGCATGATCTGACAGGGAAACTCGACGGTCATAGCTGGACCGTCGAGTTTCCCGTCTACATCGATTGTACGTACCTGAACGGGAAGTATGACGAGAACGGCGTGGCGCGTCACGGCTACGCCGCTGACGCACCGTTCATCAACTCACCACGCGACGCCCGATACCACTACTCGAAACGGTTTGGTATCGAATCGAGCTATCGATTATCCGAGCAAGCGATAGCGACAACAACAACACGAGATCCAACAGTACGGCTGCTGTACGTCGTGGTGAGTCTGCTGTTACAGAACGTCTGGCGGTACCTTCACTACGAATATGTGGCGACGCCCCGCCGAGGCGGGCGTCGCCTCTGGTGGTGGCCGTACAAGGAGTTCGTCAATATGATTCGACGTGCCGCGTGGACGGCCCTCGCGGTTCGTCGGGCCGTCCCCGCGAACCGGCCACCTGACGACCGGTTCCACCGGTAGTCACTGACCGGGGACGCCGCCTTGTGAGTGGCGACGCTGTCGCGTCGGCGGCTAACCGCCGCCGACAACGACATCTCTCCGCCTCTCCGTCTGTAATTCCCCCGTCGAAACCGGCAGTACAACTGCTTCGACACAGAACTCAAGCCGCAGAAACAGCCAGCCGAGGATGCTTTGTGAGGTACTGCGGCTGGCTTCCCAATCGCAGAGCGCGAAGACAGGGTACCAATATCTATCAGCTCGCTGGTAGTCCACTCTCGTCGATCCCCTGCGGAGCCCCTGTTTGGTGTCGATCCCTCGGCTCCGCCCTGAAACCCCCGCTACGCGGCCGACTACCTCTACGTTCAAACTACCGTACCCTAATTGTGTGAATTCGAGTTGAACGTAGAACGGCCTCAGATTCCGTTATAGGGTCTCTAAGTGGTCTTAGCTCCGATAGCTGAACGTAGAAGCAAAATATATTTGACTTGTCTCTATATGAACATAGCCAAAATCCGCTGCCGTCTTGCTATATGAAAACTTATTGGCCGCCATACATAATATATATGATAACGTCCAAAATCCGCCGCCGTCTTGCTATATTACCGTCTCAAAACAGTATTTTGGGGAAATATATGGGGGTTTTAAAGAAGTTGCTGCCGTCCTGCTATATGAGAAAATATATGGGGGTTTTAAAGAAGTCGCCGCCGTCTTGCTATATGACGAATTTCAAAAAGTGGCGTTTCGAACCGATCGGGTCCCGAGATGCTCCTCAAGAAAATATATGGGGTTTTTAAAGAAGTCGCTGCCGTCTTGCTATATGAGAAAATATATGGGGTTTTTAAAGAAGTCACCGCCGTCTTGCTATATGACGAATTTCAAAAAGTGGCGTTTCAAACCGATCGGGTCCCGAGACGGTCCTCTCGAAAATATATGGGGTTTTTAAAGAAGTCACCGCCGTCTTGCTATATGAGAAAATATATGGGGTTTTTAAAGAAGTCACTGCCGTCTTGCTATATGAGTGGTTTTCTCCCTGACTAACACTCGCTATTGTGATAGGTATGTGCTGATAGCTGGAGTGAACGGGTGTTGAGAGGTACGATCTCCCACCTATTTCTATCCTTCACGGTATTTAAATGGGTCGCGAGAATTCTTCTTCAGTTTCGTTTTGCGTAGGAACTGCGAAGGCTCTCTCTAGGATTTTCTCTGGCTTGCGTAGGAACTGCGAAGGCGCTCTCTAGAATTTTCTTTGGCTCGAATAGGAACTGTGAGAAATTCTTGAAGGATCTAGAACCATCTCTGTTGGGTTCTTTGTGTTAACGCTTGGATGAAAAACCGCACGAAATGAACTGCTGCGACAGACCCAGTTTCTACGTTTTCACGACTTGATGCCTACAGGTAGCTCGTCTATCGACTGGTGTTTGTCGCTATTGCTCGATTGGTTTTAGCTCGATGGGAACTCTGGTTCTTGGTCGAGGTCGATCCTGAGACCGCCATCCACGTTGTCTCCGCCGAGACTTTCGTCCCACTCGGGCCGGTACCGTATCGTCTGTTCCGGCATCATGCCTCGATCTTTGAAGAATCCGCTCGCGGCTATCACGGCGGAGTTGTCTTCGTTGTCGATCTTCGTAACGAAGTCTCGGTCAAAGTACTGGTCGAGTGGGATCAGCGCGATCTCATTGTCGTCTTCGTCGTAGGTGAAGAGGACTGCCTCTTTGCCATCGAAGTATTTCCGTCTGAAGAGTGGCGTGAGTCGGTCGACGACGAGCTTGGGGCCTGACGCGAACGGCATGATCCTCGGTTCGATCTTCCTCCATGATCTTCGTCGCGACGATCCTGACGCCGTCGAGCGCCTCTACGAGCTGATCGGACGCCCGCAAGCCGGTCGCACTCTCTGCACTGACTGTTATCGAGGTCGGCGTCGGACTCCGCGGTGAGGCCGACCCATCCCGGACGCAGTGTGCCGACGTCATCGACCTCCTCGAGGTCGTCCCACTTGGCGTCGATGTGGCTGGGGCAGCCCTTGAGATTCAGCGCGCTCTCTACCGTCTCGCTCTTATGGAGAACTGCGGAAACTCCCTACCAAGGGAAAGAACGGAACACATCCACGAATGACGAAGTTACGTGCCCTCGATGAGTCGCTTCAGCTGTTCCGGCGGAACTGCACCCCGAGCGGCGTAGCCCTCATAGACAAACGTCGGAACGCCCGTTACACCGTCCTGCTGTGCTTCAGAAAATTGGTCGCGGAGACGATCGCGAAGCTGCCCGTCTGCGATCGCCGTGCGAATTTCGTCTCCGTCTAATCCGGATACATCCGCAATATCGGCTAAGACATCGACATCGCTGATGTCTCGTCCATCGATCCACAGCGCCTCGAAAATCGCTTCATCGAAGGCGAGCCATTGCTCAGGATACTCTTCGTGTACGTAGAACGAAGCACCTTGTGCCGCGAAGGAATCCACGTCCTCCGGAAGGTCCTCGAGGTCAAGCATCTCAGTAGCGTCGTACTCCTATTTCAATCGGGCGACGTTCTGTCGTACTTGATCGAAGTACGCTTCGTTCTTTCCATCGTCGACCGAGTGATCGATCTCGCCGTCGGGGCCGCGCTTTTGACTCCGAAGATCGAACGGCTGCCAGTCGATTTTGAGGGCACTGTCGCGTGTTTCCTGATACTTCTCTAATGACCGACGACCAAGGTAACAAAATGGACACACGTAATCGGAATATACTGTGATATGACCGCTGTTCTCAACCATCGTGTGTCATATAAGAGTGACCACGGGATAAGAATTCCAGTAAGCAGGAGGTTACGGAGAATAGCCAGGGCGTCATTGAAGACCACAACTCCTCGCAGCAGAGGAGACTCTCCAGCAGATCTACTACACTAGCTCTGACAAAACCGAAAATTCCTCGACCCGTGACGAGCCGTCCTTAGGTTAACCAATAAAATTCACTTGTGTACGCGCTCTGCTAGTTAAAGCGAGTGACTGCTGATGTCCAAGGAGCCACCAACGCCGCCAGCGGAACTCCCGGCAGCGATCGTTACCGCACTCAACGGCTACTCGCCCACCCAGCTCCGGCACGTCGCCAGATACGCGGAGGCACTAGCAGAGTACAAAGCTCGCGAGGCCCGCTTCGAGGAGGAATTAGATGAGAACGATGTCGACGAGGTGCCTGATGACCTCCCAGACGACGTCCCGGCGAAGGCGACGATCACGATCAAGGAGATCAACGACAACCGCTACTACTATTGGCAGTGGCGGGAGGGAGACAAAATCAAATCCAAATATAAAGCGCCAGTGAGTCCCGACAAATAGTGGGGGTGTCTGTGGCTATATACGCAAAACTACACCCCGTGTGCAAAGTGAATTTTTCACCCAGAGAACTCGGATGAGTTGCGACTATTGAGCTGAATATGTATCGGATTCATCTCGAAGCGATACGAGTACGCGCACGCTCTGGTCCACTTCGACGTCGACGACGACACCGAGCGGGCAAAACGCGAAGTCGAGGCCGAAGCCGTCGCGTACGTCGTTAGGCGGTACTGCGGGCTCGACACGAGCGGATCGGCGTTCCACCTCGCTGCGTGGAAATCGGACGATTCCGAGGTCGTTCGCGAGCGGCTGGTCGTCGACGAGAACGCAGAGTCACAGGACGTTCTCGAGCCCCGAACGAAGCGTGCCGTCGCCGAAGCGATGGACGTCTCGCTCCTCTCGAAAGGTGGCCGCTACGAGGTGCAGTCCGCGTCCGGGAACCGGTACGAAGTCGACTTCATCGACGAATCGTGTACCTGTCCCGACTGACAGCAACGTTCATCCGAAGGCGGCTGCAAGCACCTGCGCCGCGTCGATCACGAGATCAAACGGGGCCGCGTTCCCCGACCAGACGGCCGCCTTCCCTCCCCGTAGGTAGTGAGTGAGCTACTCCACGGGACGGATTGTCTCGCCATCCCGACGAATCCGGTCGAACGTTGAGAGATACGCGATCCGGTCGTGAACCTCCTCGTCATCCAGCTCCAGTTCCGCGGCCAGTTCGTCGACGGTCATCGGTTCACCGATTGCCTGGAGGACTTCGAGTCCCCGGTAGTACCTATTCGTGAGCTCTTGGACGCGGCCCTCGATCGGCGTGGTCACTCCGTACCGCTCCTCGAGTTCGACCAGGGCCTCGTTCGCGAACGTGGCAAACTGATCGTCCCCCAGGCGTTCGATCTGGGCTTCGAGTTCAGCCCGGAAGACGTCGTAATCGAGGCCGGCCTGCACGAGCATATTCATGTCCTCGATATCATCATCGCGGCCTGCGATTGCCTTGAACAGGAAGATATCCTCGTTGCTGACCAGCCGAACCGTCAGTCGATCCGTGTCGAGGAACGGCTCGCTGCGCTCTTGCATCCCGTCGGTGAGCACGAGCTTGTTCGCGACCTGCTGGTTGAAGATGTCGAGGCGACACCCGTCGTCGTTCTCGACGCAACTCGTCGCCCCCAGCGCCCGGTAATCTGAATCCAGCGATTGAACCTCCGCATACCCGAGGTCCATCAGGACGGCCCACAGCTGGCCGTACGCGTCGCCATCCGGGACGACCAGGTCGATATCTTTCGTCGCCCCTTTGAGGTCGCGCAGCGACATCGCGCCACCACCGATCAGGTAGACTGTGAGCGGTTCAGATAGCCCGTCCCCGATTCGCTGGAATTCGTTCTCGATGTACTCACGTCCGAATGTTGGTCTCATGGTAGTGGCACCTCGTAGTCAGCCGCCAGCTCCTGGAACTCGTCCCACTCCGGGAGCTGCTCGTCATCAACCTCGCCGTGCGTCTCGAGGTAGCGGACCAAGGCGTCGATTTCGTCTTCGAGGCCATACTTCGCCGCCTGCTCTCGGAGGTCCGCCGCGTCGACGTCGACGTGGCTGAGCAGGAGGAGACAGTACGAGCGGTGGCGGCTGCCGTCGTCAATCAGCAGCGTGTGACAACACAGCTCCGCCGGCGTGACTGCGTCGAGCTCCTCGGAGTAGAAGTAGTAGCGATGGCCGGTAAGCAGGAACTGGAGGTCGAAGGCTGCGAACCGAGCAAGGCCGGTTTCGTGGAACGCCTCCGCGTCGATCTCCGTCTCGGCCTGGGCGAGGAATTCGTCATAGTCCTCCCAGAGAATCGTGCCCTTCGGGGCGACGGCTTCGAGGCGTTGACGATGCAGATGGTGTGCGAGTTCACGGGCGAACTCGTGGAGGCGGTCGAAGTCGGCGTTGAACTCGTAGCGGCCGTCAGCCGTCCCCACGAGCCCACGGTCGCGAAACCGCTTGAGGACCCGGTTGACCGTGTTGCGGTAGTTGTCGCTCCGGTCGGCGATCTCCGAGACGGTTCGCGGCTGGTCGAGGTAGTACAGCACCTCGAGTGCCTTGCCGGTCAGCAGTTCGGGAAAGTCGATATGGGAATGCTGGCGAACGAGATCCTGGTAGAGTTCGACGGCACGAGCATCCGATGGGACGACTCGTTTTCGGCGGCCGTCGCGTTCCGTGTAGACGAGCCCCTTCTCGACGAGGTCGCCGACGGCACGAGAGAGGTAACTCTCGCTGTGATCGAGCTTCGTCGCGAGTTCGGAGATCGTGTCGCCGCGGTCGACCGTGGCGAGGACCTCGAGTTCGATGCGCCGGTGCACGGTGTAACATAGTACGAAACTTGTATATAAAGAAGTTTCGAGTAGTGTTACAGCCAGCAATCGCGAGAACCGTCTCCATCGTCTTAACCAACAAAACTATGGGTTCGTGGGCCGTGTTGGTTAACGCGAGAATAGCCGATGTCCTACAAACCCCCGACCCCACCAACGAACCTCCCGGCGGAGATCGTCAACACGCTCAACGAGTCGGACCCGGAACAGCTCCGAGACGTTGCGACGTACGCTGAAGCGCTCGCCGAGCACAGGGAACGAGAGGCCCGTCTCGAGGAATCGGCAGATCAAGAAGAGGTCGAGGAGCGGCCAGACGATCTCCCGGACGACGTCCCTGCCAAAGCGACAATCACGATCAAGGAGATCAACGATAATCGCTACTACTACTGGCAGTGGCGGGAGGGTGATTCAGTGAAGTCGAAGTACAAGGGTCCGGTCAACCCGAACGAGTAAAACTCGATGATGGAGGACACCCACCCCACGTTTCCGTCGTAACTGGATGTCGGTGGAGGGGGTGACGCTGATTTCGAAGAGACCACACCCCCCGCGTTTCCGTCGTTTCTCCACGACGGCGTAGGGAGAGGCTACGATAGTGCTATGCAGCCACTAATTCTGTTGACTTGGAACAATCTAGAGATGAACTAACTTCTGCAACACATAGATTAAAGTAGTATAGCTGAGAAGCGCTCATTAAGTGTACTTCGACCAAGGAGGGGGCGAAGTACTTCGCCCCCTCAGATGAAACGATCCTTTCCAGCTGCTTCTGTAGGCGGCCAGTATTGGACGGCTAGGCCGCTCTCGTCTTTGGTATCTCGTCGTCGATGTCTTCTTCGAGTCCCCTCCCCACCTGTTCAGTGATTACGACGGAAACGTAGGGTGTGTGGGTTCAGGATTCGACATCGAGGCGACGCTTCCGTCTGCGGGTTTCCTCTCTAACGTCGGAAACGCGGCTATATTGTCAGCAATCCAATTCCGCCGAATTACGGCATTTTTCGGCTGATACCGGACAAGGAACGTCGGAAACGTGGGGTGGCGTTCTCCACTAGATTTATACTCCCCCCGCTCACACCGTGTGATATTCAATGACGCCCGACTCTTCACCCAGTTCTGTCGACGATCCACTCTTTGAATCCGGGCATCGCATCTTCGCGAACAAGGATCTCCTGAAAATTGGCCACGTGCCGGAGGCTGACCGGATCGTCGGTCGCGACGAGGAAATCTCGAAGCTCGCGAAACGTCTCAACGGTGCTGTCCACGGGTACTCCCCGGAGAACGTGATGATCTACGGGAAAACGGGGACCGGCAAATCTCTCGTTTCAAAACACGTCTGTCAACGAGCTCAAAATGCCGCTCAGGATGGCGTCGAGATTGGGACAGCGTATATCGACTGTGCTGAAGACAACACGGAGACTCAGGCGATCTCCTCACTGGCCGCGAAGCTGAACGATGAATCTTCGACTGGAATCTCCGTCCCACATACCGGCCTCAGTACGTCGAAATACTACAAACTCCTCTGGAAGACGCTCGACGCTCAATTTGATTCTGTGATCATCATCCTCGACGAGATCGATCTGATGAACGACGACAGCGTGTTGATGAAGCTCTCGCGCGCTGAGGAGGCGGGGAAAATCGACTGTAGCGTCGGCGTCATCGCGATCAGCAACAAGATCCAGTACGTCGACAACGTGAACGAGCGCGTGAAAAGCAGCTTCCAGCACAAGGAGTTGTTCTTCAAGCCATACGACGCCAACCAGCTCCGGGAGATCATGTTCAACCGCGAGGACGCCTTCCAGGACGACGTCCTTTCCGAGGACGTGATTCCGCTCTCGGCGGCTTTCGCCGCGCAGGAACACGGCGATGCTCGGAAGGCGATCGACATTCTTCGCCACGCCGGGGAGGTCGCCTACGAGGCCGGGGCAGAGCAAGTGACGGAGGAACACGTCCGCCAGGCACAGCAGCACGCCGAAAAGGACCGGTTCAGAGAACTCGTGAACGGCGCACCCACGCAGGCGAAGGCGGCGTTGCTGGCGCTCACGGAGCTGAGTGTCAACAGCAACGATGATGCGTTCCTCACGAGCCGGGTGTACGACCAGTACGAACGCATCTGCAATCATCTCGATATAGATATCCTCTCCGTCCGCCGGTTCCGCGACATCCTGAAAGAGCAAGCCTTCCTCGGGGTTGTCGAAATCGAGAAGATCAACAAGGGAAGTGCGGGCGGCATCCACCTCCAAAACCGACTCATCGAAGATCCCCAGGTCGTCCGCGAAACGATCCTCGAGGACAGCCGGATTCAGGACTGGACTCGCAAGTAGTGACCCCCTACTACTGAGTGGGTGCGGACGACGGAAATCCGGGGTGGGGCGTGAGGAAACGACGGAAACGAGGGGGGTCGAAAATCACGTCGGAAACGTAGGGTTCGATCGAAACGACGGAAACCAGGGGTGGGGTCCACTACGACAGTTCGTTGGTGGCTCCGAACGAGTTCAAAACGGCGTCCCTCTCACCGGAGAGCTCTCGACGAATGTCGGATCGGTCCCATCCGAGCGGTGAAAGCACGCTCTCGATTGCTCTGACCAGCTGTGTCTCGTAGTACGAGGCGTCGTAGGACTCGATCGCTTCGTGGGCGAGGGCGACCCGATCTCGCGAGGATTTCTCGTCGTCGACGACCACGTACTCAATATCCTGGCCCGGGTGGACTGCCAGGTCCTGCTCGCGGGCTCGCTTTAAGGCGGCCACGTTCTGGGTATTCTGTGAGTAGCCTTCCAGCGGTTTGGAGACACGGTTCCGCTCGACGAGCCGCTCTACTGTTATGTTTCCCGTCTGCAGTTCGTCGATTGCTCGTTCGAGCCGTCCGAGCACCGCGTCCGGTGATCGCGTGGCATCGAGCCGGTCGAGACAGTCCCGCTGGACGTCCTCGATGAACGGCGGGGTCGAGCGTTGCCGGGCTTCGATGCCTCTGATCTTGAAGTCGTTGTCGCCAGCGACCTTCCCGAAGTACTTCGTCAACGCCCCGGCGTCGCTCTCGCACTGAGGCACGAACGCCACCCAGTCGTAGTGGGCTTCGTGTTCGAGCCGAATCTCGACGCAGTCGGTGATCTCCGTTGCGAGCGTCTCGAGATCCTCACGGTTTTCGTCGTCGACGTCTGGATCTGGAGTCACCCAGATCGAGTCGACGATCCCATGGACGACGTGCCAGCCGCCAGCTTCCAGCCGATGCTTTGCTTCCAACAAAATTTCGCGAGCGAACGCGTTAATCGCCTCGTGGCATTCGATCCGCCCGAATTTGGCGTTGCTGAACCCCTGATACCCGAAACAGGCGACTAGAATCCACTTCAGGGCCCCTGACCGACCTTCGAGTTCGTCGAGCCGGTCTTGGTCGGGCTTATCGCCCTGCTGTTCTCGACGAATGTCGGCTTTGATTTCGTCGCGCGCCTCGATGATCGGTTCGAGAACGTCGACGAGGTAGCCGCGCTTGTCACAGATCGAGTAGTCGAGTTCGGGAACATCGCTACGGTCGCGATGGCACTCACACCGGATGACGTCCGGTGAGACGTTCCGCGTACAGATGATGTTCGGGTATAACGAGGAGAAGTCGAGTTCGTGGACGTTCTCGTGGATGCCGACCTCGGGGGCGAAGATGAACCCACCGCGGTCGGCGTCGTGGAGCGTTCCCATCGGTTTGTAGAACTCGTGGCGCCAGGAGTTCCACGGGACGAGTACGCCGCGGTCGTGGGCCTCGCAGATCTGAATCGCAGTAAGGACGTTCCCGATCGATGCCCAGGCCAGTTCTTGGACGGGTTTCTTCGAGCGTGAGACGAGATTGAGGACGCCGTCGAGGTTCGTCTCTCCGTAAAAGAACGTATTCGACTCGTCGATGATCGCCCGGCCAGGGACGTTGTACCGTGCCGGCGAATGGCCGACACGTCCGTAACTCGAGTACGTCGACCGACCGGCGAGCTGCTGGTAGTCGACATCGGGCCAGCGACTCAGCGTGAAATCCTCAACGCTGGTGGCCGCGGCCATCTCATAGAGTGTCGGGATAATCTCGCTCGTCGAGCACGCGAGGATATCAGGGTTGGTGTCCTCGAGTGCTGCCTGGACGGTCGTCAGGATCTTTTCCGCCGATCCGGTGACGGTGTCGCCATCGACAGAGAACTCTGTGTACGCGTCGCGACTCGTTTCGGCCACTGGAACACTCAGGCGAAGCGTCGACAACTCAGTAGCCGGTATGGGATCGATCCCGTTCTCGAGGCAGTAGCGGAATTCACGAGAGAGGTCGATGTTAAAACAGGCGAGGTCACCGACCGGATACTCCGATAGCTGGCGGATCTGCCGAGCGAGCGGGACAATTCGGCCGACGTGGTTGACGTCGACTGCCAGAACTGGCTCCTCGGTACGTCGGAACCCGGGCTTCCGGTTGAGACGGTCGACTCCGACCACGTCTGGATGCTGTTCGTAGACCTCACGAAGTGTTGAAAGGTCTGCTGGAGCATCTGGTGACTGATATCCAACGTAGAAGCGCGGGGTGTAGTTCTCGACGACCGTGGCCTCGCTGCCACTGGCTGCTGGTTCCCACTCGAGCACACGTCCATCCTCGAGGAAATCAATTTTGTATGGCATTGGTCTCGGAGAGTTCAGACGACTGGATCGAGCGACTTCATCGAGAAGTCCGATTTCGAGCAGTACCGTTCGGCCAGGTTCATCAGTGCCCGAGTACGCCTGATGTCGGCGAGGTTGTGCAGCACGAGCGGTTCGAACGTGCCGTCGTTTCAGGCCTCGACCGCTTCGGCACTGTCAGTGAACGGATCGAGTTCGTTCAGCCCACTGCCGATGAGTTCCTCGTAGACGCCGGTCAGTGTATCTTCAGTCGTATTGAACCGCTTCTGGAAGACGTCCATTGCATCGACGTATGGGAGAGTTGCGAACGGCCAGTCAACTCCGTGATGACACAGCCGGGTCCGAAGGAACGGCAGGTCAAACCCGCCACGCCAGCGCTCTCCATTGTACGCAGCGATCTTGATATCCCGGGGAGTTAGCTTCGATGTCGAGAACGTCTTGACGGCCTCGAGAAGCTCGAGTTCGCTTTCGTGCGTCGTAAGGGTCACGAGCGTCTCTGTCCTCTCTTCGAGACGGTCTTGGAGGTCGGCTGGACACGGTTTCCCGTCCGTATTGAGTAAGATTCGAGATCCGATGTCCGAATTGAACCCAGCCACTGTCAGCTGGTCATCTGTTTCGAAGCCGGTCGTTTCGATGTCGAAGGCAACGGTCGCGAGTTCTGTCATTGTGATCCCCTCGTCTGGTCGTTCTCGTGTGGTTGGTCAGGCTGATCGCCGAGTGCCCGAACTGCTTCTTCGAGCTCCTCGAGACGATCTTCGTGATCGTCCAGCCGAGCTTCCTGCTCGAGGTCGATACTAAACAGCGCTGGCAGCAGTGAATTCTGGTGATTCAACAGCCCGCTTGCGTCGGCGTGCTCGCGTGCGTAGGCAAACAGCCGGTCGAAGTGTGGCTGGTCACGACGGCGAAGTGCCCGGCGAAAGTCCGTCCATCGTTCTTCGATAGCCCGGAGCGCATCCCGATACGTCGGGTTTGTTCGCCCCATCGTTATCGACCTCCGGCGTTGGCCGCAACCCACGCGTCGAGCATGGGGTCAGCAGCAACCGGGACCGTCTTCCCCTCGATGGTGACACCTGTGCCGATGCCCTCTTGGTTCGGTGTCGATGGCGAGGGCGTTGCCGGTTCCATACCGGTCTGTGTGGCACGGGCCTCGAGCAGCTGGCGCCAGTAAGCAAACGTCGTCTGGTAGTACGCACCACCGTCGACGGGATAGAGACGCGTCTCGAAGTCGTCGCCGAGTATCCGTGGGCCCAGTCGGGTTTGCTTGCACTCCAGGTGGTGGTCAGCAGCCGTCGCGACTGAGGTCGAAAATGTATCGCGCTCGCTTCGGGTGACGAGGACTGGAACGTCGTAGCCGTCTGCGTAGCTCGTTAACCGAGCGAGCGTTCGTGCCTGCAGTGTCTTTGCATGAGCCTCGCCCAGGGTGTCGTCGGCACGGTACTGGGCGTCGACGGCCGGAGCCACGATGAGAGAGGGAGTATGCGAAGGCGAATCCGTACGCTTTGGTGGACGTCCATTCCGCAGTCTATCATCGGTTGTTGAATCCTGAATGGACTGGTTCACTGCCCCCGGAAGATCACACACGGCGCCGTAGTGCTGGTAGGCAGTGAATCCGCGTGCAACGTGGATTCTGTCGAGCAGCCGCTGACTAGGGGCGATACGGGAGAGTGTGGTCGTTGTTGCATGCCCGTTTGCATCGACCCAGAAGGCGGGACCATCGTGCAACAGGAGATGATCAAGCACGAGCGACTGCAAGAGCGGGACGCCGCGGCCACCTTCCACGTCGAGCAGCGTGATGCCGTCATCGAGTGAGGGAAGCAGCATCTCTTCGGTAACCGGGTCGGACTGATCGGCGAGGGAACGATTCCGATCAGCGTCCCGTTTCGGTTTATCCACCGCCATGTGCTTCGGCGCTGGGATATTGGTCATACTCGATTAGATGGGCGCGTTCACGATAAGCCGCGGCGTGGCGTTTCCGAGTTTCAGGGAACGAGTGGATCTGACGGAAAGCCCGCCTCAGATTCTAGGTTTTGTTGGAACTCGACTGTTTCCGGGATTGTTTCCGGAATGGGGGCAGAGTTAAGACGTTGGCTCCTGAACCAACGATTAGAGGATGGGTTCAGATGCAGACGAGCTTGATGGATACGAGCGGGCCAATGTGTACGAGGACGGGACAGTCGTCCGCATCTCCGTCCGACGAACATCGGATGCAGCGTACCCGTCTGGCTGGCGATACACCTTCCACTACGGCTCGCTTTCACCCAGCGAAGAGACACTGGAGGATGGAACGATCTGTCGATACGACAATGCTCACGAAGATACGAAAAGGCACGAATTCCACGTCGCCCTGGACCCTGACCCGGAAATCATTGACTTTCCAGGCATCGAAGCGCTGTACGACCGCTTCTGGAACACCATTCCCAAACCAAAATTCGGCCCTCCAACAGAGGACTGATACCCATGACCGCAACTAACGTACTGCTGGTGACGATCGACGGTGGCACAGATGTCTATGAAGAGGGATTGGAGGCCATCCAGTCCCTGAACGAGGGCGAGGCTGTCAATAAGCCCGCTCAGCTGACCTTGCCCAATGAGGAAGTCTTGGGAGAAATATTCAATGAGCGGACGTATGCGCTCCTCCGGGTGATTCGCGAGGAGGAACCGGCAAGTATTCGTGAGACTGCTCGACTCGTTGGCCGAGACAAAAAGAATGTTCACGAGGAACTGACTCGACTGGAAGCACTTGGTGTGATCCGATTCGAAGATGATGGACACGCGAAACGGCCTTACTTTCCCTACGATAATCTCTTTATTACGCCGTTTCGGGGCGACTCTTCGACATCTGCAGTTGCATGAGACGGTCCGCACGGTTCGCCATTGCTCCGGGGGAGCTGTGGTATTGTCTTTTGATTTTGCTGGTCGTCAGCCGTTGGGAGTAGCTGTTTGACCCTTCGCCTTCGCTACATCGGCGACGCAGCCGCCGAATCAACGAGTGAATATTCACGATCTCGACTTGTGCCCTCCGCCTCGAGGAGGTTGTACTGGGTCATCTTCGAGAGGTACGTCCGAACGGTTCGGAGCGTTCGCGGCTCGTCGACTTCCTCGAGATAGCGCTCGTGGATCTCGCTTGGTCCGAGTGGGCCGTGGTCGCGCACAAGATCATAGACGACTCGCTGATGTGGAGTGAGTGAATCGAGACTCTTCTGCTTGATCTGGGCTCGAGCGTCCTCGGCAGCGTCTATGAGGATATCGTCGGTGATTCGGTCGCAGTTCTTTCGATCGGCCTTGCTGGCCGCTGCCCGCAGGATGCCGATTGCGAGTCGGGCGTCGCCGGCAGCTGCATCGGCGATGCGGTAGAGTTGGTCGTCGCTGGTGACGCCTTTTTCGAGCCCCCACTTCGAACGGGCCCGTAGAATGTCGTAGAGTTGGTTGTCGTGGTACTTGCCCATGCGGATATGCTCGCTGGAGCGCAGGCGGCTTACGAGCCGGTCGTCGACGCGGCTGAAGAGCTCCTCTTCCTTGTTCGCGATACAGACAATCGCGAACTGCGGGAGGTCATGCAGGTCGTAGATGACGCTGGGATCTTCGAGTTGGTCGGCCTCGTCGAGGATGACGACGGTTCGAGGGCCGTCGTGCTGTTGGAGTCGATCGATGAGTTCGTCGTGCGGTGTCGACTGCCGGTGGATGTCGATGGTTGCCCCGAGATCGTCGAGTATCTGGTAGAGTGTCCGGAACCGGGTGTAGTTTCGCCAGCAGTTGACGTAGGTGGTTTCGACGTCGAGGACCTCTTCGCGGAGCTTCTCGGTGACGAATTTCGAAATACAGGTTTTGCCCGCCCCGCTTGGTCCAGTAACGATAGCGGTTTCTGCCGGTTCACCGTTCGTGATCGGCTCGAGGACGCTCGAGAGGTGATTGACCTCGGCGTCGCGATGCTCAACTTCTCGAGGAACGAAGCCGGCACGAAGGACACGAGCATCGCGGATCATCAGTTACTGACAGAGTGGTTTTCCGTCAATTCACAAAAGCGTGACTGGGCCAGTTCCGGAAAGTCCAATTTTTCTCCTCTGTATTTCGTTAGGTCCTCCCCGTGATGCGATTTACTCCTGGAACTCGAGCACTTCCGGAAACTTCCGGAAACGGTTCCATTCGTACAACCGTTGGGGAAGTATCGATGGTGGGATTCCTCCGCGTTCACGCGGAAGAGGAGGCCAATCGGAAAGCTGTAGGACACCCGCCTCTACGTTCGAAGCAATGGCTGGTGGCACTCACTCACGCCCGTCCCTCCCCGACTGGATCCTCGAGTGTTACGACTGTTTGCGCCAGCAACTGTGCGAGCAGTTTGAGGATGCTGCTTCCAGGCCGGTGGGAATCGAACGACCAGCAGCAATCGAGCTTCTACTGACAACCACTGATGTTACTCTCGAGCCAGATGACGCAGAGTACGCGATTGACCGTCTGCTCAACCGTGGATATCTCTACGAAGTCGAGAGCGAATTACGGCTTACCGAGCCCGATGAACAGTGTGCTTGTGAAACGTCGTCACCAGGATGATGTCGAAACATCACTGCCAGCTTTGAAACTCGTGAGTTCGTCAATTCGATCCTCGAGCGCTTCGATCTCTTGACGAAGTTCGTCGGCCTCACTCCCTTCAGTTGCGGCCAACTGGTCTTTCAGTCCTTGCAGGCGTGAATCCTTGACTTCCTCGTCGACCTCTGCCTTGCGGACGTACTCGCGTTCGTCGATCTCGTAGACATCCGACTCGGCGAGTTCGGTTACCTCGAGAGCGTCATCGACTTTCTGGCGGTCGACACCGAGGACACGCTCACGATCAATGCCCGCCGCTTCGAGCGTCTCGAGGACCTCGTCTTCGTCTTTGAGCGAGCGATTGCGACGCGTCGTGCGCGGGACGGAGCCGTAGGGGCCGTTGACAGGCCGGTCGTGGTGGAGCCGTCCCAAGAGGACGTCGGAAACGTCCTGTCGAAGGTCGTTGGCATTGCGCTGGACGTCCGACAACAGGGTATAGAGGTTGACGAGTGTCCCTGTTTCTACCTCTTCGAGTCTGGTGACATCGTGACGCTCGAGTGCGTCGACGAGCAAGAGTGCATCAGCGTAGACGTCCAGATCAGGCTCGGATCGCTCGTCTGGTTCGGCCTCGACGTCGTCTTCGAGGAGTTGGTTCGAAGCCGGGCTGTCGGTCTCGGCGATCACACCGGCGTCTTCATCAACCTCGAATTGGGGATGGAGGCTCAACACGGCCGGAAACGGGTCACCATCCGGTGGGAGCCGCTCGAGGTTGAACCGGCCGTTGCTGTCCCAGATGCGCTGGAACAGGGTTTCGAACTGCTCACGTTGAAGTGGGCGTTTCTCACCGTTCTCGTCGAACTCGATGATAACACGATGTTCCTGCACATCGGTGACGCGGAACTGCCTATGCGAGAGTGGGGTGACGAGCGTTGCACTCTCTGGAAGTTTCTCGAGGGACTCGAGAAGGTTTTCCAGTTGACGGTGAATGTAATAATTTTCCATTTAATGAAAAATAAAACAGTAAAGCGAACCGGACTCTAGACGAGATTGGGACAGGACCAAATAATTGAGCCTGTTTAGACGTTCGAGATCTCTACAGAGGAACCTTCACTAGTAAGTTATAGGGTTCTATCAAGAGTCGCTACTTGTCGAACGTACTAGGGAATGAAGCGAGAAGGCGAATTTGTGTCCAGCAAACTCGCCAGCTTCACCAGACAAGTTGTCTCGCTCGCTCAAAAAAGCCGTCGTTGGAGAGCCGGATCCAGCGTTTCAACCCGGCGAAGGAGGCTACGCTGACTGGCTGATCGTCGCATTGCACGGTCTTCGGGAGTATCTCGATCATCCGTATCGGCGGTTGATGGATGTCCTCTACGAGATGCCACAAATCGTCGGAATTCTTGATATAGAACCGTCTAAGTTGCTCGACTTTTCCACCGTCTGCGCCCGGTATCAGTGACTCAAAATGCCGATCTGGCGCGTCTTACTATGTTTGTCGGCGGAGCTGCACGACACCGGTGAGATCCGAGCGATCGACGCAACCGGCATGGATCGAATCTCGGCCAGCCAGCACTACGCCAAACGAACGAATTACACGTTTCGTGCGATCAAGACGACCGTCTTGGTCGACTGTGTGACTGGTGTAATTCTCGACATAATCTGTTCGATGAAACAACCGCACGACTCCCAG
Organism: Halorubrum vacuolatum; assembly: GCF_900188065.1. GTDB lineage: Archaea > Halobacteriota > Halobacteria > Halobacteriales > Haloferacaceae > Halorubrum > Halorubrum vacuolatum. Next base: position 47,464 of record NZ_FZNQ01000017.1, read on the forward strand.
ATCGGCTGGCAACTGCTTAAACGAAATCTCGACAAGGTGCATGTTCTCACCGCCGACAAAGGATGCGACTGGTGGCTATTACGCCAGAAATTCCTTTCAGAGGGCGTAAGGCCGGTTATCAAACATCGTGAGTTCGGCTGGAACAGCGTTGCAGGCAATATATTGATTGATGATACAACGTATCATCAACGCTCGAACGTCGAATCGACGTTCTTCGCGCTTTGGCGCAAATACGGCGAGACCGTCCGCTCTCGAACCTGGTTTGGACGGTTCCGAGAACTCGTCCTCAAATGTGCTGTCAGAAACATCGAACTCGCGCTTGACGCCTCAAACGCATGAACCCAGGCATCTAAACAAGGGCAAATAATTACTTATTTCTGGTATAGAGAGCTGGTCAAGTGCTATACCAATCGCCCTTGTGAGATCGTCGATTGGCTCGAAGAAGCAGTTGCTGAGAGCAGCTTGGAGTTGTCTCCAGCACTCCTCGGCAGGATTTAGCTCCGGCGAGTGTGCAGGTAGCGTGACGGTCGACACCTGGAAATACGACGCTCCATCCGATACAATGAGCAACTCATATACAAAATCTTTTTATAATGCAAGAATGAAATGTTTGGCGTGTACAGCGGTGACGTACTCTTCGGCCCGGGCGAAAAAGCAATTACCGTCTTCGGTGATCGCGCCCAAGAGACACGTTCAGTCACATTGGCCGCATAATTCGACGGACAGTCGCGTGCTGCGGGGAAACCACGTGGCACGCGGCTCAACTTGCACGGATTCCTTGGTTTGATCGATACAGACTACTGTGGCGTCCATCTTCCGCCATTTTTTGATTCTTCGCTGAATATTTCTTGCTCGTCAGCATCAGATTCGGCGGTTGTAGGGTGTAGTTTTTGAAAGCTCAATCCGCTTCTTCGAGTAATCGCCGGCAGCTCGGGATTGAGTATTCGACATTGTAGGTTTCCTCAAGATACTGCTGGACGAGCGCCGGCGTCCACGCCGGCGCCTCAAGCCCCACTTCCTCAGGCGATTCGTGGACAGTTTCTTCAAGCTGCTCTTACTCTTTTTCCGAGAGCTTTCGATTCCTATCAGATCTGTGAATACCAGTCTCGGAATGTTCAAGCGACTCATCAGTATCGAGTCGTGTGAGCCAGCTATAGATCGTCCGTCGCTCCATGCCGTACCACTCGGCTGGTTCAATCTGCGTGACGCCGTGTTTGTACGCTATTGCGGCTAAGAGTCGTTGTGTCGCCTTCTTACCATCCACGCTGTCGAGAGCATCTTGCAACTCTTCGACAGAGATCTTGTGGAGGTGATCCACTGTCTGTTACAACACTCAACGAGCAAATAATTCTAACGGATACTATATTGTTCACTTCACCGTGACGATACTCACGGTCGGCAACGCCCACTATTATGCCCTGGGAGCGTTATCGGGGTGTGAGGTCTCTTACCTGGTCGGCGATACTGTCCACAAACTCGCTGATTGCACTCCCATCTCATACCGTTTGACAGGGTTTTCGACGATCGGGGTTCAATACACTGACATGAAATTAGCGCTTTGCACGAGAATTCAGTTAAAATAAAACCTTTCAAAACAATATTTAACTCAATGAAGTTCTCTACCTAAAGAGAAAATCAATTGGACAATTATATACTGCTTCGGCTATGTAGGTTCTTCATGGTCGAAGAACAACTTGCACGAATAGAGGCAAACAACATTGGTGGAATCTCAAACACTGAAGTCGAAATCCCACCTGGGACAACTATTCTTTCGGGAAGAAATGCAACAAACAGAACATCTTTCCTACATGCGATAATGGCTGCAATGGGAAGCTCGAAAGTATCAGTAAAAGGTGACTCCGAAACAGGGTATGTTGAACTTACCATCGGGGACGAAACTCACACGAGAAAACTTAAACGTTTGAATGGCACCATACAGATGAACGGAGATCCCTACCTCCAGGATTCAACTGTAGCAGATCTTTTTTCATTCTTGTTAGAGACTAACGAAGCCCGAAGAGCGGTTGTTCGTAGTGATAATTTGAGAGACCTAATTATGAAACCGATTGATACTGATCAAATAGAACACAAAGTTAAAACTTTAGAAGGGAAACGAGACGAGATAGAAGAGGAACTTGATAAACTTGAGAATTTAAAAAGTGATCTACCCGGATTAGAGGGGCAACGGAACAGCCTCAAAGATCAAATAGAAAATAAGCGTGAGGAACTCGTCGAGAAAGAGTCAGAAATTGAATTGATTGATGCTGATATCCAAAGTTCCCGCAATCAAAAAGAAGAATTAGAAGAACTACTTGGCGACCTCCAAAATCTCAGATCCGAATTGGAAACTGTTCGATCTAATATCGAAATCGAGCAGGAAAGCATTGAATCTCTCAAGAAAGAAAAATCTCACCTGTCGGAAGAATTTGATAAATTATCGGATTCGCCAATGGGTGAATATGAAGAATTAGATGAGAGAATTAGTAAATTAAGGGAAAGAAAACAAAATATTGAAGGAAAAATCAGTAATACCCAGGATGTGGTTGATTTTAACAAAAGAATGTTGGAGGAAGAAAGCCGTGCCTCAATCAAATCATCTAATTCATTCGGTGACGAAACTGAAGCTGTAACCAATCAACTAATCGAGGATGAGCGTGTTAACTGTTGGACTTGTAGAACGGATGTTGCAAAAGAAAAAATTAACGAAACAATCGACGAAATGCAGTCAGTCGTCCAGGACCGCGTAAATAAAGTTTATGAAATTGAGGGATCACTGTCGGACCTTCGCGAAAAACAAAATACTCTCAAACAGCAACAGCAACGCCGAAATGATATAGAACAAAAGTTGGAAAATATTTCCGAAGAAATAGAAGATCGGGAAAATAAAATCGATGAACTACGTGAAAACCGAGAGCAACTCAGTCAGGATGTTGAGACAACAGAGGAAAAAGTGGAAAAATTGGAGTCGGAAGAATTTTCGGAAATCCTTGATCTCCATAAGGAAGCTAATCAACTAGAATTTGAGCTGGGTCAGCTTGAATCAGAACTTGATAATGTAGTTGAGCGTATCTCCGACATTGAAGAACGTCTTGATGAAGAAACAGAGCTCCGGAACCAATTAGACGAGATTAGGGAAGAACTCGAGGAACAGCGAACGCGTATTGAACGTATTGAGCAGGAAGCAGTAGGGGAATTCAACGATCATATGGAGGATGTCCTATCGTTACTCGCGTACGAGAATCTAGAACGGATCTGGCTTGAACGAATTCGAAAAACCGCTCGAGAAGGTCGTCAAACAGTTGAGAAAACAGTTTTTGATTTACATGTTGTTAGAAGGACTGAGTCAGGAACGACTTACGAAGATACTATTGACCACCTTTCTGAGAGTGAGCGTGAGGTGACAGGACTAATATTCGCATTAGCAGGTTACTTAGTCCACAACGTTTATGAAAAGGTACCTTTCATGTTATTAGATTCGTTAGAAGCAATTGATTCGGAACGGCTGGCTGATCTTATAGACTATTTCTCCGATTATCCACAATATTTAGTTGTTGCACTACTACCAGAAGACGCCCAGGCACTGTCAAATCCGGATACCTTTATTTCAGACATATAATAATGCTTGGGTGAAGCCCAATTCAATCACTTTATCTTGCACTCACAATTTTTTTTCTTTAGCAATTCTACAGCTCCATACTGGGTTCCACAGCTTTGACAATATACGTTAATGTCAATAATAACTCGAAACTCTCCGATTGATATTGATCCGTTTTCATTCAATTGTGTAAATGTTGTTTCCACGACTGAAGTAGTTCGAGATTTCAATCGCTGTATTGTCTCAACTGATTTCTCAACACGATTTTCATCTGTCTTCTCGTAAGTTGCATTCCGATACTCCTTCAAATATGATCGTATCGCTTGATATGTGACAAAATCGTTTTCAAGTTGTTCAACATTAATTCCTTCTCGTTCGAGGCGGTTTCGAACTTCCGTCCGCTTTCCACTGCTTACATCTTCGTCAGTTAATAGCCGGTACACATTTGACATCTCCCCATCTAAAACGGGCATTCCTGCTTCATTTACGGATTCTTCCAGGAGACGTTTGTTGAAACGATCTTCCAGTGAGCGTAAACTTTCACGATTTTCATGATTTGCTGTCCATAGTTCTACTAACTTGTCTCCGAAACTCTTTTCAATCTCATATTCGAGCAGTAATTTGGCTACTTTGTTTTTTGGTTTATCTTCTTTTATAGAGTTCGAATTTTGATTTCCATTTTCACGTTTCATAATCTCTGCCCCATACTTGGTCGCATCCCAACTTAAGTATTGGGCTCAAGTGGTCCGGATAACAAATCTAGAATTGTTATTTTAGATATCGGGCTTACAGACTACTTTTATATTGGTATCAGATGTTAGACTTTTTTGCTCTGTAGGATCGCTAGGCTGCGGCGCTACGACTCTGTTATCTCCGTAGAAAGCGAAGAGACGGAGTGTTGTGACTTCGGAATTCTGTCTCTTCACCCGTAATTCGGTGGCGAAAGCTAAAGCAGTTGTCGCTGATCCCGACGAACCCGCCGACCTCGAAGGGGGTGGCGGGTTCGCCGAGTGGGCAATGCTGACACTTCAGGCACTGCGGATCGAACTTGGAAAATCCTACCGCCGGACGATCGATCTCCTCAGCGAAATGCCCAGCATTCTCGAAGAAATCGGGCTCACGCGACTCCCACATTTCACGGTGCTTCGTGACTGGTTCGAGACAATCTTGATGGAGACCTACCGTGCGTTTCTCGGCGAATCAGCCGAGAAACGCACTGGCCACGCGGCGATCGATTCGACTGGCTTCGACCGTGATCAGCCGTCTCGTCACTACGCACAGCGAGCGCACTATCGCGTTCGGTCGCTCAAAGTCACTGCACTCGTGGACGTGAAATCGCTGTACGTCTTCGACGTTCACTGCACCACATCGAAGAAACACGACGCGAAGATTGGCTCGCAGGTCGCGCGGCGCAACGCCGCGGACCTGCGGTCACTGGCTGCTGATCGTGGTTACGACGGAAAGCCGTTCCGCGACGAGCTTCGTGCCGACGGAATTCGCCCGTTGATCAAGCATCAGTCGATCACATCGAGAACCTCACAATCTCCTCCAGTAGGTATTGAATCTGTGTCTGCGGTGGCTGGTTGGCATTCAGCAAGGCAGTGACCGTGAGTTCCATCGATAACCAGTCGCTGTCGGTGGCGATCAGCCGCCGACGCGACAGTGTTGCCACTCACCAACGTTGCCCTGATCCAAGGACAACTACCGGAAGAACCGGCTGTTGAGTGGTTGGTTCGCTGGAACGGCTCGGCGAACTCCGAGTGCTGTCCAGACAGCGCGGAGAACCATCCGGCAAAACTCTACGAACGACCACTCCAAGAGGCGGCGCCCCCCGCGGCGGGGCGCCGCCACGTACATCCAGTGCAGATAACGCCAGACGTTCTGTAACAACAGGCTCACAACAAACAGCAACAGCCGAAATCCGGCGTCACGGGAGCTCGTAAGTGCGAGACTCTGCTTGGCTAATCGGTAGGACGATTCGATGCCGAACCGCTTGCGGTAGTGTTCTCGGGCATCGCGTGGAGTTTCGACAAACGGCGCGTCAGCGGCGTAGCCGTGACGCGCCACCCCATGTTCGTCGTATCTGCCTTGCTGGTAGACACAATCGATGTACACAGGGAACGTCACCTTCCCAGCTAGCTCGTGTTCGATCACACGGCTCCAACCGCTGCTGAGTTCGTCTTGGATTGTCTCACCCCACCTGACAACCGGCATGACGTAGGCGTAATTATAGGCGTACAGCAGTCCTAAACAGGTGCTATTGTAGAATCCTCGATCAAGGTAGACGGCCTTGACGCGCAGGTCAAGGCCGTCAAGCAGTTCGAGGAACTCGTTGAGGAGTTTACCTGAGGTTTCGCCAGCGACCAGCTGGCGAACCGCTAGCGTGTAGCGTTTGTTGCGCACACGTGCGTACAGTGTCGCATATGCGTGAAATGAAGTTGTCCCACGCTTAGCCAGTGAAGAGTATAGCGCATCTGTCTCGTCTTCATCACCGTAGTAGGGATCGAGGTGGAGGTCGGCGACGACCTCCACCGGTCGATCAGGGAGCGTCTCGACGGTATCCTGTTGGAGCAGCGTGTCTCCAACCTGTTCGATGGTATCGAGGTCGAACTGATCGGTAAGGTATCCGCGGACGGTATTGGCGTGTGGAGAGTCTTCGGTCGTTTCGCAGATGTGATTGACCGAGGTCCCGCTGGCGCTGGCGCCAGCGAGGACCTCATAGAGCTTCTCTGATGAGACCTTTACACCGTCTGCGAGTTCTATCGGAAGTTCCTCGTCGAGAGTGTTGACGACAAAATTAAGCAGATGCTCTTCTTCGATCTGATTGTCTGTTTGGGTTTGTTTCACACTACGTCCAAACAGACACTTCCTCTAACCCGATGTGATCGACTGAGGATCGGATCTCCTCCTCGCTCGACCGAGCGCATAACGCCCGAATGAGCAACCGTTGGTACAACCGTCGCTGGATGGTTGAGACTATCTTCTCGTCAATCAAGCGCACGCTCGGCTCCGCCGTGCGTGCGCGAAGCTGGCAGCTCGAATTCCGGGAGATGGTGCTGAAGTGTGCCGTCTATAATCTTCGTCGAACGGTCAGATATCCGTAGAACCGGCCGCTGTGTATCGGTTTCCACCGGATGGCTGAGTAAGTGGAAACGCCGAAATCAAGCGTCGTCTAGCGATCCTACGAAGCAGACTTTTTCTTAATACCGTCACTGTCTAGTTGAGTCAGTTTGAGAAGTGAGCAGGTCGTTGAGTTAATTGGACTAGAACGCTCGCAGACCTGCTCAGCGAGTCCTACGACACGGATTTAGAAGAAGCTTGGGAGAACGAGCGGACGGCGACGCCCGTTAGGGTGTTCGCCGTCCGCCTTCATTCGACCGGTTGTTCACTCCGAGAGACACAAGCGGTTCTTTGCTTGATCGGCGTCGAACGCTCTCACCAAGCAATCTGGCACTGGGTGCATCGGCTAGCTGACAGCGTGCCAGACCCGCCGACGTCCATGAGAACAGAGCTCTCGTGCGGCCCATCAGAACGCTGCGCGTTCTGAGGACGGCACAGCCGTCGCGGGTCGCGGTTGATGAGACCGCTATCAAGATTAACGGCGACTGGTCTTGGGTATACGCTGCAATTAACCTAGACTCACGGCTCATTCTTGATGCCGCAGTATTCAAACGACGAGGCACCGATCCAGATGCTGTGTTCCTGCATCGTTTGACCGAGAAACACGATCTCGATGACACAGTGTTTCTCGTCGATGGCTAGGCTATCTGACGCCCTCGCACGATTAGGATTGAGCGATCAGCTCGACTATGTCGAGAGAAACCTGATCGAAAAGTGGTTTCACACATTGAAGATGCGAGTTGACCGCTTCCACAACTCGTGGGTGGACAGTCGGGCGAGCGTCAGAGAGTGGCTTGAACAATTCGTACACTACTGTAATACACAACGACCGCACCAGTCATTCAACGGACAGACGCCAGCGGAGGTGCTAAACTACTTGACTTCGCACGTTAGACGAACATGCCTTCGATCTGGTGCATTAGCTCGTCGGTACTACGGCTTTGGCTATTGAGTGCCCAGGACAGGAGTTTTTCAACACTTTCGCGGAAGGATCGCTTGATATCGTTACGCAGCGAAATTGCTCGTTCGAGGACCGTTCCAAGGGCGCTGTGTGCAGTACCGAGCTTGAGGAGGCTGTAGGCCAGCATCAGCAGGTGCCAGTGGCGACTGGCACCTGCGGCATGCCGGAGCTCGCAATCTCCAAAACCAAGATCCTGCTTGGTGTCCCTGAAGAACGTCTCCACGCGCCATCGCATCGCGTACAACGCGATGAAATGGCTCGCTGGCGCATCGATTTTGTTCGACACGACGTACTTCACGCTCAGTTCGTCATCCTCGTCGCTAGCTTCTTTCGTCGTGATCAGGAGTTTCACCTCACCAAGACGGCTCACCTCGCGTTTTTGCGTCCAGATGTGGTAGGTTTCGCCGTCGATCGTACGTGGAACGGTGTCGATGCGCTCGACCAGTGCATCGACTCGGATCCGGTCACCACCGTAGAAGACGCGTGCGTCGCTTTTGACGGCTGAAACCCACTCTTTGCCGTAGGTTTCGAGGTGAGTGACGAACTCCTGGGAACAGTAACTCATGTTGAAGAGATAGGTGTCCGCCGGGACACCTATCTCGATGAGTTCATCGACGAGCTCAATAGCCAACTCAACCCGCCGCTGCGCGTCTTTTTCATAGAGACGAAAGCCGAGTGGGTAGGTGGTTTTTTCGTCGGCATAGAGTGCGTAAACCAGATTCTGGCCCCAGATATAGCCGCGAATCGTGTGGTCGTAGAATTTTCCGGCGTTCGGGATGTTCTCGCCGGTTTTGTTCATAAAGGTGTCGTCAATGATGACGACACCGTCACTGCTCCACTTCGTGTCGTTCGTCTGTTGGAGAAGCGCGAGACGTTCTTTGTTGAGCTGGTCTTCGTCCCAGTTGTACTCGGTGAGGAACTTGTTCAGGGCACGCTCACTTTTGGCCGGTAGAACGTGGTTCGAAATCTCTTGGACGGTCTTGTTGCTGGCCGCAACAAGACCTCTGACGTAGGTCTTGGCGTGGTGTTTCTGCCTCGTCGAGAAACACTCCAACTAGTCGATTGGCTCAGTACATGACAGAAACGACGTAACGGGGAACATCAGCTTTCAACGCCGTCTCTACGCGCTCTACCAGCATAAGGTGCGAAGTCAAGAAACTAGACAGTGCCTTGTGCCTGATTCCACAATTCTCCTTATATCACATACGCTGAGCAAACCGCAAAGATTGTTATCGATCAAATCTATCTCATTACCATGGAACACGACAATGTATTAAAATCGGTCGAAACAGCTCTCCAGTTAATAAAATATCTACACCAGGGGGGTGCTAAAACAGTGACTGAACTGTCGAATGAGCTGGAGATGCCTAAAAGTACAGTTCAAGTTTATCTCAATACACTATGTAACGAGAATTTCATTGTGAAAAAAGATGGTAAATACCAAACCGGGTTGAAACATTTGGAATTCGGATTTTCTGCATTATGGGACGAACCAGTCTTCCCAGAAGTTAAATTAGGAGTAGAAGAGTTAGCGAATTCAACTGGTGAATTAGCAGCTTGCTTTGTTGAAGAACAGGGTGAAGGTGTTTATATTTATGGAGCAGAAGGTGATCGTTCCATTCGAACTGATTTATCCATTGGAGATCGATCGGATCTTCATTGTACTGCGAGTGGAAAAGCTATACTAGCGCACGTGCCGAAGGATAAGGCTTCTAATATAGTTCGAGAGAGGGGGTTAGATAAGAAAACAGAAAATACAATCACGGATTTGAATCAACTAGAAGATGAGCTTGAGCGAATACGCGAGAGAGGTTACGCATTTTCTGATCAAGAATCTGTAATAGGTATGCGTGCAGTTGCAGCACCAATTCTGTTACACGAGAAAGTTGTCGGGTCCATTAGTTTAGCTGGTCCTGCGAACAGATTCGTTGGAGACACATTTGAAGAAGAAATTCCTGCAAAAGTAACTGGGACTGCCAACGAATTAGAGTTAAAACTTACATATTCCGAAAGTGGGATTTGAGTCTATTGATCGAGGTGGGCGTGCTGCTGGTGAATAAATAACAAAACTAGTGTTGTTATTTCGATTACCGGGGAACTGTACTGGCCGCGGATTGGTTGACTGTTCCACAGACATCCTAAACTTGTATCTGAAATATGTTGCGTGGTTTCAGGCTTGTGAGTTAGAACTACTTCGTTCGACTTTTAATTCAGGAATTCTCTGATTTGGCAGTTCAAGCATATTGAACAAATGGCTGGCGGCAAAAATATTAAAATTCTATATACTATGATTCGTAAATTTGACTTTTGGACTCTGTACCCCTTATCTTTATTTTGAACTTCTACCTCGTTCTACTGTGGACTCTGTGTGATTCCATAGTCCTGTTATTACAAACCATTATAATGGCGGATAAATTTACACGAAACAATTTTAGAAACCAATTTTCATTTATAATGTGGGTTAATAAATACCTTTGATTGAAAACATCAACTCCTTATTCTGTACTGAACTCGCCTAACGATGTTGAACACCAGGTCCTATATAGGGTAAAATTTGGGAGGTTTGTGTGTTGTGAACTAGCACTAAATACACACTTTTGACAGACGGTGTTGGGATACCAAAGGAACCAGAATAAGTATGGTCACTAATTTGTTCAAGATCCTTGAACACACACCTTCATTTGCTGGGGTTTAATGATTGCGGCACCGTCGCTCGGTCGTTTCCAGTGTCTAAATCGTACTGCGAGGTGTCCAAGTGGGGTCGGTCACCATCTTGCAGTCTCTCACGCAAAGATTTATATCGGCTCGGGAGTTTCTTGCTTCCATGGCAAGCCTACAGGAAAAGCTAGATGCGACTACTAGTCCAGTTGAGATGCTGCGTCAGGCCGGTGGTAGATGGGTCTGGCCCAAAGAGGTTGCTCGAGAATACACTCACTGGATCGATGAACTCAGGGCAGTTAGAGAAACGTGCGTGCTTGCCGACCTTTCTCATCATCAAATGGACCAAGTCATCGAAGGTCCAGACGCTTTCGAACTGCTAAAGAGATTATGCACAAATAGTTTCGAAGGTTTTGACGTCGGAAAATCCAAGCAGGCCGTCATGTGCAATCCGGATGGTGAGTTCATTGGTGACGATGTTCTCCAGCGAATTGGGGATGAGAAATTCGTAATGAGCGGAAAAGTGCCAGCTGCTAACTGGCTTGCGTATAATTTGGAGCAGGGAGAGTATGATGCGACTCAGACCATTTATCCGAAATCTTCAAAAAGCCCTGACGATCCACACTTCTTCACATACCAAGTGCAGGGTCCAAATGCGCTCGACGTAATGGAAGAGGTTATCGAGGGACCGATCCCCGATGTACCGTTTTTCAATTTCGATTGGGTGACCATCGCCGGTCACGAAGTCCGAGCGCTTCGACATGGGATGGCTGGTGAAGTAGGATTCGAACTCCAGGCCCCATTTAAATTCGGAGAAGAAGTCAAGGATGTGATTCTTGAAGCAGGACAGGAGTACGGGATCAAGAAACTTGGAACGCGCGCGTACGAACCACTCAGTGTCGAGCTGGGATGGGTTACGACGAACGTTCCAGCGGTCTATACGAACGACGAAATGAAGGAGTACCGCGAATGGCTCGACGGCGATGGGTACGAGGGTACCTATTCTGTTGCCGGGAGTTTTACCTCTGACAATATTGAAGACTATTATGTTAGCCCAGTTGAGTTGGGTTACACTCATCTGATCTCTTTTGATCACGACTTTATTGGACGAGAAGCTCTCGAGGAAAAGATGGCGAATCAGCAGCGAACGCGGGTTACACTCGTATGGGACAAGAAAGACACCGTGGATCTCTTCGCATCCCTCTTTGAGGACGAACTCCCCTACAAGACCTTCGACCTTCCCCGAGATCGCTGGGGTGGACATCATGATATGGTTCTCAAAGACGACGAAATGGTGGGCATTTCGAAGAGCTTCGCATATTCGTACAAGAATAGAGACATGATTTCCCTGTGTTCGATCGATGACGAATACAGTGAACCCGGGACAGAAGTTACATTAGTATGGGGTGAGGAAAACGGCGAGTCATCGAATCCGCTTGTTGAACCCCACAGACAAACAGAAATCACGGCAACTGTCGCACCGAGCCCCTATCTGCCAGATTCACGATAATATACAACGAAGTCGATCTTAAACAAGAGATTGATATTAATATTATTTGTCAGGCGCTGTCAAGATCTCGAGTGCAATTAATTTTCTCTTGATATTGCGTGCTGTTCGATCGGATCAATGGAAATCGGTTTTCGACTATTGCGTCGTGGTTTGAAAGTAGGACATTTTGAACATTGGGTTTGAATAGATATGAAAACAAATATACAAATTATAAATTCAAATAATTTTAAACTCGGATTTTAAAGCACTAGATAGAATATCTAATAGATTCGACTTCTTGCAAAATATAGGTAGCCTCCAAGTAAGCGTAAAAAAGCAGTCTATGCTTAGTTTCCTTCTCGAATGGACTCTAATCGGGTCCCAAGAGTCGAGACAATCGAGTTCAGATCTCCACCTATCCTAAGGATTTGATATCCGTTGCGTTCAGCCTCTGAGATCTCGTCGACGCTGTTTCGAATTCCACCAAGTGGTACACCCGCATCGACACACGCCTCCTCAATCTCTACTATCTGGTCGGTGACTGTTGAATGTGTTTTATCCGTGGGGTGCCCCATCTGCACTGAGAGATCCGATGGGCCAATAAACACGAATCCCAATTCTGGTACAGAGAGGATTTCCTGCAGCTCTTCGACGGCAGTAGTCTTCTCGATCATTACGCCGAGGCAGACCTCTTTGTCCTCGGTTTCAACATATGCGTCTGCGTGGCCCCAGTTACTTGACCGTCCACTAGCCTTTCCCCGTTCTCCAGGTTGTCCGTTGTAAATAAACCGAGTGGCCTCAACTGCTTCCTGCACCTCTGCAGCAGAGTCGACACGTGGTATCAGCAGATTCCGAACTCCTGCATCCAACACTTTTCTAATCAACGGCGGATCGCCCGATGGTAATCGAACGAATAGCTCGGTCCCTCCAGCTTCCGCGGCTCTGGTGAGATCTTCGAACACACGGCTATCATAGGGACTTGGTCCCATGTGCTCAAAATCGAGCCATACAAAGTCTACGCCCAAATCACCGAATACTTCTATGACTGTCGGTGAGAAGGTCGAAGAACGTGCTCCGTAGACTACACCGTCATTTTCTATCGTCTTCCGTAGGGTATTACTTTGGTCCATGGATTGAATGTTGATTGATTGCCACGATCGTTTTTGCGAAGGGTGATGAAGTAATGAAGGTTGATCCGCTTCGGTGCCGCTGGGTGGTGTAGTTACTCGTCGTCTGAAACGATTTGGAACCGGTGACCATCCGGATCACGGAAATTCGTGATCGTTCGGCCAGTTTTTTCTACATGATAAGGGCCAACCAGCGAATCAACACCTTCTTCTTCCAGTTCTTCGGTGATCTCCTCGATATTATCGACAGAGAACGCGATGTGGTTGATGCCAGGTGTTTCCTCACCTGAGACGGTGTGGATCTCGAAGAGTGGACCGTTACCATCACTTGGCACGTATTCGTACGAAGTACCGTGATGGTCGGTCTCACGGAGGCGCTCGTATCCTATCTTCTCGAGGAACTCAGCCGTTTCGTCTGCATCGCTTACCTCGAGTTCTATGTGGTCTATTTCTCCAATCACAAAACTATCTGATCCTTCCAAACACATAAAGCTACCGCACATGATTGATTCGCACAGGAGTTGAATGTCGTGCTTTGTTGAATAGATGCTGAGCCATGGTTAGAGCGGCTCACACAGTGATTCTATGTTTGTGATGGCGAACATCAAGACGATTTCACGGAACTG
>NZ_FZNQ01000040.1 GCF_900188065.1 Halorubrum vacuolatum
GAGGCGCATACCACCCTCCCCATCTCATCCTACGGTGATAGTTTCGGCGATTAGCCCTACGTCACGCGATTCTCTCGCTTATCCGAATACGGATGGTACTGTGACTGGCCCTTCCAGAATTTACATTCAGCCACGAAGAGGTTCTTGTTATCGTAGCGGAGCAAGATATCTGTCTTTCCACCGCGGTTGAAGCTTTCACCAGTAGCTATTCCGGCGTAGTGTGAGTTGATTCCAGCGAGGAAGATGTCTCGGAGTGATTCCTCATCCAGATCTCGGACTCTTTCCGCAGAGCGTTCAATATTGATTCCCAAGTCATCGATTATCTCTAGGGTTTCCACGAATGTTTGATCGGGAATTACCTCAGATTCATTGCTGTCGTCGCTCGACTGTGGTAGCTGAATCTCCCGTTTCTTTTCGGGGATTACGTAACCTGACTCATCTGAACCCCCAGTATCGACACCGAGCTCCTCCATCAACTGTTGCTTCGTATTCACTTCGTCTCGACGTCGTTCAATCGATTTTCGGGCCTCACTCCGGAACTTCTCCTGCATACTCTCGATATTATTGTTCAAATTTCCGACGTACTTCTCAACCTTCTCCAACCAACGGTCAAGATCGCCTTCGATCTCTTCCTTGATCTCTCCTGGATCCCGGTTCTTTGTTCTATAATCGATATAGTAGACAACTTCTCCGCGATTTAATTCATCATAAACTGGTGGGTTATAATCGTGTCTGCCTGGCTGGCAGAGGAACAGTTCTCTGTCGACATTGAATGGGAGCTTGACTTCAAGCCGGTGATAATTCACGTAAGTAGGCCCATTTCCAAATGTTGGGATATCTTGACGGTCACTAACGTCCTTCTCTACTTCGCCGCCATCACCTTTCACCGGCTCCTCTAACTCAATCTGAGAGGGAGTATATTTAGCTGCGAAAATCAATGCGAGAGAATCCGTACTATTTTTCCGAAGCTCATCAGAAGAAAGACTCGAAATCTCATCTTTCATCTTCTCTAACTGCTTTCTCCGAAACGTGCTAAACCGCTTATCGCAGAAAAGAGTTCCCCGTGACTGTCTCATACAGAACTGATGTTCCCTCTCAAGAAATAAATCAGGTAGGTCAGATAGGGTTAGAACAGATTTTTGGCTCTTTTGTAGATCGGTGATTCGAGCCAGTCGCGGTTTTCGGCTGCTTCCTCAATTTTCTCTAAGGCCTCTTGTTTGTCGAGGACATCCTTTTTGACAAGTGCTTTGAGGACGATCGGTGAGATTGCGACTCTGGTATTGGAGAGTGTCTGTAGTTCGGGTAGTGCTCGGAGGTCGTCGGTGATCAGGAAGTCAGCGTTGTGTTTTCGGGCGAGTTCGGCGCAGCTTCCCTCTCCTTGGTCGATTCGTGAAGATTGAAACTCCGTCTGAGACGCTTCGTGAACCGTGAACCGGTCTCGGTACTGCAAGACCTGGTCAGCGGCCTTTCCATGACTATCGTTGTATTCTGCGGTATCTTCCAGTTCTTCAATAACTGTTTCTGAGGTGTGGACGTCGAACTCTTCCAGTACAAGTTCCAGAACGTCAGTGGAGGCGAGTGTGATGAACGCACTGGTATCCGCTACAATCATCTGTTAAAGGCCTGTTATAATTGGGCGAGTTCGTCGGCCAGGTCTTCTCCCTGATCCAGTAAGGTTTTCGATGCTTTCACAGCTTCGGCGTCTTGCCGTCCGATAAACTGTTTTAAGATGTCAAAGGTGATCTCGTCTTCTAGGTAGAGCTCGACGACGGCTTCCTTGAACTCTTCTTGGTCTTCTACCTCTTGGAGGTATTCTTGGAGGGCCTCTTTGATTATTTCTGTCCGGTTTTTATGCGATATTTTGGCGGCTACGTCCGCTTTCTCGATCAGTTTTTCGGGGAGCCGGAAGTTGACCTTCTCACTCATTGTACATACATTGTACCTACAAATTTATAAAGCTGAACCATAATATGAATTAATTCGGTTCTGAGATTGAGAAGGATGAAGAGATTCAGGAAGCAAAGGAAGAGCCGTATCAAACCGATGTGTAGCTTATAGATGTTCTTGTACTTGTTTTCTAAAGGCCTCTAGTGAGGCTTGGAGAGTCTTTATTTCGGCTTCCAGTTGGTGTACTTTCTCGACGAGTTCTTTGTGATTCATATTTTTGAGGGCCTCTATTTTTTCTGGGTCGGTTTGTTTGAGTGTTTGGAGGCCTTTTTGGGTGAGTTGTGCTTTCCAGGGTGTTTGGAAGACTCTTTTTTGTCCGTTGATGATGCGTTCTGTCATGCCGTCGGGTTTTTTGAGTGTGATGAGGCCTTGGTTCTCCAGTTTTTTGAGGCTGTAGCGGGTGTGGTGGTTTTCGAGGGTGGTGTGTTGGGTGATTTTTTGGGTGTCGTTGTGGCCTTGTTGGATGGCGTGGAGGACTGCTTGATCTTTGTCCCGTAGTTGGAGGTCGTCGGTCATTCTTGTTGGAGGAGGACGCATTGTGTTTCGAGTTCGGTGCAGAACCCTGATTCTTCGCGGTAGAGGCAGAAGGCCTGTAGGTCTTCACTGGAGTTGTGGTGGAGTTCGGGGCATTCTGGCTCTATTTTTTTGTCGTGGATTTCTAGGTCGTCTTCTTTGATTTCGATTATTCGGTATTCCGCTTCTTCTACTTCTTCGAAGTTGGTGTAGGGTTCGCCGTTTTCGTCGGTGTAGTAGGTGTAGGATCCGTTTTCGTCTTGGTATTGGTTGCCGCGACGGTTTTTCGGGTCGTCGACGATGTTCTGAAGCTTGGCTGCTTTTCCGTTTTCGACGATGTAGAAGACTTCTCGGTCTTTTTCAGCGGCTCTTTCCAGGTTGTTTAGGACTTTGACGGGCTTGGAGAGTGTCGAATGTTCGGCTTCGAGGTGTGCGATACTGTTGTCTGGTAGGTGTACGTGGCCGTCCGGTTTTTCATTGCCTGTGTCTTGGTAGAGTAGGTTGACTGTGAATCCGCGTTCTTCGAGTTGTTTCTTGGCTTGTGCGAGTAGTTCGCGGTGTTTGTCTCCGCCGGCGTTGTTGCCTTTTCCGAGACTCTGTGAGGCCTTGACCTGCGCCGATGAAATCGAGGTGGTGGCTGTTCCCTGTTTTTTGAGTTGGTCGACGTCGGTGTCTTCGGGTTTCCAGGGCGGGTAGGTGTCGAATAAGACTGCGTTGTTGTGGCTTTTTTTGCTGGGTTTCTGGACTGCTGCCCGGTACTTCCCAAGTGCCTTCAGTTGTTCTTTGGTGAGGCCTTGGAACATTCCGGCGATCTGGTTTTCGTTTTCGCTGCCGGAGGGGTTGAATGTGATTTTGGTGCGGCAGTTGTTGACGACTGCTCTCCGCATGTCTGTTGCGAGTTGTTGGAGGTATTGGGTGGCGAGCCAGCAACCGAGCCGGTATTCTCTGGCTTCGCTTAGTATTTTGGTGAAGTTGCTTCCTTCACCGCCGAAGTTCTGGAGTTCGTCGACGTAGAGGAAGAAGGGTGTTCGTTGTTCGACGGGTTGAGTAACTCTTGACTGTGCTGCGGCCCAGATTTTGGTGGTGACGATGGATCCGACGAGTTGTGAGACTGTTTCTCCGACTTCGCCTTTCTGGATGTCGACGAGCAGTATTTGGCTGTCGTCGACGACGTCTCTAAAGTTGACTCCGGACTGTTCAGGGCCGATAACTCTTCTAATGGTGGGGTTCATCACGAAGTCGTTTAGTCGGCGCTGTAAGGGTTCCATCTCATACGAGCTCATGTCTTCTTTGACGCGGACGAGTTGTTCTCGGATGATCTGGTCGTCGGTCTCATCGATTAGTTGTGTGAGCTGGTCTTGGTTGACGACGCATCGGAAGACGTCGAGCAGGCTGTTTCCTTGGTTTTTCTGGATGTTGAGGTCGAGGTGTGCGCGTAGCAGTGTTTCGAGTACGCGTCCGAACTGGTCGCCCCAGTTCTCGCTTTGGCGTTTGAATAAGTCGATGAGGTCGGAGACGATGATCTCTTTCTGGTTTTCTCGCTGTGCCTCCAACATTTCCTCGGTGACGTGAGGTTCGAGGACGTTGATCGGTGTAACCGGGTCTCTCGCCGGGTTAATGTAGACGATGTCGTCGATCCGGTCTTCTGGGAGTTTGGTGAGGAACTCGTCGATGAGATCGCCTTTCGGATTGATGACTGCTAATCCGTGGTCTTTCTCGGCGTCCTGGAGTGCGACGTGTGTCAGTAACTGGCTTTTACCGTAGCCAGTGGGTCCGACGTTGAGGACGTGCGTTAAACGTTTTTCATCGCTGAGGCCTATGTTTTCCTCTACGCCGAGGTTGGATTTTCGGCTGCCGAGGTAGGTCGTGTTTAGGTCGGCGGTACTCTGGATCAGTGTTTGGGTTTCTTCAGGTGTTGTCATGGCTGGGCGTACTGGATGTTTTCTTGAGCGGTGCTGGGTACGGCGGTGAGCGCGGCTAGTTCTTCTACTGTGGTTTGGAAAGTCGATGTCCAGCTGTCGAACTGTCTGCTGGCGATGGAGTTGGCGAAGCCTAAGATCCGGTTTTCTCGGAGCGGCTGGATCGTAATGGTGTTGAAGTACTGGCCGGTCTCCGGGTTCTCGTAGACGTTGAAGGCTCCGGAGAGTTCTTTCACCCGGCTTTTGGTGTGTTCGCCGGCACCGATGACTGCGAACCGGATTGAGGTGTGGAAACGGTTGTTACCGGCTTTGTCCTCGATGGCGTCGGCTTGGCGTTTTTCGCGGGGTGTAGCGGGTCTTGATCCCCAGAGTTTCTCTTTCTCTTTTCGGAGGAAGCCTATTCGTTGGTAGGCTCGACGGGTCCAGTACTTGTTTCTCAGTGGCTTTCCGACGGCGGGTTGGAACAGGATTTGTATCACTACCTGGGTTCCCCGCATTGAGTGGCGGTGCAGTGCTTTTGCTATCGAGTTCGTAGGCGGTTCTTTGAACTCGGTTTTCAACGGATAGTGGTCGAGCTGTCCCGTGGTGAGTAGGCCTCCGCCGACTGTGCTGCCCTCTGTTACGGGTAGGCCTGAGGTTCCGGTGTCGAACCGTATTTCTGGTAATGCGTTGGTGAGTTGCGCCCGGATTTTCCGTTCCAGTCTTTTTGTGGGAACGGTGAACTGGAATTGTAGATCTTGGTGGGTTCTCCTGATTTCGTAGCAGGTTGTGGGAGAGGTGTTTTTGAGGCCTAGCCACTGTGTTTGGAGTTCTTGAATGGCTCTGATGAACTGGGGTACTGTGGCTTGGTTGTGGTTTCTGGGTGGTTTGATCTCGATAGTGTATCCTGGTTTTGCGGAGTGCTGGAGCTGTTCGACTTGTTTTTCTGTGAGTTCTGTGTGGCTCGGTAGGAGCCGGTCTTTCAGGCTCATTCTTCGATGTATTCGAGTATGCCGCCGATTATGAGCAGGCCTAGCAGTATGCCGAAGATGGTGGAGATGATTCCGCCTTCGAGTATGAGCCCTATCACTCCGAATGCAACGAGGAGGAACATTGCTGCTCCGAGCGTGAAAGCTGCGCCTTTGACGATGTACTCTTCGAACAGTGACGGTCCCTGTTCTTCGTCTTGGGGTTGTTCGATGATTCTCTCGGTGATAATGTGAGCTTCTTCTATCTCGTCCGGTTGTCGTGGTTTGTCGTTCATTGGTATTTTGTATGGAGTGGTGAGAGGGCTGGGATCTCTCCGTTTTGAGAATGGTTACCCCCGTAACATTCCCAGGAGGGTTTCCAAGCCCAGTCACTGTCTAAACTATTCTTTATCGCGGAGTTGCCGGTAGCCGCTGCTCTCTGCGGTCTTCCTCTTTTTCACTGGTTTCTAGTTCTCCGCTGAGCTGTCCGCAGGCCTGCATCAGTTGCTGTGCTTCCAGGATTTCTCCGAGCAGGCCTTCCGCATTGGACTCGGTTTCGAGCTGTTTGTAGTCGAAGTCTTCCTCCGTTTTTTCAAGGATGTTGATCTCGGTACTGGAACCGGTTTTCTTGACGTGGACGTACTTGAGTTCGCGTTTCATTGTTGGATGAGTTGGTTTTCGCTGTGTGTTGCTTCGACGCGGATCTTGGCGTCGAGTCTGCCGCTGACTTTCAGGACTGCTTCGCTGTACGGTGATTCTGTGCCTGTTTTCAGGTTGTAGAGGTCGATCACCTCCTGTTCGGAGAGTTGGAAGTATTCGATTATGTCGTCGGAGACCCGTTGGTGTCGGAAGAATACTTTTCCGGGGCACTGGTCGAGAAGGGTCTGGCCTTCTTCGTACTGGGTGAAGTCGCTGGCTGACTGGCTGACCAACGTGATTGCGGTGTTGGTGTCTCGTGCTTCTCTGACCCAGCGTGTCAGGATTTTTCGGCCTCGGCCCACGCCTGACACGTTGTGGGCTTCATCGGCAACTACCAGCGTCTTATCCTGGTTTTGGCTGGTGAGTCGGTAGAGCTGCTCGATCAAGTCGATGATCGAGTCGATGTACCGGGTTTGGCCTCTGCTGGGTACTTGGAAGCAAGAGACTTTGTCGAGTTGGGCGGGCCTGTCGTTGACGTTGTAGGTGGTGCCTCCGAGTTTTTTCGTGAGTTGGTGGTATTCGTTTTTCGGGTCGATGAGTATGATCTGTGCTCCGGGATTTGTGAGCCGGGTTCGGAGGAGTTCGATCTTGGTGTGGTAGGTTTTCCCTGAGCCGGTTGATCCGAACCGTGCGAGGTGGGGTGCGTGCCACTGGAACCGGTCTTGGAGTATGGGTGTGCCGTCGAACTGGTCCTCTCCGTAGATTACTCCTGAGGCCTGGTCTATGGTGCGGGTGGCGAAGGGGAAGCCAGCGGAGACCGCGTTGCTCAGTAGGAGGAGGGTTTCACTAAGCAGGTTTGAACGGGTTGGTGTACACGTTTTGCTGGCTTGGTCGATTTGGAGAACAGGCTCTGAGGCCTGGATCCCTATCATTTTGAGCCGTGACTGTAGCTTCTGGAAGGCCTGGTCGCATTGTTCCCGGGTTTCTCCGTGGATGGAAAGGGTGACTTGGTAGTCGTATGGCCGCTGGTTTCGCTGGGCTAGGCTGTCCAGCATTCCTTCTGTTGAGGCGAGTTTTGATTCTAGTTTGTTGGTGTCGACGAAGCCTCCGCTTATCCGGGAGTTAATCTCGGCGTTCAACCGCTCTTTCGCTTTATTTAACTGGCTCCGTGTTTCTCCGGCGTCTTTTGGCTGGATCCTTTGGACTACGTCGACTTGTCCGCTGATTCGGAGCAGATCGAGCGGCCATGCCAGGTCGAGGTTGGATGGGTATTCGGTGATGGTAAGGAACCGTCTGTAGCCGTTCCCGGTTTTGAGGTATCGGTAGCCGTGTTCTCCGAGGTACCGTGTTTTCAACTTCTCTAGCTGGTTTTCGGTGATTTGTTGGGCGGAGAGGTTCGAGGTGTTGAGCGCGTCGGCTATCTGGTTGACCCGTCTCTTGGCTTCGGCTTCTAGGTCCTCTTCATGGTCGTTGAGGAATCCGAGTACTGGTTGGCTGTTGCTGACCTGTGTCAGGATGTAGTGGTCGGTTCCGTGGATGTTTCCGGTTTGGACACGGCTACAGTATCTGAGGTAGTCTTCCCACAGTTCCCGATGTACTGAGAACCGGTTTTTGAGGTACTCGGCATAGGGGAAGAGATCGAGCTCTGACTGAACGGAGTAAACCGTTACTGGGTAGTCGAGTTGGTCCAACAACTGTTTGTAGGTCTGCTGGACGGCCCGTGCTTCTTGCTCCGTCATAAGCTCTAAATTGGTTGGGCTGACCTGGACGCCGTCAACATAGGTCATAGCTTCTCCTCCACGGTGAATCGGATGAAGTGGTAGATCAGCTGGTCTACTGTCCGGTCGTAAGGCCTGATGCTGTATACTGCAAATCCGATTAGCAGGCCGATTACCGGGGGTAGGAGGCCGTCACTGAAGGCGTAGAGTAAGAGGCTTGGGGCTGTGATGCGGAGTATGTCTTTCCAGGTGAAGCGGCCGAAGAACTGGAGTTGGACGTCTTCGACTTTGCCGGGGAACTGGATTCGAGGCCTCATTTCCCGCCACCCAGTTTTTCGGCTTGTTTGCGGCGGCGGTAGGATTGGAGTCTGTTCTGTTCGTCTTCGGAGAGGTCGAAGTTCTGGGTCTGGTTGTTTTGGTTTTTGTTTACTGTTTTTGAGGCGGTCTTGGTGGCTTTGCCGACGATGGTTTGTGAGGCTGTCCAGACTTGGTATGGGACGAGGAGTAGGAGGGTGAGTGATGCGACTCCGAGGATCCAGTTTGATGTGGATTGGATGACGGTGGTGCCGTTTCCGTCTAGTAATGCGAGGCAGAACTGGAGGACGAGGAGGTTGAGCGGTGCTATCATTAGTGCGGCGAAGTATCCGGCGATGAACGTGTCTGCGTATCTCCGGATTCGTGGAAGGCTCCAAGTTAGGGCTAGTAAGGGCGAGATCGCGGCTACGAACATGATGTAGACCATTCTGATGATCATAAGTGCGGCGACCGCGACCAGGAGAAGTGACTGGATCACCCAGGCTAGGACGAGGCCTGTGCTGAGGCCTATCAGTTGGGAGAAGGACTGTTCGAATAGTTGGGGTGTGAATGCGTATACGAGTGCGTCGGTGAGGTCGACGGTGAGCTGGAGTACTGGTAGGGAGATGAATGAAAAGACCAGTGCTATCAGGATTCGCGGTAGGATGAGTCGGACTTGGCTGTAGGTGATTCCGAGGACTGGGCCGATCATGTAGAGTAGGCCTGCGGCCATGAACGCAAGTGAGGAGAGCAGGATCACCAGTATCAGGACCTGGCTATGTATTTCTTCGACTGCGGGGTTGGGATTGACTGTAGGTGTCGTGGTCAGCAGTTTTGCCACGACGTTTAGCAGGACTTCAGCGAGCGAACGGAAGGGATGGAATAAGACGTCCAACAGGACTTCAGTCAGGGTTTGATCCCAGTCACCGGTGAATTCGTCAAAGGCCTCGATCAAGTCGTCTATTGTGTCTGTTAATGGGCTTAGGTCGATGATCGAACCGTCTTCATCGTCTTCTTGTGCTGAGACGGTCCCTGTTGCTAGCAGTATTCCGAGGAATACGGAGATGTGCGTGTGCGCGTCTACGTGCATAGCGTGGCCCCCAGTTGGGAAACGAGGAAGTCGACGATGAGCTGTGCTGAGAGCAAGAGAACTGCTCCGATGAACACGTTTTTCGCAACCAGTTTACCTCGACGGGAATTGTCTTGTCCGGGGAGCATCAGGAACAACGCTGCGACCAGAAAGCCGAGAGTGCCGAGAAGGATACCGCCTAGAAACGCGAGTTCTACCAGTGAATCAAGCAGGCCTAGAAGTGGTTCGAAGCTCTCCGGAGTTTCGCAGTCGAGCTCATCTGCGGTGGACTGTAGTAGTGGGAATTGTTCAGGCCTGGTTATCGGCTGCATATTGGCCTGGTGGCGCGTATTTGTAAAATATTCGACTAATTCGAGGGTTTTGACGCCGTTTTTTCTTTAATTGTATAGTTGGCCGCGAATGTATTTCCGGTGAGAATTCTATTGTTTTCTGTTGCCGCTGTTTCCCCGGTAGTTTCTGTTATTTCGGCTTTACAGGTCTACAGGTATGATAAGGAGATTTGAATGGTTCGGCCAAGATAATTATTTAAAATTTGTTATTAATGAGTGGTATTATGACTGGTGTTGAAGAGTACGAAGAGTTCTTAGAATTAGTTGAAAAACACGGATCATGGAACATAGATTACCCTATGGACCGTGACAGACAAGCAATAGCTCAGGACGCTGTAGATATGGGTACTACTTACAGAGCGAAACATTCAGAAACCGGAGCGGTACTCCATGCCCGATTAAATCAAGACACACCTCTCAGTACCGCAGTATTGGAGCAGCCATTAGATGCAGATCTGGAGAACAGTGAAAGCGATTTCTCCTCCAGTCTAGCTGGAGCCCACAACCGCATTGCTGCAACCTCAGAAAGCCACTACGTCGAGTCAAAAGAAGATACATACGCTGTAGCACGTTTCGAGGTACCAAGATCATACAACGAAGAAGAGCTTACAGACGCACTAGGTGACCTCGCAGACATCTCCGTAAACGTAGACCGACTCCACAAAGACCTGATTAGAGTAGCGGAAACATGGGAGTAACCAGGATAGGCCTCTTACCGGTAGCTACCGGCTCAAAGTTATAACAATTCAACCAATCATATACTACTAAGAAGAAGATCTCCGCCATGGATCAAAACAAACCACAGACAAGAAGACAATATATGAGAGGCCTTGGAGCAGCAGGAACAGTAGGCCTAGCAGGGTGTGGAGACGCAGAAAACGGCGGCACTACCGACGAATACTCGACTGATGAAGAAACAACTACAGATGACACTGGAGATGATGAA
>NZ_FZNQ01000062.1 GCF_900188065.1 Halorubrum vacuolatum
TCGGTACTTCACGAATGACGTAATCGGTCAGATTGAATCGTCGAATTAACCACGAGAAAGTGTCTGGTTCTGGATGTGTTTGAGATCCCTGAACCAGACGGGTATCTTTCGGCCTCAGATGTCAAAGACGTAGCGGAAGAAGTCATTGCTCCGCTCCCGTTGCCGGGTGTCGAGGGGAGCCCCCTCGACCCCGGCGACATCTGGCTCGTCGTCATCTTGGCCTGTGTCAACCAGACCTCAATCTGGGAAACGTGCAAAGACACCGACGGAACACCCTGTGACGACACGACTCTCACGTGGCTCCACACCCTTGACCGTGACTGGCTTGAGTTCGTCGCCAACCTTCTGCTTGGACGCCTTGCCATGACGATTCTCGACCGGTCAGGGTCGAGAATCGTCTCCATCGACTTCATCGACAACCCCTATCATGGCGAGCACTACGTCGAGGAAGGCGAACTCTGCTCAATGGCTCCCAAAGACGGGACGACGACCTGCCATCGCTACTGTACCGCCTACGTCGTCTCCAACGAGAAGCCCGTGACGTTGGCGATGACGTACGTCCGCAACGACGAAGACGAGGCCGACGCGGTCGAGCGCGTGCTCGCCCGCGTCGAGAACTACCCCTTCGAGATCGACCTTCTGCTTGCCGACAGCGGCTTCTACAACGAGCGCGTCGTCCGCCGCGCTCGTGAGATCGCCCCAACGGTCGTTCACGTGCCCAAGAAGGGCGAGCGGATGAAGGACAAACTCGACACGCACAAGTCGTACATGACGACCTACCGCATGTACAAGGACAGCGAGCGGGAACTGCGCTTCCCGCTCGCGGTCGCTGTCTCCTATCACGCAGGAGATCGAGGCAAGAGCGGTGAGGTGGTTCGTGGTTACGTCGCCTGCGGCGTTACTGATCGATCAGCAAAGCAGGTCGAACGGCTCTACAGAAAGCGGTCAGGCATCGAAACGAGCTACCGGTTGCTGCGACAAGCACGCGGGATCACGACGACACGTGATCCCGTCGTGCGATTTGCGATCATGTTGGTTGCAGCACTGCTGGAGAATCTATGGCTCGTTTTACGGTGGGCGGTCGTCGCCCGCCCACGGCGGGGCGGGCGCGACCTGCCCGAGGAGTTCACGTTCAAGACGTTCTGTGATTGGATTCGTCATGAGCTTGAAGAGCAGTTGCGTCGGCAGTGGAAGATCAAAGCGAACGAGGTCGGTGTACCAGCGTCACAGGTACTGGCCGCGGGCTGACCGGGGTCAGCCCACGGCCTGTCCGTTGGGCGGTAAGCGACAGCTTTCGTCAGATACCGTCGAAACCCGGTTGATCTCGTCTGTTCGGAGCGGTGTATTGGAACTGCTTCGACCTACTCCGCGGTAGTAGCTGAGATTGATCGTCTAATCATACAGAAAGTGACTATTTTGTAGCGTTCAGACAGCACTCTCTCGGCTCGTTCGGGAAGTACCGA
>NZ_FZNQ01000012.1 GCF_900188065.1 Halorubrum vacuolatum
AATCTCGTTCAAACAGCCGTTGAGGCGGTCGTTTTCGGGCATAGATCACTTTGAAAACGCACCGCCTCACTCTTCATCCTTATCTGAACACCGCCTGTGTGGGTGACCGTATTAGGGATCCCCGTTGTCCGCTTTGTGGGATCCTCGTTGTTTGTGATCGAAACGAAACCAAACACATTCTGCCAATTATCTTAAATTATGAGGGAATCCAGGAATATATACTAAAGCGGCGGCGTCGGCGAAGCTGTTACCCGAAATACCGATAAAGTCAATACAACGTGTCATGATCTATCGGGAGGAACGCTAACCAATAGCACATACTCGAAGAGCACAGGGCAATCCAACCAAAAACGAGACTCAAACATGTACACGTCACACGGAATTGGAGCAAAACGGGTGGAGCACAATGACAGATAAAGACGGTGGAATACAGGCAGAACTCTTCCACGCGGACACCGATCACGAAGCGGGAGGTAACAACATACAGAAGTTCGGCTTCGACATCAACCCGCCGGTGTTTTTCATCGCCAGTGGGTTGATACTGCTCTTTATCGTCCTGTCACTGGCATTTCCGGATCAGGCCGGAACCGCTTACGGCGACGCCAGGGAGTGGGTGTCTGAGATGTTCGATTGGCTGTTCATCCTGGCAGCCAACGCCTTCATCGTGTTCATGGTCGGGCTCGCGATAAGCAAGTACGGATCGATCCGTCTCGGCGGTGTCGACGGCGAACAGGAGTTCAGCGACATCTCCTGGATCGCAATGCTGTTCAGCGCCGGTATGGGCATCGGGCTGATGTTCTTCGGCGTCGCCGAGCCGGTGTTCCACTTCTACGATCCACACCTCGGTGCAACCGGTGGTTCGGAGGGCGCGGTCGACGTTGCG
The DNA here is from genome assembly GCF_900188065.1 of Halorubrum vacuolatum. Lineage (GTDB taxonomy): Archaea > Halobacteriota > Halobacteria > Halobacteriales > Haloferacaceae > Halorubrum > Halorubrum vacuolatum. The sequence continues at coordinate 884 of NZ_FZNQ01000012.1, forward strand.
CTTGCAGTCTCGCTGTTCCACTGGGGCTTCCATCCGTGGGCCATCTACGCCCTCGTTGCACTCGGGTTGGGCTTCTTCTCGTATAACCGTGGGTTACCCCTGACGTTCCGGTCCGTGTTCTGGCCGGTCCTTGGTGAACGGATCTACGGATGGCCGGGACACATCATTGACATCCTGACCATCTTTGCGACCCTGTTCGGGCTGGTGACGTCACTCGGACTCGGGGCCTTACAGATCAACCGTGGGCTCGAATTCCTGGGTGGATCCATCGGGTTCTTCCCCGCAGTACCGTTTAGTGGAGGTGTTCAGGTCGGTATCGTCCTGTTCATAACGCTCCTTGCAACGGGTTCGGTCTACCTCGGTCTCGAAAAGGGTATCCGGCGCCTGAGTAACCTGAACCTGTCGTTGATGCTGTTGCTTCTTGGGGCCGTGTTCGTCCTCGGTCCCACGTTGACTATCCTCGGAATGATTCCCCAGGGAATCGGTGCGTATCTGGGGAACTTCTTCGAGCTGTCGTTCTTCGCCGGGCAGGGCGACGCGTTCAGCGGCTCTCCATCCTATGCAGGTGCAGGCGATGCGTTCCTCGTCGATTGGACGGTGTTCTACTGGGCGTGGTGGATATCCTGGTCGCCGTTCGTCGGGATGTTTATCGCCCGCATTTCGAAAGGCCGAACGATCCGCGAGTTCATCGGCGGCGTGATGCTGATCCCGGTGATGTTCTCGTTCGCATGGTTCGGAGCGATGGGCGGTTCGGCCCTTTCGATGGAACGGGGCGGTGAGACGGTCGGCACCCTTGGCGGTGTCGGCGAGTTCTACGACGCAGATGGTGAACTGACCGGTGCGTGGGAAGAGCTCTGGGCCGGCCCGATCAGCGAAGAGATCTGGGCGCTCGCGTTCGCAGAGGACACCGCGATGTTCGCCATGTTCAACGAATTACCGGGGACGGAGATCCTTTCGATCCTCGCGATCATCCTCGTGACGACGTTCTTCGTCACGTCCACTGACTCGGGATCGCTCGTCCTCGAACACCTGAGTACGGGCGGGAAACACACGACCGGCGCCACCGGTCGTGTCTTCTGGGCAGTGGCCGAGGGGGCCGTCGCGATTGCGATTCTGCTTGCGGCCGGTGCGGACGCGCTTGCAGGACTGCAGGCGGCGGCAATCGTGACTGGCTTGCCGTTCGCGTTCATCCTGATCTTCATGATGTTCTCGGTCTACCAAGGACTGCGGAAGGAGTATCGGATTCTCAACTCCGATCGGTTCCAAGAGCGGATCGACGAAATGGTCGATAGCGGTGATATCGTGGTCGAATCCGACCGTGGACAGGTCATCACCGAAGTCAGTCGGACCGACGACGGATCGACCGTGAGCGAGACCGACGACTAATCCGGTCGGCCGCTCGCTCACGAACGACCTATTCGGTCTTTTTCACTTCGATTCGGACGGCGTGCGTTATGTCCGTACCGGCCCGATCGAGAACCGGTGGCGATTGGACCGGTTAACAAACGGATACAGCGATCCGTCTCAGAGGCGCCGGAACACCGATCCGAACCGGTAGGGCGTCACGAGGAACGAAATAAAAAAGACGACTACTGAAAGGACGAACGCCACTCCGGAAACCGCGATCATTGCCCGCCCGAGTGTCGGCCATAACTGTCCAGCTACTATCGTCACAGACATCGCTAGCACGACGATCATGAACAGCCCCATCGCAACGCGTAAACCCGTCGATTTTGGGTTGAACTGACATTTGGGACAGGCCTCTTCATCGCCTTCCAACTCGTAGCCACACCGTTTACAGTGTGGTAACCCGCCGCTGAATGGATTAATCACTCTTACCGCACGATGGTGACTGGGATATCGCTCAGTTGGAGCACCTTGTCAGCGGTGCTACCGACGAGTTTGTTGATCGCACCGTGTCCTTGCTTTCCGATGACGATTGCGTCGATGCCCTTTTCGTCGGCATACTCGACGATTTCAGGCCCGGCTTTGCCACGCTTCACTGCCCCTTTTGCCTTGGAAATCCCTCGTTCCGTGGCCTTTTTTACGACCTCCGTCACCAGTTCTTCTCCGTACTGATTGTATTCGTCCAGTTCTTCGTCGGTTAAATCGACGGTGATGATGTACGACGCCTTCGTTTCGACGACGTACAGTGCGTGTACTTCAGCGCCGGTCAGCTCCGCGAGGTCGAGGGTGTGTTCGACGGCCGCATCCGAGATCGAACTGCCATCGACCGCAACGAGGATTTTATTGTACATTGTTGTCTTCACCAGATTATCGCTCATCCTATTTAAAAGTCGGTCCGCTCTGTACTGGCTGTCAAGGGAGCAACGAACACGACGCAGTCACTGCTGCCGGCGTGACGATGCGCTCGTGCCGTATCGGTCGTGGCTTCCATCGGATGTTATACGTTGTCGTTCCGTAGCTGTCGGTAGCACGAGAGATGAGCAACTCCACTGATACACCGTCTGGAGAGTCGATCGTCGAGTGTCAGTTCCAGAACGGATCGATCTCGGTGTACGATACCTATCTCACGATCGAACGCGCGAAGGGTTCGAACTACGAAAACAAGCGGATCGAAATGAATGAGATATACGATGTCACGCACACGTCCGGTATTATTACCGGTCACATCCAGATCCACCAGCATGGCGTCGAACCGGATGCGGGTGGGTTCTTTACGCATCCCGTCGACGAGAACACGCTCTATTTCCAGCGAGCGAAACGGTCGTGTGCCGAGCAAGCACGGGATGCCATCATCGAACGGATGGCCGGTGATCGGGCGGAGTGATGGCCGCTTGTAAGGCAATTTTTCTGTTACGCCGAGTCGTAATCGAGAACGAGCCCACACTTCCTTCGATATTCCGTGACTGGCCCGTCGACGATCAATCCCCTTGTCGGACGGAATAGCCTCGGAATGTGGGTCGCTCCCCGATGACGACGCTCACGCGGACCGTGTCGAGGCGCTCGCGCGGTTCACCACCTCCGCCTCATAGCCGTGTTCGTGGATCGACTCGACGATGTTGCGGGTGTGTTCGATCCCGCTCGTTTCGATCTGGAAGATGAGATACGCCTCGCCGACGTCGAGGTCCTCCAAGGCCCGATCGTGACGCACGGTCTGAATGTTCGCCTCGTGTTCGGCGATGATACCCGACAGCTCGGACATCTTCCCCGGTTGATCGTCGATATGCACCCGGAGCCGGAGGATCTGTTGTCGTTGCGTGAGCGCGTGAATGAGCACCGCTCGAAGCATCGTCATGTCCAAATTTCCGCCACACAGTAGCGGCATCACGCGTTCTCCTTCGACGTCGAGTGCGTCGCTGCGGATCGCCGCAACGGCGGCCGCGCCCGCCCCCTCTGCCAGCTGTTTTGACCGCTCAAGCAGCACCAGGATCGCCGAGGCGATCTCGCTGTTGGTGACCGTGACGACCTCGTCGACATGCCGATCGATGATCGTGAGCGTGCGATCGGAGATCCCGCCGGTCGCGATCCCGTCGGCGATCGTATCCACCGAATCGAGCGTCTGTGGGATCCCCTTGTCGAGGCTGTCCGGGACGGTCTCAGCACCTGACGCCTGCACGCCGACGATCCGCGCATCCGGGTTGTGCTCGGCGAACGCCGTGGCGATGCCGCTTATCAATCCACCGCCGCCGATGGGCACGACGACGGTCTCCACCTCGGGAAACTGCTCGGCCATCTCGACACCCAGCGTCCCTTGGCCGGCGATGATATCCGGATCGTCGAAGGCATGGACGAACTCCGCGTCCGTCTCTCCGGCCAGTCCCTTCGCGTACGCCGTGGCCGCCTGGAAGTCCTTGCCGACGAGTTCGACCGACGCGCCGTAGCCTCGGGTCGCATCGATCTTCGTTTGCGGGGCGTTCGTCGGCATCACGATGGTCGACTCCACCCCGCGTTTCGTCGCCGCGAGCGCGACCCCCTGTGCGTGGTTTCCGGCGCTGGCGGCGACGACACGGTCGATGCCGTCCTCGACACAGCGAGTGATCTTGTTGTACGCGCCACGGGTTTTGAACGATCCCGTCCACTGGAGGTGTTCCAACTTGAGAACGACCTCCTCGGCCCCGGTCATCGCTTCGAGGGAGGTGCTGCGTTCGATCGGCGTTCGCTTGACGACCGACGGATCGTCGAGCCGTCGCTGTGCCCGCTCGATGTCGGCGTACGTGACGGGGAGGGCGTCACCGCTCATGGGAGTTCGACGTCGACCCCCGACTGTATGCTCGCGGCCTTCACCGTGTTGTACATCAACATCGCGATCGTCATCGGTCCGACGCCGCCGGGAACGGGGGTGATCGCGCCGGCGACCGGTTTCGCGCTCTCGAAGTCGACGTCCCCGACCAGCTTGTACCCCTTCTCCGTATCGGCCTCGACGCGGTTGACGCCGACGTCGATCACCACCGCCCCCTCGCCGATCATCGATCCGTCGATGAGTTCGGGATAGCCGGCCGCGGCGATGACGATATCGGCCTCGCGGGTCTTCTCGGCGAGGTCCTTGGTCCGCGAGTGACAGACCGTCGTCGTCGCGTTTCCACCGGGGGCCTTCTGGATCAGGAGGTTCGCCATCGGTTTGCCGACGATGTCCGATCGACCGACGACGACGGCCTCTGCCCCTTCGGTCTCGACGTCGGCCGCCTCCAGGAGTTTCTGCACGCCGTGGGGTGTACAGGGTTTAAATCGGGGATCGCCGGCGACGAGCCGGCCGACGTTCTCGGGGTGGAAGCCATCGACGTCCTTCATGGGCTCGATACGACGGAGGACTGCGGCGTTGTCGACGTGATCCGGAACGGGCATCTGCACGAGGATCCCGTTGACGTCCGGATCCGCGTTCAGTTCGTCCACGACGTCGAAGAGTTCCTCGGCCGGCGCGGACGCATCCAGTTGGTGATGGATCCCGTCGATCCCGAGCTCCTCACAGGTCCGTTGTTTCATCGAGACGTACGTCTCGCTCGCCCCGTCATCGCTCATCAACACGGTCGCCAGCGAGGGCGTCACGCCCGCGGATTTGAGTTCCTCGATGGAGTCCTCAAGCGCCGCAGTGATCCCGTCGGCAACCTCGTTTCCGTCGATGATCCGTGTCATACTGGTCCACCTGCTCCGGTTCCTAAATCGGCTTGTGTATTCATGCTCATTTTCGATCAGTCGGGCAACCCGGTGGGTCCGTACGCCAGTCGGCTCGGGGCCGGGTACTGCGGATGGATTCGTGTGCATCCAGTAATAATGCACTGCATATGGCGTTTTTCGAGCCGCGAGGGAGCCGCATTACATAACAACTCGATAGGCTGTCAGATATTGTCGATCGAAACGGTTCCGCGTCGCTCGCGGAGTGCTGGGCAGGGTGCGTTCGAAGGGAGACCGCGTCACTCGTGAACCATCGGCGGGTCTCGGGGGATCAAGCCGGTTTGAAAACAGTCGGCCGAAAACGCGCTACCTGTCGTGACGGCCGCTTATTCCTCGGAACGGCGGTTGAACAGCTTCTCGATGCGAGCGACGATACCCGTCGACGCCCCGGGGAGGTAGAACTCGGTGTCTTGGCGGTCTTCAACGGCTGATCGGGTCGTGTGTTTTGCTTGGCTCATATATGTACCTCGGTGCCGGAACGGTTTAAAATTTCGCTTATTACTCTATGAATTTAATGAACGATCTCTATCGACAGCCGCTGTCATGACACCTACCAACCTTTATCATGGTCCCCTCACGACCTCCGGTGTGAAACGCACTATTAGCACCGATGATGCACCGGCTGCGGTCGGCGCGTACAGCCAAGCGACGACGAACGGGGAACTGCTCATCACCGCCGGGCAGCTGCCGCTCACGGTCGATGGTGAGCTCCTCGATGACCGCCCTGTCGCCGAACAGACACGACAGTGTCTCTCCAACGTCGAGGCGATCCTTGCCGCCGAGGGGCTCTCGCTTACGGACGTCCTCAAAACGACGGTCTACCTGGACGATATCGACGACTTCGAGGCGTTCAACGAGGCCTACAGCGAGTTCTTCGAGTCGGAGCCGCCCGCTCGAAGCGCCATCGAGGTGGCTGCCGTTCCGAAGGGAGCCGCCGTCGAGATCGAAGCGATCGCCGTCGTCGAATAGCGACCGATTCCTAACGGCTCCGGATAGAGCCGTATTTAAAAGAGCCCGGTGATGTTTCCGTCCGCGTCGATGTCCATGTCGGCGGCGGCGGGTCTCGCCGGCAGCCCCGGCATCGTCAACGCGTCCGCGGTCAGCGCGACGAGGAAGCCGGCCCCGGCCGAGGGATAGATCTCGCTGATCTCGAGCTCCCACCCCTCGGGAGCGCCCTTGAGGCTCGCATCGTCGCTCAGCGAGTGGAACGTCTTCGACATGATGACCGGGTAGTCGTCGAAGCCGAGGTCGTTCATCTGTTCGATATCACTGAGCGCCTTCCCGGTGAATTTCACGTCGTCGGCGCCGTAGATCTCCGTGGCGATCGTCCGGATCTTCTCGTCGATGGGCGCTTCGAGATCGTACAGCGGCTCGAAGGCCTCCTCGTCGCTCTCTTCGACCGCGTCCACGACGTTCTCCGCGAGGTCGACGCCGCCTTCGCTTCCCTCCAAGAAGACGTTCGACTCGGCCGCGCGGATGCCCAACTCGTTTGTACAGTGGTCGAGTACTGCCTGCACCTCCTCGTCGGTGTCCTCGGGGAACCGGTTGATCGAGACGACGACCGGGACGCCGAACTTCTGTAAGTTTCGGACGTGCTTATCGAGGTTCGAAAAGCCGGCCTCGACGGCGTCGACTCCGGCGTCGTCGATGGCGTCGTAGTCGACCGGCCACTGATCCAACCCGTGGTATTTAAGCGCGCGAATCGAGGCGACGAGCACGACGGCGTTCGGCGTCATTTCACCCATCCGGCAGACGACGTTCATGAACTTCTCCGCGCCGAGGTCGGAACCGAAGCCGGCCTCGGTGACGAGATACTCGCCCATGCCGAAGGCGGTCTTATCGGCGATGAGCGAGTTCGTCCCGTGCGCGATGTTCGCGAACGGGCCGCCGTGAACGAACGCAGGCGTCCCCTCTATCGTCTGCACGACGTTCGGTTTGATCGCATCGCGGAGGAGCATCGTCGCGGGGCCGGTGGCCTCGATGTCGTCCACGGTCACCGCGTTCCCGTCCTCGTCGTAGGCGACGATGATCCGGCCGATGCGTTCCTTTAGATCCGCCAGGTCGCTCGCGAGACAGAGCACCGCCATCAGCTCCGAGGCGGCGGTGAGTAGGAAGCTGTCCTCACGGGGGGTCCCGCCGGTCTTGCCGCCGAGACCGACGACGGTCTGACGGAGCGCCCGGTCGTTCATGTCGATCGCCCGCGGCCACGCGACGTTCGTCACGTCGATATCGAGCTCGTTACCCTGCGAGATCTTCGCATCGAGCATCGCCGCGATCAGGTTGTGTGCGGCCGTCAAGGCGTGGATGTCCCCGGTGAAATGGAGGTTGATGTCCTCCATCGGGAGCACCTGTGACTTGCCGCCACCGGCCGCGCCGCCTTTCACGCCGAAGACGGGCCCGAGCGACGGCTCCCGGATGGCGATCATCGTCTCTTTCCCGATGTGGTTGAGCGTCTGACCGAGCCCGACCGTGGTGACGGTCTTCCCCTCGCCTTTCGGCGTCGGGGTCATCCCGGTCACCAACACCAAGTTCTGCGATTTCTCCGTGGACTCCTCCCGGAGACGCTCGATGGCGTGATGTTTTACTTTCGCGGTGTACTCGCCGAAGTACTGGAGGTCCTCCAAGCCGAGCCCCCACGGCTCGACGAGCTCCCAGATCGGCTCCATCTCCGCTGACTGTGCGATATCGTAGTCCGTCGGAAAGGGCTCCTGATTGCTGTCTTCTGAAACCATCTGAGCGGATATTCCGCAGGACCCACTAATAATGTTCTCCCATCTGATAGCATATATAAAGGATGTGTTCGCCGACCGGGCGCTCGTGTCCGCTCGTTCCCCCAATCTGGACGAAATATGATAGAATGTGGAGCGCCCATCGCGGCGATTCACCCCCGAGCGCCGCCGCCTTATCGAATGAGTTTGTTTCGTCCCGGGTCGAAAAGCGGCTCGTCACGAACCGTCGCGTCGTATACCTCGCCTTCACAATGCACCTGAAGGCTGGTTCCGGCTTCGGCGTACTCACTCGGCACGTAGGTGTAGGCGATGGACTCCCCGATGCTGTAGCCGTAGTTTGCGGCTTGGACGTATCCCAGCGTCTCCTCGCCATCGCAAACGGGACGGCCGGTGAGCAGGATGTCCGTCGAGTCGTCCACGGTGATCGGCGTGATCCGGTTTTCGATCCCGTCCGCCCGTGCGGCCTCCAGTGCCTCCTTGCCGATGAAGTCGGTATCCATATCCACCGCGAAGGGGAGCCCCGCCTCGAAGGGATTCGCGTCGGTGTCGATGTCCGCCCCCCAGAGTCGATACCCCTTCTCCAACCGCATCGAACTCAGCGCACCGCCGCCCATCGGGCGGACGTCGAGGTCATCTCCGGCCTCCCAGAGCGTCTCCCAGAGACGACGGCCGTACTCCGCCGGTGCCCATAGCTCCCAGCCGAGTTCGCCGACGTATGAGACACGGAGCGCGATCACCGGCACCTCGCCGACGTACATCCGTTTCGCCCGGAAGTAGGGGAACCCCTCGTTGCTCACGTCCGCGTCGGTACACCGCTGTAAGAGCAGCCGGGACTTCGGCCCCCAGAGGCCGATGGTCGATTTCGCTCCCTCCTCCACGTGCACCGAGACCGTCTCCGGTGCGTGCTCCTCCAGCCAGCCGCCGTGGATCCCCGGCGAGTTGCCGCCGCCGGTGGTGACCATATACTCCTCCTCGGCGAGACGGACGACCGTCACGTCGGCGAGGATGCCGCCCCCTTCGTCCAACAACAGCGAGTAGCGGACCCGCCCGACGTCGACGTCGATGTCGTTGCTACAGACCCGCTGTAAAAAGTCGGTGCTTCCCGCGCCGGTCACGCTGATCGAGGAGAACGAGGTCATATCGAACATCGAGACGTGCTCGCGGGTGTGAAGGTGTTCGGCGCCCTCGATCGGCGAGCGGTTGATCCCCTGCCAGCCGTCCTGTTCGGGGATCATCCCCTCGTATCGGGATACGAGGTCCGCGTTCGACTCGTACCACTGCGGCGACTCCCAGCCGCCGCTCTGGTAAAACTCCGCGCCGAGCTCCCGCTGTTTTTCATAGAACGGGCTGGTCCGAAGTCCCCGATGGGAGGACGGCTGCCAGCGCGGCTCAACGATGCTGTAGACCTGCTCGTATCGTTTCGCCCCGCGGTCGACGAAGTACCCCTTCTCGCCGGCGTGCGGCTCGAATCGACGAACGTGGATGCCGCCGGTGTCGACCGGGCCGGACGGGAGCCTCGGGACGCCGTTTTCCATCCACTCCGCGAGGATCCGACCGTAGCCACCGGAGTGGGTCCACCAGATGGCGAGCGCGGACCACAGACCGTCCACCGCCCGTGTTTCGCCGATCGCGGGCATTCCGTCCGGCGTGAAGACGAAGATGCCGTTCTCGGTGGCCTCGTATTCCGCGTCCGCGGTCGCCGGAAGGAGTTCGTCGAAGGCCTGTTTCGGCGACTTCTCTCGGCCTCGGTGGGTCGGTTTGTGCCAGTGTTCCGGTGTGAACCCGCGGACGGACGCCTGTCGGTCCTCGCTGTTTTTCCCCATCGCGTCGGGGTCCACCGAGAGCGTCTCGTGGTTGTACGAGCCCAACCCGATCGCGTCGCCGTGGGTCCGGAAGTACAGCGAGTTGTCCTGGTCGCGACCGACGGGCTGATGCGGGGCTTCGCTCATGTACTCCTGGATGGCCCGATCGCCCGGTACCTCCAGGCCGGTCGTGTTCTCCCCGACGGAGCTTCCCGCATCGGCGAGCTCTGCCAGCGGTTCGGTGACGACGTACTGGTGTTCGACCGGCGCGATCGGGAGATCGATCCCCGCCAGCTGACCGGTCTGATAGCCCCAGTTGTTCGTCGCCATGACACACCGCTCACAGTCGATCCGGCCACGGTCGGTGACCACCCCGTTGATTTCCCCGCCTTCGACATCGAGATCCGTCACCTCGGTGTTTCCATGGAACGCCGCGTCGGCGTGTTCCATGTACCACTGGAGCGCCGCGATGCCGTCGACCCGGCCGTCCGTCGGCGAGTAGTAGCCGCCGAGGATCTGCGATTCATCCACGAGCGGCAGGTGTTCGACGACCTCTTCGGGCGAAAGCAGTTGCGGCTCCGGAAGGCCGTACGCGGTCGCCCATTCGACCCGCCGCCTGAGGAAGTCCATCCGCTCCTCGCTGCGGGCGACCTCGATCCCACCCACCTCATGATAGACGCCGGCCTCCGAGAGGAGCCGGCTCGTGTAGTAGGCCGTCTTCGTCTGGATCTTCGACGGCGACGTCTGGAACATGATTCCCGGCGCGTGGACCGACGATCCGCCGGTGACCGGTAGCGGTCCCTGATCGATAACGACGATGTCCTCCGCACCGAGTTCGCTTAGATGGTACGCGACGCTACAGCCGACCGCGCCGGCCCCGATGATAACCGTATCAGCCCGTGACGGTAGACTCTCTGAGCCCATGGACTCACTCCATACTGTCATGATATTAAATACACGGTCGGCCGCAGTTCTCCCCGCAGACACATACCATTGAGAGCGCCCAAATCGACCGCGTATACCGGATAGTAGAATGCCGCCGGTTCGTCGCCTATCGCGGGTGATCCCCCACCGAACCACAACATAACTGAAATCGTATATGAATGGCGACGGCAACACAGCCCGTTGCGAGCCAGACAGATCCCGATCCGGACGTCGGCGCCGGAGCCAGCGGCGACGCGTAGCCGATCAGGGACGAACGAGACGAATAGCCGATCAGGGAACGAGCGGTTCCTCCCTGACGGTCGCGGCGTAGCGCTCACCCTCGTAGAGGACCTCAACCTCCGTGCCCGGCTCGGCGTACTCCGGTGGGAGATACGTGTACGCGATACAGGCACCCGCCGTATAGCCGTATTCGGCGCTGTGGACGTAGCCGATCGTCTCGTCGCCGTCGAGGACGGGCCGATGGTTGAGGATGACCGCTTCGGGGTCGTCCAGCGTGAGGCAGGCTACCTTGTGTTTGATATCGTCGCCAGCGGCGGCCGCGGCGACGGCCTCCTTGCCGATGAAGTCGGTATCGAGGTCGACCGCCCAGCCGAGCCCCGCCTCGTAGGGGTTGTGCTCGGTGTGGAGGTCTTCACCCCACAGTCGGAATCCCTTTTCAATGCGCAGCGAGTCGAGCGCGCCGTTCCCGTACGGTCGGAGATCGTACGCCTCACCGGCATCGAGGAGGTGCTCCCAGAGCCGCTCGCCATACTCCGACGGGGTGTACAGCTCCCAGCCGAGCTCGCCGGCATACGACACCCGAAGCGCCGTGACGGGGATGTTCTTCACGAAGAGCCGTTGGCTCGTGAAGAAGGGGAACGCCTCATCGGAGAGGTCGGCGTCGGTCACCTCGCTCAGGACCTTCCGGGCGTCCGGACCGGTACAGACCATCGCCGCGAGACTCGAGGTGACGTCGTTCACCACGACGCCCTCGGGTGCCTGCTCACGCACCCACGCGACGTGGTTGTTGCCGACCTCACGCCCGGTGGTCAACAGCAGATATCGATCCGGGCCCGTCCGCGTGACCGTGATGTCCGCTCTGACGCCGCCACCCTCGTTACACATGAGCGTGTATTTCACGTCGCCGACGGCGAGGTCCATGTCGTTCGTACAGAGATACTGGATGAACTCGTCGGCGTCGCCCCCGACGACCTCCATCTTGTTGAACGAAGTCATGTCGTGGAGGCCGACCTTCTCGCGGACGTGAAGCGCCTCCGCGCCCTCGATCGGCGACCAGTATTTCGCCTCCCATCCCTCACGCGTCGGGATCCGGTCGGCGTATTCGGCGACTAAGTCCGCGTTCGACTCGAACCAGTGTGGCTCCTCCCAGCCGGCCTCGGCCCACAGCTCCGCGTCGTACTCTTTGTGGGTGTGATACATCGGCGTCCGCCGGATGTCACGCTGGTGGTCCGTCCAGACCCACTTCGGGTGCATGATGTTGTAGACGATACGATACTCCTCGCCGCCGATGTCGTGGGTGAAATCCCAGCTTCCCTCGTGCTCGTCGAACCGATTGACGTCGCAGTGGGCGAGGTCGATCGGGCCGGTGTCGAGTCGGGGGACGCCGTTCTCCATCCACTCCGCGAGGGCTTTCCCCGCGCCACCTGCGTGGGTGACCCAGATGGCCGCCGCCGTCCACAGGCCGTCGTATTCCTGCACTGGGCCCATTACGGGAAGTCCGTTCGGAGACTCCGCGAACATCCCGTTGTATTTGTGTTCGAGCTCCTTGCCGGCGGTCGCCGGGATCAGCTCGTCGCTCGCCTGCCGAGGCGCCTTGTCGGGACGGTCGGGATGGGTCGCGTTCTCCATGTGGTACTCGGTGAACTCGTGGACCGACCCCTGCTCGCCGTCCGGATCGTTCCGACCGAGGTCCTTCGGGTTCGGGACGATCGGTTCGTGGTTGTACGATCCGATGCCGTAGGCGTCCCCGTGGGTCCGGTAGTACATCGCGTTGTCCTGATCGCGGAGGATCGGCCGATCCGGGCCGACGAGCAGTCGCTTGGCCTTCTCCCCGGAGACGTTCTCGTAGTTCTCAAAGAGCGGATGGTCGGTGATGTCGACGGCGCCCTCGGCTAACTCCTCCAGCGACTCGGTCATCGTATACTGGTGTTCGACCGGCGCGACCGGGAGGTGGACCCCGAGCCGGTCGCCGAGCTGTCGCGCCCAGATGTTCGTCGCGATGACGACCTCGTTACACTCGATCGTTCCGTTCTCGGTCACGACAGCGGTGACCGCCCCGTCATCGATCTCGACGTCCTCGGTTCGGGTGTGCGGGACGAACCGTGCGCCACGGTCCATCGCCTCCCGTGCGAGCGCGTCACAGGCCACGACGCCGGAGACCTGTCCGTCGGTCGGCGAGTAGTAGCCGCCGAGGATCCGATCCGGGTCGACAAGCGGCAGGTGTTCGGTGACCTCCTCGGGGGTGAGCAGCTGTGGGTCCTCGATCCCCCACGCCTTCGCGTGTTCGACCCGACGTTGGAGGAAGTCCATCCGTTCTTCGCTTCTGGCGACTTCGATCCCACCCACCTCGTTGTACGCCTGCGTGCCGTCGGCGCCCTCGAGCTCTGAGTAGAGCCGCCGGCTGTAGTCGGCAAACTGGCCGAGGACCTTCGGTTCCGCGGTCTGAAACATGATACCCGGCGCATGCGTCGAGGATCCGCCCGTCGTCGGCATCGGCCCCTGGTCGACGACGACCACGTCGGATCGGCCCAATTTCGTCAACTGATACGCGATGTTACAGCCGACGATACCGGCGCCGACGATGACGGTGTCGGCCTCTTTCGGCACGCTGTCAGTCGTGTCCATGGTACTGGATAGACAGTAGCGATGGCTCGGAAAATAGCTATCGTCTCCATCGATCATCAGTTCGTCCTTTTGAACAAGTGATAGGTCGAGTCAGACGCTCGTGACGGATCCTCCATCGTTCGTTTGTCCGTCAGGTCAGTCCCTCAGTTCGTCGAGTCGGAGCCCCGATTCCGCACGTCAGCCGGGAATCCCCGTCGCTCCCGAATCAGACGTGAGTATTTGAATGGGTTTGTTATTCCCGATGAACTACTATGTGGCACAAGGTGTCAGTAACGATCATTGATATGGGACTTGGCACCGCCTTCGACGCCCTCTCACAGATCGTCGATCACTACGAATCACACGGGGGATCGATCACGCAGGTCACCGCGATGCCCGCCGATCCGAACGGGGACAAACTGTCCGTCGCGATCGACGTCCCGATATCGACGTTTCTCGGAAGTGAGGGTCGGCAGGGACTCACCCCGATGGGGGCGTCGATAACCGACGACGGTAACGTACACATCGAATACGAGCTCACCTCGCTCGACGAGCCGCCGACGCTCGAGGGGGCGACGTTTTCGTCCGTAGACACGACTGTCGATGTCGAGGACGACGAGGTGCGTCTGCGCGTCGAGTGTCTCGTCGAACCGGGGGATCAGCCCGTCGCGGCCTCGGCGGCGAGCCCCTCGAATGAACGGGATGAGACGACGTCCACCGGTGGCGAGCCGTCAGCAGAGGGCGACGGATGGGCAGAAGCGGGCGAAGACGACGGGCGGATCGGAACCCTCGAAGACGAGGGACGGAACCGGTCCGCGGGTGAACCGGCCGCCAACGAGGTGGACTCCACGGTCGAGACCGACGGGGGAGACGCCGATCCCTCGACTGAAACACGCGATGTGATCGATGATACGCTCGCGGCTACCCGTGACGAGTCGGTTCCGCCGTATGAGGACACCGACTACCTCCAGCGGCTCTATGAGCTCTGTGATAGCTTCACACAGATGAGCCGGCGGATCGACATGGACGTCTCCTCCGAAACGGTGCGCCGATACATGATCCAAGCGGACATCCATGAGCCAAATACCTACGATACGTCATCCGGATCCACATCGTCCGAGAACGAGGGCCCGGAGCAGCCATCCGCGGAGACACCCGACCAGTCCTCCGAAGAGACGCCTGAACAACCCTCCGCGGGGACAGCCGAGGAACCGTCCGAGAAACCGACGGATCGATCCTCCGCCACCCAGCGGGACGCCCCGTTCACGGCCGACGAGACGCTCGATGACCGATCCCTCGCCGATCACGTCGACCTTCCCGATGGGCTCGAAATGGAGGACGTCGTCGACGCCGTGATCGAATCGATGACCGTCCACGAGGCGACTCGTCGCCTCGACCTCGACCGTAAACAAACACGTGACCTCCTCGCCGATCTCGACCTGTTGGACCTGGTTTCACGACCGCTCTCGAAGGCACCCGAGGAGCCGATCAACTACGAAACGGTCGCCGGGCGGATCAACCGCTGTCGGGCGAACGAGGCGTGAGCCGCCCACCTATTTAAACGGGTTTTCCATTTCACCCGTGTATAAAAGTATCCGGAAACCGTTTACTCTGTAAGTTATGGCAACGGGAACGAGTGCGGCGACGGACGTTCACGGGGTTCAAACCCTGCTGACGAGCGCGCGGTTCGAACTGATGCCGTTCAAAAGCTTCGACGAGGAGATCGAACACCTCCCGGAGAACGCCACCATCGCGATCACGACCTCGCCACAGCTCGGGATCGAGCGGACGGTCGAAAAGACCGAGTTGGCCAAAGAGTTGGGATACGATGTCGTTCCACACATCGCCGCCCGCTACGTGGAGGATACCGATCAGCTCGAGGAGATCGCCGAGCGCTTGGAGGCCGCCGGCGTGACCGATATCTTCGTGCCCGGCGGCGACCGCGAGGAACCCGCCGGCGAGTTCGAATCGGCGTACGACATGCTCGTGGCGCTTGAGGACCTGCCGTACTCGTTCCCGGAGGTCGGTATCACCGGCTATCCCGAGGGGCACGCCTTTATCGACGACGAGGAACTCGCCGCGTCGATGGAGCGAAAGGCACCGTACGCCACCTACATCGTCACCCAGCTCTGTTATGACCCGAATACGGTGCTTGAATGGATAGAGACGATCCGGGATCGGGGGATCGACCTCCCCGTTGAGATCGGCATTCCCGGCGTGATGAACTACCAGCGACTGCTCCAGATCTCACAGAAAGTCGGCGTCGGCGATTCGGTCAAATTCCTCCGCAAGACGACCGGCATCCTCGGATTCGTCAAGCAACTCGTCGGATCGCGTGGAAGATATAAACCCGACGACCTGATCGACGGCCTCTCGCCGCATGTCGGAGACGAGACATATAATATCCGTGGGGTCCACATCTACACGTTCAACCAGACGCCGGACACCGAATCGTGGCGTCGTGGACGGCTCGCGTGAGCCGCCACCCCATCGACTCATAACGACGGTCGAACCTCGTCAAATCGTCCACGAAAAAATCGAGACGCCCCGAACCGACCGGTATCAGTCGTTCTGCTGTGCTTCCTTCCGCGCGTTGAGCTTGGCTAGCTCCCGTGCGCTCGGGTTGACGGACTCCTTGAACGGAACCTTCGCGGCCGTCGCGAACACGGGTTCACCGGGCTCGTCGGCGTACTCGTCCGGCAGGTGCACTTCGAACTCGAGGTCGAGCTCCTCGGCGTAGATGTCGTCGTTGAGCGGCGTGTCGGTGACTTCCTGGATCTTCTCGGCCGGCACGAAGCCCATCCCGATGTTGGTCTCGAGATCCGGGTTCCACCACGGCGAGGTGAGGTAGCCGCACTCCTCGCCGGTTTCGGGGTCGGAGATGAGCCAGAAGTCGGGTGCGTAATCGCGGATCGGCTCGCCGGCCATTTTTAAGCCGATGAGCTTGAGATTGAACGGATACTCCCCGTTTTCGATCTGCGCTTTCTGTGCTTCGAGCGCCTCCTTGCCGATGTAGTCGGCCTCCTTGTCGTCGGGAACGTGATAGCCCAGGTTGACCTGGAAGGGCGACGTCTCGTGATCGAGGTCCTGTCCCCAGGACATGATACCGGCGGCGATCCGTCGGTGGTGACCGGGAGCGATCTGGCGGCCGCCGTGCTCTCTGACTGACTCCATGACGGGGTCCCAGACGCGCTCGGCGTTCTTCGAGGCGTCCCGGACGTAGATCTCGAAGCCTTTCTCGCCTGAGAAGCCGGTCTGGCTGATCAGCACCGAGCAGCCGTCGATTTCGGCGTCCATGAGCCCATAGTAGGGGATCTCACTGACCTCCTCGCCAACGACGTCGACCATGACGTCCTCCGAGAGCGGTCCCTGGATCTGCATCGGCGCGACGTCGATCTCGTCGATCTCCACGTCGAAGTTCTCACCGACGTTGACGCCCTGCAGCCACTGCATCAGCGTCGAGTCCGAGATCGAGAACCAGAACTCGTCCTCCTCGGGACGGAGCAGGACGGGGTCGTTCAGCACGCCGCCCTCCTCGTTACAGAGGATGACGTACTTCCCGTCCATCGGGTCCATACCGGTCACGTCTCGGGTGACGACGTAGTTGGTCAACGCCTCCGCGTCGGGGCCCTTGACACGGATCTGGCGCTCGACGGCGACATCCCAGAGCGTGACGCTCTCGGTCAGCGCCTCGTACTCGGCCATCGCTCCGCCGTCCTCGGGCTCGACGAGCCCTCGTGGGTGATACAGTCGGTTATACACGGTACACCGCCACGCGCCGTTCTCGACGAAGGACTTGTGGAAAAACGGCGACTTTCGAACCCGCGTCGAGACCAACATCTCGATGCCGGGGTCGCCCGTCTGGCGAAGGTTCCGCGGTACCGTCCGATCCGATTGATCAACACTGGGATAATTGGGATGCTCTTGGTTCCCGGTCATGCCTATGATCAACGAGTACAAATACACATAAAACGGACCGTTGCTTACTGGCGGTGTTTATAACACCCCCCGAAGGGCTACGGGGGAACCGCATCATCAGTCGTTGGCGTCGTCGATCGTCGCGGCGATCAGGTTGCGGATGCCACGCCGGAGCCGGCCGCTCACCGCCGTCGAGGAGAGATCCATCTGCTCTGCGACGTCGTTCAGCGACATCTCCCTGGGCTCGCTGAAGTAGCCGTTATCATACGCCACCTGAAGCGCCAACCGCTGTTCGTCGGTCAAGCCGTACGACTCCTCCCCGCCGGAGTCGGCGTTTCCGTACACGTTGATGATGTCGAGCGAGATGTCCCGTTCGGTCGCATATTCCCAGATCGAGTTCAACGCGACGCGGTCGGGCAGCACCAACCGGACGAGCCAGCCGCGGTCTTTCGTCTCCGTGTGCGCTAAAAACCCGTTCTCGTCGGTGACGATGGTGCTGATGAGTTCGGTCTCGGGAGTGTGTTCGATGTAGTAGATGCCGGTCCGGTCGGTCCAGTCGACGAGTTCGTAGGTCGCAACTGTCGGATCAGCCTCGAACGTATCCTCGATCGTCTCCCGGTCGTCGTACTCGACAAGGAACGGGAAAACGGCGGATCCGGGGTCGGTGGTCCCCTGTGGAATGACACGGATTGTGACATCACCGAGGCTTCGAAGCGTCGGGACGAGGGCGAGCCGTTCGTGTTCGATGTGGATCGTGGCTGTAATTGACATGGGTAGCTGCGCGTGCGACGGATCGGTGGGTGTGAGCGAAAACGCGATCAATCGTCGTCACTCTATCGGTCGAATCGGACGATACGCGCTGGGACACGGAATCCCAATCGGATCGATCACCGCACAAAGCTTCCGGACACGTCGGTCACATCGCCGCTCGTCGGGTCAACGCTAGCGCAGATCGACGGCCATCATCACCTCATCGACGTACTCCCCGTCGATCCGGTAGTGGTCCCGGCGGACGGCTTCCTCGTACCACCCGTGTGATTCGAGAAACGCCATCGCCCCCTCGTTGGTGGCAGGAATGCTGTTATAGAGTTTCTCGAATCCGATCTCTCGTGCCCAGGAGGAACCCTTCTCGAGGAGCTTTTCGCCGATACCCTGCCCGCGATATTCCTCCATTACCCCGACCGTGAGGCGGGCGGTGTGTTTCAGTTTATCCGCCTCCGGAAGGTCGAGATGGACCCATCCGACCACCTGATCCTCGACGGTCGCGACGAAGAACATTCGCGAACTCACCTCGTTGTGACGGTTGAGCGCCTCCTCGAAATCGAGCAGGTCGGCGACCGTCTCGGCTTCGATGTATGAGCCATCCTCGGCGACCTGCCGGAGCACGCCGATGAGGCCGCCGAGGTCGGCCTGTCGGGCGGTCCGGATCGTATAGCGCGTATCGGCGCCTTCGTGGGTGACGCCGTTGTCGGTATCGAAGGCGATCTCCAGGTCGTCGCCGACCCGACGGACGTAGCCATCGCGCCGCAACACCGCGAGATGGTGGCCGAACGCGTGCTCGTCGAAACCGAGTTCCCGACACACCTGGTCGGCGGATACGGAGCCCCGCCGCTCGATGTACGCGTAAATGTCCTTGCGATCCCGGTTCTCGATCGAGACGCGCTGGGTGAGTTCCATGCTACTCCGTACCTCGCATCCATACTTAAGTATTGTTCAGGATAGATCGGTTTCGAAAGACCGGACCGAACCGCATGGGGGACGTTGCTGCGGATAGCAGCGTACACGGGCGAATCCGAAGATGCCGGCCGCACTCGACAGCGGTGAGATCGGGACCGATGAACTACCACGAAATGGGACACGAAAGCGACGAATCGAGATCGAGACGCTGTCGGAGTTGGTCACTTCCCCCGTCGTTGAATAGAAAACCCCGTTGTTTTCCCCATCAGTTGACTCACATCTCAGTTCGTCGGTGATCGATAGTCCCTGCGGACACAACAGGGCTGTATCGGTCACTCACGGGTCAATCGCTCTCGACGCGTCTCGAACTCCTCGTCGGTGAGGTCTCCACGGGCATATGCCGCTCGCAACGCTTCGAGCGCCGGATCCGGTCGGTTGGTTTCCGATCCACGAACGCCACGATATAACAGATAGCCAACGCCGAGGATCAAAAGCAGCGGCACGATGGACAGCAGGGCCCACATCCAGGAGACACCGGTTCCGTTCCACATGTGACCACCTCCCCACAGTCCCATTATCGGCATCGCGACTGCCATCATGAGCACTGGCAAGAAGACGATCGCGGCGATCACTATCAATAGCGTCTGTGTTAGCGCGTTGTCGGTCGCCATAGGTTTCATAGATTCACGGGCGATTTGAGCCCATGGGTGTGAACGTCCATCGGAGGATCGCGGAGACCGTTCATACTCGCCTCTCGGCGTTTATTGTCGAGTAGATCCGTTCAGGGAGCCGTTTGGTGCCGACCGGTCCGACTTCACAGCGATCTCCGCACGTCGACGTGCACGCTAGCGATCGGCTCGGACGGAACGTGTTCCGCGAGTTCTGTCACTCACGGATCCGAGCTATCGACGGTGAAGTCCCGTCAACAACGCGGCGACGTCGGTGATATCGTGGGTGGCGACGAGCGCCTCCGCCGCCTCCCGAACCGTCACATCGGGGTCCGCCTCGACGCCATGACACCGGGCATACACGGCGAGCCAGTCGTTCGTGGCGGCATGGAGACGCTGCATCTCCGTCGCGGAAAACCGGACGGGGTCGGCCGCGGTCCGCGCCTCGACGTACAGCCCCACGACGGGGCCAAGACCGTCACGGGCGGCGACGAGCGCCGCCTCCTCATGATCGGTGACGGACGAACCGGCGAGTTCGGTCTCCTCGCCGTCTTTCCCGTCCAGTTCGCTCGGATCGAACCGGTCGCGGGTGGCAGCCGCCTGTGCCGCGAGGGACGCGATGCGGTCGGCAAACGCCGACGCCGACCCGTGTCGATCAGCCGCGACATCACGTCCGGTCACGGAAGCTCACCCCTGTTTGTACTCGACACCTTTGCCGCCACTTGGGTGATCCCAGTCGGTGTCTGCGACGACGGCGCAGGTGCCACACTCGATACAGGGCTGGGTGTCGAGGCTGACCAGGTGTTTCTCCTCGCCGTTCGTCTGCACCCGTTCATCGCGGTAACAGCCGCCACCGAACCCCTCCGCGCTGACTGGACAGGCGGTGACCGCGGTCCCGCTCGCGGCGTAGCTGTCGTCAAGCAGTTCGATATGCGGGTCGCCGACGTCGTAGGTGAGATCACCGATCCGGTCGGCGAGTTTCGGCGGCTCGATGGTGTCTCCCTCGCCCTCGATGGGCTCGCCGAGCACCTCGGCGATCCGGATCGGGATCTCCACATAGGAGATGCTGCTGTCCGGGACCATCCCCAACAGGAACGGCGAGTTGAACGCCCGTTCGGCGGCACCGCCGAGCGCTTTCATCCCCAGCGCTCCGACAGGTGAGTTGATGAGCGTACTGCCGACGCCGGTCACCACGTCGCTCTCGGCGATGGATCGGGTTGCGCGATAGCGGGTCGGACGGAGCTGGTCCATCACCCCCTCCGAGTTAAGTTTCCGTTCATACAGCTCCCCGGCTTTCGTCGGGTCGCCTCGCGTCTTCGCGTCCGCATACGCCTCGGCGGCAAGGCCGCCGGCCGTGACGGCGTGATTCATTCCTTTGATGATCGGTCCTTGTGCCTGCATCTGTCCGGCCGCGTCGCCGACGAGCAGCAGCCGTCCGCGATGCGGTGAGGGATGCGCGACCTTCTTCGAGTCCGGGACCAGCTTCGCGGAGTATTCACGCTCCTCGTACTCCCCCTGAAGCCACTGATCGAGCAACGGATGGGTGAGAAGCGCGTTCAACAGCTCGTGGGGCTCCGCCCGCTCGGCCGCCAGCGAATCGAGATGGAACACCGTGCCGATCGACAGCGAGTCGGTGTTGGTGTAGAGGAATCCGCCGCCGCGGACGCCCTCGAAGAGGTCGCCCGAGAACAGGTGGGCGGCTCCCGGCTCGCCGTCGAGTCCGAACCGCTCGTCGATGACCTCCGGTTCCATCTCCACGACCGCCTTTACGCCCTGGAACCAGTCCTCGGGTTCATCCCAGTTCATCAATCCCGCATCCCGCGCCAGTTCGGAGTTGACCCCATCTGCGGCGACGATCAGGTCCGCTTTGATCGGATCGAGCTCGTCGCAGGTGACGCCGACGATCTCGCCGTCCTCGCGCAACAGGCCGTTGACCCGTACCTCCGTCAAGAGCCCGCCGCCCGTCTCACGGGTGAGTTCATGAACGCGCTCGGCGAGCCACGAATCCATCCGCCGCCGGAGCACCGCATCACACCAGTCGGTGTCGTGGTGGTGGATCCGGTCCAGATCGAACGTCTTCACCTTGTCGCCGGCGATGTTGTGGATCAGGTACTCGTCGATCGGCCGCTCGGTCGCCTCCTCGCGGATCGCCGGAAAGAGGTCGTCGATCGTGTAGGGGGCCGACTCCTCCGCGTAGATGAGCCCGCCGGAGACGTTTTTCGAGCCGGCGTCGACCCCACGCTCCAACACGAGCGTCTCGACGCCCTGCCGTGCCAATGCTGCAGCCGCCGCCGCGCCGCCGGGACCCGCCCCGACGACGACCGCCTCGTAGTGTTCGTGTTCGTCAGTCATCGCTCGCCCCCGTCACCGCCTCGATCGACCCACCCTGTTCGACGGCCGCCGTCAGCTTCGGAAGCACCTCGAAGAGGTCACCCTCGATGTAGTAATCGGAGAAGTCCCGAATGTCGGCGTCCGGGTCGTCGTTGATCGCGATGATCACCTCGGACTCGTCCATGCCGACCTTGTGTTGGACCGCGCCGGAGATGCCGGCGGCGATGTATACATCGGGTTCGACGGCCTGTCCGGATTCGCCGATCTGCCGTTCCTCGGTGATGTAGTCCGCCACGTGGCCGTCGAAGGCGTACGACGCGGTGATAACTCCGCGCGACAGGCCGAGGTCGGCGTCGTCGAACGCGTCGACGAGTTCGACGCCGAGTTCGATCCCCCGCGTCGGATCCGTTCCGATGCCGCGGCCGAGCGCGACGATCACCTCCCGGCCCGTGAGGTCGACACCCGAATCCAGCGTGTCGTGGTCGACGATCTCCACCTGGAACCACTCGTCGGGAAGGTCGATGTCGTGTTCGACGATCTCGCCCTCGCGTTCGGGATCCGGCTCGGGCGCCTCGAACGCGCCGGGGATCACGCTCGCACCCTGTGGGTGGAAGTCGCGATGGGGCTTGTCGATACAGAGGATGGTTGAGTATTCGAACCCGGAGAAGTCCGGCCGGGGCATGTGGAGGACCCGTTCGAACTCCACGCTGTCGCCCGGCTTGCCGGTCTTCGCCGGGTTGGAGATCATCGCGTCATCGATGTAGAGGTCCGAACAGTCGGACGCGAGCCCCGAGTCGAGTTCGCCCTGCACGAGCGCGGAGAGGTCCCGGCCGTTGTTGGTCGCCGGGAAGACGTTGTATCGCGGCTCATGGTAGTCGCGCCACGCCGCCTCGAAATCCCGGCACATGTGGACGTACAGCTCCGTGTACGGTTTATGCCGGAAGCGCTCCAGTCGTGGATCGTCGTGGTAGACCACCCGGTCGGCCCCGTAGGCGATCGCCTCCTCGGCCAGTTCGCCCACGCCATCCCCGATGAGCACGGCGACGACGTCCTCGGGGTTCCCCTCCTCGTCGCCCCCGTAGCCATCCTCGCTGTTGTACTCGTCCATCATCTCGCGGGCGCGGCCGAGCATCTCCTTTGAGACCTCGATCAGCTCCCCCTGTTGGGTTTCACAGTACACCCACATGTCGCGATAGGTCTCACCCGAGACGCCCTCGACGTACTGTTTGTCCGCGGTCGGATGGTCGAGGTCCGGGTGCTTCTCCTCGGGCGGGACGTACTCGACGGCTTCCCCGTCGCCCTCATCGGTTCCCTCCACCGACTCGATACGGTTTTCGATCTGGGTGATCGCCCCCGAACGGTCCTCACCCGCCTTTTCACGCTCCAGCAGATCGCGGAGGACGTCGCCGTCGTCGACGTCGCGAACCATGTTGGCGACGTCCGCGATGGAGAGCTCCGCGAGGTCGACCGTCTCGGGATCGATCTCCTCGCCGTCGGCCTCCAACTTCTCGATCCGGCTGTTGATAAGCGTCTTCACCGGGGCGCGGTCCTCGCCGCCCGTCTCCAGCTCCAGCATCTCACGGAGCTCCTCGACGTCGTCGATCCCGTTTACCTTCGGGCCGAGTTCGGCGATCTCGTGTTCGGTGGGGTCGATCTCCACCATGATCAGTCACCCCCTGCAAACGGCGTGAACTCCCCGAGTACCTCGTTCATCGCCTCCTCATCATCAGGGGAGACCGGCGTCGCCTCCCGCTCGGCCGGTCCCTTCGGGATCGGGTCGACGCCGGCGACGATCGTCGGCGACCCGTCGAGCCCGATGAAGTCCGGATCGAGGTTGAGGTCCTCGTGGTTCCACACGGTGAGGTGATCCTCGAACGTTTCGGCGCGTGCTTTCGTCTCCTCGCGGAGGTCCTTATACCGGAGCCGGTGGTCGGCCTTCCGATAGCTCGGCTCGAACTCCGGATCCATCACGACGAACGCCGGGAGATCCGTCTCGACGGTCTCGATCTCGTCGACGTCGCCGGAGACGAGTCGCTTTGCGCGGAGTCGCCCTTCTTCGGGGTCGACATCGAGCGCGACGACGTGCGTGAGCAGCGAGCGATCCGGCAGGTCGTCGTTCATGTGGTGACACCACGTGGTCTGTGGCCCGGTGTGGCCGGTCTCCCCGTCGGCGGTTTTAAATCCCGCAACGATGAGGTCCGGCGTTTCCTCCATGTTGGCGATCCCCGTCGTCACCGTCATCGCGGTCGCCCACGTGTCGGCGGCGGCCATTTCACGGTCGGACAATAAGTAGAGGTCATCGGCGTACACGTCACGCATCCCCTCCTGTAACACCTCCTTATAGCCCGGCGGACCCATGCTCATGAGCGAGACGGTCCCGCCGTGACGGACCTTTTCCTGAAGGGCTGCCTGCAGTGCGACCTTGTCGTTCGGATTCATCACCGTCGGTGTCTTCCCCCGTTCCAGGTGGCCGTCCTCATCGAATGAGACCTTGCCCTCCCGGAAGTCGGGAACGCCTTTGGTCAGTACGAGCGTGTTCATAGCTATCTCCTCACATTCATGGATGATCACGGTTCCTAATAGATGTTTATGCAGGGTACGGTTAGCCGAACACTGCCGTGACGGTCGGATGGTGGGTCGAAGAAAACGGGAACGCGAGGATCGATAGGCTCGATCCGCTCAGATCCGACCGGCGCGGCCGGGGTCGACGTCGATCGCGTCGACTGGACAGACGTCGACACACAGCATGCAGTCGATACACTGGTCCTCGTTGGTCGGGTTCGCTTTGATCTCCGATTCGGGATGTCCCGGGGTGTCGACCCACTCGAAGACGTCCACGGGACAGTCCTCCAAACAGGCCCCGTCGGCGAGACAGATGTCGAAATCGACCGCGACGTGTGTTCCGCGAATGCCGAGGTTCTCCGGCGGGTCGACCGGGCCCCACACCGCGACGCCGTGCTCCTCGTCGACCTTCTCCCGGTTCTGCTCGAAGCTTGGATCGATGGCCATTGTTAGCACACGTATTCGCTGCACGGATTATAAACCCAGCGGCTCCGCAGTCAATCGATCGTCCCGGCGGCGCCATGCGAATGACCGTTCAGGCGGCGTCAATCGGCCCGATCGAACCCGTTCTCCAGCTCCGCTTGTCCCGCCGACCGCAACCCGTCCGCCGTCGTCTCGCCCGAAAGGACCGCCTCCAGCCGGACGATCAACTCCTCGCCGGCGAGGAGGTCCGGCACCGCGACGTAGGTCGAACCCAGATCCAAGAGATCCAGCGCCTCGCGTTCGGTCTCCGCACGGAGAACGATCGTCGCGTCGAGGCCGAGATCGAGAACGCGACGGGAGACGACCGGCGAGACGGTCACCGAGACCACGGCCCGCGCCTCCTCCGCACGCGCCTTCTCCCAGGTATACGGCTCCATCGCGTCGGCCAGGACGTACGACTCACAATCGATCCGGACCGCCTCGTGCAGATCGGGATCGGTCTCGATGACGACGTACGATTGCTCGAGGTCTTCAAGCGTCTCGACGATCCGTCTGCCAGTTTCACTGTAGCCGAGAACGATCACGTGGTCGGTGATGTCCGCGGGCACCTCGCTTTGTTCGTCGATCTTGTCGTGGCGGCCGGAGACGATCCCACGGGTCGCAAGCCCCCGATAGATCCGCTCGTTGTACCGCTGGGTCACCGTCGAGGTGATCATCGTCACCGCGGCCGCGAGGACGATGGCGTCGAAGACCGCCTGCGTAAGCATTCCGATCAACAGCGCCTCGATAGCGATAACCAGCGAGAACTCGCTGATCTGATCCGTGTTCAGCCCCGTCAAGGTCGCCGCCCGCGACTCGTAGCCGCGGTAGATCAGGATGGCAGTCGTCACCGCGGGCTTGACGAGCACCGTCAACACCACGAGCCCGGCGACCAACACCAGCTTCTCGATCGAGTCAGCGGTACCGATCTCGACGAACGGAAGCACGACGAGCGCGCCGACGACGACGAAGAAGATGGCGACGAAGAAGTCCTTGATCGCCTCCAACCCGTTGAAGAGCCCGAGGTACTCCGTCCGGTCGTGACGAACCGCGAGCCCGGCCGCGAACGCTCCGACGACGACCGGCACGCCGACGGCTGCGGCGGCACCGATGAAGAGGACGAGCAGCGAGACCACCCCGATGATAAGCAGCTCGTCGGACCCCCCGGCGAACCGACCGACCGCATCGAAGAGATATCGGTTGACGAGCACCGCCGCGATGAAGAAACAAACCCCATAGCCGATCTGTAAGACGATCGGGTCGAGTTCTACCACCCCGGCCGTAACGACGAGGATGAACACGACGGCGAAGAGGTCCTGGACGAACTGGATCGACTCACCGAGCCGTCCGTAGATGAGGTTTCGTCGGATCTCCGACTGCATATGCGATGTCGCGACGATGGTCGAAGAGAGGGCTACGGCGACGCCAAGGAAGATCGTCTCGCCCGGTGGAAGCCCCACGATGAGCCCGAACCCGGCACCGAGCCCTCCGATAACGAGGATCTGTGCGAACGCGGCGGCCTCGCTGTCGGCGATCACCGACTCGATCGAGGTGGTCTGGATGCCGACGCCGAAGGTGAACAGCAAAAGCGCGATCCCGAACTGTGCGAGTTCGAGGGCGATCGCCTCCTCGATAAAGAACCCCGCCAACACGCCGGCGAGGATGAGAAGCGGCGGGACCGGAAGGTCGTACTGGTTGGCGAAGACGAGGAACGGACCGGCAAGGAGGAAGATGATCGCCACCGCGGTGAGCATCTCAGACATCGGTCTCACCTCCCTCGACGGATGCGTTCCGGGGAACGTCGGGTCGCCGCTCAATCATCGAGATCACCAACCATCCGATCGTGGACGTCGGGAAACGGCGTCTCGTCCCGAAGCAGCGCCGTATCCCGATCGATCGCCTCCTCGAAGGTCTCCGGCTCCTCGAGAAGCGCTCGCACGTAGTCGGCGAGCCGCTCGGCCGAGAGGATCGGTCCAAGGATGACGTAGTCCGCGCCTTTCGTATACAGTCGGCGGGCGTCATCCTCGGTTTTCGCCTCGAGGATGACCGTCGCGTCGGGCGCGGTCCCCCGGAGGAGCGCCTTACCGATCTCCAGCTGATCGGACGACGAGAGGACGAAGTCGGCCCGCTTGAGCGCGACGTCCTTCCGGATGGAGCCGCTCGCGATGTCGCCGAACACCGCGTCGTAGCCGTTTTCAGTGAGCTCCTCGATGTGGCCGGCCTGTCGGTCGACCACGACGAGATCATCGTAATGGTCCGCCAGAAGCGTGAGCGCGTTCCGAGTCAACCCGTCGTAGCCGACGACGACGGCGTGGTCCTCGTACTCCCGTTGCTGCTCGGTGAACGTCTCCTCGGCCTCGAACCGTTCGAGCGACGGCTCCAGCCGGTCGAAGAGGACATCGCCGAACGCGAAGAAGTACACGGAGACGCTCATCGTGATGAGCGCCAACAGGGTCAAAAAGCCGAGGATCTCCACGCCGATGAACCCGCCGGCGACGGCGGCGACGCCGACGACCACGCCGAACTCGCTGACCTGAATCATGTAGAGGCTTCCGAAGAAGGTCGTCTCGCGGTCGAACCGCTGCCAATTGAGAAGCGTGAAAAACACCACGAACTTGCCGACCATCAGTACGACCGCCGCGATCACGGCCTCTTCCCAGTAGAACAGAAGCTCCCCGGCATCGAGGGACAACGCGACCGACGCGAAGAAGATCATCACGAACAGGTCCGTAAGCGGGTTCACCCGGTCCTGCAACTCCTTGCTGTATGGAAGCTGCGCGATGGCGACCCCCGCGAGGAAGGCACCCATCTCGATCGAGAGGTACGCCTCCATCCCGAGCGGCGCGAGAAAGAGGTTGATGTTATCCGAGACGAAGACGAAGAGAAACGCCCACGAGATGGCGACGAGGAAGAACACCTGTCGGTTGTCGGCGATGCGACGGAACAACGGCGGGAGCGCGTACTTGGAGGCAGCCAGGGCAGCCACGGTGATGAGCGCCACGAGGGCAAGCACGACCGCCAGCGTCGTCGCGACCTCGGTCGCGCTCTCGGGGCGACCCGCCGCCAACACCGCCAGCAGGATCACGACGACCACGTCCTGAACGAGGAGGACGCCGACGTCGATCTTGCCGTGGAGCGTCGTCGCCTCGTCCAGATCCGTGAGCATCTTGATCACGACCGCCGTCGAGCTGTACATGACGGCGAGGCCGATGACGATCGACTCCATCGTGCCGAAGCCCAACGCCAGCGAAACGCCGGTTCCGACCGCCGCCACGGCGGCCATCTGCGGGAGCGAGATCTTGACGATCGGCGCGAGGACGTGTTTGATCTCGTCGATCCGCATCTTGATCCCCAAAAGAAAGAGCAGAAACGCGAGCCCCAGTTCCGAAAGTGTCTCCGTGAGTTCGGTCACCTCGACCAGTCCGAGAACGACCGGACCGACGATCACCCCTGCGAGAATGTAGGCGATGATGGTGGGTTGGCCGGTCTGTCTCGCGAGGAACCCCGCGAGCGTCGCAGCCAGAAGGATGATCGCGAGATCGAGCGACAGTGCTACTTCAGAAACCATCGAATACAGGCCGTTTTCTGTGGAATATGATAGGTATTTCGGTGCCCCAACCACGACGTGGCCCGACGGCGACGCGAAGGGGTCGTCGGTCAGTGTCGGCAAACGGATTCGGATACGGGCCTTTTATATCCCAAAGCGGGATACTCCGTCCGTGGTGGCGATGACGATTCAGTTACCCCCACTGAGCCCCGTGTGACGATCAGTTTCGACCGAGCCACCACCGCGATACGGCGAGCGACCGGTATTCTCAACACATCCTGTATGAGACGTTTCCGAGAATGTCCGCCCGGAACACTAACGACCGGTCTCATCTCCGGCGGCGTGCCGTGTCGACCGGGAAACCCTCGTGCCGGGCGACCGCCTTACGTGGCGGCGGGCGCGTCGCGAACGCGACGGGTCTGTCACGTGCCTGGGTTCTCCGCGTGTTCATCGCTCCCGTTCGGGATCACTCGCGCGGGGACTTGGTGGCACGCAACTCCATATTCGTCGCCGCCGGGGTTAAAAACCTCGTTCGTCGCTACTCACCCTTCTCGCTCCCGGCGACGATCGTCTCAGCGCCCTCGCGCGGTTCGTTGACCGAGACGGGGTCGATGCGCTTGCGACGGCCGTCGACCTCCGAGAGGAGATAGACCAGCCCGACGAGCGCCAACGCCCCGATGGGCAGGAGCACGAACGGCGTCACACCGGTGAACCCCCAAGCCAGAAGCAGGAGCACGACCACGACGCCCACCGTGACGGCGTAATAGAGCTGGGTCCGGACGTGGTCGATGAGGTCCGCGCCGGTAAAGGTCGCCGACAGCACGGAGGTATCGGAGATCGGCGAACTGTGGTCGCCGAGGATCGCCCCCGAGAAGATCACGCCGACCATCACGGCGACGAGGGTGTGCCCCTCCGCGCCGCCGCCGCTGATCTGCCAGGCGACCGGGATCGCGATCGGGGTCATGATCCCCATCGTTCCCCACGAGGTCCCCGTCGAGAAGGCGATGAAGCCGGCGACGAGGAAGACGAGCGCGGGGAGTAACTCGACGGAGACAGCCCCGACGGCTATCGCCGCGACGTAATCGCCCGTACCGAGCGCGCCGATGGTTTCGCCGATCCCCCACGCGAGCACGAGGATGGAGACCGCGGTGATCATGATCCCGAACCCGTCGATGGTGTACGCCGTGGCCTCGCCGACGCCGAAGATGTCGTAGACCTTGCCGAGCAGGAACCCGGTCGCGACCATCGCGAACGAGCCGATCATCAGCGCGGTCTCGTAGGCGGCATCGAGCGTGGCATCCCAGAGCAGACCACCCGCACCCTCAACGTCGCCCGCGATGAGGTCCGCCACGAACGCGCCGACGGAGAACCCGCCGGTCCACAGCGCGGTCGCGAGCGTCATCACGATCAGCACCGCGACAGGTGCGAAGAAGTTGATGAGCCGAGGGGTCGACGCCGGCGGCTCGCCGAGTTCGGCGGCGACATCCTGCATCGGGACGGCGTCGTCGCGGGTGACCTTGCCCGTCGTCCACGAGCGGTGTTCCGCGGTCAACATCTCGCCGTAATCGCGACCCCAGACGACGATGATGGCGACCATCACGATGGCGAGGATGGCGTACATGTTGAACGGGATGGCCGAGAGGAAGACCTCGAAGGTGCTCGGCCGATCGGCGGCGTCGACGCCGGCGGCCTCGTACCCGTCGACGATGAGCGAGAGCTGAAACGCGACCCACGAGGAGATGCCGATGGTCGCGACGGGGGCGGCCGTGGAGTCGACGATGTAGGAGAGCTTCTCACGGGAGATCCGCAACGAATCGGAGACGTCCTTCATCGCGGACCCGACGATCGCCGTGTTCGCGTAATCGTCGAAGAACATGGCTAAGCCGAGTATCCATGCGGCGAGTCCGGCCTTTCGTGGGGTATCGAGCCGTGTTAACGCCCAGTTCCTGACCGCGTAGGTCCCCCCGAGGTTCCATACCATGGCGACCCCGGAGCCGAGGAGGAGCGTGAACACGATGATGGTCGCGTGGAAGTCGTCGGCTATCGCGTCGACGATCCACTCGAACGTCTGGACGATCCCGAGTCCCCCGGTGTAGATCACTGCCCCGGCCCAGATGCCGAGGAACAGCGACAGCACCGCCTTTCGTGTGAGTATCGCCAACACGATCGCGAGCAACGGCGGCACGACCGAGAGCGCTCCAAAGTCGGACATACCGACCTACTGTGACCCGGGGGTTGATAAATGATCCTACGGATCTCCTCTGAGACGGCCAGATAACCGACCGATCGCTGTCGATTACGCCGTTTCCCCTGAGACACGCCACCATTCTTCCGGGAAATCCGACGATCCGTCGGTTCGTCCCTCGCCGGTGCCTATCCGAACGCACTTACGTGGCTGTGACACAGTGTCGTGCAATGTCCGTACGAGTCGGCATCCTCGGCGCCACCGGTGCCGTGGGCCAGCGATTCATCCAACTGCTCGATGACCACCCGACCTTCGAACTCGCCGCCGTCACCGCGAGCGCGTCGAGCGTCGGGAAACCGTATCGTGAGGCGGCCAAGTGGCGGGTCGACACGGCAATTCCGGATGACGTTGCCGATATGGAAGTCCGCGCGACCGACCCGGAGGCGATCGCGGATGCGAACGTCGACCTCCTGTTCTCCTCGTTGCCATCGGGGGTTGCCACCGAAGTCGAGCCGGCATTCCTGCAGGAGGGATACGTCGTCTCCTCGAACTCCTCGAACGACCGCATGGCTCCCGACGTCCCGCTCACGATCCCGGAGATCAATCCCGAACATCTCGGCCTCATCGACGTCCAGCGCGACGAGCGCGGCTGGGACGGCGCGCTCGTGAAGAACCCGAACTGCTCGACGATCACGATGGTACCGACGCTCGCGGCGCTCGATTCGTTCGGGTTGGAAAGCGTCCACGTCTCGACGCTGCAGGCGGTCTCCGGTGCCGGCTACTCCGGTGTCACGTCGATGGAGATCATCGACAACGCGATCCCGCATATCGGCGGGGAGGAGGAAAAGATGGAGACGGAGTCCAGAAAGCTCCTCGGCGCGTTCGACGGCGCGGGGATCGAATTACATGACGCGGACGTCGTCGCCTCCTGTAACCGGATCCCGACGCTCGACGGCCACCTCGAAAACGTCTTCGCGGCGCTCTCGGAGGATCCCT
This sequence comes from Halorubrum vacuolatum, assembly GCF_900188065.1. Classification (GTDB taxonomy): domain Archaea; phylum Halobacteriota; class Halobacteria; order Halobacteriales; family Haloferacaceae; genus Halorubrum; species Halorubrum vacuolatum. The sequence continues at coordinate 32,662 of NZ_FZNQ01000012.1, forward strand.
CGCCGGCGGAGGTTCGTGCGGCGATGCGTGACCTCCCGAGCGCAGACCTCCACAGTTCCCCCGATCAACTTATCAAGGTCTTCGACGACGAGAACCCCGACCGACCGCAGCCGCGTCTCGACCGCACGTATGCCGGTGGGATGGGCGTCGTCGCCGGCGGTGTACAGACGACCTACGAAGGAGTCGCGTACAACTGTCTCGCACACAACACCATCCGCGGTGCAGCCGGAGCATCGGTGTTGAACGGCGAACTGCTCGTCAAGGAAGGCTACGTCTGAGCCGGCTCCGTCTACACCGGCTTCGTCTCCATCGAATACGGCCGGGGGGTAGGGTTATTTCCCCTTGAAGTCCGGATCGCCGTCGCCCATGAACGCCGTGATCCCCTCCATGACGTCCTCGGTGTTCATGATGTGGCCGAACGCCTGTGCTTCGATCGCGAGGCCGGCCTCCCCGTCCGTGCGCCCGGCGTGCATCGCACGCTTGGTGTATCGCTGGGCGATCGGGGGCCCGGCGGCAAGGTCGGCCGCCAACTCCCACGCCCGATCCGCAAGGGCGTCGTTGTCGACGACCTCGTTTATAAAGCCGTAGTCGGCCATCGTCTCTGCATCGTAGCGGTCGGCGGTGAAGATGATCTCCTTCGCGCGCCCCTCACCGACGATCCGTGCGAGCCGCTGGGTGCCACCCCAGCCGGGAAGCAGCCCGAGGTTGTGTTCCGGTTGGCCCAGTTCGGAGCGCTCGGAGGCGACTCGAAGGTCCGCACACGTCGCAAGCTCCATCCCGCCACCCAGACAGTAGCCGTCTATCCCGGCGACGACCGGCTTGTCCATCGCTTCGAGCTTTCCGAACGTCCGTTGACCCCGCCGTGAGATCTCCACGGCCAGGATCGGGTCCGCCCCGCCGGCCGCCATGCTCTGGACGTCCGCGCCGGCCGAAAACGCCCGATCGCCGACCCCCGTCAAGAGGACCGCCCGGACGTCGTCATCGGCACCGAGCCGGTCGATCGCGTCGCCCAGTTCGTCGAGCAACTCGTCACTGATCGTGTTCATGCGGTGTGGCCGGTCGATCTGGATGTGACCCACCCGCTCCGAGATCGTCACGGCAAGCGTGTCGTAGTCGAAGCCGTCTCCTTCGACGGTTCCGGAATCGTCGGAACCGCCGGAACCACCGGACCCATGAAAGCCCCCGTCCTCGGCGGCCTCACGAAGCGCCGGAACCACATCATAGCGTGCCTCTCCGGTCGCGTCCGCCAGCCCATCAAGGGTCTCGGTCAAGGTTTCGAGCCCCGCTGAATCCGCGAGTTTCGCCGGCCCGTCCGGGAACCCACCACCCAGCATGACGGCCCGGTCGATCGCATCCGCGTCTGCGACGTCGTTGCCGATCAAGCCGGCGACCTCGTTGGCCATCACCGCGAGCAAGCGGCGTTCGACCCCTTCATCGATCGCGTCCGTCGGGATGTTCACACCGCCGTTTTCATACTCGTAAAAACCGACACCCGTCTTCTTGCCGAGGTCACCGGCCTCGACCTTTTCAGCGAGGAGCGGACACGGCCGATAGGCGTCACCCAACTCGCCGTGCATATACTCGAGGACGTGATAGCCGACGTCGATGCCGACCTGATCGGCGAGTTCGAACGCCCCCATCGGGAGGCCGAGCCCGTACTTCGTCGTCGCATCGACGGTCTCGATGTTCGCATCGCCGGATTCGACGATCCATGCCGCCTCGTTCATCAGCGGGACGAGGATCCGGTTCACGATGAAGCCGGGACTGTCCTTATGGACGCGGACGGGCGTTTTGTCCATCTCCTCGGCGAGTGCCTCGATCAACGAAAGGGTGGCCTCGTCGGTGTGCGCTCCGGCGATGACCTCGACGAGCGGCATCCGGATCGGCGGGTTGAAAAAGTGCATCCCACAGAATCGTTCGGATCGCTCGGTCACCTCCGAGAGGTCGGTGATCGACAGGCTCGACGTGTTCGTGGCGAAAACGGTCCGATCCGGCGCGTACGACTCCAGGTCGGCGTACACCTCCTGTTTGATCTCCATCTTCTCCGGGACGGCCTCTATCACGACATCCACGTCCGCGACGGCCGCTTCGAGGTCGACGAGCGGCTCGATCCGTTCGAGTGCGGCATCGGCCTCCTCGTCGTTGATGCGGTCCTTCTCGGCGAGCTTTCCGAGCGACCACTCGATCTGATCGTACCCGTTCTGGACGAACTCCTCGTTGATATCGCGCAGCGTCACGTCATAGCCGGCGAGCGCGGCGACCTCCGCGATGCCGTGACCCATGTTTCCGGCGCCGAGTACGGCCACTCGCTGGACGTCTTCAAGCTCCATGCTCCACCGGTCGGAACCGTCCCGATTGAACGTTTCTCTTTTCAGAACGAGAAACACTCTTACTGTTTATTTTCTGCGTCGACCCATCGAGTGCTTCGGGGTCGACGAAACCGGTATCCTTCACGGAGGAGAACAGCGACCCAGTATGGACACACGATCCGGCTCCAGGGCGGCCGTTGAGGCGGTGTTGCGTGAGGATCCAGTGATGGACCGGTTGCTCGACGAGCACGGTTGGCTCCCCATCGTCCCCGCCGAGAACGAGTTCGGGCGGCTTTGTCGGTCGATCATCAATCAGCAGCTCTCGACGGCTTCGGCGGCGGCGATCCGCGAGCGGGTGCTTTCGGTGCTGGCGGACGAGGTCACGCCGGCGCGCGTCCTCGCCGCCGATGAGGATCGGCTGCGGGAGGCAGGGCTCAGCGCGACGAAGCTTCGGTACCTCCGCTCGGCGGCGACCGCGTTCTCCGAGCGTGATCTGTCCCGTGAAGGCCTTAGCGAATTGGACGACGACGCGGTCATCGAGGAGCTCACGACGATCACGGGCGTCGGCGAGTGGACTGCCCGGATGTACCTCATCTTTGCGCTGGGACGCGAGGACGTGCTGCCGCTCGGCGACTTGGCGGTTCGTCGCGGGATCGAGGCGCTTTACGCCGACGGCGAGGAACTCACGCGATCGGAGATGCGGGCGATCGCCGACGGGTGGCGACCGTATCGGAGCTATGCGACCCGTTACGTGTGGGCGGACTACGAATCGTGAGACGTGGCATACACCGATAGTATCCTTGGCGAACAGCCGACATCAGGCGGGCCGTGTGTGTTACTACGGAGTACATACCACGCGACGGCGACGTCGGACACCCGCGGACCGCCACGTGGCCATCGTCAGGACATAGGGCGGTTGGCCGCGTGCTTGTATATAAATCCTGTTCGCTTCGTCGTCCAACTGGTATAAAAAGCGTTCGCCGGGGGGCCTACTCCTCTTCGAGAACCGGCCCGTCCTCCCGCTCAGCAGGTTCGGCGTCGACCCGCTTCCGGACGTCGACGCGGTACTGCTCGAGGATGTCCCGGCCGAGAAGCAGCGGGTACTCCATGTGCCCGCGGTCCTCGACGCTCGCGGTGACGGTATGCTGGTTGCCGCCGACGCCGATGACGAGGTCGACCACGGGGCGGGCCTTGCCGCTCCGAACGCTTCCCGATTTCACCCGCGTCATGCTCTTTATCGGCCCGGCGCCGATCTCCGCGGCGAGTTTCGTATCGATGCTCGTTCGGGTCGCCCCCGTGTCGGACTTCGCGAGCGCCTGCGTCGACCCGGATGTGCCGGTCACGACGACCTCCTCGATGTAGCCGATGACGGGGAGTTCGTCGGGCTGTGGTCGCGGCTTCGGTGCACACGACGGGCGGGAGTCATCAAGGGTCCGTGCGAGCTGTTCGACGGTCGTCTCATCCACCGTGCCGTCGACCGTCTCGATAGCGAGTTTGGCGATGTACGGTGCCGGCGATCGGCCGGTCGCTTTATGTAACCCCTTGAACCCGGCGGTCGGGTTGACTTCGAGCACGTACCAGCCGTCGTATCCCTCGACGAGGTCGACGCCCGCGTAATCGAGTCCCATCACCTCGGCCGCATACAGCGCCGTTTCAGCCGCCTCTTTCGGCATATCCTCGGTCGCGTCCTCGACGGCACCGCCCAGCGCGACGTTCGTCCGCCAGTCGCCTTCGGGCGCATAGCGGTACATCGATCCGACGATCTCCTCGCCGACGACGTAGACCCGGAGGTCCCGGTGCTTCTTGTCGTCCCGGTCGATGAGCTGTTGGAGGAACGCCTGTCGATTCCCGACCTTCGGGTTGACGCGCTCGGTGAGGTCAACCTTCCACGTACCCCCGCCGTGGGTGCCGATCGCCGTTTTATAAACGCCGACCTCGCCGAACCGTTCGCGGTCCTCGTTGAGCCGGTCGTTCGAGAGCGCGAGCAGCGCGTCGGGGACCCGGATGTTCCAATCGGCGAGATTGGCGGCGGTCGCGAACTTATGGATGGACGCGAGGACGGCGTCCGGCTCGTTCAGCATCGGCCGGATGCGCTCGAAGGTCGCCGCAAGCCCGAGCAGCTCAGCTGGCTGTCCGGTGTTCGACAGCAGGAGTCGGTTTGCGATCACGTCGACGGCCGGCTCGACATCGACCTCTCCGTCCTCGACGCTTATCGCGGCGTTCTCCTCGCGTAACCACACCGGTTCGTGGCCGAGGTCCTCGACCGCGTTTAAGATCGCCTTCGTCTCCTTGCTGTTGTGCAGCGACAGCACCCCCACCCGTACCGGATCAGAAGTCATGCACGAGTCTGCACCCGGGGAGGTAAAAATAACGCCGATCGCTTTTTGCGTTTACGCGACTGGTCGTTCTGCCACGCGGTCGCTCACCCAATCGAACGGTCATGGATCCCTGGACGCTCGGTGTTCCACGCGCTCCGTGCGCATCGTCCCCGCGAAGTAGTCCGCCTCCCCCTGATCGTCCGAAAGCGACCGAAGCGCAGGTTCGCTACACGCCGGACACGCCTCCGGCATCGTCGTGAGTGCGAACGCGGTCGCACACGCGGGACAGATGACGTGTCTCAACCCGAGCCCGACTGGACGGTTCATGCGTGTGCTATGCCCGGTGTATACTAATACGGATCCCGCGTGGTCGGGTTCCGAATCCGGTGTGACGCGTCAGGCGAGGACCCCGGAGTGAAACTGAACGCGTCGGCGACGAAGTCGCTACGCTCGGGCGGTTTCGAGCGGAAGTGACTGGGTGGGAAGCGGTCCCGTCAGTAGGACGCGGCGCGCTTGTCGAGGCCCGCCGCCTCGATGTCCTCGCCGTCGACGGAGGTTCGGAGCACGTCCATCCCGTCGTCGCGGTCGATCCCGAAGTTGGTCGCGTACAGCTCCTCCAGTCGGTCGTACTCGTCGGCGGACAGGCGGGGAACGTCGCTCGCGGCGCTCCATTCGGCGATGTCCGCGGCGGTTCGGAACGTCGGGGTAACCGAGGCGACCTCGTCGTGGGAGAGCAGCCACGCGATGGAGGCCTGCGAGAGCGTCCGTGTTCCCTCGGCGTGGTCGGGTTGCTCCAAGAATCGGATCGCTTCGACCTTCTCCCAGCCGGTCTCGTACCACTCCTGTGGGCGGTGTGCCCGGTGGTCGCCCTCCTCCAAGACGGTGTCCGGGGTCACCTGCTCGTTGAGCAGCCCCGAGGAGTGCGGAACGCGAGCGATAACCGACGTGTCGGAGCCCGTCTCGCGAATCGTGTCGATGAAGTGCCGCCCGGGCTCCTGCTCGAAGAGGTTGAAGACGGTCTGGACCGCGTCGAACTCCTCGTACTCGACGGCCGCGTCGCCCTCGGCCAGCCAGCCGATCGAGGGGCCGAGCGCCCAGCCGAGCGCCCGAACCCGACCGTCGGCTTTCCACTCACGAAGCAGGTCGCGGACCTCCCCATTGACCTCGCTCACGTTGGCGTTGTGTAGCTGGAGGAGGTCGACGTAGTCGGTGCCGAGACGGTCGAGCGAGCGCTCGAAGGCGGTTTCGAGGTACTCGCGGTCGAGCTCCTTTGGCAGTTCGCCGTGGCCGGCCTGCGGGTTCTCATAGAAGTCGTAGCCGATCTTCGTCGCGAGCGTCACCTCGTCTCGGCGGCCATCTATCGCCTTTCCGATGATCCGTTCGCTGTCGCCGTGGCCGTAGACGTCGCCCGTGTCGAGGTAGGTAATCCCGTGGTCGAGGGCGGTCTCGACCATCCCGATGGCCTCCTCCTCGGTGCGGTCCCCCCACCAGTTCGTGCCGACGACCCACGCGCCGAAGCCGACTTCAGACACCTCAACGCCGGAGCGTCCGAGTTCGCGGTAGTGCATGCTCTTTCGTTGGCTACCGGGACACTTAGGGGGTGCGGTCCGTCCCCAAGGGTTCGATCGAGCGTTGCGGTCGCCGCTCGCGCATTTCGTTATCGACGGAGGAATCCACGGATCGGACGATTCCGCCCACGTCAGTCGTTCTCGCGGTGACTCGTACCCGGTATTTTTATTAGCCCGACGGGCACCACCTTGAACAATGAGCGGACGACCCCTCGACGTGCTCGAAGCGTCGCTCTCGGAACCTGTGACCGTCCATCTCAAGGACGGGACGACGTATTACGGGATCCTCGCCGGCTACGACCAGCACATGAACGTCGTACTGGAGCCCGAAGAGGGTGTCGTCGACCGGATCGGCGACGAGCTCGACGGCGAGTTCGCGGTCGCCATCGAAGACACAACGATTATACGCGGCGATAACGTCGTCACGATCAAAGCATGACCGGCTCCGGTACGCCCTCTCAAGGGAAAAAGAACAAGACGGTTCACGTGAAGTGTCGACGGTGTGGCGAGACGTCCTACCACCGCACGAAGGAGCGCTGCTCCTCGTGTGGCTTCGGGAAGTCCGCGAAGCGTCGTGATTACTCCTGGCAGTCGAAAGCCGGCGACCACTGATCGGCCGATCCGACCGCACTGTTACCGACCGATTGTCGCAAGCCTCCCAGTCGCATCGCTCCTCCACGCCTCCGTCGACACCCTTAACACCGGAAGGTCGCGACGTACGGGTAATGAGTACGGACGTATCGAGCGAGACCGACTCGGACGGGTCGGACGACACCGAGTCGGAGGCGTTCGCGAACGCCTGTCGCTCGCTCGTCGATCGCATTCTGGCCGGCGAGGTCGACCGCGAGGACCTCGAATCCGCGAAGCTCGAGGCCTGCTCCGAGTTCTCCTCGCCGAAGGTGCCGAAAAACACCGCGATCCTCGATCACACCCCCGATGAAGCCCGCGAGGACGTGCTGGAAGTCGTCCGACGGAAGCCGGTTCGGACGGCGTCCGGGGTTTCGCCGGTCGCGATCATGACCTCCCCGGAGACCTGCCCGCACGGGAAATGTCTCTACTGTCCCGGCGGACCCGCCTCGAAGTTCTCCTCCGCACAGGCGTACACGGGTCACGAACCCGCCGCAGCCCGCGGCAAACAGAACGACTACGACCCGTACGGACAGGTGACCCTCCGGCTCGAACAGCTCCGGAAGATCGGCCATCCCGTCGACAAGGTCGAACTCATCCTGATGGGTGGAACGATGACGGCCCGCTCACACGACTATCAGGAGTGGTTCGTCAAACGCGCCCTGCAGGCGATGAACGACTACGACCTCGATGCGGATCCGGAGCCGGCGGAAGGTGAGTCGTTCGCCCAAGCGCCTGAGGATATCGAATTCCGCTACCTGGAGGACGTGATCGCGGAAAACGAGACGAACGAGATCCGAAACATCGGGACGACCTTCGAGACGAAGCCCGATTGGTGTGATCCCGAACAGATCGACCGGATGCTTGATCTCGGCGGGACGAAAGTCGAGGTCGGCGTCCAGACGACCTACGAGCGGATCAACCGTGAGATGCATCGCGGCCACGGCAACGAGGCCTCCCGGGACGCCAACCGTCGGCTCAGAGACGCCGCGTTCAAGGTCGGCTTCCACATGATGCCGGGACAGCCGGGGATGACGAAGGAGATGTGTCTGGAGGACTTCCGTCAGCTCTTCGAGAACCCACGCTGGCGGCCCGATTACCTCAAGATCTATCCGACGCTCGTCGTCGAGGGAACCCGTATCTACGACGACTGGCACCGCGGCGACTTCGAGCCGCTCTCGAACGAGGAGGCGGCGGACCTGATCGCGGAGGTGATGGGAATGATCCCGAAGTACACCCGCCTCCAGCGTGTCCAGCGCGACATCCCCGCGGACTTCATCGAGGGGGGCGTCTGGAAGTCGAACCTCAGACAGCTCGCCGAGAAGCGTGCCGAGGAGAAGGGGATCGTCCCACGCGACATCAGGGCCCGCGAGGTCGGCCACAACGAGGCGGATCCGAACCCCGAGGACGTCGAACTCGACGTGCTCACCTACGAGGCCGCCGGCGGCACGGAACACTTCATCTCCGTCGAGGATCCGGTTCAGGACCTCCTCATCGGCTTCTGCCGGCTCCGATTCCCCTCGTTCGCCCCGGATCAGCCCGGTGCACCCGGAACGGCGACCGACGACGTTCGCCGGGAACTCCGGGATGCCGCGCTCGTTCGCGAACTCCACGTCTACGGGAGCGAGGTCGGCCTCGGCGGCGACGGCGACTGGCAGCATCAGGGCTATGGCCGCCAGTTGCTCGAACACGCGGAAGGGATGGCCAGCGAGGCCGGCTACCGAAAGATCGCCGTCATCTCCGGAATCGGTGCCCGCGAGTACTACCGGGAGAAGCTGGGATACACACAGGACGGCCCATACGTCTCGAAGCGACTCTGAGAGGCGCTGAGAAAACGCGGCGCTTACTCGTCGTCCTCGGATGCACACAGCCGAAGCGACATCTCCATTTCGAAGCTCTCGGCGTTGGAGGTCTCGAAGCCGATCTTTTTGTACAAAGAAACCGCGGGATGGTTCCACCGCTCGACGGTCAACCACACCTTCTCGATGTCGTGTCGCTGTCCGTATCCGAGCAGTCCACGGATGAGTCGGGTGCCGATCCCGGCCTCCTGATAGTCCTGGTGGACGAAGATGGCGAGTTCGTAGCTCTCGCCGTCGCCATCCGGCACGAGCGTGGCGTGTCCGGCGACCTCCCCGTCACACCACGCGAGGACGTTGAAACAGTCCTCATCGAGGATCGCTTCAAGCCAATCGCGAACCCGTGATTCCCCGCCCGGTGGGATCCCCTGTGCACGGTCGGCGGGGTCGAAGGAGGTGTACATAGCGACGAGCGCCTCGTGTTCCGGTTCGCTCCCGTCGTAGGCGCGGACCTCGACCGCCCGTCCCGATCGGTCATCGAAGGTCATCGGTGGGGACGGGAAGTCGTCGGCAACGTCCTCGGGGAACCGTCTCGGGCTCATCGAACCAGCGTCACCGACGTCGTGGCGTTCAACAGGACGAACTCGGCGATGGGACCGATCGTGATCTTCCCCATTGGGCTCGTCTGTCCGCCGCCCAGAACGATCTCATCGAACTCCTCCCGCTCGGCGATAGAGACGAGTTGGCTGCCCGGGTCGCCCTCGACGGTTCGAATGTCCGCATCGAGTCCCGCCGCATCGATCGTCTGTTGTGCTCTATCGACGATTTCAGGGGTCGAACGTGGGGAATCAGGATTCTCGACGATGAGGATCGTCACGTCGTCATCGGCCGTGACCGCCCGGTCGACGGTTCGTTCGAGCGCGCGGATCGAATCGTCGCTCCCGCCGATCCCACAGAGTACCTTCATATGGCTTCGGTCCACGGGCGAGGTAAAAAGGGTTCGGCGTTCCGCCGGACGGTGTAGCGACAACCCTTTTGTACGGGCCGTCGATCCGTACTGTCATGAGCGATCCGCCCGGTCCCGCGACCGACGACGACCCCGGAGCGGCCACGGAGGACGCTGACCCCGGAGCGGCCACGGAGGACGCTGGCGGGCGAGGATCCGACGGCGGGGATGGACCTGACGAGGATGGACCCGACGAGGATGGACCCGACGAGGATGGGCCCGACGAGGAGTCGACGGCGCACCAACCGGACGGGTCATCGTTGCCCCCGCCGGACGTCCGCAAGTACGAGCGGTTTAAAAAGATGGACGGGGCCCGGTATGAACGGGTCAACGGGTTCCTCCGGGATCGAACCTACATTACGGCACGTGAGTGGGCGATCGCACGGCTGTGTGCTGATTTCCGGACCGAAACCGGCGTGGAGATGACGAAGATCGGCGAGAACCTCCCCGAACTCGTCCCCTTTATGACCGACACCTACACGCCACAGGCGGTCAATCAGGCCCGATACGCCTTCGAGGAGAAGGTGACCAAAGCCGGGGCGACGTTCTTGTACGGGGCGATGTCCGGCTTCTTCACCGCCGAGGACTTGGACGAGATGATGTACGAGGTGACCGAGGTCGCCAAGTTCCTCCTCGAAGTCGAGGGGGTCGACCTCGCGGTCGCAGAGGAGCTCGAAGCCGAGGATCGGATCAGTGAGGTGATGCGTGAAGTGCGGGCGTCCTCGGCTGACCTCCGGGGCGAGGAGGTTCGCTGTCCCGAGTGTGGACACGTTCACGGCGCCACAGAGGAGTGACGATGCGCGACGACTGGGGGCTTCTCGACGGCCTTCCCGACCCGGTCCTCGTCGTCGACGGCGACGGGATCGTCCGGTTCGCAAACGCGCAGGTCGAGCAGACGCTCGGATACGCCCCCGAAAAGCTCGAAGGCGACGTCGTCGAGTCGTTGTTACATCCCGAGGACGCGGAGTCGCATGCGAGCCTCCGAGAGACATATATGAGGGACCCGCAGCCCCGATCGCTCGGATCGGGACTCGATCTCTATGCGCTCCGCGCGGACGGCACGGAGGTCCCGGTAAGCGTCAGCCTCGGCCCCTTCGAACACGACGGCGAGACATACATCCTCACGACGGTCGTGGACGTGAGCACCGAGCGCGCCCGCGAGGTGGAGCTTCAGCGACGAACCCACATGCTCACGTCCCTCCACCGGGCGACACAGGATCTCTTAAAAACGACCGACCGCGACCTCGCCGCTGAGGCGGCGGTGACCGATATCGAGAACGTGCTCGACCTGCCGCTCGCGGCGATCTGGCTCCATGATGACGCGAACGGGACGCTCCGGCCGGCGGCGTGGACGGACGCTGCGGCGGAACTCGTGGGGGATCATCCCACCTTCGACCTCGACGGCGAGACGCTCATCGCCCGCGCGTTCAGGGCCGGCGAGCCGCACTACGTTCCGGATACACACGACGAGCCGACACGGTACAACCCCGAGACCCCCGTCCGCTGTGAGTTCATCGTTCCGCTCGGCCGGTACGGCGTGTTGAGCGTTAGCTCCCCGGAACCGGACGCCCTCGTGGAAGCGGACCAGGCCGTCGCCCGGCTGTGGGGGGCGACGATAACGATGGTGTTCGTCCGTATCGAACGCGAACAACAGCTGCGATCGAAGGAAACGGACATCGCCCACGAGCGCGACCGCTTGGAGGAGTTCGCGAGCGTCGTCTCACACGACCTCCGGAACCCGCTCACCGTCGCCGCCGGCCGGCTCCAACTGGTGCGTGAGGAGCACGACAGCGAGGACCTCCAAGCGATCGATCGATCGCTCACGCGGATGGAGGCGATCATCGAGGACGTGCTGACGCTCGCCAGACAGGGCGACGGGATCGACGAGGTCGAACCGGTCCAACTCGCCGGGCTCGCCGAGGAGTGTTGGACAAACGTGGACACCGAACGGGCGACGCTCTCCGTGGCCGGAGATGTCACCATCTCGGCGGACAGAAGCCGGCTCGCGCAGGTCCTCGAGAACCTGTTTCGCAACGCGATCGAACACGGGATGGATGACGGAGCCACCGATGGAGAAGGGGATGAAACGATCGCCATCGAGGTCGGTCCGCTTCCAGATGGGGACGGATTCTACGTCGCGGACGACGGTGACGGGATCGATCCCAGGATCCGTGAGGAGGTGTTCGAACCCGGGATGACGACGAACCCGGATGGGACCGGCTTTGGACTTCGGATCGTCGCCGAGATCGCCCGCGCACACGGCTGGTCGGTATCGATCGCCGACGCCGAGGCGGGTGGGGCTCGGTTCGAGTTCCGGGGCGTCGAGTTTGTCGATGCGAGCGGACGCGTCGAGGGGACCGAAACCGACCGGTAGGAGCCACGAGACCGAAGAGACCGATCCTCACGGTCGGTCACGGAGCGCGTCTCAATCGCCCGAGACCGCCGGGACATCCGCCTTTTCATACCCCGGAACGGTCCCGTCGTCGTTCCAGCCACGGATCGAGTAGTATTCCGAAAGGGCATCCTCGAACCCGTCGATCTCGTACGGGAGCGAGTCGTCCCCGCGGTCGAAGCCACGCGCGTTGTTGAACGCCCGCTCGAGTTCGACGACACGTGCGCCCATCTCGAGGAGGGTGTCGTAGTCGGTGTCAAGCAGTCGCGCGAGCCGGTCGTCGGTGACGGTCCCCCGCGAGAACTTACAGACGACCGCCGAGTCAAGGACGGCGTTCCGGTTCTCCTTTGCGACGAGTTTCGGTGGCTTGCCCTCCAGTCCGTGGGGATCGAGCGCGTCCTCCTTACCGACGAGCGGGTACTCGTACGGGTAGAACTCCCCGTACATGTGATCGGCACCCCGATTCGAGGTCGCAAAGGCGAGCCCCTGACCGTTGAGCTGTCGTCCGTCATGGCCCGAAAACGCGAGCCCCTTCACCGTCCAGTCGTCGACGCCGAACTCCTCGTGTGCCCGGTGAACGCCCTCGGCGAGCTTGTCGCCGACCCCCTCGCGGTAGGCGATCTGCTCGACGAGCGAGTGGACGAGCGTCGCGTTGCCGAACTCGTCTTCGGCCGCGAGATACATCGAGACGACGTCGCCACAGGAGATGGTGTCCATCCCGAGCTCATCACACAGCTCGTTCGCGCCCATCACGTCGACGATGTCGTCGATGCCGGCGTTGGACCCGAACGCCATCACCGTCTCGAACTCCGGACCCTCCGTCTCGATCCCGGTCGCCTCATCACGCGTCGGGAGCTTGCAGGCGAACGCACACTGTGAGCAGGTCCCCTTTTTATACTTCTTCTCCTCGACGCGATCACCTGAGATCCCCTCGGCCCCCTCAAAGGACCGTTCGGAGAAGTAGTAGGACGGCAGCGCCTCGACCGCGTTCGCCAGCTCCGTCACGCTCGTGGTCCCCTGTCGTTTCATGATGTGGTCCGAGGTCGCCGCCTCCCGATGAACCTCGCCCGCATCCCCCGGCCACTCGATGTCGATCCCCGGGTCGGCATCGCCCGCGAAGGTGAGCGCCTTGACGCCTTTCGATCCGAGGACGGCCCCGAGCCCACCTCGCCCGAACGCCCGGGTGTCGGAGGTCATGATCGACGCGAAGCGAACCTCGTGCTCGCCGGCCGGGCCGATACAGGCGACGTTCTCGGGTTCGAGGTCGTGTTCTTCGCCCAGATACTCGGAGACCGCCGATGTCTCCGCCTCCGCGAGGTCCGGGACCGGCTCAAATGTGACGTTCGGCGTGCCGTCCTCGTCGGCCTCGCGGACGTGGATCGCCAGAAGGCCGTCGCTTTGACCGACGATCTCGACGGCCGCATAGCCCGCACCGGTGAAGTTTCGCGAGAGGAACCCACCCGCGTTCGACGAGCAGATCCCGTTCGTGAGCGGCGAGACGGCCGTCGCCGCCATCCGGCCGGTGTAGGAGGTCCGCGAGTACTGCATCGGTCCGGTCGAAAGATAGAGCCGGTTCTCCGGTCCAAGCGGGTCGACGTCGAACGGAATCCGGTCGTATGCGAGTCGGGTGTTGAGTCCCCGGCCACCGATAAACTCGGTGAGGACGTCGTCTATCGGTTCGGTCGTTGCGGTCCGTTCGCCGACATCGATGCTGAGGAGGAGCCCATGGGCGTGTCTCATACACCTAGATTTGCATCTGCATCGATAAAACTCGGGGTGTCGGTATTCGTCCGCTAGACGACCCCGAGGGCGGCCATGATCTGGTTACCGAAGATCATCACGATGAGCCCGACGAGCATGAGCAACCCGGAGGAGACGGTCACCGTCCGGACCGCCGCGTGTCTGTCCCCGAGCGGAAGCCGGCTCGCGACCGCCTCGGCGACCATCCGGAGGATCCGTCCGCCGTCGAGCGGGAACGCCGGCAGGCAGTTGAACAGCGCGAGCTGGATGTTGATCCAGCCGGTCCAAAACAGGAGGTTCGCAAGCACGAACACGCCGCCGCCGAGGATCGCGAGGCTCCCTTCGATCACGAAGAAGTTCGTGACCCCCCCGTTGAAGCCGGCGAAGTTGAACGGCAGCCCGAAGAGGCTCCCGAGCGGGAGGATGAGCGTCACGAAGACGAGCCCGAGCGGCGAGTCGACGAGCCCGCCGATCGGCACATCGTCCGCGGCGCCGCCGGCATCGCCGCCGAGGAGTTCGAGATACGCCCCGGCGGGATATTCGGAGACGCCGAAGTCGTCAAGCGCCAGCCCGCTCGTGCCGGGGAAGATGTTCACGCCGAGGAAGCCACCCTCCCGGTCCGGGTGCGGCGCGAGGTCGACCTCGTAGGTCACGCGCTCGTCCTCGCCCGTGTAGGCGATGACATCGACGACGGTTCCGGGTTCACGCTCCCCGAGGGTCGCGGCGAGGTCGTCGTCGTCGCGGATCCGGTCGCCGTCGATCTCGACGATCGTCAGCGGCTCGCCGAGTTCCGCGCCGGCGTCATGCAGCGGCCCGTCCTGTTGAACCTCGATGATATACGCCCCGATCGCCATCTCCGTGGCGTCCTCGGCGTCGTCATCGACTGCGCCCGCGTCCGTTTCGACGGTCGCCCGCTCGTCGTCGCCGATTACCTCGAAGAACTCCCGTTCGGTGCCCACGGCCTCGCCGTTCACCGCCTCGACGGTCACCGGTCGGTCCGTTATCGTGACGCCGAGCGGGTTGCCGCCGGCGGATCCGACGATCTGGAGCTGGCGGTCGACATCCACCACACGTTCGCCCTCGCCGTCGTCGACCGTGACCGTCACCTCCCTGTCGGCGTCGGCGATCGCGGCCTCGAACTCGTCGGCGGTCTCGACCGGGTCGCCCTCGACTGCGACGAGACGGTCGCCGTCGACGATCCCGGCGTCCTCGGCCGGCGATCCGGGATTTACCTCGCCGACGGCATATCCCGGCGCGACGGACATCGCGCCGACGACCGGGCCGAAAAGCAGCGCGAAGACCACGATCGTCAACAGCGTGTTGGCGGTGACGCCGGCGGCGAACATCCGTGCGCGGGCGCCACGGGAGGCCTCCCGGGTCGTCTCCTCGTGGGGCTCGACGAACGCGCCGACGGGGAGGAACGCGAAGAACACGAGGCCCATGGACTCGATGTCGATCCCCTCGACGCGACAGAGGAGCCCATGTGCGCCCTCATGGACCACCATCGCGATCACGAGGCCGATCACGATCTCCAGGGCGGCCTCGAGCGGGAGGAACTCGTTGACGCCCGGGATGATGAGGAAGTTCTGTGGCTGCTGGATCGCCGCCGGTTGTGGGGCGGCGATCGCGGAGATCCCGGAGGTGACGATGAGGAGGAACGAGCCGACCATCGCGACGAGCGCGCCGCCGAGGCCGAGGTTGGCGAGCGCCCGCCAGAGGCGTGTCGGGCGTGAGAGGCGATCGAGGAACTCCCGGCCACGGCGGGTGTGAACCGTGGTCAGGGGACCGGAGACGCGAACCGAGTCCGGGAGGATCCCGCGGTTTCGGAGCCACATCGCGACCGCCGTGTACGCGAGGATCCCGGACAGGACCCACAGCAGGGTACTCATTGAACCCGGTTTAGCGACGGCGATGGGTAAGGTGTTCGGTTCCACGGACCGACACGTAATGTCGAACTCCGAACCCGGCCAACCGACGATCCTCAACATCCAAGTACCCGCCTCCCGAACCGCCGAGTATGATGGCGTTAGTGGACTTCCTCGTCCGACTCGTCGGCGACGTCGGCCGGTTCGTCGAGATCTTTGTAAACGAAGTGATCTTGGGCGCCGGCGACCCGCTCAGTATCGTCTCGCTCGCGATCGGACAGGTGCTGATCGGATTCGCGGTGCTCGTGCTCGCGTACGGCGTGGTCGGCGCGCTTTTCAGCGAACTCGGCGTCCAGCTCCCCACACTCGGGCGCGGCCGCGGCGAGTGAACAACTAAGTACGGTTCCGACAAATAGCCGGCGACCCGCATGATTGTCGCCGTCTCGGACGTTCACCTCGGCGTCGCCGATGACGCATCGTCCGCTCCCGTCAAGACCGAGTTCGGCCGCTTTCTCGACTACCTCCGTGAGGACCTCCGACCCGATCACCTCGTATTGAACGGCGACATCGAGGATCTCTGGCGTCGGGACATGCGGACGCTCACCCGCGAGAACTACGACGTGTTCGCCTCGCTGTCGGCGCTTCGGGACGAAGGTACCGAGGTCCATTACGTCCTCGGCAACCACGACTGGTACGCCCGCCATGACGCCGGAACGCGCTCTGAACCGTACTACGAAACGGCCTACGAGACCGACCTGACCCTCGAAAGCGACGGCGTCGCCTACGCCTTCCTCCATGGCCACCAGTTCGACCCCGTCCAGCGGGAGTGGTACTTCGATAAACTGGCGCTCGTCAGCGACGACGCCGTCGGTGCGACCTTCAGCAAGAAGTGGGCGACCGTCGCCGACGGCGACAGCCGGTTGGACGCCGTGATGACTGCCGGGCGACTGCTCTATGACCGATTCAGACACGGAACGTGGGACGACCGGGTGCGTGAGATGGACCGCTGTGAAACGGACATCGACCTCGGCGTGCAACCGCCCGGTTCCGGCCGGTACGTCGAGAGCCGCCCGGAGGTCGACTGGCTCTGTCTCGGCCACACCCACGACGGGGGGATCGCCTCGGCCGCACGGGTCGCCAACTCAGGAGCCTGGATGGAGGGTCGCCATACGTATCTGCAGTTGACCGACGAACCACGGCTGCTCGAATGGAACGAAGGCGATCCGCAGGAAGTGTGACGCGCGCCGGTCGAAGCCGACGAACGGATCGAATCAGTCGTCCGCAGGAACCCCGCTGAACTCGGGGCGCTCGACGCGCCGGTCGGTCGTTTCGCCCTCGACGTCGAACGGATACTCGCCGGTGACACAGCCGAGACAGAGGTCCGCCCGGGACGCCTCCAAGGCGGCCGCGACGGCGTCGATCGAGAGGTACGCGAGCGAGTCGGCGGCGATCCGTTCGCGGATCTCTTCGACCGACCGGTCGGCGGCGATCAGCTCCTCGCGAGTCGCCATGTCGATGCCGAAATAACAGGGCGCGACGATGGGCGGCGCGCCGATCCGCATGTGTACCGCCTCCGCGCCCGCTTCCCGGACGAGTTCGACGAGCTGCGTCGAGGTCGTCCCTCGAACGATGGAGTCGTCGATGATGGTGACGGTCTTCCCCTCGACCGTCGAGCGGATCGGGTTGAGCTTCAGCCGGACCGCGCGTTCGCGCTCGTCCTGTGTCGGCATGATGAACGTCCGCCCGACGTAGCGGTTCTTCATCAACCCCTCCGCGAACTCGACGCCGCCGTCGTCCTCCGCTCGCGGGTCGCCGTCGGCGGTCGTCTCGTGTGCGGCGTCGACGTATCCCGAGGCGAACGCGCGACCCGAGTCGGGCACCGGCATGACCACGTCGCTCTCGACGCCGGACTCCTCCCACAGCTTTCGGCCGAGCTCGCGGCGCACCTCGTAGACGAGGCTGCCGTCGATGATCGAGTCCGGGCGGGCGAAGTAGACGTGTTCGAAAAAGCAGTGGGCCGTCGAACCCGCATCCACGAGCTGATAGGTATCATAGCCCGCCCCGTCGGGCTCCAAGACGACCAACTCGCCCGGTTTCACGTCCCGGATCAGCTCGCCATCGAGGGTGTCGATGGCCGCCGACTCGCTCGCGAGGACGTAGCCGTCCTCCAGCTTTCCGAGACAGAGCGGCCGGTTTCCGAGCGGGTCGCGGACGCCGAGGACGGTGTCGTCGTGGGTGATCGTGAGCGAATAGGAGCCGTGGATCCGGCCCATCGTGTGTTTCACGGCGCGGACGAGATCCTCCTCTAATAGGTTGCGTGCGAGGTCGTGGGCGATCACCTCCGTGTCGCCGTCGGAGGTGAACGCGTGACCCGCGCTCTCCAGTTCGGCACGGACCTCGTCGGCGTTGACGAGGTTCCCGTTATGCGAGAGGCCGAGCGAGCCGGATTTAAACGAGACGGAGAAGGGTTGTGCACAGCTCTTATCGAGGCTGCCGGCGGTCGGATACCTGACGTGGCCGATCCCGGTACTGCCCGCGAGCGACTCCAGGGCGCGTTCGTCGAAGGCGTCACCAACCAGCCCGCGCTCGACGTGGCTGTGCTGTTGAAAGCCGTCGTGTGTGACGATCCCCGCCGACTCCTGGCCACGATGCTGGAGCGCATACAGCGCATAATAAAGCGGTCGGACCGCCGCCCGGTCCGTTAACGAGACGCCGACGATGCCGCACTTCTCCCGCGGCTCGTCGCCATCGATGTGATCCCCACCGGGTTCCATGTCTGCTCGTGTGCGGGGATCGAATAAAAACCCTCGTGTCCGTGGCGTGTCGATCGGTTTTTACCCGCCGATCGATCCATATGTGTGTATTCCTCTCGGGTGGTCACGGCTCATCCGGTCAGCTCGTCGAGGGCCTCGAAGTAGTCCTCCCGCGGGATCTGGTACGGTTCCCGATAGTCGACGTCGCCGTCGGCAAACCGGTCGGCGAGGTCGACGGCGGCCTCTGCGGCGACCTCCCGGTCGTCGTACGTTTCGGCGACCGCCTCGATCTCGGGTTCCAAAAAGCAGACGACGTGCCACTCGTCGGTCGCGTACTGGCCCGCGCCGGGACGTCGTCTGCGCGAGCCGTTCGTCAGGTAGATCGTCGGGAGACACTCGGCGGGGAAGCCGTCCTCGTTGAACACGTCCGGCCGAAAGACCAGGATCGCCCGTCCGCCGGGCTCCTGGTTCCACACCTGCCACCCGTCGGGAAGCGCCTCGAAGCTCATACCTCCGTTCGGTTCTCGAGCGATGAAAGGGTCGCGCTCCGCGGGCGGGGGGACGGCCCTTCCCCCGACCGGATCGGTCCGTGCGGGTTCGGTCAGCCGCTGAACTCGTTACAGACGGGGATCCCCATCGTGTCGAAGTCCGTCATCGCCGCTAACCGGTCCGGCACCTGATGGATGTCGATCGTCTCCGAGACGAGCGCGGTCGGGTCGAGTTTTCCGGTTCGGATCATATCGAGCATCTCGGGATATCGGGACGGCTGCAGCCCCAGCGAGCCGATGAACTCGATCTCCTTCGCGACGAACTCGTCGGTCGGCAGCGGGATCATGCCCTCCTCGGCGGCGGTTGTCAAGCCGATCTGGACGTGGCGGCCGCCCTTACCGAGCGATCGAACCGCGTTCTGACAGGTCGCGGTGATCCCGAGCGCGTCGACGGAGACCGCCGCGCCGCCGTCGGTCATGTCCCGGACCTCCTTCGCCGGGTCGTCCACATCGCGTGCGTTGACGGTGTCGACCGCGCCGAGTTCCTCGGCCTTTTCGAGTTTTTCGTCCATCAGATCGACGCCGATGACGTTCGCGCCGAGCGCGTTTGCGATGTGCACCGCAGCGAGCCCGATCCCGCCCAGCCCGTGCACGACGACGTCCTCGCCGTTGCCGACGTCGCCCTGATGGGCCATCGCGTGATAGGAGGTCATAAAGCGGCAGCCGATTCCCGCGGCGGTATCCGATTCGATCTCGTCGGGGAGCGGAACCGCGTTGACGTCGGCGGCCGGGATGTGTACCTCCTCGGCGAACGCGCCCGGTGCCTCGTTCATAAAGCCGAGGCCGATGTGGTTCTCACAGATGTTCTCACGCCCGTTTCGACAGAGCGAGCACTCCCCGCAGGCGAAGTTGAACGGGATCGCCACCGTGTCGCCTTCCTGCACGCTTGTCACGTTCTCGCCGACCTCGACGATGGTCCCCGTCGGTTCGTGACCCAGTACGTGTGGCGGGTCGGGCCGGTAGTTGAACCAGTCCCACTCGCCCTGCCAGCAGTGCCAGTCGCTGCGACAGACACCACAGCCGTCGACGCGGGCGACGGCTCCATCCGGCTCGGGTTCCGGACGTTCGACCTCCTGTACCTCCAACGGCTCCTTGAACTCCTCGAGTACGACGGCTTGCATGGCCGGACGCCGTTTCACGCGGCATCTATGTAATGATTGTATATTATTATCGTTCATATTAAAATTGAAATGTCAACTTTTTATTATTCCCACGTAGGTGGCCGCCTCTCCGGGTCGTTTTCACCCCTCCAGCCCGTACCGGAGTCATGCAGAACGATCGCCCCTCTGCCAACGGGAAAAAAGACCACGAACCGCGTTCCGACGGCGAAACGCCTGACCGACAGTCGATCGCGATCCACTGGTTCAGGCGGGATCTGCGGCTTCACGACAACCCGTCGCTCGTCGCGGCCGCGGCGGCCGACCGACTGATCCCAATCTACGTCTTCGACCCGGACGACTACGGACCGAGCGAATACGGCGGTCGACGGTCATTTAGATACGACAAGACCGGGTTTCACCGCACTCGCTTCCGGACGGAGGCGGTCGCGGACCTTCGCGCGTCCCTCCGGGCGCTCGGCTCGGAACTGTACGTCCGCGTCGGCGACCCGGCGGAGGTGATCCCCTCGTTCGCGGAGCGGACCGGAGCGGAGGTCGTCCACGCGGGGTCGTGGAACGTCCCTGAGGAGCGGACGACGGAAGCCCGTGTCCGCGGGGCGCTCGCCGACCGCGACGAGCCGACACCCCTCAAAACCGATCCCGGACACACGCTCTATCATCCGGCCGACCTCCCGGACGGCCCGGCGGGGGTCGAGGATACGTACACGCCGTTCCGCAAGTCCGTCGAGAACGCGGCCGATGTCGAGGTTCGAGCGCCGCTCGGCGTGCCGTCGCTTCCGCCGGTTCCGTCACCGTTAGGTGACGACGAGGACCCGCTTGCGCCCGGACGGATCCCCGAGCCAGCGGACCTCCTCGATGGGGGATCCGCCGGCGACGAAACCGGCGAGGGCGACGGTACGGGCGACGGGGACGTTGATCGTCGCCCCGACGACGCCCTCCAGTATCGTGGGGGCGAAGCGGCGGGGATCGCCCGCCTCCGGGAATACCTCTGGGAGGGTGACCATCTCCGACAATATAAAAAGACCCGCAACGGCCTCGTCGGGCGGAACTACGCCTCGAAGCTCTCCCCGTGGCTCAACGAGGGCTGTCTCTCGCCGCGGGCCGTCCACGACGAGGTCCGAACGTACGAGGCCGTCCGCGTCGAAAACGACTCCACCTACTGGCTCATCTTCGAGCTGATCTGGCGGGACTTCTTCGCCTTCCAGGTCGCCAAACACGGCGATCGCTACTTTTCACGGGAGGGGATCCGCGAGCGCGACGACATCGAATGGGCGACGGGCGAGGAGGAGGAGCGACGCCTCCGGCGCTGGCGTCAGGGACGCACGGGTGTCCCGTTCGTCGATGCCGGGATCCGCGAGCTACGTGCCACGGGCTATCTCTCGAACCGCGCCCGTCAGAACGTCGCCTCCTTCCTCGCGAACGACTGTCGGGTGGACTGGCGGAAGGGGGCCGCCTTCTTCGAGACCCACCTCGTCGATTACGACCCCTGTTCGAACTACGGCAACTGGGCGTACATCGCCGGCGTCGGCAACGACTCACGCGATCGTGCGTTCGACGTCGTCTGGCAGGCCAACCGCTACGACGAGGACGGCGAGTACGTTCGACGGTGGGTTCCCGAGGTCGCCGATCTGCCGACGGCGTACGTCCACGAGCCGTGGACGATGGATCCGGGGACACAGGGACACCACGGGGTGCATCTCGGCGAAGATTATCCCTGGCCGGTCTTGGAGATGAAGTAGTCGGGAGTCACTAGCGAGCCCTTAGCGGCCCCGCCGATCGAGCAGTGCCGCGCCAACCAGCCCGAGGCTGATAAGGAGGAACGCCACCAGCGTGAGCCGTGGGATGGTGAACACCCCGAAGCCCCGCCAGAGGATCGTCGTACAGCCGCCGTCGAGCGTACAGGTCGCATCCGGCGACAGCTGGAGATAGCTGTGATAGGCGGCGACGGCGGCGCCCAAAAGCGACAGCGGCAGGCCGGTTCGCCAGACGGCCGTTCGCCCCTCAAGGGTTGCGACGCCCACGACGATCACGAGCGGGTACATCAAGATCCGCTGGACCCAACAGAGGTCACACGGAACCAATCCCATGGCCTCACTGAAATAGAGGCTGCCGACGGTGGCGACCGCGGCGACGAGCGTGACCGCTCCGAGAAGCAGTCGAACCGGCTCACCCCGTTCCATGGGGACAGTGGAGGGGCGATAATCAAAAGCGAATCGCCGTCGCTCCCGTGTGCCGATCACTGAAAAGTGCTCGGTCAGGGATTTGAACCCTGGTCGTCGGCTGTCTTCCGGACCGGCCCGAGGCCGCGTCCGCCGAAAGGCCAACATGATTGGCCGGACTACACCAACCGAGCGCATCCGACCGTTGCGCGGCATCCGATTTAACTCTTCTCAACTCCCGTCGCCGTGATATGGATTGTCTCGGTCGCCGAGGCGCTCGCGTCGGCCGGTCATCCCCGCAATCCTCGACGGCTCATCCCCGCAACCGCCGACAGTTCGTGCTCGTGACCACCGACAGTCCGTGCACACGGCCACCCGGGTTTGCGAGGGAATCGGGAGCGACGCCCTTTATAATCTCGATGGCCTCGGTTAGAATCGATGGTCGAGGAGCTTACCCCCGAAGAGGTCCACGAGCGCGTCGAGGAGGGAACGATCCGCGTCGTCGACACCCGCCCCGAATCGCAGTTCAACCGGGGCCACATTCCGGGCGCGATCAACCTCCCCCTCGGGGAGTTACCACGTCGCGTCGACGAGATTGAGTGGGACGAAACCGACATCGTCTGTGCCTGTCCCATCGGCCAGTCGTCGATCCAAGCCGCCAAACTCATCGACAGCTACGAGGGCGTCGACGACGACGTCACCGTCGCGAGCATGGCGGGTGGCTATCGCGAGTGGGCGTTCGAGCTCGAACCCGACGACGCGAAGTGATCAAACCCGAGAGCGGACTCGAGGGCGACCGAGGACGTATCACGCTCCGGTCCCGATAGGATAATAGTCAGATCACCGCATGATTCCGATAACAACGACTCGGGTCGCACTCGGCGTGTCACTGTGTTTCCTCGCCGCCTTCGCGTGGCACGTCCTCGACCGCGACGCGTGGCGGGAGCGCCTGACCGACCGATTCGTTCTCGGCGTTCCGTGGGGAACGCTCGTCACCGTCGCGGTCGTCGTCGGCTTCTATCTGTTCGCACAGAGCGGCTTTCAGTACCCGGACGCTCCGGTTATCTACGCGTTCATCTCGTGGTCGTATCTCTATCCCACGGGGATCCTCACCGCCGGCATCGCCCACGGGGGTGCCGATCACATCGTCTCGAACATGACCGGCACGCTCGTGTTGGCACCCATCGCGGAGTACGTTTGGGGCCACTATCGGGGCGGCTCACGGAAGCGCGCCGCCGACTCGCAGGCGGATAACGGCCTCCTCGGCCGGCCCTGGCTGCGCGCGGTCGTCGTCTTCCCGGCGGCCCTGTTCGCGGTCGCTTTCCTCACCGCGGCGTTCTCGCTCGGTCCGGGTCTCGGGTTCTCCGGCGCGCTCTACGGCATCGTCGGCTTCGCGGTCGTCGCCAGACCGCTCGCGACCGTCGTCGGCGTCGTGGCGACCTCCGCGGTCGGGACGATCTTCACCGCGTTCACCTCCCCGCTCGTTCGAGAGACGCTCTCCGTCGGGCCGCCC
Organism: Halorubrum vacuolatum; assembly: GCF_900188065.1. Lineage (GTDB taxonomy): Archaea > Halobacteriota > Halobacteria > Halobacteriales > Haloferacaceae > Halorubrum > Halorubrum vacuolatum. Next base: position 56,374 of record NZ_FZNQ01000012.1, read on the forward strand.
GCGCCACCGAGTTGGGCGGGGGTCGGCTTTCAGGCGCACCTGCTCGGGTTTCTCATCGGAGCGCTGCTCGCCATCGCCCTGCTCTCCGCCCGGGGGACGCGGCCACGGATGGATCGCGTCCTCGGCGGCACCCTCGTCGTCGGCGTCGTCCAGTCCGTCTGGCTGCTGACGGGCGGCGGGGCGGACGAGTTCGTCCTCTATCGGGGCGTGGGGATGACGTTCCTGTTCGGGCTGACCGTTCTCATCGCGCTCGCGGCCGCCGGAAGCGCCCGGCCCCTGATAGTGCGGGTGCCGCTTCTCGAACCGTCGGTTTCGGGAGCCGGATCCACTTCCTCGGAGCCATCGAAGGCGGATGACACCGGGGCGTTCGAATGGGTCACCCAGGACAGTACCGAGGGTGACACCCCAGCCGATGGCTCGAAGTCAACGGAACGGCATCCATCCGATACCGCACACGGGAAGCCCCGAAAGCCCCGCGTGCGCCGTGGGATCGCGGCCGCCTGGGTCGTCCTGGTCGTCCTCGCGAGCGCCCTCGTCGCTGCCGCATCGATCGCCCTCGACGAGCCGGCCGCGATCAGCCTCCTGAGCGCGGCGATCCTCGCGACCCTGCTCTCTTTGCCTGCGATCCCCGCGATACTCCCGCGACGGCTTCATTCCGGGCCACTCACCCGTCGCGGCGGGGCCGTCCTCGTCATCGTGGGTCTCACCCTGTTGGCCTCGTTACCGATGGTCGTCTTCGGGCTGCTGGTCGTCGACGACCCGTCTATCGAGGGCTCGGAGGCGATCGAGATCGGTGACTATTCGGTCGCGTACGTCGACGACGAGCCCGCGCCGCAGTCGGGCGCCATCGACCTCGGTGAGGGATTCACCGGCGGGACGACGGACGGGGTCATCGTCACGAGCGATGAGCGTGAGATGTGGACGGTCGACGAACGGCCGGCCGTGCTCGCACACGAGGGCGAAACGACCGTCGTCGTCGGCGGGATCGGCTGGCGTGAGGAGGTGGCCGTCGACCGGGTCGCCTGGGATGTCGTCGGCAACGAGACCGCCTACGCGGTCGATCTCGAACACGACGAGGAGGAGATCCGTTCGTACGTCGGTGACGTCATCGACAGCGACTCGCGCGTCGACGGCCACGCGCTCGCCGTTGCCCCGACGGATGATGGATTCGAAGTGCGTGCGACGCCGACCGAGGGAGCGACCGACGGTGACGCGACGGGCGACGAAGGCGTGGGTGATGCGGCTGAAGACCCGCTCACCGCGACGGTCCCGGAGCCGGGTGAGGAGGAATCGCTCGGCGATCTACGGATCCGAACGGTCCCAGTCGATGGCGACGGGGGAAGCGATCTCGAGGACGAGGACGTCGATGCGCGGCTCGTCGTCGAGGGCTCGGGGAGTACCGTCGTGCTCGCGGAGCGGCGGGCATAAGTCCTCCACGTAGCCCGGAAGCGACGTCGCTCCCACCGCTCGTTTATTCTTAAGAGGGAGCGGCGAGGAGGGATCCGTATGACCCGATTCGACGCCACAACCGAGACGGAGCGGCTGAAGCTCTTCGCGGACGCCGTGACGGCCCATCGCAAGCGGTCGAGCGAGGTGATGACCGTCGACGTCGACCCCGAAAGCGACGTCACCGACGGCGGTGAGGTGCCGCCATGGATCCAGCTCGCGGGGACGGAGGTCGTGATGGACTGCACGGACGCGGAGCTCGACCGGTTAAAATCGCTCGTGGACGAGTTCCCGGAGTTCCGGATCGCCGAACTCGAAAGCCCGGAGGACGCGGAGGGGACGAACGCGGTGATCACGGCCCGATCGGACGCCAATCGGGTCTCGGGATTCATCGAGCGCGCGTTCCGTGAGGTGTATGCACTCGAGGATGACTATCGGGTCTGGGCGACGACCGTTTAAGCCGGATCGCGAACACGTCGGTGGATTCAGGACCCTGACGCGCGTACCCGTTTTATGGACCTCTTTTGGCATCGTCGCGACCTCCGCGTCGCCGACAATCTCGGCCTGGCCACGGCCGCAGAACGCGGACCGATCGCGTCGGTCTTCGTCTTCGATACGGACGTCCTCGCCCACGCCAGCGACGTTCGCGTTCGCCGGCTGTTAGACGGCCTCGAAGCCCTGCGGGACGCCTACCGCGACCGTGGAAGCGACCTGCTGCTCGCCCACGGTGACCCCGCCTCGATCCTCCCGGCGCTCGCTGAGGGACTGGATGCCGACCGTGTCGTCTGGAACCGCGATTACTCGGGACTCGCCCGGGAGCGCGACGCTCGCGTGCGGCGGGCGCTCGCCGAAGCCGGGGTCGAACGGGACGCACACCACGACGCGGTGTTACACACACCCGATTCGATCCGGACGAACGCGGGCGACCCGTACTCGGTGTACAGCTACTACTGGAAGAAGTGGCGCGACCGCGAGGTGGATGACCCCGTTCCCGCGCCCGACGACGCCGACCTCCTCGATGACAATCGGCTTTCGGACGACCTCCGGGAGGCCGGGCTCCTCGGGCCAAACGACGACCGTGACGGAGACGGAAACGACGAGGGCGACGACGACCGTGACGGAGACGGAAACGACGAGGGCGACGACGTCCGTGTCGCCGTCGGCGAGCTGCCGCCGATGGAGGTGCTGGGCTTCGGGGAACCCGACGTCGAACTGCAGCCCGCCGGGACGCACGCCGCACGCGAGCGGCTCGACGCGTTCCTCTCGGAGGCCGTCTTCAGTTACGTCGACGACCGCGACTATCCGATCCGGGAGGGAACCTCACGGCTCTCGGCCGCGTTTAAATACGGCGAGATCGGGCCACGGGAGGTGTACGCCGAGACGGAACGGGCGAGGGAGGCCGCGACGGACCGGCCCGAGCCGAAGGCCGAAGCGAGCGTCGAGGAGTTCCAAGCGCAACTCGCCTGGCGGGAGTTCTACACGCAGGTGCTCTTTCACAACCCCGAGGTCGTCACGGAGAACTACAAGACCTACGAGGAGCCGATCGACTGGCGCGATGACCCCGAGGAGATCGAGGCGTGGAAGCGAGGCGAGACGGGCTATCCGATCGTCGACGCCGGGATGCGTCAACTCCTGGCGGAGGGATACATGCACAACCGCGTTCGGATGATCGTTGCCTCCTTCCTCACGAAGGATCTCCTCGCCGACTGGCGACACGGCTACGCGCACTTCCGCGACCGGCTCGCGGACCACGACACCGCGAACGACAACGGCGGCTGGCAGTGGGCCGCCTCGACCGGGACCGACGCCCAGCCGTACTTCCGGATCTTCAACCCGATGACGCAGGGCGAACGCTACGATCCCGATGCCGAGTACATCACGACGTACGTCCCCGAACTCCGTGGCGTCGAACCCGACCTCATCCACGAGTGGCCCGACCTGCTGGCCGTCCAGCGAGCCAACGCCGCCCCCGAGTATCCCGACCCGATCGTCGATCACGCCGAGCGGCGCGAACGGGCGCTCGCGATGTATAAACGGGCGCGTGGTGAGGATCCCGACGCGTAGACCGGGCGCGTGGTGAGGAACCAAATGATCCTCCCGACGCGTAGCGCTCCGTACTGCGTGGGGGAAGCGCCTTATCCACGGCAGCCATAGCGCCGATCGATGGACATCGACGTGTTGCTGTACGACGGCTTCGATGAGATCGACGGCATCGCGCCGTACGAGGTGTTCGACTACGCGCTGACGTACGCGGCCGAGGAGGCCGCAGCCGACGCCGACGACGAGCCGGAGCCGGTCGGACGCGTGCGCTACGTGACGCACTCGGCGCGTGAGACCGTAACGGCGAGCCATGGCACGCGGGTCGGGATCGACGGGACGCTCCCCGATCCCGAGTCGACGGACGCCCCCGACCTGCTCGTCGTTCCCGGCGGGGGCTGGAACGCCCGCGATGAGGAGGCCAGCGCGTGGGCGGAGGCACAACGCGGTGACATCCCGCGGGCGCTCGCGGCCTACCACGATGCCGGTGTCCGGATCGCCACCGTCTGCACCGGATCGATGCTGCTCGCGACGGCGGGGATCACCGACGGCCGGCGGACGATCACCCACGCCGGCGCCGTGGAGGAGCTTCGAGAGTCGGGGGCGAACGTCGTTGAGGCGCGCGTCGTCGACGACGGCGACCTCGTCACCGCCGGCGGGGTGACCTCGGGGATCGACCTCGCGTTATATCTCGTCGAACTGGAGCTGGGCGAGACCGTGGCGGATCGGGTCGCGACCGTGTTGGAACACGAGCGTCGGGGTGGGATCGCCCGTCGGTCAGATGAAAAACCGGGTGTATAAAAGCAGCAGTACCGAGACGACGCTCACGAGCAGGATCCAGCCGACGATGATGATCCCGACCTGTCGCATCGTCATCTCTTCGCCGCTGAGGATCTCACCGATACCCATGACCTCGCCCACGGCACCCCATTATATAAAAGATCGGCTCTGCGTGTCGGGTTGCTGAGAGCGGGCGGGACGTCACCCCTCGACGGTGATCACCGTACAGTCCAGTTTCTCCCGCAGGTAGCCGTCGATATCGGGGTCCGAGAGGAGCTTCTGGACCATCCGCCGCCAGCGCCCCGCCTGCTTCGACCCGATGACGACGACATCGGCTCCCTCGGCGGCGACCTCCTCTAAGATCGTCTCCTCGACGAGGAATCCCCGCCTGACGACGTAACGAGCGCGGTCGAGTCGCCCAAGTCGCCGTTCGATTGACTGTTTGAGCTCCGTTCGGGTGACATGGCGGCTGTTCTGATAGAGGTCAACGTGCAGGATGGTGAGGTCGGCGTCGCGTTCCTCGGCCACCCGGACCGCCTCTCGGAGCGTCGCCTCCGAGTGGCTCGACGGCGGATATCGAACGGGAACCACGACCAACGTCATAATAAATGGGTCGGCCCCTCAATATAAATACGCTGTCGGTTCGACCGCGACCGCGACGACCGGCTGGTCACGGATCGCATCAGATCGCGTCTTCGTCGGACGGCGACTGGTCGCTCGCGAGGGCCCGCCGCGTCGCCTCGTCGACCTCGACGAGGTGACAGAGGGGATTGCCGGGGTAGACGACCGGGTTCTCCAGCACGCCGATGAGCAGCCCGGTGAAGGGCGCCTCAACGCCAAACGGTTCCTCTTTGAACGGGTTGGTGATCGTCGCGATCCGGTCGCCCTCGTTAACGAGCGACCCGCTCTCGTAGTGGGTATCGACGATGCCGCCCACGTCGGCACGGAGCCACGTCTTCTCACCGGGTTCCGAGACGATGGTCCGCCAGCCGGGCCAGCGGACCGTCGTCGACGTCAGCATTTCGTACTCCGCGAAGACGGAGCGGACGCCCGCCAGCGCGTCGTCGATGAGCTCACGTTGGAACCGGTGGGCCTCGCCCATCTCGATCGTGATGGTGGGGATCCCGTCCGCGGTCGCCTCGCCGCGGAGCGTCCCGGTCGGACCGGGGCTGTCGAGGATCACGCTCGAGCCGAACGCCAACGCCAGCCGATGGACGCCCACGTCCGTCATGTCGCCACGGACGTGGAGCATGTTCGTCCGGCCGCGGGTGGAGGTGTGAAAGTCGAGGCCGAAATCACATGGCGCGATGAAGTTCGAGTAGATCCGGTGAGCCATCCGCTTCGAACTCGTCGAGCCCGCTTTCCCCGGAAACGATCGGTTGAGATCCCGATCGTAGACGGGGAGATAGCGCTGTTGGGCGAGGAAGCCGGGGACGTTGAGCACGGGCAGACAGACGAGGGTACCCGCGAGTTCGGAGAGATCCCACTCGTGGGCGACCTCGCGGACGACCTCGATGCCGTTGAGTTCGTCGCCGTGGGCGGCCGCGGAAAGGAACGCCGTCGGTCCGTCGTGCTCGCCGTTCACGATCGTCACCGGGATCCGCACCGGGTCGCCGAGGTAGGTCTCGCTGATTCCGTACCGGATGTTCTGGGTCTCACCCGGCGCGACCGCGCCGCCGTTGTAGGTGAAGACCCCGTCATCGCTCATGTTCCACCGGAACCGGGGGTTGGGTATATATATGACGGCCGTGACAGCGGTACACATGATCGATCGGGAGGAACCTGATCCGCACGCAGCCGCGTGACGGCCGCGTCGGCCCGACGGTAGCGACCGTGCTGAGGAAGGCGAGCGCTCACGAACCGTCGGACGATCCCGCCGCCCTTATAAGTAAAGACGGCTGTATTCCCGCGTATCACCGATTTCGGGCTACGGGTTCGGATGGCGGTCGTGGGATCGCTCCTGGCGGCGTTGTACTTCGCCGTCGGCATCGTCGGGCTCGCCGTGTTGGGCACCGGCGCGTGGCCGATCGTGGCGCTCTTGCTCCTTACGTTCCCCGTGCTCCAGTATAAGTTCGGAACGTGGATGGCGACGCGGAAGGCCGAGGAGATGCCGAACGAGGGGGGATACGCCGAGATCCACCGGATGACCGAGTCGCTGGCGCGAGATATGGGCATCCCGAAACCACGGCTGATGGTGATGTCAATGGGCGTCCCGAACGCGTACGCGACCGGCCGGAAGGGCGACGGCGTCGTCGTCGTGAGCGAGGAACTGATCCGCCTGCTGCGGCGGGACGAACTGGAGGGCGTGATCGCTCACGAACTCGCACACATCAAAAACCGGGACGTGTTGATGATGACCGTCGGCAGCTCCATCGGGATGATGGTCGGCTGGGCGGTCTACTTCGTCTACGTCTTCGTCGGCGAGGACAACCCGGGCGGCTTCCTCGTCGGCTGGGCGCTCTCGATCGTCGCCCAGATGCTCGTCACCGTCCTCGTGATGGCGATCTCACGCTACCGCGAGTACGTCGCCGATGACGACGCACGCCGGCACATTGGAGGCGGCGATCCCCTCGCACGGGCGCTCGAAAAGATCTCCTCGGGATCGGAGGGCCGCGACTCCGCCGTCGATGACGCCACCGCCGCCCTCTGTATCTTCAACAGCGAGCGCGGGCTGCTCGCGTCCGCCTTTGCGACCCACCCGCCGACGGAGAAGCGGATCGAGCGGCTGCGGAGCTGATCGGTTCACTGGAGGCTGCTGGGAACAGCCTACAGCCGTTCACCGCATCCGCGACACTGCCGCACGCCGGGCAGGTTCTGTTTCTCACAGAACGGACAGCGACGGGCGCCCGGATGCGACGCGGTCGCCGTCGCGAGCACGTCGGCCGCGGAGGGCGCGGGCTGTTCATCGAGAACGCCACGGGCGACCATCACGTCGATCAGCCGATCGTCGCGCAGCCACATCAGGAACCGCCAAAAGCCGAGGAACAGCAGCGTCGGGCCGACCATCGCGACGCCGGCGACGAACAGCCGAAAGGCGATCTCCGCCGTCGAGAGTTCGGCCATATGTGTGTTATGTGACTCAGTGACAAAGTTCGTTTCGCCGAACGGTTATCGATGATCCGCAAGCCACAGGCGACCGCCGACAAGTCGCGCACGACCGCCGACAAACGTCAGGCAAGCCGCATCCGATCGAGCAGTTCGGCGGTGGCGTCCGAACCGAACCGTAACGGTCGTCGCCACCACGGTCCCTTCCCGGAATCCGATGACCGTTCAGTCACGAGGCGGTTCGCCTCGACGCCAGCTCCCGGTGTACTTAACGGCACGACCCGATCGAACAGTCCCGACGCCTCCCGCTCGCCGGCGACGATCATCCGTGCATCGAACGGATCGCGTTTGAGATGGGCGTTGGTGGGGGCGACTTCGGCGGCCTCATCCCGCGTCGGTTCCGAGAGGACACGATCGATCCGCATCGCGGCGAAGAGATACGCACCCCAGTCGGGTGCGAGGGCGTCGGCGACCGGGACACCTTCTTCGGCGAGCCAGTCGCCACTCCGACCGTCGGCACCTGCGTCGCTCACCGTTTCCTCGCCGGGTCCCCGCCAATCCGCGGGGCGCAGCGTGAGCGTCGCATAAAACAGGAGCCAGTCGCCGGGTCCGAGCGTCGCGATCGGTCCCGCCTTCACGCCGAAGGGATCGCCGTACGTCGCCCGCTCACGCCCGTGGACGTCGGGAAACTCCGGGTCCGCGTGGATCGGCGTCCCCAGCAGTGTATTCGGGAGTGAGAACGGGACGTCGAGGTCACCGTAGGTCGGAAGCGGTTCGTCCGTCGGGAACCCCTCACGCGGACGGGTCGGTGCATCCTCCGGGATCGGCACGTACGCGAACGACCCGTCCGGATACACCGGACCGCGAAACCCCGGTTCGTTGGTGTTGGCGGCGACGTTGACCGCGACGGCGCGTGGCCTACCCCCCATCGGAGGCGTCGAGATCGCGTTTGAACTCGTCGAACCTATCGAGGTCCTCGGGAAGTTCGTAGGGGATCTCCCGTTCGTCCTGCCGGTTCTGGAGCTTTCCGTCGGGGAGCTCCTCGGCGACATCCTCCCAGCCGGGTTTGACGCGTACGCTCCGGGCGGGCATGCCGACGACGACGTGGTGCGCCGGGACGTCACCCTGCACGACGGCGCGTCCGCCGACGACGCTGTTCTCACCGATCCGGCAACCGGCACGCACCATCGCGTCGTAGGTGACGCGGGCGTCGTCCTCGACTATCGTGTGGAAGTTCCGGACCTCGGTCTGGTCGACGATGTCGTGATCGTGGCTGTAGATGTGGACGCCGTCGGAGATGGAGACGCGGTCGCCGATCGTGAGCGCCCCGCGATCGTCGAGGTGGACGTCGTCGTGAATTACGACGTTGTCGCCGACCTCGATGTTGTGGCCGTAGGTGAACGAGATGCCCTTGAAGAAGCGACAGTTGTCCCCACACTCCGCGAAGAGGTGTTTCCCCAGCATCTGTCGGAACCGGAGCGCGAACTCGACGTTGTCGGCCATCGGCGTCGCGTCGAACTGCCGCCAGAGCCACTGGAGGTGTTTCGAGCGCTGGAATTTCGATTCGTCCTTTTCGGCGTAGTACTCCGATTCGAGCGTCGCGTTGCAGGGATCATAGCCCTGGAGGCGGACGCGTTCAGCCGGCGTGACCTCCTCGCCGTCGGTCCAGGCCTCCCACGCCTCGCGATCCCCGAACAGATCGATCAGGACGTCCCTGACGACTTCACAGGTGTCCTCCTCCGAGGAGAGCCGCTCGTCCACCTCGCTGATGAAGCCTCGGACACCGGCCTCCGCCGAGTCGGGAAGGGACACGTGTCGCTTGGTCATTGACCGGCCTTCGCGGGCGAGCCTCAAAGGGATTCGGTTCCCGGTCGGTCGGGGATGGGCGATTCCCTACTCGGCGTACAGGGGGTGGTCCGCACAGAGTTCAAGGACGCGTTCGCCGACCTCCTCGATCACCGCCTCGTCGTCGTGGTTGTCGACAACGCGGTAGATCAGATCGCCGACTTCCTCCATCGCAGCCCCGTCGAATCCGCGCGTCGTGAGTCCCGCGGTGCCGGCACGGATACCCGAGGGATCAAACGGCGAACGGGTCTCACCAGGCACGGTGTTACCGTTGAGGATGATCCCGGCCTCCGTGAGTGCGTCCTCCGCGTCGCCGCCCGACAGGTCCGGATGGGAGTCACGGAGGTCAACCAACACGAGATGGGTGTCAGTCCCGCCGGAGACGAGCGAGAGGCCATGATCGACGAGCGTCTCCCCGAGCGTCTCGGCGTTGTCGACGACCGCCTGCGCGTACGCCTCGAACTCGGGAGTGAGCGCCTCTTTAAACCCGACCGCCTTTCCGGCGACGTTGTGCATCAGAGGACCGCCCTGCCCACCGGGGAAGACGGCCTGATCGATCTCGTCTGCGTACTCGGCGTCACACATCACGATCCCGCCGCGGCCGGCCCGGATCGTCTTGTGTGTCGATCCCGTGACGAAGTCGGCGATCCCCACCGGGGAGGGATGGACGCCGGCGGCAACCAGCCCCGTGATGTGTGCGATGTCGGCGAGGTGGTAGGCGTCGACGGCGTCGGCGGCCGCCTGGATCCGCTCCCAATCGACCGCGCGGGGATACGCGGAGTAGCCGGAGACGATGATATCGGGGCCGAAGGACTCCGCCAGTTCGGCCAGCCCGTCGTAATCGATCCGGCCCGTTTCGGGGTCGACCTCGTACTGTTCGACGGTGTACATCTGCCCGGTGAAGTTCGCCGGATGTCCGTGCGAGAGGTGACCACCGTGGGTCAACTCGAGCGAGAGGATCTTATCGCCCGGATCAAGCATCGCGTGGTAGACCGCCTGGTTCGCCTGCGTCCCGGAGTGTGGCTGAACGTTGACGTGTTCTGCACCCCACAGCTCCGTCGCCCGATCGATGGCGAGCTGCTCGATCTCGTCGGCGTACGCACAGCCCGCGTAGTAGCGCTCGCCGGGATACCCCTCCGCGTATTTGTTCGTCAGGACGCTCCCTTGTGCCTCCAAGACGGCCTCGCTGACGTGATTCTCGCTTGCGATCATCGCCAACGTCTCCTCCTGACGCTCCCGTTCACCGATCAGTGCGTCGGCGACAGCCGTGTCGACCGTTCGGACCGAGTCGTAGTCCATATTGGTGTGCGGAACGGCCCGAAAATAAGCCTATCCGTCTGTTTGTCGATCACACCGAACCGGGAGCGTCCGTCACGCACACGCGATAGCTGCCGTGGATACGATATGAGCACCACGACGGCGTGAGAGTCACGACACGTCCACCGCGAGGCGGTGTAGGTGTTACGACACCGCTCGCCGTTCGTTCGGGGAACGGAGCGATCATCACGAGAGATCATCTCACGGGTTGAGAATCAGGGGATATCAGTCCGAGACGCGTAACCGGCGCATTCGGCGGTATGAGGGGCTCATTCGTTCTTTTTCTCTCTCTTAACCCGTTAATATTAAATACGCATCCGACCTTTACATGCCATGATAATGGAGTCGGAGCGTTTGGGGACGGACGTCGAGGAAATGATCGACGCCGCGTCCGCCGAGGCCGACGATGGCCTGCTCGTCGTCGATCCCTCGCCGGAGACGGTCGTCTCGATCATCGAGGCGGGTTCGAAGGGGGACGGACTGCCCGCGACATCGGTGCTCGCCGATCGTCGAGCCTTGAAGGGAGTCATGGACGACTTCCTGATCGCGTCAAAGGCGGCCGATCTGATCGACGCGGGGGCGCTCACCCTCCGCATCCAATCGAACGATGCCGAGAACTCGCTTTTTATTTCCACCGAACGCGTCCTCGCGCTCGTGGGTACCGACGGGGGACTCACCGCGCTCGCATCGGACGATGACGACTTCGTCTCCGAGGTGTCACGGACGTATCACGGGGCCTTCGAGGACGCAGCTGAATACCCCCTTCGGACGCCGCCGCTCACCCGCGTCCGTGAGACGATGGCCGCGGAACTCGGCGAGGCGACACGGGACGATTTCGATCGCATGCTCGGCTCGCTCGGGACCGTCGGCGGAAACGGCGACGGTCTCGATGAGGTGACCGCCTCGTTGCTCGTCGCCGCAAAAAACGACGTCCTGTTATATGACGTCTCGAAATGGGGCGAGGACGTCGGTATCGCCTCGAAGGCGACGTTCTCCCGGACGAAGACGCGCCTCGAGGATCTCGGACTCATCGACACCGAAAAGGTCCCGATCGACGTGGGGCGTCCCCGTCTGCGGTTGAAGATCGGCGACGAGCGGCTGATCGGTCTCGACGCCGGGGAACTGGCGACGAACGCCGCCGAACTGCTCGATTGAGTCGGCTCCCCGGAGCGGAACCGATTTCCCGGCCGGACGACGGTCGGTCCCGTGGGTTTTTTTCGTCCCTCCACGTCGGAGGGGTCATGGACATCGGATTGGTCGGAGAGGGACCCGCAGCGGAGGCCGTCGAGGCAGCCCTCGCCGACATCGACGTGAACCGCATGTCGGTCGAGGCGACGCTTCTCGACGGCTTCGACCTCGCGGTCGTGGTCGGAACCGCCGGATCGGCGACGTTCGCGGCGGCGAACGACCGACTCGACCGCTGGGTCGCCGTCGAGGTGGGCGGCATCGGGGGCGTCCCGCTTGCAGCCGTCGATGCGGCCGTGACCGTGTTCGACGGGACGTGTTACGACTGTCTCCGACGACGAGTCGCCGCCTCCGAACCCGACCACGCCACGTCGCCGACCGGAACGCGTTCGGCGGTCAGGTACGCCGGGGCGCTCGCGGGACGCCGGACGATCCGGCTGCTGTCCGGCGACGCCGTGGGGGACACCGTCGTTGAGGTGCCCGGCCCGGAGCGGACGCTCCTTCCCGTCCCCGGCTGTGGCTGTGGGGGTGCACCCGATGGATCGATTCCGCGGGATCACGCCGGATCGACGCTTGAGGACGCCATCTCGCGCGCCGAGCGGGCCGTTGACCCCCGGATCGGTCCGCTCCGGGAGGTCGGCGAGCAGTCCTCGTTTCCGCTGCCCTATTACGTCGCGGCGACCGCGGAGACGACGCACTTCTCCGATGCGCGCGCGGCGGAGTTCGCCGGCGGCGCCGACGGCGACTGGAACGTCGCGTTCATGAAGGCGCTCGGCGAGGGGCTTGAACGATACGCCGCCGGGATCTACCGCCAAGACGCGTTCACGAACGCCCCCGCGGATGACGTGTCGAACCCCATCCCCCCGGACGCGTTCGTTCGGCCGGCCGACGCCGACGACTACGACCGGGACGATCCCCTGCCGTGGACGACCGGCGAGGACCTCGAGACCGGCGAGCCGGTGAGCCTGCCCGCGGAGTTCGTCCACTTCCCGCCGCCGGAGCGGCGCTACAGGCCGGCGATCACGACGGGACTCGGGCTCGGGAACTCCGGTCCGGAGGCGCTGCTGTCGGGGCTTTACGAGACGATCGAACGGGACGCGACGATGACAGCGTGGTACTCGACGATCGAGCCCCTCGGACTCGAGGTCGAAGACGACGCAGTGACCGAACTTTGCAAGCGCGCCCGCGCGGAGTCGCTGACGGTGACACCGCTTCTTTTGACCACTGACATCGACGTGCCGGTCGTCGCCGTCGGGGTCCATCGCGACGACGACTGGCCTCGGTTCGCCGCCGGGTCGGGCGCGGATCTCGATCCGGTCGCCGCCGTCCGGAGCGCGCTTGCGGAGGCGTTACAGAACTGGGTCGAGCTACGCGGGATGGGTCCCGAGCGGGCGGTCGATGAGGGTGCCGCGATCGGCTATCACGCCGACTTTCCCGAAGTCACCCGGGAGTTCTTCGATCCCGACGCCTCGGTCCCGGTCGCGGGCCTCGGTGACCCGGAGCGCTCGGGTGCGGACGAGCTTGCGGCGGTCCTCGCACGACTCCAGGAGGTGGGTCTCGACGCGTACGCCGCGCGGACGACGACGCGGGACGTGGCGGCGCTCGGGTTCGAGGCGGTCCGTGTCCTCGTACCCGCGGCCCAGCCGCTTTTCACCCGTGAGCCGTTCTTCGGCGACCGGGCGCACGAGGTTCCCCGGTCGATGGGTTTCGAGCCACGGCTCGACGCCGAGTATCATCCCTTCCCCTGATCCGGATAGCTGGCAGAACGCCCCCACGACCGGGCCCGGACCGGATTTAAGTCTCCGCGGGACGCGGGTCCATCATGGACGTCATCCCCGACGAAACGGTCGACGCCGTGGAGGCTGTTCCCGGTGTGCACCTGACCCAGGGCGCGAGCGGCGAGGAGGCGAGCATCCAGCGGTTTTATATCGAACCGGGCGCGGAGGTCCCGGAACACGACCACCCTCACGAGCAGATCGGGACGGTAACGAGCGGGACCCTCACGTTCCACATCGACGGCGAGGAGGTCCCGGTGCACGCGGGCGACACCTTCGTGATCCCGGGCGGCGAGCCGCACGCCGCGGTGAACGAGGGCGACGTTCCCGTCGAGGGGTTCGACGTCTTCTCGCCGCCACGCGTCGATCCCGATTGGGGCGAGTGAAGGATCGACGTCCGGATAGCTCACCGAAGCCGAACGAAAACGGCCTCCTCGGGGGTCGGATCCCGCCAACAGAAGGCACCGTCGACCACGTCGTACGTCTCGATCCGGATGACGAGGCGAGCCTCCGTCAGCGTCGCGCGCAGTACCGGGCCGGTCGCCGTGACCGCGACGTACGGCGGCGCGGCGACGGGCGTGGCTCGAAGCCTTCCGCCGGCGGCCGCGACGAGGTCGGGTAACAGAGTGGCAAGCGCCTCCAGCAACCCGGCACGGTCGAGGACGGTCCGGAGATCCGTCCGGAGCACCCGTGACTCACGGGTCGCCGGGTCGCCGCCGACGGTCGTCTCGAATCCCTCGGCGACCGCTTCCCCACACGCCAACACCTCCATCACCGTCTCCCGATGCGTCCCGAGCAGTCGACGGCGGGCGGCAGCCGCGTCGAGATCCGAGCCCGTCACGGCCGTCGATGGGCACCCGAACCGCAAGCCGTTTGCGGTCCATATTTGTCCCCGCGGAGCGGTGATCCCGATATGACGATCCGATCCGAGGAGGTCGCCGACCTGATCGAGGCGGGAATCCCCGACTGCGTCGCGCGGGTGACGGCGCCGCGCGCGTACAACGACGAGGACGAGGACGCCCACTTCGCGGCGTTCGTCGTCTCGCCCGCCTTCGAGGGGGAGTCGCTGGTCGCCCAGCACCAGCGCGTCTACGACGCCGTCGGCGACGAGATGACCAGTTCGGTCCACGCGCTCGAAATCAAGACCTACACGCCGGAGGCGTACCTCGAACACGGAGACGGCTCGCTCGATGACGAACTCCGGGCCGCGGGGCTGTTGCCGTCGAATGACTGACGCTACCGAGGGACGGGTGACCGATACGTCCGAGGGACGGGTGACCGATACGTCCAACGAGGGCCGGCGGACGGCGGTCACCGTCGACTGTGCCGACTGCGGCTTCGACGTCACGTATCGTCGGCTTCGGGAGGCGCGTGTCGGGCTCGCGCGCCACGAGGCCGAGACCGGCCACGCCGTGGACTGGCGGATCGAACGGCTCTCGGCCGGCGTCGAGCGCGCCGGTGACGCCGCCGGGGTCTGCGGGATCCCCGAACGCGGCGATGAAGCGTGTGACGGGCGGTTTCCTTTTTAAGGGACGGGCTTATTAGCTCCCCGACCGGATCGGTGGTATGGATGCGGGGGAGTCGACGATCCTGGGCGTGGCGGGCGTGATCGCCACGTTCGTCATCGTGGCCGTGCTCACCGCCGGCGCGCTCTTCGGGTTCGACGAGTCGGTCGTGCGGCCGTTCGCGCTGCTCGCGGCCGAGCCGTTCGCGTGGATCGTCCTCGGCGCCATTCTCGTCGCGGTCGTTGGACACGCATACCTAGAGTAGCCGACTATCGGTCCCACTTATATACTACTGCCGTCCGCGTCCGGGTTCCGATCGTGTGAAGCGACGTCCCGGACCGCCGCGAGCAACGCCGACAGCGCGCCGTCGACGCTTCCCTCCCTGATCGCGTCACGGTCGCCCGTCAACAGGAGACGGGTACTCCGCGCGAACGAGCGGTCCGTTTCCCACGGCGCGGCGTAGGCGACGCCGACGTAGACGAGTCCGACGGGTTTCCCCTCGCGGCCACCACCCGGACCGGCGATACCGGTCGTCGAAACCGCCCACGTGACATCGGCTCGATCGCGTGCCCGTGCGGCCATCTCCCGGGCGACCGGCGCGCTGACGGCGCCATGGGCGTCCAGCGTCTCGCGGGCGACCCCGAGGACCTCCCGCTTCGCGTCGTAGGCGTACGTCACGAACCCGCGGTCGAAGTAGTCGCTCGCGCCCGGCACGTCGACGATCCGCGCGCTCACGAGCCCGCCGGTGAGCGACTCGGCGGCCGCCAACGTCTCACCCCGTTCCCGGAGGAGGTCGCCGAGAACGACTGCGGGCGGGCGGTCGGCGTCCGGATCCCCGTCGAGTCCACGGGTCGCCGCGTCTCCATCGGTCATGCCCGCACGTGGCCCGCCGCGACCTTGAAACCCGCCACCCTCTTTGGGCTCGCCGACCGAACGGAGGTATGTCCGAGCGCGACGATCCCACCGCACGGTCCGAGCGCGACGATCCCACCGCACGCGATCGGCTCGTCGCACTCGTCGAACACGCCACGGGGTCGCCGCTCGCAGTCGGGACAAATGGGGTCACGCTATCGGCGCGTGGCGACGACATCGGGCCGCTCTCCGCCGTCGCGGCGACCCTCCAGGGGACGGCCACCGTCGTCGGCGTCATCCCCCGGCTCGTCCCGTCGCTCCTTCCAACGATCCCCGAGGAAGGAGCGGCGCTGGACTCATCACCCGACCTCGACGCCATCGAGGGCCGGATCGTGCTCGTCGGGGCCGCCCGGGACCGACTGGACGGTCCGGCGGGCGCGGCCATCCGCCCGTTGCTCGCGGATCGCCCGGTCGACCTCCTCGTGGCACCCGGGGACTCCCCCGTCGGGATCCTCCTCGCCGACGACCGGGTGATAGTCGGCTGGTTCGACGCGGAGGGTCTCGCGGCGGTGCTCGTGACGGATGCGGAGGCCGTCCGGGAGTGGGGGGTCGGGTCGGTACGGCGATACCTCGATGCTGCCGATCCGATCTGATCGGCTATCGTCACGCCAACCGGATCAACACATCCTCGAAGACGGGGACCGACGGGGTGAAGTCGACGCCGCGGCAAGCGGAGCCATGGAGGTCGAGTGCCGGTTCTTTGGGCCGTTTCGTGACGCGGTCGACCACGATCGGATGATCCTCTCCGTCGAGGATGGCGCGACCTTTGGCGACCTGCTCTCCCGGCTCGAAGCGCGCTATCCCGCACTCGACGGTCGGTTGCTCGACCCCGAAGGCGACGGACTCGCCGGAAGCACGGTCGTCACCCGGAACAAAACCGACATCAGACACCTCGACGGGCTGGAGACGGCGCTTTCGGATGGCGACATCGTTCGGGCGGTTCCGTCCGTGTACGGCGGTTGATCCGTCGCCCACACACTTTTTTAGCTTACCCGTCGAACCTCGGTGTCATGAAACGACACCTGCTCCTCCTCGCCGGCGTGTTGGGACTGCTCGAACTGCTCGCCCCGCGGGTCGTCCTTCGCGGGTTCACGGCGATCGCCTATCGCGGCGCCGAGGACGCCGAACCGCGCGACTGGCTCCCCACCGCGGTGCGTGTCGAGGGTGCCATCCTCGTGTTCGCCGCCCTCGTCGGGCTTTATAAACTGAGCGGCACAGCCAACGCCGAGGCCGTCGAGACGACTCCGGACGGGAATGATGAGAACGACGGGGACGGCAGGGACGACTGAAACGACGGGGACGACTGAAAGAATAAGGACACATTATCCGTCGACTGACTCGGTCAACGCTCACCGCTGGCTTTGGAGATCGGAGCGCCGCCCGTCGGTCGCCTCTTCAGCGGAACGCCCCTCCCGCAGGACGTGACAGTCACGACAGCGCGCCTCGTACGACTCCTCGGCACCGACGAGGATCGTCGGGTCGTCGGCGTGGGCCGGCTCGCCGTCGATCAGCCGCTGGTTCCGGCTTGCGGGCTCACCGCACTGGGTACAGATCGCCTGCAGCTTATCGACGTATTCGGCGGTCGCCATCAGCTGTGGGAGCGGCTCGAACGGTTCCCCGCGGAACGTCACGTCCGTGCCCGAGACGATGACACGGGTTCCCTGGTCTGCAAGCCCGTTGCAGGCCTCGACGAGCGCGTTCGAAAAGAAGTTCGCCTCGTCGACCGCGACCACCTCCGCGTCGCCGGCGTCCGCGAGGATCGCGAGCGGCCCATCGCCTTCGTTCTCCACGACGGTCGCCTCCCATTGCCGGCCGGTGTGGGTACCGATCGTCGCCTCGCCGTAACGGTCGTCGATGGCCGGTTTGTACGCGGCGACCGACTGTCCGGCGATCTCCGAGCGACGCAGCCGTCGGAGCAGCTCCTCCGTCTTTCCGGAAAACATCGATCCCGTGATGACCTCGATCCACCCTGAGCGGGTGATGGCGTGCATACCCGATCGGCCGGTCACCAACGACTAAACGGTTACCCTCCGAACGTCCCGGCCGTCGGCACATTCCCGCGTGAGCGACGATCCGAAAGGGTGACTGACGATCAGAAACTCGGCGCAAAGCGTGCGAGCCCGGCGATCCCGCGGGCGATCCCCGTCAACAGGAGGAGGTAGATGACGTTCCCGAGCGTGGCGGCCGCGAGGAACCGACCGCGTGGGTAGGCGCTCAAGCCCGCAGGGATCGACATGAGACATCGAACACCGGGGATCAGATTGGTCACGACGATCCCGGCCCCGCCGAAACGGTCGAACAGCCGCCCAACGAGATCCATCTTCCGGTCGCCGATCCGATCCTTCACGACGAACGGGACCCGGTCGACGTACGGAACCGTTCGACGGATCCCGATGAACTCGGGGCTCTCCTCGTTGAACCCGCGATAGATGGTGAACTGCCCGAGCGTGGAGGCGACCACGCTGGCACCCGCGACGAGAGCGATGACCTCGTTCGAGGGCGCAGAGAGCGCCACGTAGGCGACGTACAGCGTCGCCGGGGGCATGAACTTTCCCACGAGGGCGCCGTCGAGATAGAAGAACAGCAGGACGACGGGGACGCCGAGCGCCTTCAGGAGGGTGAAGATCTCGGCGTATTCCGGAAGCATAGGGGCCACACGTGCTTCAGACGGTTAAAAGGGCGTGAAGTGGCCGTGTGTGGCCGCCAACTGGCGTCCGATCGCTCGGACGTCCGCTAGACATCCGGCAGCCCTGCTTGACTTCGACAGACCTACTAGATATCCGTCATAGCTCAGTCAGACGACCTGTCCAACCGCGAGGAGGAGGGGAATCGCCACCACGAGATAGACGACCGCACAGATCGCCCAATCGCGTCGCACCACCCGGAGTCGCTGGCGGGCGAGCCCGGTCGTCCGCGGGAGCGGGACGAGCGCGAAGAAGCCGACCATGCAGACGAACATGACAAACGCGACGCCAGCCGCCGTCACGACCGCACCCACACCCGCGGTGCCGACCCCGAGTGCGGCGGCGACGGCGACACCGCCCGCCAGCATCGCCGCGGTCAACACGCCCGAGCCCGCGCCGGCGACGTAGTGAACCACGGCCGCAAGCCGCTCCGGCGCGGAATCGACGGCCGTTCCGGCGAGGACGCTCGCGGCGACCTTCGGCGGCGTCTCCCCCTCGGGAAGTCGCGCCATCGCCACGTCCATCGTCAGCGTCGCGAGGACGCCGGCGATCAGTCCACCGGTGAGCCCACCGAGAAACGAGGGGTCGAACATGCTCAAAAAAACCTATGGCCGCGACCGGTTTGACCCTATCGCCAGACCGATCTTGACAGCCGCAGGTGAGCGGCTTCCCGTGTGGTGTGATCCGATCTGTCCGAACGGGTGGTAGCACCTTCTGGGTCAAGGTTATGAAGCCAAGCAACCGAACGGTAACTGAACCTGCATGGCGTTTTCATTCGACACGACGTACAAACGGTTGGACTCAAACCTCTATTCGAAGGTCACGCCCAAACGGGTCGAGAACCCCGAGATCCTGTGTCGTAATGACGAGCTCTGTGCTGAACTTGGGGTGGATCCAGCGGAGCTCACGGCGGACACCCTCACCGGACAGAACCGCTCCGAGAAACCGATCGCCCAGGCCTATGCAGGCCATCAGTATGGGGGTTTTGGCCTCTTAGGTGACGGCAGAGCGATGTTACTCGGGGAACATGTTTACGATGGTGACAGATACGATATCCAACTGAAAGGATCCGGCCGAACGCCGTACGCCAGACGGGGCGATGGCAACGCGACTGTCAGCTCGATGCTCAGGGAGTATCTGTATTCCTCCGCGATGTATGGCCTCAATATCAAGACATCGAGGAGTCTGGCAGTCGTCGAAACTGACGAAACAGTGACTCGACGACGGACGGAACCCGGAGCGATCCTCGTCCGCGTGATGAACAGCCACATCCGATACGGCACCTTCCAGTATGTCGCAAGCCAGAGGTCCGAGGAGATACAGCCGTTCACCGACTATGTCATCGACAGACACTACCCGCGGCTGAACACGACGGATCGTCCGTACCTCGCGTTCTTCGATGCGGTCATGGAGTCGTCGATCGAGATGGCCGTCGACTGGCTGCGTGTCGGCTTCGTCCACGGCGTGATGAACACGGACAACATGAGTATCGACGGGGAGACGTTCGATTACGGACCCTGTGCGTTCATGAACTACTACGATGAGGGGGCGGTCTTCAGCTCGATCGATAGGCATGGGCGATATGCGTTCGGAAATCAGCGACCGATCCTACGATGGAACCTCGAACGGTTCGCGGAGGCACTCCAGCCGCTGTGTGCACGATCGGCGCTCACGTACGACGAACTCGAAGACAAACTGGAGGAGTTTCCGGACCGATTCGATACACGCTACTACTCGATGATGCGGAAGAAACTGGGGATCGACGCGGACGGAGAACGCGAACTCGTCGATGAGTTCCTCGAGTGGCTTCGCGAATCGAACGCGGATTACACCAACACGTTCCTCGAATTGGAGGCGCCCGGGACGGTCGATGACCCCACCTTTGCAACGGCGGAATTCGCCGATCTGCGGGAAAAGCTGGCCGCCGTCGGGCTCGATGAGGAGTTGATGCAGGAGGCCAATCCACGGTATATCCCCCGCAACTACCTGGTCGAACAGGCGCTGGATGCGTATCTCGAAACCGACGATCTCTCCACGTTCAACGATCTTCTGGCCGTGTTGGAGGATCCCTACCGCTCGAAAGACGTGGATCCACGGTTCCAACAACCGCCGCCACGAAGGTTCGATGCAGAATATACGACGTACTGTAACACGTGATCGGGTCGAACGGTCGATCTATTCGCGACGCAGCGGCGTCCCATCCAGCACGACCCGTTTGACGTCCGCATGGCCGGCCCGCCGGACGATCGCCCGCACGAGGTCGTGGGCGCCGGCGAGGTTGTCCGAGTCGCCGTCGAGCACGAGCAGGCGCGCGTCGGCACCCTCCTCGACCACCCCACGGTTCAGCCCCGCGATCTCCGCGCCGTTCACGGTCGCCATGCGCAACACCTCCCGTGCTGGGAGGTCCGCCAACTTGGCCGCGAACTCCATCTCGCGGAACATCGATGGCGAATCGAGCATGACGTTGTCCGTCCCGAGCGCGACCTTCGTCCGCGCCGATAGTTCGCGGACCTGCGGGACGCCGACCTTCGTGACGAGGTTCGAGCGTGGACAGACGACTACGGGGGTCCCCCGGTCTTCGAGCCGATCGAGGTGCAGCGGCTCCGCGTGTACCATATGGACGAGGAAGTCGGGATCGAGATCCATCGCGGGGTTGATATCGTCGGCGTCGCGCTCGCCGGCGTGGATCCCGAACAGCTTGCCGGCCTCGCCGGTCGCCGTCCGGACCGACTCGAACTCGCCGTCGCGGGCACCGGAGGCGCCATAGCCGTCGGCCACCGCGAGGACATCCGGATCGTCGCGACCCAACACGACCGCGTCGATGTCGCGCGCGCCGTACTCGACGCCCGATCCCGAGAGCGCGTCTCGGAGGGCCTCGACGCCGGGGATCCCCCCCTCACGGAACTCGATGAACGTGCCCGTCCCCGTCGACTCCATGTATCGGAGGGTACGGGCCATCGCCTCGACCTTCTCCGCGTGGCTCGCCGCCCGGAGCAACCGGTGTTTCAGCCCGTCGGGGGGCGCGACGAGCTCGTCGAGCGTGAGCCCCTCGCCGGCCTCCTTTGCGATCGAGTCCCCGATGTGGGTGTGGGCGTTGACGAACGCCGGGAGGATCACGTCGTCCGAGTCGACCGCGCACGATTCGATCCGGACGATCTCGCCGTCAGCGGTGACGACCCGGCCCTCCACGGGCTCGAACTCACGGCCGACCAGGATCGTCCCCTCGAGATGCATAGGACCCACTCGCCGGCGGCGGGATTAAAAGCTCACGACCGGCGATTCCAGGAGTAAAAGCTCACGACCGGCGATGGCAGGGGTAAAAGCTCATAACCGACGATCGCGGGACGAATGTGGCTACCGCTCGCGATCGACGTGTTCACCGAAGCAAGTCGTCGAACGGGTTCCCCGGCCCGTTCGATCGGTCGATACGGGGACGCGTGCATTCCCCCGGTCCCCGGGGCGGCGTCCGTCGCCGTCGACGGGGCCACCGCTACATGTCAACGGGTGCCGCGGATATATAAACATCCCGGCGGCGGACGATCACCTCGCCGGGAAGCCCCCGATCGACGGCAAGCGCAACGCCTGTATGCCCGCGGGATGAGAGGCGTGGTATGACCGTCTGTAGCGCGCCGGGGAAGGTGTATCTCTTCGGCGAACACGCCGTCGTCTACGGCGAGCCCGCGGTGCCGGCGGCGATCGAGCGCCGAGCCACGGTGACCGCCGAACCGCGATCCGACGACCACGTCCGCGTCGAGGCGACCGACCTCTCGCTCGACGGCTTCACGGTCGAGTACAGCGGCGGCACCGGCGCCCGTCCGGACGTCGACGTGCCGACCCCGCTCGTGGAGGCCGCGATGGGATACGTCGACGCCGCGGTTCGGCAGGCACGCGCGGCCGCCGACAGCCCGAACGCCGGCTTCGACATCACGATCGAAAGCGACATCCCGCTCGGCGCGGGGCTCGGCTCCTCCGCGGCGGTCGTCGTCGCGGGGATCGACGCCGCGACCCGGGCGCTCGGGGAGCCGATCGATCGACGGGAACTCGCGGACCGGGCCTACCGGGCGGAGTTCGAGGTGCAGGACGGGCAGGCATCGCGCGCCGATACGTTCTGTTCGACCATGGGCGGTGCCGTGAGGATCGAGGGCGACGACTGTAACCCGATCGACGCGCCGAACCTCCCGTTCGTCATCGGCTTCGACGGTGGCGCGGGGGACACCGGCGAGCTCGTCGCCGGCGTTCGCGAGCTCAAATCGACGTACCGCTTCGCCGACGACACGGTCACGGCGATCGGCGACATCGTGCAAACGGGCGAGCGGCTGCTTGCGGAGGCCGTCCCCGAGGCGGACGCGAACAGGGAGCTGCTCGTCGAACTCGGCGAGCTGATGGATTTCAACCACGGGTTGCTCGCTGCCCTCGGCGTCTCCGCGCGCTCACTCGATGCGATGGTGTGGACGGCGCGGGAGGCGGGTGCATACGGCGCGAAGCTTACCGGTGCGGGCGGCGGCGGCTGTATCGTCGCGCTGGATCCGACCGGGGAGGTCGAGGTCGCCCTCTCGTACACGCAGGGGTGTGAGGACGCCTTCCACGCGTCGCTTGCGACCGAGGGAGTTCGCGTGGAGGAGTCATGAGCGAGGATGCGACGGAAGACTGCCCAAACGGCTCGGACGACGTGGTCGTCGGCTCGGACGACGTGGTCGTGGTAAAACTCGGCGGAAGCCTGATCACCGAGAAGGATCGCCCGGAAACCATCGACGAGAACGCGCTCGAGGCCGCCTGCGACACGATCGGCGCGGCGCTGGCCGACGGCGCCGTCGCGCCTGACCGGCTCGTCCTCGTTCACGGCGGGGGGAGCTTCGGCCACCATCACGCGAGCAAACACGGCGTCTCGACGACGGCCGGGACCCACGACGCGGCGGCGGCCTTCGAGATCCACGGGGCGATGGCGCGGCTCAACCACGCGATCGTGACCCGGCTTCACGATCGGTCCGTACCGGCGGTTCCGGTACATCCGCTGTCGACGTCCTCGCGGCCGTCGGGCGTCGACCGCGACCTCGACCTCCCCACGGCCTCGATGGCGACGCTGCTCGCGGAGGGATTCGTTCCGGTGATCCACGGCGACGGCGTCGCGACCCGCGGTGCCGGAATCACGGTCGTCTCCGGCGACGAACTCGTCGTCGAGATCGCCGAGCGGTTCGGCGCGGATCGCGTCGGCCTCTGCTCGACCGTCCCGGGTGTATTGGACGATGAGGGGGTTATCGTCCCCGAGATCACCTCCTTCGAGGCCGTCGCCGAGTATCTCGGCGGAAGCGACGCGACGGACGTCTCCGGCGGGATGGCCGGCAAGGTCCGCGAGTTGCTCGCGCTTTCCTCCCAGGCGTTCGTCTTCGGCCCGGATGGGTTGGATGGGTTCCTCCGCGGTGACGAACCCGGCACGCGAATCGGGTGAGCCGTCCGGCACGTGGATCGGATGAGCCCTCGGGGGGCGGTCCACTCGGTTCCCCGTACAGAACCCTTATTCAGCTCACCATACATCGCTTATACATGGATGAATCTGCCGTCCGTGACCGACTTCGGAAGGTTTCTGACCCGGACCTCGGCGACGACATCGTCTCGCTCGGGTTGGTGAATGCGATCGATATCGAGGACGGGACCGTACACATCTCGCTCGCGCTCGGCGCGCCGTACTCACCGAACGAGTCGGCCATCGCCGCCGACGTGCGGGACGTCCTCGCGGACACCGGGCTGGAGGTGGAGCTCTCCGCGCGGATCCCCGAAGGGGTCTCGCCGTCGGACCAAGTGCTTCCGGGGGTGAAAAACGTGATCGCGGTCGCCTCGGGGAAAGGCGGGGTCGGCAAGTCGACGATGTCGGTCAACATCGCGGCGGGGCTCGCGCAACTGGGCGCGCGCGTCGGCCTCTTCGACGCGGACGTCTACGGGCCCAACGTCCCACGGATGCTGGCCGCCGAGGAGCGCCCGCACACGGACGGGGAGCTGATCGTGCCCCCCGAGCGCTACGGCGTGAAGCTGATCAGCATGGACTTTCTGACCGGCGAGGACGACCCGGTCATCTGGCGCGGGCCGATGGTTCACAAGATCATCACCCAGCTCGTCGAGGACGTCCAGTGGGGCGATCTCGACTATCTCGTGATGGACCTCCCACCGGGCACCGGTGACACCCAGCTCACGATCCTCCAGACGCTGCCGCTTACGGGCGCGGTCATCGTCACGACCCCCCAGCCCGTCGCGCTCGATGACGCCGTGAAGGGGCTTCGGATGTTCGGCAAACACGACACCAACGTCCTCGGCGTCGCCGAGAACATGAGCGGATTCACCTGCCCCGACTGCGGGAGCGTCCACGACGTCTTCGGCACCGGCGGCGGGCAGGGGATGGCCGATGAACACGAGCTCCCGTTCCTCGGCGGCGTGCCGCTCGACCCCGCGATCCGGACCGGCGGCGACGACGGCGACCCGATCGTGTTGGGCGAGGGCGAGACCGCGGACGCGTTTAAGCTGATCGTGGAGAACGTCGCGAACAACGCGGGCGTCGTCCGCCGGCGCGAAGTGAGTCAGGGGCGATGAGCGGGAGGTGGTGGGGCGATGACTGACGACCCGGACGAACCCGCGGACGCCCTCGAAGAGGCCGACGTCGACTGGGAGATGGCCCCGGACTCGGACGCGACGTTCCCTGACGACCCGGAGCGCCGCGAGTTCCTTCGGGAGATCGCCGAGGAGGTCCGCGGCGATAGCTCAGAGAGCAAACAGCTCTCGGCGATCCTCTACCGCGTCTCCGACCTGTATGACCCCGAGGAGGACACCTCGCCCGAGGAGATCTATTTAAATGTCTGCCATATCATGTCGATCAAACAGCAGGGCGGCCTGCGTCGGTGACGGCCCGTCTGGGGTCCGATTTTATTTATAAGTCACCGGCGACGAGCGCGACGCCGTTCACGTCCCGAACACCGACAGCCCGGTGTCGCCAGCCATCGCCGACGTCCACGCAAACGGTTCCGTCCGCGGTGACCGCCACGGCCGTTCCCGGGCCATAGCCAACCGCCGCGATCGGCTCCTCCACCGGGAGCGTCGCTTGCGCCCACGCGTCCTCGTTCCAACCGGTTCCGCCCCCGTCTTCGTCCCCCGGTCGGACCCACAGTCCGCCGTCGCCCGCGGCCATCGCGTGCCCGTCGCCGTCGCCCGCGACGACCTCGAACTCGCCGTCAAGCGCGTCCATCCAGCCATTGCCGAGCCAGTAGAGCCCGTCGCCGGTCGCCGCCAGCGGCAGCCCCGACCCGGCCACGTCGCGGACGTCGGAGAGCCCGACGTGTTCAAGCCGCCACCCGTTTCCGTCGGAGACGATCCGATACACCCCGTCGGCTCCCGCCAGCAGCGGACCGTCGATCGCCCGCGGGTCGGCGAGCCCCCCCACGGGATCGACGGCCGCTTCGATGGAATCCCCAGTTAGCGTCACCGATACCCGCGAGACCGTTCCATCCTCCGCTGCGACAAGCAATCCGCCGTTGTGGACGCCGACGGCGACGCATGGACCGACGGCGACGTCGCTGAAGGTGAGTTGGTCGGGTGCAGTGTCGGATGCGGAATCGAGGACGGCGACCCGAAGGTCGTCGTCGGTCGCGACCGCGAGGACGTCGGCCTCGCGTTGAGAGTCGCCATCGGGCCCGGCCACGGTCGGCAGGACGGCGACGTCGCGAGCGGCGTCACGGCTTATCAGGGTGAACTCACCGACGAGATCGCCGGAGATGGCGACCCGGACGAGCCCCATCCCCGTGGCGAGAAGGGCATCCGTCCGTCCGGCCGTGCCGGCATACACGCGCTTCTCCTCGATCGAGATGTCGTCCTCCGCGGGTGCCATACTCGGTGGGTTTGCGGAGGATATATAAAAGCGAGGAGGTCGACGGGTGGACGGATAGATACGGGTGGCTGCATCGCCCGACACCGACGGGGATTTGACCGACCGCCCCGGATTTTACCGTGTGTACCCGATCGCTCCCGAGGCGGTCTCGCTGCTCGCGGAGGTCCTCCCTCGACTCGGGCGCATCACCCTCTTCATCACGCTCGGGGTGTTCGCCGCGAACGTCGCGGTCGCGTTCGGGCTCATCCGGTATGTCGCCGGGATCTCGGGCTATCTCACCCGCCCGGCGAACCTCCCGGACGAGGCCGGCACGGCGATCTTCACGACGGCGGCCTCCACGACCGCGGGCTATGCGACCCTCGCGGAATATCGTGAATCCGGCTTCCTCGACGACCGCGCCACCCTCGTCGCCGTGGTGATGAACACGTTCTTCGGATTCGTCCAGCACGTCTTCACCTACTACGCGCCGGTTCTGATCCCGATCCTCGGGTTTCACACCGGCGTCCTCTACGTCTCTTTCCGTGCCGGCATCGCGCTCGCGATAACGCTCGTCGGCGTCGTCCTCGGCGCCGCCCTGCTCTCCGAGCGCAACGTGAACCGTGCGGCGCTCGACGACGTGAGCGTGGAGGGGCCCGACGGCGACGAGCGGTCGGCGCGGAAGCGCGTCCGCGCGGCGGCCGAGCGCTCGTGGCGGACGCTCCGCCGGATCGTTCCCCGATTGGCGATCATCTACACGCTCGTCGTCGCGCTCGTGACGTACGTCAATGTGGAGTCGGCGACCGACTTCGCCGCGCCGGTAACCGAACAGATCGGGCTCCCCGGCGCGGCGGTTCCCGTGATCGCCGTCTACTCGCTCGATACGACCGCCGGGGCGGTGACCATCGCGCCCCTGCTGGATGACGTGTTCACCCCACGGACCGCGGTGGCGACGCTGCTGCTCGGCGGGATCGTCTCGTTTACGGTTTCGACGTTCAAGCGCTCGATCCCGTTCCAGTACGGCATCTGGGGCGCGGAGTTCGGCACGAAGGTGATCGTCGTCAACACCGTCATGAAGGTCGTGTTCATCTCGCTGAGCCTGGCGCTGCTTCTGATCCCCTCGTGGTAGGCGACCTCGGCCCTCTAGTGGCGACGGTGGCCATACCGATAGCGACCTATCGGCAACACGGACGCCGCATCCCGAACGGTTAACCCGACTCCGGTCGGCCATCATCCCATGAGCGATGCCGCGGACCTCATCCTCCTTGACGGGGAGATACACACCCTTACCGAGCCGGATGAGACCTACGAGGCGCTCGCGGTCCGGGACGGGCGGATCCTCCGACTCGGGTCGAGTTACGATATCGAGATGCTCGCGGGCGTGGAGACGACGGTGATCGACCTCGAGGGAAGGGTGGTCCTCCCCGGGTTCATCGACGCCCATACACATCTGACGACCGTCGGCCGGTATCTCGTCCACGCGGACCTTTCGGCGGCGGATTCCCCGGCTGATGCGGTCGAGCTGCTCGCCGAACGGGCCGCGGAGCTCGACGAGGAAGGCGCCTCGGCGACGGGGGAGACGTGGGTACTCGGCTACGGCTACGACGAGTCGACCTGGACCGAGAAGCGCTATCTCACGCGGTCGGACCTCGACGCCGTCGAGACCGAGCGGCCCGTCGCCGCGTTCCGCGAGGATATGCACGTCGCGGCCGTCGACTCGACCGCCCTCGATCTGCTCGCCGACGCGTTCGCGGTCGCCCAGCCGGGGACGGTCGTGACCGACGACGCCGGCGAGCCCACGGGTGTCCTGCTTGAGGCCGCCATCGATCCCGTCTACGAGACGGTCGAACCCGACCCGGCGGAGACGCGCGAGATCGTCCTCGCAGCCTTAGCGGACTGTGCCCGCAAGGGGATCACCGGCTTTCACGACATGGTTCGTGGCTCACACGCACCGGGCGTCTACCGCGACCTCGACGCGGCTGGCGAACTGACGGCTCGCGTTCGGCTCAACTACTGGAGCGACCACCTCGACGCGCTCAAAGAGGTCGGGCTGCGGACGAACGCCGGCTCCGCGTTCGTCGAGACGGGCGCGATCAAATCCTACACCGACGGGAGCTTCGGCGGGCGGACGGCGAAGCTCTCGGAGCCGTATTCGGACGTCGAGGCCCTCGATGGCGACGATGCCGACGACGCCACCGGCCAGTGGGTAGTCGACCCCGACGAGCTCGACGAGGTCGTCGCGGACGCGACGGCGGCCGGCTACCAGTTCACCGCTCACGCCATCGGCGACGTGGCGGTCGAAGCCGTCCTCGATGCCTACGAGGACGCAGCGGTCGGTGATCCGGGTACCGCGAGACATCGGATCGAACACGCCGAACTGGCCGACGACGAGGCCATCGGGCGACTCGCGGAGACGGGTGTGGTCGCGAGCGTGCAGCCGAACTTCCTGAAATGGGCCGACGAGGGTGGGCTCTATGCGGCACGGCTCGGCGAGCGACGAACCGAAACGAACCGCTATCGGGCGATGCTCGATGCGGGCGTTCACCTCGCGTTCGGCTCCGACGGGATGCCGATGGACCCGCTCCTCGGCGTCCACCACGCCGTCAACGCCCCGGCGGACGGCCAACGGCTCACCGTGACCGAGGCGCTCCGGGCGTACACCCACGGCGCGGCCTACGCCGGGTTCGACGAGGACCGGCTCGGGACGGTCGAATCCGGGAAGCTGGCTGACCTCGTCGTCCTGGAGGGGTCGCCGTGGGAACAGGCGGAGGCGATCCGCGAGATCGAGGTGGCGATGACGATCGTCGACGGCGAAATCGTTCACGAACAATAGTTCGCAATTCCTGCTGGTATACGCCGTTTCATATCCGGGTAGTTCCAAGGGCCGTCCATGGTGGATATCGCCATCGAGTACCCGACCGGGAAGCGGCTATGGTCGGAGGCCGAGACCGCACGACGGCTCATCGATGCCCATCTGGGTGATCGCCCCGACGTCGACCGGGTAACGCTGTCGCCGACGGCGGGGTCGGCCTTCTGTGTGAGCGTCGAGGGCGACCGCATCTGGTGTACGGATCCACGCGACTGGATCGACTCGATGGAGGCGGTATCGGCGGTTCGCCGGCAGCTTATTGCCGCGAAGTGACGGCCTCGGGATATTCGCGGGACCTCCTCACTCCCGTGCGACCTCGTGACGCCCGAAGCCGTACCGGAGTCGGTTCGCCAGTCGACGGGAGAACCGCCCCTCGTTGCGCGAGTCGAAGCGTTCGGCGAGCGCGGCGTAAATAAGGGGGACGGGAACCTCCTGTTCGAGCGCCTCCTCGACGGTCCACGTGCCCGTCGAGCCGCCGGCGATGTGGTCGGCGACGTCTCCCAGCTCCGAGCCCTCCTCGCGGAACGCCTCCTCACAGAGTTCGAGCAGCCACGAGCGGATCACCGCGCCGTTGTTCCACGTTCGCGCGACGGCCTCCAGGTCGAGGTCGTATCGGCCGTCCGCGAGCAGCTCGAAGCCCTCGCCGTACGCCTGCATGAGCGCGTACTCGACCCCGTTGTGGACCATCTTCACGTAGTGACCCGAGCCGGCCGGCCCCATTCGGTCATGGCCGTCCGGGCCGGTCGCGACCGCATCGAAGACGGGCACGAGGGCGTTATAAGCGCGCTCGGGGCCGCCCACCATGAGCGAGAAGCCCTCCTCGGCGCTCGCCGGGCCGCCTGAGGTGCCGCAGTCGAGGTAGGCCGCCGCGGTCGACTCGGCCCGCCGGACCGATTCGGCGAAATGGGAGTTGCCGCCGTCGACGACGACGTCCTCGTCGTCGAGGTGCGGTTCGAGCTCCGCGAGGGTCGCATCGACCGCGTCGCCCGCGGGCACCATGAGCCAGATCCGCTTGCCGGGTTCGGGGCCGTCCGCCAGCCGTTCACAGAGGTCCGCGACCGAGTCGGCGGGTGTCGCACCCGCCTCGGCCGCCGCCGCCGTCGCCTCCGCGGAGAGGTCGAACGCGACGACCTCGTGGCCCGCAGCCAACGACCGATCCACGACGATCCGTCCCATCCGCCCGAGTCCGATGACGCCCAGTTGCATACGCGGCGGGTGGCGGTGGCGGGTCGTAGTGGTTCCGATCGATTCGCGAGGGACGGGTCGAACGACTCCTGCTAACTTCCGACAGGGATGTCACCCGCGCCGCCGCAATCTTTAGCCCCCTCGGCTGTGCAGGGGGTTCATGAACTGGAGTCCGCCCGACGAATGGCCGCGTATCCGCACCATCGAGTCACATACCGGCGGCGAGCCGCTCCGGGTCGTCGTCGACGGCTTTCCCGACCTGCCGGGCGAGACGATCCTTGAAAAACGGCGCTACGCCCAGCTGAACCACGACGACCTCAGGCGGGCGATCATGTTCGAGCCACGTGGACACGCCGACATGTACGGCGCGCTGCTCACCGACCCCGTCACCGACGACGGCGACATCGGGGTGTTGTTCACGCACAACGCCGGTCACAGCACGATGTGTGGCCACGGCGTCATCGCGCTCGGCGTCGTCCTCCCGACCATCGGCGCGATCGAACTCGATCCAGCGGAACCGATCATTCGAATGGACACGCCCGCCGGGAGGGTGACCGCGTATCCGCGTCTCGGTGGCGACGATCTCACCGATGGCAACGATCCCTCGAATGGCGACGTTCCCGCCATCAGCCGGGTCGCCTTCGAGAACGTCCCCGCCTACGCCGTCGCGCTCGATGAGACGATCGAGACGGAGACCTTCGGGACCGTTCGGTACGACATCGGCTTCGGCGGCGCGTTTTACGCCTACTGTGACGCCACGGATCTCGGCCTCTCGCTGGAGCCGGAGTCCGCCTCGGCGCTCGCGGCGGCCGGCCGCGAGTTGAAGGCGGCGATCGCCGAGGAGGCCGCCTTGGAGCACCCTACCGACGAGGACATGGAGTTCCTCTACGGCGTCATCTTCACCGACGAGCCCGAGGGCGACGCGGACATCCGAAACGTCTGTGTCTTCGCGGACGGGGAGGTCGATCGCAGTCCGACCGGAACCGGGGTGAGCGGTCACCTCGCGCTTCGGCAGGCTCGGGGTGAGCTGGCCCGCGGCGAGTCGTTCGCCGTCGAGAGCATCGTGGGATCGGTTTTCACCGGCCGCGTGAACGACGTGCGGGAGCATCACGGCCGCGAGGCGGTCATCCCGGAGATCGAAGGGGAGGCGTACATCACCGGCACGAACACGATCACCGTCGATCCGCGGGATCCCTTCGGCGAGGGCTTCTTTATTCGGTAATCGTCACCGGCGACACCCAGTTGTTGCCCACATCCGCCGCCGATCATCCCCACACGACCGGGAGCCACCAGACGACGGCGACGACGATCACGGCGATACCCACGACGCTCACCGCCGCGCCGACCCGGGCCATCTCCGGGATGGTGAGGTACCCCGAACCGAAGACGATGGCGTTCGGGGCGGTCGCGACCGGAAGGACGAACGCGAAGGAGGCCGCGAGCGCGACCGCCGCCATGAGCGTGAGCGGCGGCGCGCCGATCGAGCCCGCGACCGCGATGGCGATGGGCGAAAACACCGAGGCGGTCGCCGTGTTCGAGGTGACGTTCGTGAGAACGACGACCGTAACGACGAGCAGCAGCACGAGCCCGAGGAGTTCTGTGAGCCCGACGGCCGTGATGAGGTCGGCGGTCGCCCGGTCGATCCCCGTCCGCTGGAACGCTCGCGCGAGCGCGAAGCCCGCCCCGAGGAGGAGGAGGACGCCCCACGGCAGCCGAAGGGCGTACTCCCAATCATGGAGGAACTCCCGGCGGCGGACGTTGACGGGGACGAGGAAGGCGGCGATCCCGCCCGCGATCGCGATCGTCGCGTCCGTCACCGCCGGAAAGACCGGCGTGATGAGGAAGGGACGGGTGAGCCAGCCGAGCGCGACGAGCCCGAACAGCGCCGCCACGCGACGCTCCCCGGCCGAGGCGGGCCCGAGCGCCGCGAGTTTGTGCGCGGCGACCGCTTCACGGCCCGGTTCCACCTCGACCGTCGGGCGGAGGACGACGAGCAGGGTCGCCCACACCGCGAGCGTGCCGACGATCGCGACCGGGAGACCGAACTGCATCCATTCGAAAAAGCCCACGTCGACGCCGAGTTGGCTCTCGGCGACGCCCGCGAGCACGGCATTTGGCGGGCTGCCGATGAGCGTCCCCACCCCACCCACGGAGGCGGCGTAGGCGATCCCCAACATGAGCGCGATCCCGAACCGTGTCGCGGGAAGGGCGTTGGGGTCCTCGTCTGTGTCGTGGACCAGGTCGCCGACCCCATCTGGGAGGTCGACGCGGGGTCCGGGCGTCACCCGATACGTCTGTGAGATGACGGCGATGGCGATGGGGACCATGAGCATCGCGGTCGCCGTGTTCGAGATCCACATCGAGAGCAGGGCGGTCGCGGCCATGAACCCGAGGAGAAGCCCGGGTGCGCTCACGCCGACGCTCGCGATGACGAACAGCGAGACGCGCTCGTGCAGGCCGGTTCGTTCGACCGCCAGCGCGAGGAGAAACCCGCCGAGAAGGAGGAAGACGATCGGGTCGCCGTAGGCGGTCGTCGTCTCGGTGACGTCCAGCACACCCGTCGTCGGAAAGAGCACGACTGGGAGCAGGCTCGTCACCGGGATCGGAACCGCTTCCGTCACCCACCAGATGACGATCCAGGCGGTACACGCGAGCGCCGAGACCGCCGGTTCGGAGACCATCGGAATTGCGGACGCGACGCCATCGCGGCCGAGCAGGATCGCGACGAACAACAGCGGCCCGAGCGGGCGACCGATATCCGCTCGGGAGGGAAGTCGCATACGTTATCCCACGGGTAACCTCGGTATAAAAACCGATCCGGATCGCTCGCGAACGGGTATCCGTCGTTTACTCCTCGCCCCCGTCCTCGGCCTCACCGAGATGCGCACGCAACGTGTCGACGTCCTTGTTGCCCGCGCCGGTATTTAAGAGGACGACGGTGTCGTCGGGGCCGAACTCACCTTCGGCCGCGAGCGTAAACGCCCCGGCGGCCGCCGCCGCACACGTCGCGCCCACCTCCAGTCCTTCCGCGCGAGCGACCTCGATCGCGGCATCGAGGATCTCATGGTCCGTGTTCGCCACCGCGCCACCGTCGGATTCGCGGATCGCCTCCAGAATGAGCGGGCTCGCGCCGGGGTCGGGGATCGCGATCCCGTTGCACGCGGTCGTCACCTCGTCGTCCGCGAGCGGCTCGTGGCGGTCGGCTCCCGCCTCGTAGGCGTCGACGATGGGCGCACAGCCCGCCGCTTGGGCGGCATACATCGGCAACAACTCGTCCGTCCAGCCGAGGTCACGGACCTCACGGGCTGCCTTGTGCATCCCGACGAGCCCGACGCCGCCGCCGGTCGGGTAGACGACCGCGTCGGGCACTTCCCAATCGAGCTGTTCGAGCACCTCCAGCGCCATCGTCTTTTTCCCCTCGTGGCGGTACGGCGTGACGAACGTCTTCGTGGAGTACCAGTCCGGGTGTTCTTCCATCGCTTCCGCGTACGCCGCGCCCGCATCGCCGATCTGTGAGTTCCCGTCGATCGGGTCGGTGACCGTCAGGTCCGCGCCGTGGACCTCCGTCATCGCCTTCTGCGTGAAGCCCGCTCTCGCGGGGAGGTAGACGTGCGCATCGAGGTCCGCGCGGGCGGCGTAGGCGGCCGCCGCCTGTCCCGCGTTGCCCGCGCTGTTCAACGCCACGTCGCTCGCGCCGTGTTCGACGGCCGCAGTCGTCGCCGCCGACTGCCCGCGGTCTTTAAACGTCCCCGTGGGGTTCATCCCCTCGTCTTTTAAGAGGACGCGACCGACCCCCATCGCCTCCGCGAGCGCCGGACACTCGACGAGCGGCGTCGCTCCCTCCCCGAGCGAGACGGCCGCCTCGCGCGTGAACGGGAGCAGTTCCTCGTACCGCCACATCGAATCGAACGGCCGGTCGGCGAGCGTGTCGGGCGTCAGATCGACGGCGTCGTAGTCGTAGGCGGGATCGAGGATGCCGTCGCAGTCGGGACAGCGGTGAGTCGCGGTCTCCACGTCGAAGGCTTCGCCGCAGTCGACACAGCGGAGGCCGATAAACGCGGTCGTCGTGTGCATGGTCGGGGATGACCGCCGGGGGCTTTGACCCCCGTGGTCCCGGCAACGAGGGAGGGTTTCGCTCGCTCGATGGCGACACTTCTCGGAGATTTCTCTCACTTCGTTCGAGAACTGCGCCGGCCGAGATTCCTCTCACGATGTTGGAAGAATGCACCGGCCGAGATTTGAACTCGGGTTGCAACCATGGCAAGGTTGCGTGATACCACTACACTACCGGTGCCGGTCCGCAAGGGAAAGTTTGCCCGAGGGATACTTAAACCTGTTACATCGGCTCCATCGGTTCGACGTGGTCGCCGACGAGTACCCGTCACCGCCCGCGAACAGCCACGTTAGCCCCTCGATTCGGCGATCCGGTCAGCATACTGCTCGACGAGCGTCGCGAACGCCTCCGCCTCCGCAGCCTCCTGCGTGTCGGCATCGCGTCGATCGCGCAGACGGTGTTTGACCGTCGCCAGCGCGTCGGCTTTCCCGTGGGCGATCTCGTCGGCGACGGCGCGTGGATCGTCGACGATCCGGGAGACGAGTCCGGTTCGGAGCGCCGCCTCGGCGTCGAGAACCCGCCCCGAAAGCGCGAAATCGAGCGCCTCGCCCGCGCCCATCACCCGCGGGAGCCGGATGGTGCCGCCCCATGCGCCGAACAGCCCGAAGCGAACCCCGGGCTCCGCGAACGTCGCATCCGGGGTGGCAACGCGGACGTCGGCCGCCAGCGCGAGTTCGACGCCGCCACCGCGTGCAGGGCCGTCGATCCCGCAGACGACGACGGCTTCGGATTCGGCGAGCGCCGCTGCGGTGCGCTGGCCGTGCGCCGCGAAGGCGACGGGATCCGCGAGCGACGTAACCACCTCGAAATCCGCGCCCGCACAGAACGCGTCGCCGGCACCTCTGAGGCAGATGACGGGTTCGTCGGCCTCGGCAACCGCCGCTTCGAGCGCGGTCAACTCCGCCGGCCGGAGCGCGTTCTTCCGCTTCGGCCGATCGATGGTAACGACGCGAACATCGCCGTCGGCACGGGTTCGAATCATGTGATCCGGAGGGCGTGGTTTCCAAAGGTCTTTGCCCCTGCCAGCGCTATGGAGACTCAATGGACGATGTCGCGCGGGCGCGCCGGGCCGCACGCGAGGCGCTCGCGGACGTCACCCCCGAGCGGCTTCGCGTCGCCATCGACGACAGGTTGGCGGGGGCGACGGTCACCCCCGGTGTGCTCGCACTTGTCACCGCGCGGGCGCTCGACCCCGACGTCGATGCCAACGGCGTCACGGATCG
Organism: Halorubrum vacuolatum; assembly: GCF_900188065.1. GTDB lineage: Archaea > Halobacteriota > Halobacteria > Halobacteriales > Haloferacaceae > Halorubrum > Halorubrum vacuolatum. The sequence goes on from NZ_FZNQ01000012.1 coordinate 92,139, forward strand.
GGCGGCCGGCGTGCAGCTCATCTACGAGGGGCTTAAGCTGACGAGACGGCTTGCCCACGAGGAGCCGTGGACGGCCGCCGCGACCCACGAGGCCGACATCGACGCCGACATGGAGGTGTTGGTCGCCGACGTGTTGGTCTCGCGTGGCTTCTCGTTGCTCGCGCACACCGATGCGGCGGGTGCCGCCGTCGAGGTCGTCCGCGCGTTCGGCCGCGATCAGACGATCCGTGATCGGCCGGACACGGCTCCCGCGGCGGCCGCCGCGCTGGACCGTAACCTCGAAGTCCACGCCCTCGAACTGGCCGTGATCGCCGGAACGACCGCGGTCGGCGGCGAGCCGCCCGCCGAGCTGCTCACCTACGCCCGCGAACTCGCCGCCGATTACGACGGGGAGTTTCCCCCGCCAAGGACGGCACTGCCGGAGACGGCCGCCGACCGGATCGCCGACATCTCCGAACGGGCCGTCAGCGCCACGGACCGGTAGCGGGGGACGGCTGTCACTCGGTGGGACCGTCTCGCCCTGCCACCATGCGGATCCGTCGCGGTCGCACGGTCGGATCGAAACCCCTAAAGTCGAATCCGCTCAACCATCGAGTGCCTGCCTGGGTAGCTTAGCGGTAAAGCGCGTCCTTGGTAAGGACGAGAGCCCGGGTTCAAATCCCGGCCTAGGCTTCCTTCCTCTTGATTTCGGGCGCTTTAGGCCTTCTGTGTGTTTCAGCTATGGCCCGAACTCAAGGACGCGACCCCGGTGTCAAAATTGGCACCCCGACGCCGTATAGTGATTCGACCGACTTGAATGGCTCTTTACATAAGCCATTTAAAACTTTGTTACGAAGTGATCTAGATCTGTATAGGAGGATTCGATGAGTATGACGGTTGACGACGACAACAAAGTGCAGGGCATCGTCCTTTTGACGGATGAGGCCTCGGAATTTCTAAACCCGAGAGAGGAGATCGCGTACAAAGAGCATCGCCGCGAATTAGCGGAGTGGATGCTTAATTTGGGTAAGGACCCGGCGAAGGCCGAAGGTTACAGCCATTCGACGGCGAAGAATCGGATGAACAAGTTGGACTTGTTCTACCGCTGGGTCTGGAACGAGGAACAAAGATTTATCCAAGACGTTAAAGTGGGTCATGCGGAGGCCTGGATGCGTGATCTGGCTAAAAGGGATTTGAAGGAGTCGACGAAGTGCCATTATCAGAAGTCGGTTCAGACGTTGTTTAAGTGGATGCGTGAGGCCCGGAACCGGGATGTGGAGTGGGAGCCGAGTATTGAGTACAGCGACCCTTCTACAGGTTATCAGCCTCGGGAGTACCTGACTAAGAGCGATCGCCGGAAGATGAGAGAAGCCGCTATGAGCTACGGCAGCATCCCACACTACAACTCTCTCACACCTGAAGAACGAGCCCGGTGGAAGAAGTATCTCGCGCAACGGTTACAGAAACCCAAAGAAGAAGTCGGGAAAACAGACTTTCTAAAGGCTAACTCCTTCAAATACGCTTCAATGATTTTTGTCGCGTTGGATGCAGGGTTCAGGCCTGTAGAAGTGAAAAGAGCGAACATTCAATGGTTCGACCCCAGTAACGGAGTCCTCCGAATCCCAGAAGAGGAGTCGAGTAAAAGTCGGGAAAACTGGATCGTCGCACTGAAACCGGAGACCGTCTCAATCCTGAAGAAGTGGAAGCAGGAGCGAGAAACTATTCCCAAGTATGATGGCCGGGACGCATTATGGCTCACACAGAAAGGAAACCGGTACAACAAAGACTCGTTCAGAAGATCCGTATTCCACAAAATCGCGGAGGAGGCAGGCCTCGACCTAGAAAACCGGGACCTCACACCGTACAGCATCCGGCATTCAACGGCGACGTACATTGCTCAGGAGGCTGACTTGGCGACCGCCGCTAAACAGTGCCGACATAAATCTAAGCAGACGACGCAGAAGTACGCTCATAGCTCGGTCGATAGACAGACGGAGGCCGTCAACAAAATCGACTGACCACATCCTCTTTCTCTAATCCATAGACACCCCCACATTAGTCGTTACATCATCCAAGCCTAATCCACAGCTGGAATCCAGGGCTGAACTATTCGATAAGGCCTGATTCACTACTGTTTTTCAGGGCTTGCTGTAGGGTTTCTGGCCTGGTTCTCAGCTAATGTTTAGGCCTGTTTTTTTCGTAGGCGCGGTCCCGGTGCTGGATTGTGAGAAAAATTAGGCCTTCATCGTTGAGGTCGAAGAAGATTCTGTGGTCGATTTTCTGGCCTCTGTTCCCTATTTTGAGCCTCCAGATCTCTCCCTGGCTGGGTATGTATTTGACCCGTGGATGTTTCCATGGATTCGTCCGGTATTCTTCTACGAGTTCAGTTTTTTTCTGGGCAGCTTTATTCTGTGTTTCTCTGTTAAGCTCCTCGAACTGTCGGAGGAATTCAGGCCTATACGTAGTCTTTGATAAGTTCTCTAATGTCTCCTTCATCATCTTGTTTCCTGGCCTGTCTGATTTGCTGTAGTGTTTCTTCTGAGAGTCGTTCGTCGACGTTGTGCTTTCTCTCCATCTCTTTTCTAATCATAGAGCGGATAGCCTCAGCTTTTGACTTATACTGGCCTTCCTCCACCTCAGTCTCAATATACTGATAGAGTACAGACGGGATATCTACAGAAGTAGTCGGCATAACATATAACTTCAATATAACTTTTATATAATTGCTGCTGAGAAGGGTCAAGCCTGCCAATCCTAGTTCTGAACTGATTCTACACCTTGGTTCAGACCTGGTTTTATCAGGTTGTGTTTTTGTGGGCTTAGCGGGTTTTTTGTATTAGGTTTATAACATTTTCTTACTATAGTATTACTGTGGTGAGATTTTTTGTGGCATCGTTAACAATTAAGCTTCCTGACAATCAGAAAGATGAGATCGAGGCTGTGGCTGAGAGAAAGAACTACAACAGCGTCTCCGAGTACGTCCGTGAGGCACTGCGGAACAAAGTAGAGGAGGATCTGGTTTTGAGGCCTGAAGTAGCTGAGAAGCTGCGAAGACGAGTCAAAGAGTATGAGAAGGGTAAAACAGGGTTAGTCTCTCATGAAGAACTAGAGGAAGAGCTGAAACAGCTTGATGAGGATTGACTGGCATTCAGAGGCCCGCCAAGATCTACAGAAATTCGATAAACAGATTCAAAAAAAAATTGTTTTGGAAAAAGTAGACTCAATGGCTGAATCTCCACTTGGAGAAAACACATCTATTATTGTCGAAGCAAGGCCTAGAGATATTCCGATTGAAACTGAAAGATACTGAGTTAGATCATAGAGTATTCTTTGACCTTGACCGAGACAGAGTTGTAATTCTAGGCATAGAGCACAGAGATGATGCCTATACTCGGGAATCGATAAAGAAGATGAAGTCACGGAATGAAGCGTGAAAAAGTTGGATCGTTATCAGTTTAATCAAGCAGGTCGAAGCTCTTTACAGCTACTTTGACGCTGGTCCCAGAACCGGTTTGGAATCGATAGATATCATCGCTAGTGAATTCCGATATCTGGGCCTCGTACTGATCGTGGTCTTTGGTGGCTTCTTTAGCTCGGTCCTGCATCTGAGCGTATCCAATATTCTTAGAGAAGATGATAAGCGCAGCGTGGGTATCGCGTACAGTCAAATTATCCAATAACTGATCGACCGCGTCTTTGTACTGTGACCATTCGTATTCGTTTAAGCCCCCGCATTGGCGGTGAGGTCACTACACACCTCCTCTAACAGCGTTTTTCGACCGGGAGAGGGTTGTTTAGCTTC
>NZ_FZNQ01000024.1 GCF_900188065.1 Halorubrum vacuolatum
AAACTGGTGCATTCGCACCTCAAGAACAGGTGACGTCGTAAACCACAATATCCCAACGTGGGAATCCTCGCGCTTCAGCGCGGGGAGGATGTCAAGGACCGCTCTATCGTGCGGAGAGCGCCGCGGTCGCGTTGAGTACGCTGCCTCCGGGGTTGGCGCTCGTCGCATGGACGCTCGAACTCGGGCCGGCTCCACAGATTCAGCTCGCGCCGATCATGTTCATTCCACATGCGCTCCTGGATGCCTACGCGTTCAACCGCGCGGAGATGTTCGAGCGATATCCGACGACGAGCCGGGCGGCCGAACGAACCGCGATCAACGACCTCGCCGACCCGGTCATCGCGCTCGCGCCGGATCGCCGAATCGTCAGCCTCAACCCCGCCGCGGAGACCGTATTGGGGATGCAAGCCGAGGATGCTCGAAACCGGCCGATAACCGAGTTCCTCTCGGTCGATGTTCCGGACGGACGAGCGAGTGACGAGACCGACAGCGCGACGGAGACCAACGAGGTCACGCTCACCGTCGACCGTGAGCGACGAATATACGCGGTTTCGGTGTCAGTGCTCGCGGACCCACGAGGAATCGAGGTGGGTTATACGGTCGTCCTCTCCGATGTGACCGAACGTGAACGCCGACGCCAACAACTGGAGGTGCTCAATCGGATCCTGAGACACAACCTCCGAAATGACGCCGGCGTCGTTCATGGCTACGGCGAACTCCTCGTCGACCAGCTTGAGGACCCCGAACTCCGGAGAATGGCCGATGCGATCGAACGACGAGCGGGCGCGCTGGCGACGCTCGGGGACAAAGCGAACACGGTCGAAACGCTGCTTTCGGAGGTCGATCCCGCGCCGGTCGATATCGATGCACTCGCCGGTTCGACGATCGACGACGCCCGGCAACGACACCCCGACGCAGTCATCGAATACGTGAGCGATATCGACGATCCGACCCTCGATATCCGTGAAGATGCGTTCCGCGCGGCCCTCACGAACACGGTCGAGAACGCCGTTGAACACCACGATGGCCATGGATGCACGAACGGAAATGGGAGCCCGTGGATCCGGGTGGCGCTTCGAGTCGAGCGAGCGGATGGTGATGAGTCCGTCCCATCGGCGGCGACGCTCGTGTGTACGGTCGAGGACGACGGTCCCGGGATCCCCGATCACGAGCTCCAGGCGATCGAAGCCGGACAGGAAACCGCACTCGAACACGGCTCCGGGCTCGGCCTCTGGATCGTCGAATGGGCAGCGGCCGCCCTCGGCGCGACGGTCGAATACGAAGAGCGCGAACCGCGAGGTACCCGAATGAGGATGCACGTGCCGCTGCGCGGTGAAACCGGCACTGATCAACGGGAAATGGACGGGTAGTTCCGAACGGGCGTCCGGGAGGCCGTGCGGACGAACGAGCGCCCTCGGCGCGGGCGTGCGATCAGTCGCTCTGGATGCGGGGAGCCAGCATAAACGTGACCTGCCCGAGCCCCTGGCCGAACCCGTAGTGGAGTTTGACGGGGAACTCCTCGCCGAGTTCGACGGTTACCTCGGCGTCCGCGGGGATCGCCTTGTTCATGTCCTTGAGGTAATCGAGCGAGAAGAGCGAGTCGGCTGGGCCGGGCGAGAACGCGATGAGGTCCTCACGCGTCAGCTTCAAGTCGACATCGTCGGTGTCGCCTTCGGCCTCGATATAAAAGGACTCCTCGGCCTCATCGACGCGGAGACGGATGTGATCGCTCACCATGTCCGCGGCCTTCACGCCACGATTCAACTGCGCGCCCTCGACGACGACCTCGGCGGGAAGGTCGAGTTCCGGAATGTCCGGTTCCTGCCGGATCGAGTCGGGATCGATGAGCGCGAGCGTGTACGAGAGCCCGTCGATCTCGATGTGGAGCTTCCGGGTCTCCTCGTCGAGTTCGAGATGAACGAGGTCGCCGGAGGCCGCCATGCCGGCGATGTCCTCGAGACGGGCGAGGTTGACGCCGATGACGCCGCCGTCGGCGCTGTACGACTCGAACGCGGCGGCCTCGAGCGTGAGATCGACCATCCCAACGTTGGCGGGATCGACGGCACGAATGGAGAGCTCCTCCTCGTTCAAGCGGATCTTACACTCGTCGACCAGCACGCTCACCGAGTCGAGCGCGTCCTGCAGCGTGGACGCGCTCACGATGGCCTTGAACATATATGACGGGCTACGGCGGTATCACCTAAAAAGCCACCCAATCGGGCCGGTCGGAACCGGATCAGATGAGCGGTTCGACGATCTCACGTCCCGCCGCGAGCAACTCCTCAACGGCGGCCTCATCGCCCGCCTCGGCGTACACACGCAACACCGGTTCGGTTCCGGACGGTCGGACGAGCAACCACGAGCCGTTGTCCAAGAGCAGTTTAAATCCGTCGAGGGTGACCACCTTCGCGACGCCCTGTCCGGCAACGCTCTCCGGAATGTGATCCTCCAACTCCGAGAGGACGCCCTGTTTCCGTTCGTCCGGACACGCCACCGAGATCTTATCGGCGACGACGCGACCGTGCTCCGCGGTGAGGCGATCGACCCGTTGATCAAAGGGTTCCGCGACTTCGGCCGCGCCGGCGAGCAGCGCCATCAATACCCCATCCTTCTCGCGGACGTGTCCACGAAGCGTGAACCCGCCGGATTCCTCGCCGCCGAAGAGCGCGTCGTGGTCCGCCATCGCCTCCGCGACCCACTTGAACCCGACCGGTGTCTCGAAGACTTCCTGCCCGTGCGCCTCCGCGAGGCGGTCAACGAGGAACGTCGTCGAGACCGTCCGGATCGCGGGACCGGAGTCCTCCTCTAAAAGTCGATCATAACAGGCCACATAAAACAGGTTGGCGTCGAGAACGCCGCGATCGGGGGTACAGATAGCGATCCGGTCGGCGTCGCCGTCGTTGGCGATCCCGAGGTCGATGTCGCCTTCGGCTACCGCCTCGGCCAATTCCCCGAGATGCTCCGCGTTCGGCTCCGGCGGTTCGCCGCCGAAGGTTGGATCCTGTTCACAGCGAAGTCGTTTCACCTCCGCACCTGCCGCCTCCAACAACGCATCCGTCACCCCGCGACCGCTGCCGTGCATCGCGTCGTAGGCGACGGTGAGCCCCGAGAGGTCGGCGTCGATGAGGTCGGTCGCCGCCTCGGCGTGCGGGGTAATGAAATCGTGCCGACGGATCTCGCCCCACTCGGATTCGGGACGCAGATCCGGTTCGGCGAGCCGTGAAACGACATCTTCCGTCACTTCGGGCAGCGCCGGAGCCCCATCGCTTGGGATGAATTTCACCCCGTTATACTCGGGGGGGTTGTGGGAGGCGGTGACCATACATGCGCCGGCGAGCCCCTCGGCGACGATACCGTAGGCGACCGTCGGGGTGGGAACGTCGCGCTCGGGCAGAAGGACGTCGAATCCGTTACCTGCGAGCACCTCCGCCAAGCTCTCGGCGAACCCTTCCGAGGTTTCGCGGGCATCGTAGCCGACCGCAACTGGTTCATCGTGGCCCGCAGCCGTGAGGTGATCGGCAACCGCCTGACCGACGATCCGAACCCGATCGTCGGTGAAGACGTCGAGCGTCGCCCGCCAGCCATCCGTGCCGAAGGAGATCTGATCCATAGGGCACGTGTCGACACGGAACGTTATAACGTCGGGTGTCGCCGTCGAATACATCCGGGGTCACCACGATCCTTTATATCCGATAGCGCGGCCAGCATCTCCGTGACCTAACTACGGCCCCGGGGCGGGGGGCGGTCGTGCGGCAGTCGTCCCGGGCAACGGATCGCCGCCTGTCAGCCATCATCAGTCAGAGGCGTTCACGGAGCCGCCGAGCCGTGATTTCACCCACACCGTCGACATCGGTCAGGTCGTCCATCGATGCCTCCCGCACGTTTTCGACGGACCCGAACCGACCGAGCAGCCGGGCCCGGGTTTCGGGACCGACCCCGGGAACGTCATCGAGCACGGTCTTGACCTCGTCGCGAAGCGTCTGGTGATACTGCACCGCGAAGCGGTGTGCCTCGTCACGAACGCGCTGGAGCAGGTGGAGTTCGGGCGCGTCCGTGGGCCATCGGCGCGGTCCAGCCGGCGTGATCACCAGCTCCTCGGCCTTCGCGAGCGCGACGGTCGGGACATCCCAGCCGGTCTCCGCGAGGGCGTCCCGTGCCGCGGCCAACTGACCCTTGCCACCGTCGATGAGCAACAGATCCGGATCGGAGCGGTCATCGCGACCCTCCGTCGCGCGCATCGCACGCCATCGGATCAGCTGGCGCATGTTCGCGTAGTCGTCGTTGCGTTCGGTGAGACGCTTGCGTCGATACCCGGCGGTCTCCGCCTGCCCATCGACGAACCGGACGTTGGAGCCGACGACTGCCGTGCCGCCGGCGTGGCTCACGTCGAATCCCTCGATCCGATCCGGCCGAGCGATCCCAAGACGATCGCCGAGCGCGGCGACCGGGTCATCACGCCCGGTCCGTCTGCGGGCATTCTTGAGCGCCAGCTCGACGAGTTTCGCCTCGCGGCCGGCTCCGGGAACCCGAACGGTGACGCCCTCGCGTTCGAGCCACTCGACGACGTCCGGATCATCCGGACGTTCCGCGAGGAGGACCGTATCGGGGAACTCACGCTCCGCGTAGTACTGGGTGAGGAACGCGGAGAGCACCGCGGCCGGCGTGTTCACGTCGTCGCTCGTGGGAATGTCGACGCCGGACGAGTCGCCGTGTCCCCGTTCATCGTCCGGGGATTTCTCACCGCCTCGGGGAGCGCGAACGGCTGCATCGAGCCGATGTCGGCTTCGATCGACCAGCTGCCCCCGCTCGCTATGAAGTCGGGCGACTCGAGCGACGCTCCCTTCGACGGCCGCCGCGAGGACATCGACGGTCCGATCGTCCGACCGGTCCGCCACCGCCTCCCCGCCGTCACCGTGGAAGGCCTCGATCGCTTCGAGCCGGTCGCGGAGGGTTGCAGCCCGTTCAAACGCGGCATTTTGAGCCGCTGCCTCCATGCGTCGGCGGATCGGTTCGGCGAGGACACCGGTTTCACCCTCAAAGAACCGTCTGGCCGCCGCCACGTCCTCGGCGTACGTTTCCGGATCGATCTCGCCCGTACAGGGGGCCGAGCAAATCCCCATCTCGTAATCGAGACAGGGGCGGTCACGGCCGGCGTACTTGTGATCCGAACAGCCACGGAGTCGGTAGACCTCCCGAACCGCCTTCACGACGGCCTCGACGCGCCCCTTGTTCGTGAACGGACCATAGGCGACCGCCCCCTCATCGGGGTCACGTGTGATCTCGATCCGTGGGACCTCGTGATCCGTGAACCCGACCAACGGATACGACTTATCGTCTTTCAGTCGGACGTTATACCGCGGCTGGAGGCGTTTGATCAGGTTCGCCTCGAGTAAGAGCGCCTGCGTCTCGGTGTCCGTCACCGCGAACTCGATGTCGTCGGCCCGCGAAACCATGCCACGAATGCGGTCGGAGCGTGGCTCCGCGTACGAACTAACCCGTGATCGGAGATCGACTGCCTTCCCCACATAGAGCGTGGTATCACCCGATCGGAACTGATAGACGCCGGGATCACGCGGAAGCGTCGCGGCGTGATCACGAACGTCGACGGCCTCCATCACTGAACGGTAACGCTCGGGCGGGTTTGAACGCTACGGGGCCGACCGCCGGCGCGGCCGGTTATCTCGTTTGAATATTGGAGCCGTTGAATTAAGGATCGTCTTTCGAGACGTACACGCGAGATCATGAGAAGCCTGCTCACGGGGCTCAAACGACTACTTGGGACGGCGAATGACGAGCGATCGATACCCGATGGTGGGGTCGTCGTGGAGGCGTCCGAGGAAGCGGCCGTCGGGGGAGCGACGGTGGCGGACGACGAGCAGCACATGGTGACCGACGAGGAGGGAGTCGATCGGGCAGGAACCCTGGGCGGGGCCGGGTTCGAGCAGATCTTCAGCGCTCTCGGGGTACCCACCTTCATCCTCGACCGCGACGGCAACGTCGCCGAATGGAACGAGGCGATGGTCGGCCTCACGGGTGTAAGCCGGGAGGAGGCGATCGGACACGGCCACGTCTCGGAGCTATTTTATCACGACGGGCGCCGTGCAGCCACCCTCGCCGACAAGGTGATCGAGGCGCCGGAAACGGCGGATAGAGAGTACGGCGTCGAGCGGGTCGACGCGGAACGAACGAGATATCGTGATTCCTCGACGATGATGAACCGTCGGGGTGATGAGGTCCATATCGAATTCGCAGCGACGCCGCTGTACGACGGCGAGGAACTCGTCGGGGTCGCGGAGGTCGTCATCGATCGGACGGAGAACGTGAACGAGCGCGACGCGATCCACGCGCTCGTCACCGAGATCCGCGGGACTGCGGAGTCCATCGGTTCGGGGAACTTGGGCGCACGGGCGGAGTGTCACGATTCGTTCGCCCACCTCGACGACGAGATCACGGCCGTCGTCGAGGTGGTCAACCGGATGGCATCGAACCTCGACGAACTCGCGGGGAGCGTCGATCGAAAGGCGCGTGAACTCGATGAAACGGTCGAGGAAGCCACCGAGGCGGCAAGCACCATCGCAAGCAACGTCGAGGATCAGAACGATCTGATAACCGAGGGCGTCTCGGAGATGCAGTCGTTCTCGGCGGGGATGGAGGAGGTCGCGGCCACCGCCGACCAAGTCGATCATGCGGCCTCCGCCGCGAGCGCCGCCGCGGAGGAGGGGTTGGATGCCAGCGAGGACGCCAGGGAGGCGACCCAGGATGTCGTCGAAATCGGCGACGAGTTGGTCGAGAGCGTCGGCCAGCTCTCCGCGCGGATGGACGATATCGAGGAGGTGATCGAGGTCATCTCCGAGGTCGCCGAACAGACCAACCTCCTCGCGCTCAACGCCAACATCGAGGCGGCCCGCGCCGGCGACGGTGGGGACGGCTTCGCCGTCGTCGCCGAGGAGGTGAAGAAGCTTGCCGATGAAACCCGGAGTCATACCGAGGAGATCACCGCGAGCCTCGCCGAGCTGCAGGCACAATCGGATGAGACCTCCGAGGCGGTCGGACGGTCACACGACCGGATCGCCGACGCCGGCGAACAGATCGAATCCGTCTTGGATTCACTCGCGGAGATCGCCGATGCGGTCGAGGAGGCCGCGGACGGCGTCGCGGAGGTGGCCCGAACCACCGATGACCAAGCCGCCACGGTCGAGGAGCTGACGGCCACGTTGGAGGCGGTCAGGGAACGGTCAGACCGGACCGAGACGGCGACCGAACGGATCGTCGCGGCGACCAGCCAACAGGAGGCCGCCGTCGAGGAGCTGATCGCCCGCGTCGAACGCCTCGATGCCGACGATTGAGCCCGTTCAGCGAAGCCTTGTGAACCGTGTCGCGCCGAACGTTTAACCCGACGCATCCCTCAGTTCTCATATGTCCGTGACGCCCCCCGGGCCGATCGGCGACCCCCTGTTCGGAAACGCCCGACAGTACGCCGATGACCCGTTTACGTTCATCCGCGCGTGTGCCGATAGCTACGGCGACGTCGTCAGGTTCGACCTCGGACCGCTGGAGACGTACATGCTCACGAATCCTCGCGATATCGAGCGCGTGCTCGTCGCCGACGCGGAAAAATATCGAAAACCGTCCTTCGGCGACGACGCGATCGGAACCCTGCTCGGCGACGGGCTCCTGTTGAGCGAGGGGGAGACGTGGCAGCGACAGCGTCGGCTCGCAAACCCCTCGTTTCACACCCGCCGGATCGGCGCGCTGGCGGGCACGATGGTCGAACACACCGACGATCAGATGGCCGGTTGGGAACCCGGCGACGTCATCGACGTCCAGCTGGAGGTCGCTCGCCTCACCGTCCGGATCATCGTCTCGGCGATGTTCGGGACCGACATCACCGAGGAGGAGGTGCGAACCGTTCAGGAGAACTTGGAGCCGCTCGGAGCACGCTTCGAACCCGACCCGCGTCGATTTTTGATCCCGAACTGGGTGCCGACCCGCGAGAACCGCGAGTTCGACGCCGCGATCGCGACGCTGGAGGACCTCATCGACGACATCGTCGCCCGTCGCCGTGGGACCGAGTACGACCCCGACATCGACCCGGCGGGTACGGACGGTATCGCCGTTCGGGGACCGGCGGGCGATCCCGACGGGGGCCTCCCGATGGACCTCCTTTCGGTCCTGTTACGTGCGTACGATCGCGGCGAGCAGACCGAGAAGAACCTGCGCGATGAACTCGTGACGATGCTGCTCGCCGGCCACGACACGACGGCGTTGACGCTCACGTACACGTTCTACCTGCTTTCGAAGCATCCCCACATTCGCGAACGGGTCGAAGCCGAAGCCGACGAGGCGGTCGCCGACGGTCCACCGGACGCGATGGACGCGCGCGGAATGACCGAGACGGAGCGCGTGCTCAACGAGGCGATGCGGCTCTATCCGCCGGTGTACACGATGTTCCGCGAGCCGAAGCTGGATGTCAAACTCGGGGGGTATCGGATCCCGGAGGGTGCAGCGATCATGTTGTCACAGTGGGCGATCCACCGCTCACCGCGGTGGTACGATGCCCCGGAGGCGTTCGACCCGGACCGGTGGCGATCCGAACGACGCGCTGACCGGCCGCGGTTCGCGTTCTTCCCGTTCGGCGGCGGTCCGCGCCACTGCATCGGGAAGGCCCTGTCGCTGCTGGAGGCGAAACTCATCCTCGCACGGGTCTGCTCGCAGTATCGGTTGGCATACGAGGGGCCCGAGCTCACGCTCCGCGGGTCGCTCACGATGCATCCGAATCACCCGGTGCCGATGCGGGTCACGCCGCGTTCCGACAACTGAGAGGACGGGCGAGAGGGACGGCGGCCACCTATGGACGAACCCGTCCGGCGACCTCGCGAAACTCGGGGTCGTAGAGTTCGAACTCGTGGACGCGCCACGAGACGGTGTCGAACGGTGTATCGAGGAGGGATTCGACGGCTGCCGCCGATCCTCCTCGTGCGAGGGTAATATGGGGTATATAGTCGTCGCCCTCGATACCATCAACGGGATCGAAGCTCGCACAGAGCCGCCGATGAAGTCGACGAAGGGCGTCGCTCTCGACGGAGAGGTAGACGACGGGGCCGGGGCCCGCCGCGGGCCGCTCGAACGTCCCGAGCCCATCGACCGTGACGGTGAACGGGGTGGTGCCGGCCAGGAGGGGCCGGAGTTCCTCGCGGAGGGCCGCGAGCGCGACGTCCTTGGACCCGGGATGTGGACCCCCACCGGTCCCGGGAACGTCGCGGGCGTCGACCCGCTTCGCCACGAGCGTGTGCCGCTCACGAACCCGGTCGAAACCCGTGAGTTTCGGGTGGAGATCGGCCGCTATCCGGTCGATCGCGGGCGGAAGCGGGACGTTGAGGCTGAACATCGCCTCAGATCCGATCGGTGAGCCACAGCACGATCAGGACGACGATGAGGAGGCCGATGAGCGTCGGCAACGCGTTGAACAGGGTGAGCGTGATGCTCAACAGGCTCCCGATGATCTCCAGAAGAAGCCACAGGATCACGAGTCCGAGCACGATCTTGAGGAGGTCCTCGACCTCGAGCGCGGCGCGGTTCATACGCGGCGATCCGATCGGGCGACGAAAAAGCCCGTCGGGACGGGCCGCCGAGGAGTGGGACTCCCCGAACGGATCGGGCACTTACAAGACGGCCGCTGGGGAAGGTAGTGTATGCGACTGATCGCGTTCGACTTCGACGGGACGCTCTCGGATTCGGAGATGACGGTGCTTTTGGCCGAACGCGCCGGCGTCGCCGACGAGGTGGCGGAGATCACGGAGCGGGCGATGAACGACGAATTGAGCTACGCTGAGAGCCTGTATCGACGGGCCGAGCTGCTCGGCGGGCTGGAGGAGGACGCCGTCGAGGAGGCGTACGACGCGGTCCGACTCCGTCCGGGCGCGGCGAAGCTGATCGAGCGGCTCCAGGCGGAGGGCCATCACGTCGCCGTGCTGACCGGGGGGTTCGAGCGGGGCGTGGAGCGAGCGCTGGAACGCGAGGGCGTCGAGGCCGACTCGATCGTCGCCAATCGGCTCCCGCTCGCGGACGGCGCGCTCACCGGCGAGGCCGAGGGGCCGCTCATCGAGGGGACCAAAGACGACGCGTTGGCGGCGCTCGCGGACGACCTCGACGTGCCGATGGAGCTGACGGTGGCGATCGGCGACGGCGCGAACGACCTCCCGATGCTGGAGGTGGCCGGCCTCGCCGTCGGCTTCATGCCGAAGTCGGCGGTTCGGTCGGTCTGTGACGCCGTCGTCGCCTCCATGTTCCGCCTCGGGAAGGTGTTCGAGGGGTACGGGGTTCTCACGAAGCGGTGATCCGGACACTGCGTCGGGTCGACGGAGCCGCCGGATCCCTGACCACGATCGGGTGTCTTTTTAAACGGGCTCGGGACGAACTGACGGACATGGACGTCACTGACGGGGTGGTGCCGTGATCCCGACCCTGACGTATCTCCAGTATCATCTCGTCTTCAGCCTCCCGGTGATACTGCTGACGTGGTATCTCGCGCCCCGATACGACCGCGTGCGACGGCGGCGGTCGGCCGTCGGGATCGTGATCCTCGTCGTCATCGCGTTTATATACACGACCCCGTGGGGAAGCTACATGATCCGCACGGGTGTCTGGTGGTACGGCGAGGGCGCGGTCCTGTTTCGGGTCCTCTCGATCCCGCTCGGCGAGTACCTCTATTTCGCGATCCAGACGGTCATCGTCGCGTTCGTCCTCCACCGGATCGGCTTCGATCCGACGTTTCGGGAGGGCGACTTCGCGCGGGCACCACGGATCGCCGGCGTCGTCGTCGGGATCGGGCTCTGTCTGGTGGGGCTGTGGCTCGTCACCCTCGACGCCTCCTACCGCTATCTCGGCGGGCTGATCGCGTGGGTCGGGCCGGTGCTCGCGCTACAGTGGGGCGTCGGCGGCGGCTACCTGATCCGCACCGCGCCGATGTGGCTGTCGGCGACGCTCGTGCCCTCCGTCTACTTCTGGGTCGTCGATCGGATCGCCATCGAGATGGGGACCTGGGTGATCTCCACGGAGTTCACGACGGGCGTTACGCCGCTCGGGCTGCCGATCGAGGAGGCGCTCTTTTTCGCCTCTGCCAGCCTCATGACGGTGAACGGGCTGGTGTTGTTCGAGTGGGTGCTCGACTGGAACGATCGTCGGGAGACGGGATGGGAGGCGGTGCTCGACCGGCTCGATCCGGCGGCCGATATCGTGACCGAGCCGGTCGCGGACGGCGGTGATCGGCCGGGGACGGGGAATGGGTGAGCGAGACGCCGCGGCCCGCGCGGTCGACCGATGGTTCGCGCGACTGCCGGCGATCGCGTTGTTGGCGGTGCTCCCGATCGCCGCGGTGACCCCTTCGTTTCCGGTGGAGATCGGACTGATCGCGTTCGCGCTGGGGACGCTCACGACCGGGATGGCCCACGGTGCGGTCGATCACCTCGTCCCGTTCCGGGCGGCCTCGACGTCGCTTCTCCGCTCCATCGCCGTCGTCTCCGTCGTCTACGCCGTCTTGGGTGCGGCGGTCGTCCTCGGGTTCTTTCTCGCGCCCGTCGCCGCCTTCGTCGGCTTCATCGCGCTGACGTGGCTGCACTGGGGGCAGGGGGACGTGGCCGCGCTCGCCGTCGCCGGCGTCGAACATCTCCGGACCCCGACCGAACGGGCGTTGAGCGGATTCGTGCGCGGCGGGCTCCCGATGGGCGTCCCGCTCGTCGCACAGCCAGCGGAGTATCGTCTCGTCGCGGAGTGGGTTGTCGGCTTGTTCGTCGTCGACGCCGCGGCCGCGAGCAGCGCGGTCGATCCGCTCTTTACTGATTCCGTTCGGCTCGGTGTCGGCGGCGTGATGATCGCGGCGACCCTCCTCTCGGCCGGGGTCGGGTACGTCCGCGTTCGAGGCGGCGCCTCGCGTCGTGGGTGGCTTCGGGACATTGGCGAGGTCGGCGTGTTGTGGGCGTGGTTCAGTCTCGCGGCCCCGGTGTTCGCCGTCGGCGTCTATTTCGGCGCGTGGCACGCGCTCAGACACGTCGGACGGCTGATCCTCGTTGACGAACGGGCGGCGACGGCGATGGCTCGCGGGGAGCCGCGGGTCGCGCTCGGGCGGTTCGCGCGCGACGCCGCGCCGCTCACGCTCGGCGGCTACGTCGTCGTGGGGCTCGTCGCCGTCGCGGTCCCCGCGGGGGTCGCAGACGGCGGGAGCCTCCTCGCGGTCGCGCTCGTCGCCATTGCGGCGATGACGCTCCCGCACGTCGTCGTCGTCGCGTGGCTCGACGTCGAACAGGGGATCTGGTCGGAGCGTCCATTCGGCGGGTGGATCGGCTGATCGATGGCGTTCCCCGGGATGTGATGATCGACGGCGGCCCCGGTGTTTCGGCGGCGGCTTTTAATCCACAGCCGCCGTGGGCATCGCCATGACGGACCGACGATACGTCCTCGGCGGGGCGATGGTGCTCGCGGGGGCGGCCGCGGTGTTCCTCCTCAGGGAGGTCGTCGCGACCGTCTTCTTCGCGATGACGGTCGCATACGTCCTCGGTCCCGTTCGCGAGCGGCTCCGACGACGCGGGCTTTCACGACGGCTGTCTGCCGGGCTCGCCTCGGCCCTCGCGTTCCTCGCGGTCGTGGCGCTCATCATCCCGTTCGTCGTCGTCCTCGTCGTCCGGCTCGACGAGGCGATCCGCTTTCTCGAATCGATCCCCGAGTCGGTGACGCTGTCGGCCGGCGGCTTCGAGTACACCGTCGTCACCGCGGAGGTGAGTGCGGTCGTCGTCGAGTGGCTTGTCGCCGCGACGACCGCGGTGGTCGCCGCCGCGCCGGTGCTCCTGATCAAACTCGTTCTCTTCGCGTTCGTCGTCTACGGGCTGTTGTATCACCGGTCGCGGACGCGTCGGGCGGTCCTCGCGCTCGTGCCGGTCGGCCACCGTGACCTCGCGGAGGCGCTTCACGATCGCGCGAGCGAGACGCTTTATGGCCTCTACGTCGTGCAGGTGGCGACCGGCGCGGCGACGTTTCTGCTCGCGCTCCCGGTGTTCATCCTCTTCGGCTATCCCTCGCCGATCGCGTTGGCGACGCTCGCCGGCATCCTCCAGTTCATCCCGGTGCTCGGGCCGAGCGTGCTCGTCGTCGGACTCACGCTGTATGAGGTCGCCCTCGGCGATGTCGCCGGCGCGGTCGGGATCCTCGTCGTCGGCGGGGCCGTGATCGCGGCGACGCCGGACATCCTTATTCGGCCACGACTGGCCTCCGAGACGGCCGCGTTGCCCTCGACGCTGTATTTCATCGGCTTCGTCGGCGGGGTGCTCACCGTCGGGCCGATCGGTATCATCGCCGGCCCGCTCGTCGTCGCCATCGTCGCCGAGTTGGCGACCCGGCTCTCGGGCGAATTAAACCTGATCCGGGTGGAGGAGGAAGCGGGTGAGGCCGAATCGACGGCGGTGGATACTGCTGACCGCGGCGAGCCATCAGATACCGTCGACCGCGACGATCCAACAGGTGCCGCCAACCGCGACGATCCAAGCGGCCACGGGGCGCATTGAAACGCACGGGGAAGTTCGCAGCGAAAAGTCACCGACGCCCGCGGGCGCGCCGCTCAAGTGGCTGGACCGTCTACACCGCCCATCGTGAGCGACGCCGACTCCCCCCTCTCGGAGGACCGCCCGACCGTCGACAGGCCCTTTCGCGTCGACGCCCCGTTCGAGCCCGCAGGCGACCAGCCCGAGGCGATCGAGGCGCTCGTCGATGGGTATGAGTCGGGCGCGAAGAAACAGACCCTCCTCGGGGTGACCGGCTCGGGGAAGACCAACACCGTCTCGTGGGTGATCGAGGAACTCGATCGTCCGACGCTCGTGTTGGCCCACAACAAGACGCTCGCCGCGCAGCTCTACGAGGAGTTCCGCGAACTCTTTCCGGACAACGCCGTCGAGTACTTCGTCTCCTATTACGACTACTACCAGCCGGAGGCGTACGTCGAACAGACGGACACCTTCATCGACAAGGAGATGTCGATCAACGAGGAGATCGACCGCCTGCGCCACTCCGCGACACGGTCGCTTTTAACCCGTGAGGACACCATCGTCGTCGCCTCCGTCTCGGCCATCTACGGCCTCGGCGATCCGGCGAACTATCGCGAGATGGCCCTGGAGCTTGAGGTGGGCGATCGGGTGGGTCGGGAGGCGCTTTTAACCACGCTCGTCGACCTCAACTACGAGCGCAACGACGTCGACTTCACGCAGGGCACGTTTCGGGTGCGCGGCGACACCATTGAGGTCTACCCGATGTACGGCCGCTACGCGGTTCGCATCGAGCTCTGGGGCGAGGAGATCGATCGGATGCTCAAGGTCGATCCGTTAAAAGGGGAGGTGGTGAGCGAGGAGCCGGGGACGATGATCCATCCGGCAGAACACTACTCGATCCCTGAGGCGAAGTTGGAGCAGGCGATCGCCGAGATCGAGGAGTTGATGGAGAAACGCGTGCGACACTTCGAGCGGCAGGGCGACCTCGTCGCCGCCCAGCGGATCGAAGAGCGGACGACCTTCGACGTCGAGATGCTCCGGGAGGCCGGCTACTGTTCGGGCATCGAGAACTACTCGGTCCACATGGACGATCGCGAGCCCGGTGACGCCCCCTACACCCTGCTCGATTACTTCCCCGACGACTTCCTCGTCGTGGTCGATGAGTCCCACCAGACGCTCCCACAGATAAAGGGCCAGTTCGCCGGCGACAAGTCCCGGAAGGACTCGCTCGTGCAGAACGGCTTTCGGCTGCCGACCGCCTACGACAACCGGCCGCTCACCTTCGAGGAGTTCGAGGCGAAGACGGATCGGGCGCTGTACGTCTCGGCGACGCCCGGCGACTACGAGCGGGAGCACTCCGAGCGGATCGTCGAACAGATCGTTCGGCCGACCCACCTCGTCGACCCCGAGGTCGAGGTGACGGAGGCGACCGGACAGGTCGAGGACCTCCTCTCGCGCGTCGACGAGCGGATCGAACGCGACGAGCGCGTGCTTGTGACCACGCTCACGAAACGGATGGCCGAGGACCTCACGGAGTACTTCGAGGGGGCCGGGATCGACGTCGCGTATATGCACGACGAGACGGACACGCTCGAACGCCACGAGATCATCCGCGACCTCCGCTTAGGCACCATCGACGTGCTCGTCGGGATCAACCTCCTGCGGGAGGGGCTCGACATTCCGGAGGTGAGCCTCGTGGCGATCCTCGATGCCGACCAGGAGGGCTTCCTCCGATCGACGACGACGCTGGTCCAGACGATGGGGCGGGCCGCCCGCAACGTGAACGGGACGGTCGTCCTCTATGCCGACGAGGTGACCGACTCGATGCGGGCGGCGATCGACGAAACGAGCCGCCGCCGGGAGATCCAGCTCGCGTACAACGAGGAACACGGCTTGGAGGCGACGACGATCGAGAAGCCGGTCGGCGAGACGAACCTCCCCGGCTCGAAGACGGACACCGGCGGCGTGCGCGTCGGCGACG
Source organism: Halorubrum vacuolatum (assembly GCF_900188065.1). Taxonomy (GTDB): domain Archaea; phylum Halobacteriota; class Halobacteria; order Halobacteriales; family Haloferacaceae; genus Halorubrum; species Halorubrum vacuolatum. Next base: position 15,511 of record NZ_FZNQ01000024.1, read on the forward strand.
TCGAGAACGAGGAGGAGGCCCGCGCGCAGATCGAGACGTTGGAGGCGAAGATGAACGAGGCGGCGAGCAACCTGGAGTTCGAACTCGCCGCGGATATTCGTGACCGGATCGCGGAGCTGAAGCGGTCCTTCGAGATCGATCGGGGCGACGACGGCGTGCCGGCACCGCCGGTCGAGGAGTGACGCTCCGCGCGGCGACCCGCATGGAGGCGCCGATTATCGGCGCGTGTAACGCGTAGCGGGGAGTTTTTCAGGACCCGGCGCTGACCGCGGCCAATGAAGCGTCGTGGCGTCGTGATCGGAACCCTCGCCGTCGCTACGGCCGGGTGTGTCGACCGCATCCACGACGTCGCCGCCTCCACCCCACGCGATATCGACGTGCGGAGTCGATATTTCGAGACGGATCCCCTCGTCGAGTCAGAAAGCATCGTGAGCGCGCCCATGGACGTCGAGACCCACGCACGGGCGTACACGGGTGCGGAGACCGCTACCGACGCGATGGTCGATGACGCGGAGGCCGCCCGCGAGTTCGTCACGGAGACGGCGTTCGTCGATGACGGCGGCGACGCGGTCTTGCTCGTCGCACAGCGACTGGCCCCGCCATCCGTCGACTTCCGGCTCGCCTCCGTGAGTCGCACGGGGGAACACGCGCTGCGTATCTCGGCCAGCGAGGTCGGGACCCGGCACGAGGAGGATCCGGTGGCGCACACGCTGTTCATCAGGCTGGCGGACGAGCGGGGGCCGCCGGAACGGGTGACCGTCTCCGTGAGCGGCGACCGGGCATCGGTTACCGTTTGAAGCACGCACCAGCAAGGGACCAATAACGAGGAGGAGAGCCATGGCGGCGAGAAGTCGGAACCATCTGCCGGACCTATTTAACTCCAGGCGACCCGTCCGATCCGTATGGTCACCCTTCCTCGTCGCGTGCGTGGCGCGATGTTCGTGGCGCTTGCGGTGGGTTTTTTAGCGGGGCCGTTTCTGTTGCGGGCGGCTGCCGTGCCGATGTCGACTCCGACGGTCGCCGAACCGGGATCGTTGCTCGCGCTCGCCGCGCCCGCAAGCGTCGCCGCCGGGGCCATCCTACTCGTCTCGGGTGGGTCTGCGCTGTCCGGACGAGCGCTCGCACCGCGTTGGAGCCTCGTCGCCCCGGCAATCGGCGTCGCGGTCGGGATAGGGTTCGGCGTCAGTGGATCGACGGAGGGACTGGATCCGGCGACCCTCTCCTCGCTGGATCTCGGCGTCCTGCTTTCGGGCGTGACATCGTTCGTCATCGGCGGCGCGCTCGTCGGTGCCGCGCTTGCGCCGGTCGTCCTCGGCTCATTAAAAGGGGATACCGTGACGCTGCTTGCTGGGACTGTTCTCGTTCTCGCCAGCATCGCGTTGACGCCCGCGGCCGCGTTTGCGACCCTCGCCGGACTCCTCGGTGGCGGCGTCGCCATCGCGTTGCTCTGGGCAGCCGGTGACAACAGCTGGCGCCCCTGAGGTCGTGTTAGGATGAGTCCTGCACCGTTCGATCCATTACAACGGTGTCCGTTCGCCATTATCTAAATCAAGCTTGTTCTACTGCAATCTTGTTGGTAATAATTAAGGGGATAGAGTGGGTCACAGGTGATACGGTTCGCTTCAGATTCGCGGCCGCGTCCGGTGGGGACGATTCGGGCACCAGGTGCCTCGTGCTCACGCGGGTCGACGACGTACAAAGGATACCAATGAAACACACGGTGACAACGAATGAGTAAGGGTAAACCTTCGAGCCCACAGGCTGATGCAGGCATAGAAACGGACACGGACATCTTCGAGGAGCGAACACAACTCAAACCCTACGAGTACAGGGACTTTCTCGACTACGTCGAGGCGATTCGAAACAGCTACTGGGTGCATACCGAGTTCAACTTCGAGGGTGACGTGCAGGATTACAAGGTCAACACAACCGCCGCCGAGAGGACGGTCATCAAGCGGACCATGTTGGCCATCGCCCAGATCGAGGTGCAGGTGAAGACGTTCTGGTCGGACATCTACGAGGAGATGCCCAAAGCCGAGATCGGCAGTGTGGGCATGACCTTCGCGGAGAGCGAAGTCCGGCACATGGATGCCTACAGCCACCTCCTTGATGTACTCGGGATTACGGACGACTTCGAACAGGTGACCGAAGAGCCGGCGATCACGGCCCGTATCGAATATCTGGATGCGTACCTGCAGCGGGCGAAACGCGACGACAAACGGGAGTACGTGATGAGCATCCTGCTTTTCAGTACGTTCATCGAGCACGTCTCGCTGTTCAGCCAGTTCCTTATCATGACGAGCTTCGACAAGCACGAAAAGAAGTTCAAGGGGATCGCGAACGCCGTCGAGGCAACCAGCAAGGAGGAACAGATCCACGGCCTGTTCGGCGTCGAACTCGTCGAGACCATTCGGGAGGAGAACCCGGATCTCTTCGATGAGGACTTCGAGGAGGAGGTCACGCAGGCGTGCCAGCAGGCGTACGAGGCCGAAACCGAGATCCTCGATTGGATATTTGAAGACGGCGAGCTGGCGTTCCTACCCAGAGAGCACGTCGACGCGTTCCTTCGGGACCGGTTCAATCGGAGCCTCGAAAACGTCGGCGTCGATCCGATCTTCGAGACAGACGCCGACCTGCTTGAAGAGACACGCTGGTTCGATGAGGACATCATGATGACGAAGGATAACGACTTCTTCAGCAAGCGATCCACCACGTACAACAAACACACCCAGAGCGTCACCGCGGAGGATATGTTCTAAATGTCACAGCAAGCACGAAAGACCGTCAAAGAGCAGCACGAAGAACCGTTCTACTGGCTCAATCAAAACAGCAGGGAGTTCCTCACGGAGGGATACCTCCTCGAAGGCGTCGAGCCCGAAGAGCGCATTCGACAGATCGCGGAGCGAGCCGAGGAGATCCTCGGTGAGGAGGGGTTTGCGGACAGGTTTTACGAGTACATGAGCCGGGGGTTCTACAGCCTTGCCAGCCCGGTGTGGGCCAATTTCGGCCTCGAACGGGGTCTCCCCATCAGCTGTTTCGGGAGCTACATGGAGGACACGATGGAGAGTATCCTCTATACGCAAGCCGAGGTGGGTGAAATGACCAAGCTCGGTGGGGGAACGAGCGGCTACTTCGGCGACCTCCGTCCCCGAGGGACTCCGATCACCAACAACGGGAAGAGCAGCGGGAGTTACAACTTCACCCAGCTCTTCGACACCATCATCAACGTCGTCAGCCAGGGTGAAACCCGGAGAGGCCAGTTCGCCGGCTACATCGACGTCGAACATGACGATCTCGAGGAGTGGTTAAACATCAAGACCGAGGGCGACCCGGTACAGGACATCTACTACGGCGTCATCATCGGCGATGAGTGGTTCCAGGCGATGCTCGACGGCGACGCCGAAAAGCGGGAGACCTGGGCCAAGATCATCGAGACGCGGATCAACATCGGCGTTCCCTACATCGTCTTCCGGGACAACATGAACGAGGGGAAGCCGCAGGTCTACACGGACGAGGGCTACCAGATCAATGCTAGTAACCTCTGCACAGAAATTGCCCTCCCGGCCACACCTGCTGAGAGCTTCGTCTGCTGTCTCTCAAGCATGAATGCGCTCCACTTCGACGAGTGGAAAGACACCGATGCCGTCGAGACGCTCACCCGCTTCCTCGACGCCGTCATGGAGGAGTTCATCCGGAAGGCGGACGGCGTGCAGTTCATGGAGCGGCCCGTTCGCTTCGCCAAGCGACACCGAGCGATCGGGATCGGCGTCCTCGGCTGGCATAGCTACCTCCAAAAGAACATGATCCCCTTCGACAGCATGGAGGCGATGGAAAAGAACGAGCGGGTCTTCCGAACCATCAAGGAGCGAAGCTACGAGGAGAGCGCTCGGCTGGCCGAGGAGTTCGGTGAGCCCGACGTACTTGAGGGGTATGGCAGGCGGAACACCACCACCATGGCCGTCGCGCCGACCAAGTCGAGCAGCGTCATTCTCGGACAGGTCAGCCCGAGCGTCGAGCCGCTGAAGTCGAACTACTTCGTCAGGGACAGCGCGAAACTCAAAGCGACACAGAAGAACCGCTTCCTCCAAGCGATACTGGCCGAACGAGGGAAAGACACACGCGAGGTGTGGGATGAAATCGCGGCCAAGGACGGCAGCGTGCAGCATCTCGACTGCCTCACCGATGAGGAAAAGGAGGTGTTCAAGACGTTCGCCGAGATCCCACAGATGGCGATCATCAATCAGGCGGCACAGCGGCAGAAACACATCGACCAAGCACAGAGCATCAACGTCTCCATTGACCCGGCCGAGGTGAGCGTCAAGCAGATCAACCAACTCTACATCAGTGCATGGGAAAAGGGTGTAAAGAGCCTGTATTACCAGCATAGCGTGAACGCTGCACAGAAGTTCAGTCAGGATATTCTCGACTGCAAGGCCTGTGAAAGCTAGGACGAAGACGTCCTATCGAGTTCCGCCCGACACGTGTCCCCGGTGAAATGGGCGTGAAGCCGTTGTCGTGCGTCGCTCAAAGGACCAGTTTCGCGCCGTGGGCTCACTCGGACGGCCACTCACTGAGCGACCCATCGTAGAACGTGTGTGCTTGGTGCCGCAGGTACCGTCGCTGTGCCTCGTGGATGGCCTCACCGGGGGTGCTCCCGCTTTCGAGTTCACCGGCGACGATGCGGCGTTTCCAGCCCGCTGGCGACGTTTGAGTTGTGACACGGTCACGAAGGGGTGCGATCCAGTCGGTTGCCTCGGCCGTATCGAACCCCTGCTTTTCAAGGCCGGCAACGGCGATCGAAAAGAGGTCGTCATAGAGCCGGTCGATCTCCGAAACCCGTTCGCCGTCGGCCGTTATCCACTGCATCTCGGCCGACACCCCCTCGCGGGCGGCCGCGTAGAAGTTCTCCCGTGCCACGTCCCAGCGAAGGCTACTCACGGGGTGTTCTGACTCCGAGAGTCCGATGACCGATCCGGCGACGGCAGCCACGAGGGCGATCGTGTCGGGGAGCGTCGGTTGTCCCGGCAGCGGTCGGAACTCGATGCGGGCGTTCGCATCGACCTCGGACGCGCCATCGAAGACGGGTCGCACCCAGCGCCAGAAGCTGCCGTGTTTGTGGCGAACGTGAACGAACTGGTCGTCGAACCGCGGCCCTTCCTCGATGACGGCCGGGACGATGGTCTTATCGGCGACGATTCGGTCAACGGCTTCCTGTGGACTGTCGAGATCCCGTGGGAATGTGACTTTTGGGCTGCCCTCGGAGGGGTTCATCATCCCCTCATAGACGGGGATCCGGTTCTCCGCGTGGCTCCCCTCGAGTAGTAACTCATCCGTCAGTTCGCCGTCGTCATAGAGCCCGGGTGGGAAAAACGGTGAGTTAACCGCGAGCGCGAGAAGCGGCCCCGCGACACGAAGGGCGTTGTTGTGATACGCCGGCAGGTCATCGGCACGCCGTGGTTGCACGTGCGGTTGGATCGAACTGGTCAGGCTGACCGGTCCCGCCGTTTCGGATCGTATCGTCGCCCCCGGGAGGTCTATCCTGCCGCCGACCGGCGTGTGTTCGGTGACGCTCCCGAAGCCGTGATACCTGACCGCGTTGCTGATGTTGATCGCGAGGGACAACCCCTCCTCGTGTGTCGCCTCCATGAGATAGCTTTCCGTGGTGCCGTTCGCCGGACCGATCGTCCACATCCCGTCACTGACGAAGCTGATCCCGTCTTCAGCCGCCAGATTCTGGAGGTTCCGTATCTTGGCTTCCGTCTCCCACCGAAGAGCCGTAAGCCCTGCGTGGTTACACGGATACACGCTGGAGGTGAGTTCGGCGTTGTGTAACCCCAGCTCCCGCTCAAAACCAAGCGTTTCCAACAGGGACCGCGGGACCCGTCGAAGCGTCCCACTGGCCGTCTCGACGGCATAAAACTCATATTCGAGACCGATCGTGATCTGCCGGTTATCGAACGTTTCCGAGTCGAGATATGTTTTCAGACGCTCACCTTCCTCACGGACCCGACCTTCAAACGTTTCGAGGTCGATATCCTTCGACTCCTTGAGCCCTGTTATCGTATCACGCCCACTCATCATTGAGGCTACTATTCGGATTCGCTCGTTAAAATCCTCCCGCCGATGGACGAACCGCTGAGGGAATACCGAAACGAATGGACCGTCAACAACGAGGGGTCCGAACCCGAACGCGACGTTCCCGCTCAGTTCCGTTCCGTCTCCAGGGCGACTTCGTCGTCGGTGACCTCCCGCGGGCCGTCAGTGGAGGCTGCGAGGTCCGCGTCCTCGTAGCTCTCCAACTCCTCTAACGCGGACTCGATGTCGTCGAGCCCGAGCAACTTCTCGGTCTCCTCGTCGAACTGCTTGCCCTCGAGTCCCTCCATCGCCTGCACGTCGGAGCCGGAGAGGGCCTTGCCGTACCGGCCGACGAGGCTCGTAAGCTCCTGTGGGAGGACGAACGTCGTCGATTCGCCCGCGCCGATCGATTCGAGCGTCTCCATCCCGCGCTCGATGATCGCCCGCTCGCCCATCGAGTCGGCCGCACGCGCCCGCAGCACGGTGGAGATCGCGTCACCCTGCGCCTCGATGATGCGGCTCTGTTTTTCCCCCTGTGCGCGGATGACGTTCGACTGTTTGTCACCCTCCGCACGCTCGACGGCGGAGCGACGCTCACCCTGTGCTTCGAGGATCATCGCCCGGCGGCGGCGCTCGGCGGACGTCTGCTCCTCCATGGCGCGCTGGACGTCCCGCGAGGGGCTCACCTCACGGACCTCGACGGCCTCGACACGGATCCCCCACTCGTCGGTCGGCTCGTCGAGTTCGTCGTGGATCCGGTCGTTGATCTCCTCACGTCGCGAGAGGGTGTCGTCGAGCTCCATGTCGCCGAGGACCGCCCGGAGCGTCGTTTGCGCGAGGTTCGAGACCGCCTTTTTGTAGTTGTCGACCTCCAGAAAGGCCTTCTTCGCGTCCATCACCTTGATGTAGACGACGGCGTCCGCGGTCACCGGCGAGTTGTCCCGCGTGATCGCCGATTGGCTCGGTACGTCGATCGTCTGGGTGCGCATATCGAACGCGTAGGTGCGTGAGACGAACGGCGGGATGAGATGGACGCCGGGGTCGAGCAGCTTTCGGTACTCGCCGAAGACCGTGAGCGCCTCCCGCTCGTAGGCGTCGACGATCTCGACGGCGCTCATGATGGTGACCAACACCAACAACAGCGCGAGTACGGCGACGCCGAACATGAGGCTCTGGTTCAAAAGCGAGACCCCCACGATCAACACGAACCCCAATGCGAGGTACTGCCAGACCGCGTCCGGCATCCCTCCGGTCGGGCTTCCTGGATCGAAGATCTCACCTTGCGGGCCTTGCGTTCCCATGACTCGATCTTACGGTTCGACGACGTTAACAGTTCGCACGAAACGGGGGATTCGCGTGTCCGCGGCGCGATGTGCTCCGACCGACAACCGACCCGCTTAATCGGCGGGCGATCGATCTGACCGATATGAGCCACTTTCCCGAGTTCGAGGTCATCCCAGCCGTCGACGTTCAGGACGGCGAGGTCGTCCAGCTGGTCGGCGGCGAGCGCGGCACGGGCAAACGCTACGGCGACCCGGTGGAGGCGGCTCGTCGCTGGCTCGATGCCGGCGCACACACCCTCCATCTCGTGGACCTCGATGGCGCGTTCGCGGGCGAGCGGGCGAACGCGGCCGCGATCGAGGCCGTCGTCGACGCCGCCGGCGACGAGGCCGGCCTCCAACTCGGCGGGGGAATTCGAACCGCCGAGGACGCACGAGCGCTGCTCGATGCGGGGCTCGACCGCGTGATCCTCGGGACGGCCGCGATCGAGAACCCCGGGATCGTCGAGCGGATCGACGAGACGCACCCGGGAAGCGTCGTCGTGAGCCTCGATGCGAAGGGTGGGGAGGTCGTCGTCGCCGGCTGGACCGAGGGTACGGGGCTCGATCCGGCCGAGGCGGCCGGCCGATACGAGTCGCTCGGCGCGGGCGCGATCCTGTTCACGAACGTCGACGTCGAGGGGCAGCTCTCGGGCATCGATCGGGTGGCCGTCTCGGCGATCACGGACGCGGTCGGGATCCCCGTGATCGCCTCGGGCGGCGTGGCGACCGTCGAGGACGTCGTCGCGCTGAAGGCGGCCGGCGCCGCCGCGGTCGTGGTCGGAACCGCCCTCTACGAGGGTGCGTTCACGCTCGCCGAGGCACAGGCGGCCGCGGACGGCGCGGACGGGCGTAGCGACGCGGGATAACGCGAGCTGACGCGGGATAACGCGAGCTGACGCGAGCTGACGCGAGGTGGGACGATGCGACACGACCCGCCGAAACGGTTCGCCGCAGTGAGTTTTAAACGTGCGGGAGCCCTTGCCACGGCTAGTTACGAACGCAATGGGAGACGTCATCGATGCGGCCGAGGTGACCGCCACGGCGGGAGGTCCGTGTGGAAGGCGACCGATGGAGGGATGCCCGTGAGCGACGAGGCCGTGACCGAACAGCTCGTCCGCACCTACGATCACACCGACGACGCGGGACGGGCGGTCGTCGAGGTCGTCGCCACCCCACGCGAGGTCGACGGACAGCTACACGTGCCGATCGAGGTGCTCACCACCGGCGAGCGGACCGAACTCACGTTCGAGTTGCCCCACGCATGGTCGGATGCATACCCGCTGGTCCGGTTGCTCGAATCGGTCGGCTACGGCCCCGGCGGCGTCGACATGCTCGTCGGCGAACGGTTCCCGGTCGTCCGGCGAGGCGGCGAGTTACGGCCCGCGCTCCCCGACGGGCGGACGACCGAGCGCGACCGGGGCGAGTTGACGCGTCAGGCCGTCAGACGGACGGGCGAGTACGCTGCCGCGGTCGCGACGTTCACCCTCGTGATCGTCGTCGGCGCGGTCGTGGCGGCGCTCATGGCCGCGGTGCTCGTCACCCCCGGGCTCGTCACGCCGCTCGCGATCACCGCGGCGATGCTGGTTGCGCTTATCACGCGGCGGTGGCGGCCGACGGCCACATCGATACGGACGGTATGACCGCCGGATCGGTCGGTTGGAGCGAGAGACGGTTCCCACCGTCGTATGCAACAGTATTTATCCCGACGGGTGCCTGAGGCACACGCGATGAGCGTCCCTGAGGTAAACGCGGCCGTGGCGTTCGGGGTGTTGACGATGGTCTCGTGGGGGATCTGGATCGTCGTGGGAAACGCGGCGTCGGAGTCGATGGATCCCATAACGGCAGCGGCCATCTCGTACATCGTCGCGGCCACCCTCGCGGTCGGATACGTGTTTCTGTCGGGTGCCTCGCTTTCGATCACGCCGCGGGATGGTGGGCTCGCCGCGATAGCCGGCGTGTTCGCCGGGATCGGCTTCATCTCGACGTACGTGGGACTTTCACGCGGCTCGGCGACCGTCGTCTCGACGCTCAGTGCGATGTATTTCGTCGTCGCAGCGGTCATCGGCATGACCATCCTCGGCGACGAGGTCACGGTGACGCGGGTCGCAGGGGTGCTGCTCGCACTGCTAGGCGTCGTGCTTATCGCCCGATAGCGGGCGCTTCCGGCGAGAGGTTACGCCGCCTCGTCGCTCGCGGGACGCTCCCGCTGGACGACGAGCACCGGCCCGAGAAACCGCTCTGCAACCTGCTCGGAGGGCATCCCGAAGACGTACGTCGTCACCGACGGATCCGTCTCGCCCATCACGACCGCCCCGTGATCCTCGGCGTGGCGGGCGATCGCGTCGATCGGCGTCTCGGGACGTTCGATGAGCGTCTCGACTGCGTCCGCGTCCATCCCCTGGTCGACGAGCCGGCCGGTCGCGCCCTCAAGCAGCGTCTCCGCGTCGTCCTCGCTCTCGTCCTCCCCGAGGATGTGATAGAGAACCACCTCGACGTCGGTGTCGGCGAAGAGCCCGCCGACGAGCCGGGCGGTTCGCTCCAGCCCGACGGTCCCGCGGACCGCGACGAGGACGGACGAGAGCCCCTCCGTTCCGTTCGGGACGAGCACCGCGAGGCAGTCGTGTTCGTAGATGATCCGGTCGATCGTCGTCTGTGCCTCGTGGGTGAAGACGAGCCGGGTGTCGACGGTCGCGCCGGCGGTCGTGAGCGTCGTCGCGAACTCCTCGAGCTTTTTCATCGCCCGCTCGCCGAACTGCTCACGGGCCTGTTCGGTCGCCGTCTGACCCGGGATGACGTGGTAGCCGAGCAGGACGACGTGTGCGTTTGCGAGGAGCCGCGGGGTTCCCTCGGGCAGGGACTCCCCCTCCAGTACCTCCAGCGGGACGAGCACGGTCGGTCGGTCAGTGTCGGACATGATCAGAAGTCACCTTTGAGTTCGACGTCGGTCGCGTAGTAGCGATACCAGCCGTATGACGCCACCATGATGAGGATACCGATGACGATCGAGGCGGGCTGCATGAACGCGATCAGCCCGAAGCTGGCGAGCGCGCCGACGCCGGCCACCGCGAAGCCGGCCGGACAGCGGAACGACGGGGTGTACCAGTCGGGCCCCTCACGCCGCAGTTGGATCAGCGCGACGCAGATCAGCCCGTACATCACGAGGTGGAGGAAGGAGGCGACCTCCGCGAGCAGCTCCACCTGCCCGGTCGCGGTGAGCACGACGATGGGCCCGCCGGCGAGCCCGAGCGCGACGTGGGGCGTGCCGTATTTGAGGTTGATCCGGCTCGCCGCCTCCGGGATGAGATCGTCGCGGCTCACGGCGTAGACCGCCCGCGAGGCGCTGAGGATCGACGCGTTCGCGCTGGAGAACGTCGCGAGCAGTCCCGCAAAGAGGATCGCGAGCGCGCCGGGCAGCCCGACGAACTCGCGGGCGACCTCGACCATCGCGGTCTCGCCGAACTCCCCGAGGCGGGCCGAGCCGAACGCGCTCGTCGCGACGAAGATGGTGACGACGTAGAAGACGCCGACGAGGATCACGGATCCGACCATCGCGAGCGGGAGGTTGCGGCTGGGCTGTTTGATATCGCCCGCGACCGTCGCGATCTGTGCGAAGCCGAGATAGGAGGTGAACACGAGCGCCGCGGTCTGGAGCACAGGGAGGAGCCCGCCCGGCGGGAAGAACTGCTCGGGGGTCGACTCCGCGCCGAAGACGCCGAGCGCGTCGAGGCTGCCGTAGCCGAGAAACAGCGTGAGGATGGCAAGCAGCACGACGACGATGGCGTTCTGTAACGCGGCCGTGTTCTCGGTGCCGAACAGGCTGAGGACGGTGAGCCCGACCCCGAACGCGACGCCGAGCGGGACGGCCGGGCTTATCGGCAGCGCGAACCCCGCCTCGGTGAACACCTGCCCGGCGTAGCTGCCGAGCCCGACGAGATAAAAGGCGGACGCGAAGACGAGCCCGAGCCAGAGCCCCAGCCCGACGATTGCACCTGGACCCGTGCCGAGCCCGCGCGAGATGAAGAAGTAGCCGCCGCCGCTCCGGGGCATCGCGGTCGCGAGCTCGGAGGCGGGCAGCGCGACGAGCAGCGCGATGACCGCGCCGATGGCGAACGAGAGCGCCGCCGCCGGGCCGGCGTTTTCGGCCGCCAGCCCGGGAAAGACGAAGATCCCCGCGCCGATCATCGTCCCGATGCCGATCGCGAGCCCGCCGACGAGCCCGATGGTCCGTTCAAGCTCACCCTCGCCCGCGTCGGCGTCGTGTTCGGCCTGTGGCTCCGGGACGTCCTCGGGCGACGGAGCGGGGTCGACCATGGTCCGGCTTTCTCGCCGCGGATAAAAAAAGCCGACGTAGTGGCGAACCGCGGCCGGAAGTCCCGGGAGGAGCCACGCCGCAACCCCCTTAAGAGCGCCCGCCGAGGGTCGGGGTATGAGCGAGCACGGCGACCACGAGCGGACCGCGGCCGTCTCCCGGGAGACCAGCGAGACGACCATCGAGGTGACCCTCGCGATCGACGGGGACGGCGAAAGCGAGGTCGACACCGGGATCGGCTTCTTCGATCACATGCTGGAGGCGCTCGCGAAACACGGCCTCTTCGATCTGACCGTCCGGTGTGACGGCGACCTGGAGATCGACGACCACCACACGGTCGAGGACGTCGCCATCTGTCTCGGGGAGGCGTTCGAGGCGGCACTCGGTGACAAACGCGGCATTCGCCGATACGCCGACCGACGCGTCCCGCTCGACGAGGCGGTCGCCGCCGTCGTCGTCGACGTCGCCGGTCGCCCCCACTACGAGTTTGAAGGGGAATTCTCACAGGAGCGGATCGGCGGGTTCACGAGCGTCATGGCCGACCACTTCGCGATGTCGCTCGCGCACAACGCGGGCCTCACGCTCCACGTCGCCGTCGAACGCGGCGACAACGCCCACCACGAGGTCGAAGCCCTATTTAAAGCGCTGGCGCGGGCCCTCGACGACGCCACGCGGATCGACGAGCGGCGTGGCGATACGCCGAGCACGAAAGGGACCTTATAAATCAGAGAAGGATGCCAGGCGGTTGAGAGGGCCTCCTTGAGCAACACTGGACACTAACCGTTATGTGTGATACCGTCGTATCACAAAATATGAGTACGGACGCCGAAACTGGGAGCGATCGGATGAAAAAAATCAACGTCCGCGTTCCGGAGAGCCTCTTGCAGCGTCTCGATGAGGAGTGGGAGCGTCGTGGGTATACCAGCAAGTCAGAGGCCATTCGCGATGCGCTTCGCGACTGGGTGAACCCATCAACAGAACTGTCCGAGGAGACGCTTGCTGCCCTCGAACGAAGCCGCGAGCAAGCGAAGCAGGGTGACACGGTATCGGCGGAAGAAGCGCGAGAGCGACTGGGGCTGGATGACTGAGGTCGAGTACACCGCGCAAGCGCTCGATCACTTGAGTAGCCTCGACCCGCACATCGCCGATCGCGTGCTGAACAAGGTGGAAGAGGCAACCGAGTGGACCGAACATCGACTCGAACCACTCACCGGATATCCGTATTATAAGCTCCGAGCAGGTGACTATCGGGCGATACTCACCTGGGATCGGGAGGCCGATCTCCTCCGTGTCGAAGCGGTCGGTCACCGTCGAAACGTCTACGACCGCCATCTCCCGCCGTGACTGTCCAGCGCGTTGAATATGTCAGAAGGATATCCGGCTCAGTCGCGTTCTGCGGGCTCGAACAGCCGGTCGACGGTCCGGATGAACCGGTCGACGACCCGGTCGGGCAGCGAGGGCGAGGCGCTCTCCAGCAGCCGGGCCGTTCGGTCCGGATCCGTCAACGCGACCGTCATCGGTCGACCCCCGGAGCGCTCGATGATCCCGTGATCGGTAAGCGTCGAGACGTGCCAGGAGACGGTGCTGCGGGCGAGCCCGAGGTCGTCGGCGAGGTCACACGGCCGGGCCGGGCCGTCGGCGTGGAGACGGACGATGATCCCGCGGGCGCTCTCTCGCCGCAAAAAGGCGAGCGCGCGCCGGTCCCACGGGTCCACGGCCGGGTCGTAGTAGTGGGTTCGGCCGGCGATCTCCTCGGCGACGATCGCGTTCTCCCCGCAGAGTCGTCGGAGGTGGTACTGGATCTGACCCGTAGCGAGCTCAAGGTCGCGTTCGAGTCGGCTGAAGTGGACGCCCGGCGTCGCACGGATGTGATCGCGGATCCGGTCGCGCGTCTCGCTCATTACGTTGGAGTAAGGGGTCTCCGGCTAATACCTCGCTCGGTTTCTCAGCGAGTGGGAGGACCCGGAGGGCTCCAGCGACGACGAGACGTCGTCCGAAGGGAGTGGATTGATACACACGGCGGCCCGACGGTCGGTCGATGAACGTCGGTTCCCCCCTCGGTATCGGTCACACGGGCGGTGTGGAGGGCTCCATTCCGCTCCTGTTGGTGATCCTCGTCGCCGGGATCGGGACGGGAACCCTCTTCGTCGTGAGCCTCGTGGCGTACGCCCGTCGACGATCGACACAGTACCTCCTGATCTGCGTCGCCGTCGGCGCGCTCTGGGCCCGCTCGCTCGTCGGGGCCGGCACGGTCCTCGGCTACGTCCCGATGACGATCCATCACCTGATCGAACATAGCCTCGATTTCATCATCGCCGCCCTCGTCCTCTATGCGGTGTATGCGCACGCTCCAGGCGAGCTTGGCGGACTGGATGAGTCCTGACGGGGCGGGGAAAGACGGGGTGGCAGGCTCGCCACGCTCGGAAACGATCGGGGTCGGTCGCGACCGGCGTGACACTTTATAACACACATCACGAACGGAGCGGTATGAAGCTGCGGTGTGCGGGCTGTGCCGGCTGTTGTGTCGACTGGCGGCCGATCGCACCGGACGCATCGGAGACACGCGGCTCGAATGTGGGCGGTCGCAGGCCGGACGACCGCCGACCGCCGCTCGACGACGTCGCGAACCTCGCGCCGCTCACGCGCGACGAGGTAGTCCGGTATCTCGACCGGGGAGTCGCGGATGCGCTGATCCCACGCCTCTTCGAGCCCGCCGAGCGCGACGAGGTCGTCACGATCGATGGCGTCGCGCTCGCGGCCGTCGACGGCCGACCCGTCTTCATGATCGGCCTCTATAAACCGCCGAAGCCCGTCGCGCCGGTGGGGACGGAGACGGTCCGGTGGCTGGATACGTGCGTCTTTCTCGACCCGACGACGCTGCAGTGTCGGATCCACGGCGACGAGGATCTCTACCCGCGAACGTGTGCGACGTATCCCGCCCACAACCTCGCGCTGGATGCCGAGACGGAGTGTGAACGCGTGGAGGCGGCCGGCGGCGGCGAGCGGCTGCTCGACCCGAACGTCCCCGATGATATTCCACCGCCGGCGTTCGGCCCGCACGCGCTCGGTGCGACGATCTTCGCGTATCCGGATCCCGACGATCTCGCTGGCGTCGTGGATCGGCTTCGGCGTGGGGAGTCGACCTTCGACGATCGGGCCCGATTCATCGGGGCGGCGGTCGGTTCCCGACCCGGCAGCCTGTCGGTCGACCGCGATCGGATGGGTGCGGCTCACGAACGGGTACGGGGGGCCGATTCGTGGGCGGGACGAGCGATCCGGAGCTGGACCGAACGCGCCGGGAAGCGAGGTGAGCCGGCCGCGGTTGCGGACACCGAACGCGACGCCCTCGTCGGCGAGTTGGAGGACGAGGCGGGCGCGCCGGGAACACCGGGGTGGCAGTGACGATGCGCGCGTTCTTCGCCGTCGACCTGCCGGAGTCGCTTACGGACGCCATCGCGGCCGCCCAGGGTCCGCTCACGGAGGCCGCGGGGATCGATCCGGTGGACCCGGAGGGGGCCCACCTGACGCTGAAGTTTCTCGGGGAGGTCGACGACGGCGACCACGATGGCCCCGACGACGGTGACCACGATGGCCCCGACGCCGACGTCTCCCTCGACGACGTGCTCGCCGCCGGAGAGCGGGCGGTCGAACGCGCCGGGGTCGATCCCTTCGCGTGTCGCGTTCGAGGCTACGGCGTCTTCCCGAGCCTTGAGTACATCTCGGTCGTCTGGGCCGGGATCGAGGAGGGTGGCGAGGAGTTGACCGAACTCCACGAGGCGCTGGAGGCGGAGACGACGGCGATCGGCGTCGACGCTGAGACGCACGCGTTCACGCCGCACGTCACGATCGCCCGGATGCGCGACGGGCGGGGAAAAGAACACGTCCAGCGGGTCGTTCACGAACGGGAACCCGAGATCGGACGGTTCGAGGCGAACGAGATCCGGCTCCTCTCCTCGACGTTGACGCCGGACGGTCCCCTCTATGAGCCCGTCGAGGTGTTTGATCTGTGATGGGGGATCGCGCCGCCGGCGCTGACGACTCCGACGGCTCCGACGACTCTGACGACTCCGACGGCTCCGACGACTCTGACGACTCCGACGGCTCCGACGACTCTGACGACTCCGACGGCTCCGACGACTCTGACGACTCCGACGGCTCCGACGACTCTGACGACTCCGACGGCTCCGACGACTCTGACGACTCCGACGGCTCCGACGACTCTGACGACTCCGACGGCTCCGACGGTCCGGCCGTGCCCGCATCCGTCCCCTCCCCGCTGCGTTCCACATCACCCGCCCCGTGTTCGACCCGAACCCGCGTGACGCGGGTGGGCGTCGCCGCGGTGACGACGAGGGTGACATCGCCGAAGTGGACCCGATCACCCTCCTCGGGGAGCCGGCCGAGCGCGGCGGTGATCAGCCCGGCGACCGTCTCGAAGTCGCCGTCGGTCGGGAGCGTGAGCGCGAGCGTCCCGTTGAGATAGGCGACCGTCGTCCAGCCGCGAACGATCGCCGTCTCGCCGTCGACGACACGAACGTGTTCCGTCTCGTAGGGGCCGACGATCTCGCCGACGACCTCCTCGACGACGTCCTCAAGGGTGGCGATCCCGCTCACCGCGCCGAACTCGTCGACGACCACGACCATCCGAACCGCGCCGTCGCGCATCTCCTCGAACAGCTCGTCGATCGACTTCGTCTCCGGGACGAACGTCGGCTCACGAAGCACGCTTTCGAGGCCCTCGCCAGCCTCCACCGCCCGGATCGCGTCGCGAACGTCGACGATGCCGACGACGTCGTCGCGATTTTCGCCGTAGACGGGCATCCGGGTGACCCCCTCGCTGGCGGCCGTCGAGAGGACGTCGTCCGGTGCGGCCGTCTCCGAGACCGCGACCATGTCGGTGCGGGGAACCATCACGGCCGTGACCGTCGTCGCCTCCAGATCGAGGACGCCGCGGATCATCGCGCTCTCGTCGGGATCGAGCGCGCCGGTCTCCTCGCCGGAGAGGACGATCGTCTCGATCTCCTCGCGGGTGAGGTAGGATTCGATCTCCGTCTCGCCGCCCGTCACGCGGTTGACGAGCCCCGAGGCGACCTCGAAGACGAGGAGGATCGGGCGGAGGAGCCGCTGGGCGACCACGACCGGCCGGGAGACGCGAAGGGCGTGTTTCTCGGCGTTCGCGACCGCATACGACTTCGGGGCGATCTCGCCGAAGACGATGACGAAAAACGAGGTGAAGAGGGTGGATCCGGTCGCCGCTTGGCTCGGCGGGAGGAACTGTACGAGCACGGCAGTCGCGACGGAGGCCGCCGCGATGTTGGCGACGTTGTTGCTCACGAGCGCCGTGACGAGGAATCGATGTGGGTCCGCACGGAGCGTTGCGAGCGCCGCGGCGCCCGGGACGTCGGTGGCGACGAGCGAATCGACGCGGTGTTTCGCGACCGAAAAGACGGCGAGCTCCGAACTGGAAAAGAAGGCGCTGACCGCCGTCAGCACGACGATGGCGGCGAACCCGAATAGCGTGATCGTGAGGTCCATACCGGTCCCATGCGGGCGTGATAAAAGGGCGTACCGGCCGGTTGAAGACGTGGGTTCGATCGGGGAACATACGCGTGTCGACGATCCCCGTGGTGCGTTCCACCCGAAAGGAGGGGTGAAGCACCGCGGTCCCGGAGCGGATCGGGTGCCGGACGGACCGATGAAGAAAGCGTTATCCCCACCCCGCGGGTCCCTTCGCGCATGAAGGTACTCGTGACGGACCCGATCGCTGAGGCGGGTCTGGACCGGCTCCGTGCGGAGGGCTACGAGGTCGAAACCGCCTACGACATCGACGATGACGCGCTCGTCGACGCCATCGTGGACGCACAGGCGCTGATCGTTCGCTCCGGAACGGAGGTGACCCGGGAGGTGTTCGAGGCCGCCGAGGAGTTGGTCATCGTCGGACGGGCTGGTATCGGCGTCGACAACATCGACATCGACGCCGCGACCGACCACGGCGTGATCGTCGCCAACGCGCCGGAGGGGAACGTCCGTGCGGCCGCCGAACACACCGTCGCGATGACGTTCGCGGTCGCCCGATCGATCCCGCAGGCACACGGTCGATTGAAGACCGGCGAGTGGGCGAAGGGCGCATACCTCGGCACCGAGGTGAACAACAAGACGCTCGCGATCATCGGCCTCGGCCGCGTCGGCCAGGAGGTCGCAAAGCGGCTCGACTCCCTCGGGATGGACCTCGTCGTCTACGACCCGTACGTCTCCAAGGAACGTGCCGAGCGGCTCGGCGCCACGCTCGTCGAGGATCTCGGTGACGCGCTCGCACAGGCGGACTTCGCCACGATCCATACGCCGCTTTTACCCGAGACCGAGGGGATGGTCGGCGAGGACGAGCTGGCCGAACTCGAGGGGGGCTACCTGATCAACTGTGCGCGCGGCGGCATCATCGACGAGGACGCGCTTGCGGCCGCCCTCGAGGACGGGACCCTTGCCGGCGCGGCGCTCGATTCGTTCGCCGAGGAGCCGCTCCCGGCGGACTCGCCGCTTCTCGACGTTGACCGGATCGTTCTCACGCCGCACCTCGGCGCGGCAACGGAGGCCGCACAGGAGAACGTCGCGATCGACACCGCGGAGGCCGTGATCGCGGCGTTCAACGATGAGCCGGTGCTCACCGCGTTGAACGCCCCGTCGGTCGATGAGACCGCCTTCCCGCGGATCAAACCGTACATCGCCGTCGCCGAGACGGCCGGGAAGGTCGCCGCACAGCTGCTCGACGGCCGCGTGACCTCGATGCAGGTCACCTACGAGGGCGACATCGCCGCCGAGGACGTCGAACTCATCACCGCGAGCGCGCTGAAGGGGGTCTTCGAGCCCCTCGAATGGCAGGTGAACGCGGTGAACGCCCCACAGCTCGCCAAGGAACGTGGGATCGAGGTGACCGAGTCGAAGACGCGACAGACGGAGGACTTCCAGAGCCTCGTCCGCGTCGCGGTCCGCAACGGCGACGAGGAGATGGCCGTCGAGGGGACGCTCTTCGCCGGCGAGGACGCGCGGATCGTCCGGATCGACGGCTTTCGCGTCGACGCCGTTCCCTACGGCCACATGCTGGTCGCCCGCAACACCGACGAGCCGGGCGTCATCGGACTTATCGGAACCGTCCTCGGCGACCACGACGTCAACATCGCCGGGATGTTCAACGGCCGCGAGACGATGGGCGGCGAGGCGCTCACCGTCTACAACCTCGATCACGACGTACCCGAGGCCGCCATCGAGACGCTCCTTGCCGACGATCGGATCATCGAGGTCACCGAGATCACGTTGGACGGGGCCGACGAGCGCGACGTGGAGTAAGGCGAACGACAGCACCGAAGCCGCCAGTTCGGCACGGATACCGGCTTCGAGCGCCCGAATTTCTCACTTGGAGTCGTCTAATCAAAATCCTTATACGGCGAGTCAGGGAACCGACGGCAATGAGCGAGGTGGCGCTGGCCGAATCTGAGGTGGAGTCCGCAGAGAACAGGCGTGATTTCACCCGGACCAGCGCCCTCAACATCGTCGGCAACGTCGCCAAGATCCTCGTCGAGGGGGCGATCGGACTGGCGTTCGGATCGGTGGCGTTGCTCGCGGACGCCGCACACTCCGTCGCCGACGTCGTCGGCAGCGTCGTCGTCTTCGTCTGGGGGCGAAGCGTCTACGCGGCCCCCGATGAGACCCACCCACACGGTCATCAGCGGATCGAGCCGCTAACGGCGCTGTTCGTCGGTGGAACCATCATCGTCCTCGGGCTGTATTTGTTGTATGAGTCCGCCAGCGCGCTCCTTACGGGCCCGACGGTAACGTTCAGCCCGTGGCTGGTTGGCGGGCTGCTCTTTGCGCTTGCCGACATGTCGCTTCTCTACTGGTATACGACGCGGGTGAACGAGCGGGTCGACTCCTCGGCGCTCGCGGCGCTGGCCGTCGACTGCTTCAACGACATCTTCACCACGCTCGCGGCGCTCGTCGGCATTATCGGCGTCCTCTTCGGCTACCCGTTCATGGACGCCGCCGTGGGTGGGGTGGTGAGCATTCTCGTCATCTATCAGGGCCTCAAGGTCACCCGCGAGAACGTCACCTACCTCGTGGGTGCGGCCCCCTCGGAGGCGGAACGTCAGCGCATCATCGCCGCCCTTCGGGCCCATCCGAAAGCGGAGGGGGTCCACGACGTGGCCGTCTTTTATGACGGGACGCGGCTGGAGGTGGAAGCGCACGTCGAGGTCGACGGTGAGTTAACGCTCGTGGAGGCCCACGACCTCGAGACGGAACTGATCGAGCGGTTGCGTGAGATGGACGACGTCGGCGACGTTCACCTCCATCTCGATCCCGCGGGTATCGGGGAGTGGAAGGACGCCCGCGAGTGAGTGAGCCCACAAATGTGGGGCGGGAGCGATTGCAGGCGTGTCATAATAACACACAGTGTATGTTTTATGAAAATCTTAATGTAGGCTGCTGCGGTTTCTTCCTACGACATGCGTAGTCAACATGCGATTTACGATAGAGAACAGCTGATTCGGAGCGGGAGCAACATCCACGGCCAGCCCCTCGATGAACTCGTACTGAGCCTGCTTAGCAGCGCCTTCGCCGGCGTCTTCTGCGGATATGAACGGAGAAATTCGTATGGAGAACAGACGGCACGCTAAGCGATCGGGTTCTTCGCGGATCGAGGAGACGGTTGGGTCTGCCAGTCACAACCACGGACACGTCCTTCGAGCGTAACCGATGACGCTTCGAGCGACGTGTCCCGTTTCGCCAGCGACCGCCATCCCAACTCCGGGAGCACGACCGATCGGTGACGGAAAACGTCACCCCACCGTGACAAACGCAAGCTGACGCCCGCCGCGACCCTGAGGAGAGAAATCGCTGTTCGCCCCCTGTGGACCCCGTGTCCGCCTCGGAGGGCACCCTTTGTGCCTTTATTTCATGTTTTAGATCGCTGGATTTAATACGGATGGAAGTCCACGTCCAGTTAGACGTGAGCGCAATCACAGCACTCACGGATATGAGAGGAAGACTATGACCGCAAACACGCCTGCAGATGAGAACCGGCATGAAGAATCGGCCGAGGAACAGTCCATGGAGTTGCTCCCGGACGGTGGAGCCACCAAGACCGTCGGTGGCGGCATCTCCATTCGCGGTGCAAATATCAAGGACGCGGAATTGACTCGCAGCGAGCTCATCCTTGA
>NZ_FZNQ01000036.1 GCF_900188065.1 Halorubrum vacuolatum
TTCGGTTGCTCTGTTCTCAAGATTGCTCGGTGCGAGATACGCGCGTTGTATTCAGTACCGACCTCGTATCAGCCTTGAAGGATTTCAACAGAGCCATTCTCATGTAGAATTGCATCACGATACTGTTTGCGAGGCCGAGGAGAAAGTGATAGTCGCCCTCGTCGTTGGGGACGGTGTAGTAGATTGTGTTGAGTGGGTATCCTTCTCCGTCAAGGAGTGTGTAGTTGTTGTAGTAAGCGATGTCTGGAGTGATGATTTTCTTTTCGTCAGTTACTGCACCGGGGCGGGGCCGCCGGAGTTCCCACCATTTATCAATTGTTGTTCGTTCCTCGAGGCGGTCTTTGTACTGACGCAGATACTCCTTGACGTTTGGATACTTATCGATATCTAGGCTACCAGGGGTATAGATGATCTTCTCGGTGGACGTGGGGTTCCTCCAGCGGCGAATATCTTCCCCGTCTAGTGCTGGATGGATGATTTCTGTCTCGAGGTCGTGTTCCTCGATTTCGTCGTCTGTTACGAAGTAGGCCGGTAGGTACCCAGGGTTGAATCCGCGTTCGATACGGTCACATGCATCTCGGTATTGGAGATCCCGGTCGGCGCCGGCGCGGATGGCGTCGGTAATGGTTTTGTCCTCGTCAGGGACGAATTTCCAAGATTGTTTTTCAAGACCTTCAGATGAGACGGAGAAAGCAGTGAGATACTCGTCTTCGTATTCGGTGCCGATGTGGGTGTTGATGTGTTCAAGTAAGGATGAGACACTATCCTTTTCTTGTTTTACTCGAACGAAAGGAAAACGGTATTCCTCGGTATTTGCCTCCTCGTCGTCGGTTTTGCGCTGCATGGTGAAAATGCAGGGGTAGTTAACGACATCTTCGAATACTTCGGCGTCTGCGAAGTCAATGAATTCGTTGACATAGAGGTATCTGGGGAGGTGTTGACGGAGCTTTTCGGCGTATTGGGCATTGGTGAACTTGTTTGAGGTGATGTAGCTGGCTTTTCCACCAGGTTTGAGCCAGTCGCGAGCGCTGTCGATAAAAAGAATCAGAATGTCGTATTGGCGATATGCTGTGTTCGGAAAAGCTTTATTGTAGGCTTCTCGTTGACCCTTTGGGATGTCGTTGTAGAAGACGTAGGGAGGGTTGCCGACGACAATATCGTATTCGTTGGTCTTGATGGCGTCAGCCTGTTGTTTGTCTTCCTGGTATTTTCGAACGATAGTGTCGCTATGGAAACCGCTGATTTTGGAGTCGATTCCGCGTTTCAGCGAGTCGGTCTGGTAGATTTTGAAGTTGTCAATCGTGTAGTGGGGGTGCTCTTCTTTAACCTCTTTGTAGAGATCGATGATTTGGAAGACGAGGTTGATCTGCGCGATGTTGATAGCGAATGGGTTCAAGTCGAGTCCATGTAGTCGTTCTTGGACGATTTTCAGCGCTTCTTTCGGCTCAACCCCCTTGTTGTTCAGGCGCTCAACAAGCCGATTTGCGGCCTGTACAAGGAATGTTCCACTACCGGTTGCAGGGTCGAGAACGTCTTTGTGTTCGATGGGCTGATCAGCGGTGTATTCGAGGCGGTCGAGAATGAAGTTCACAACCTCGGTGGGAGTGTAAAACTCACCGAGCGTCTGGCGTTCCTCTTTCGGTAGGTGCTGTTCGTACAGGTGTCCCAACACGTCCCTGTCAACATCGGAGAAGTCGTAGTGATTGAGTTGCCAGAACGTTTTCTTGAATATCTCGTTGAGGGCACTACCATCCCGAAGCTCCCAGTCAAAGATACTCCCCGAGTAGAGGTGCTCATAGATCTCCATCATTTCGTCACAGGCAGCGTTGAAAAGGTCGCGATAGTCTTTATCAGGGCCAGTATATCTGGCGTAGTCTCGCCAGAATTCAAAGAAATGCGTGACACCCCCGTTCGATACCATGGTATTGAGGAGGCCTTTGTCCTCAGCAATCCTGATAAAGAGGATTTTGTTGATTTGCGTGTAGACTGATTCACGGCAGAAGACTCGTTTGTTTTCGACTTCTTCTTCCCCTACTCGATTGGATAGCTGTTTCCACACTTCGAAGTCCTGTTGGAAGCGACGGTACGGATCCCAATCCTCTTCTATCTCGGAGATTTGGCGTTTCAGTTCTGCCTCTTCTTCCGTATCTGTCGCGCCCCCACTCTGAACATCCTCAAGTTCACTCTTGAGCTGTTTGTGTTCTTGTTTGAATTGCTCATGACGGTCTTGGTATTCGTCAAACCGCTTGAGCGTATAAACCATGAAATACTCGTTAATGGCCTTCTCAAGCGCTTCAAGTAGGTTATTGAACCCGCCTTCCGTTGCGACACTCTGGATTTGATGGTCGGGAATGTCGAACTGGTCGAACTTCGCAACGTCAACAACCTCTTCCCGGCGAAGTTTGTTCAGTTCGAGAAGATCCTGGTACTCTTTGATATCGACCTCGCTAGTGAGAGCGCGACCGGTCTCCTGGTTGACAAGCCCCTCAAAGTTGATGTCCGCGACCTTGCGAGCAGTGTACCCGCCGTGAGTTTTAGCGTCGGGGTGGGTTTCCTCGCAGGTTTCGTAGACCAATAATTTGTCGAGGTTAGTACTGATGAAGTACTCGACATAGTTGCGTTCGGCAGCATACTCGAAGCCTTGCTCAATGCCTTCCTCGACATCGACGCTGCGGCGCTTTGCTTCGACGACGATTACGGCGTTGTTGTCAGCATCTTTGAAGATGATGTCGTTCCAGTCGTTTTCTTGTTCGTAGTCGTTCTCAGAGTGGTCGAGGACGTTGATGAATAGGTGTTTGATGAGTCGGGGGACGATGTCGGGTTCAGGGCGGTCCTCGAAATCGATTTCTCGGTAGATGGCAGCATATTCATTCAGGATGTTCTGAATGAAGCGCTGTTCTGTATCTGATAGGTCGAGAGATGCCGACATTATTCAAGGGGATACAGGGGGGCATTATAAAAATGGAGTAAGCAAGTTGATAGTGAGACCTGCGTAACCTATGCCGGCAATCCGAACACGCCCCCATCTACCAAATCTCGATGCCACATTCGCGCCTTCCATCTTGCACAGCGCGTCCTGAAAAATTACAGAGAAGACTCAGTACCTCACAAAGCCTGTTAGTTGAGAGGTCTGCTTGCTGAAGTGTGACCAAACACGACCGGCGACGCCCCGCCGAGGCGGGCGTCGCCTCTGGTGGTGGCCCTTCAAGGAGTTCATCCGTATGCTGACCCGGGCAGCGTGGAAGGCTCTCTCAGTTCGGCGGTCGGTTCCGACAAACCGTCCACCTGACGACCGGTTCGAGCGGTAATCACCGATCAGGACGGGTGTTCGACTAGTGGCAATGCTGTCGTGTCGGCGGCGGAAAGCCGCCGACTCCGACAGCTTCGTGGCACTGCTGGTTAGGAATGAGCGTCAGCTTCAGATCCAGCCACTGTTCAGTAGTGAACTCGGTCGTCAGAAACAGTTAGCTGAAGATGCTTTGTGAGGTACTGAGACTGTGTTCTGGAGTTGATTTGGTCGTGATTATTGCGCTAATTACAGTCACAAAGGCTCTCTCTACACCGTCGTGGAGAAACGATGGTAAATACGGGGGGTGGAACGTCGAAAACACGGGGTGTGTCTCTGTCGGATAGATTATGCGGTAACGAGGAGTGTGGCAAAATGCGAAAACGTCGGGATTTTACGACGGAAGCGTGGGGTGGGTGTTCTCTCTCATGGAACTTCATTGGCGAGCAGCTCGAAGAGCGCAAGCCGGGGTTCCACGTTCCCGGCCCAAATCAGACGACTGGTTCGATAGCAACGTGTTTGTGCTTAAGTCGTGGTGCCTTTGCACGACCATCTTCCACGTACTCGATGACCTCGATCTCAGCGAGTTTCTGAAGATCACGGCTGATGACACCTTTGTCGTAGCCCAGCTCATCAGCGAGAGCGCGAACCGAGCGCGGGTTGTGCTCTTTCAAGTAATCAAGCAGTTCCAGACGGCGGTCGTGGAAGACGACCTCCGCCCGTTCGCGGGCGAGGATCAGTGTGTCGGGGAAACCGTGCTGTGTGAGCGCTTCAGAGAACGAAGCGCGAATATTCAAACGATCATCGAGGGAGCTGTCACCCGTCTCGAAATCATTGGGATCGGTAACCGGATCTGGGGCTTTTTTGAATTGGGACATATTATATTCTCCTTACTGTTGTTAGATCTGCAACAGACAAGAAGGTTTCGATAGTGCCGAATTCGAGTATTTGAGGCATTTTCTTCAGCCATACATTAACTGTCGAAATATTTAAGTAGTTTGTTCCCCTTACATAATATAAGAGAATCTCTGTTACGCCCATCGGCGTTCTAATCATCTGTGGTTTGAGTAGCGGTCTTCTAGACCGTGAAATCATCAGTTTTAGAGCGAACTAGATGCTGGTGCGACGGGCGTGCGCGAACAGTTCGGTTCTCAAATTACAACCCATGGAATATAACAACATACGTAAAATGACAGATTCACAGGTGCCAAGCGATGCACAGGTTTGAGAAAATCGACTTAGGCACCTACCGGGGTGACAACTACTTCCTTGTCGGGTATGTGGAACCTGACCCGAACGACCAGAACGAATACGACCCCGCAGAAGATGCTGAAAACTATGGGTGGTCCCTTGTCCAGAAGGCCGAGTCCCCTATCGATGAAAACGACGAAATTGTGGGCATGGACACACGGCATGACCAACCCCACTTAGACAAGGAGTACTTACCATCCGACGCCGACGAGGAAAAGAAAGTCTGGCTTGACGACGACTACTCTTTCAAACGGATGCGAGAGTACCTATTGGAGCACTGGAGAGCATACGCCGACCTCCACATATACTACAACGAGTGAACGCACCCCGGAGTCAAGCCCCGAGGCACTCTCGCTGTGTTTTTCTAGATTGCCTTGCCTGACTAGGACAGACGGGAGACATCTGACATCCTCCACACGGCTAATCGTCCGTACTCGGCCTCAGCGTCCGAGAGTTCCTCATTGTGTTCGAATATCAACGAGCCGGCGTTCCAGGCCGGTTGAAGCGCGACGCGCGTCGGTATCTCGTAGACAGCGCCCGCAAAGACGTCGTTGAAGAGCGCGATTATCTCGTCAGTCTCGCTGAGCATCTCGACCTCGACCGTTCGTCTCGAACCGTATCAGTTGGCGTGCGTGAACTGGGTGATGCAAAAGCTCCGCCAGCGAGCTCTGATCGCTGACGACGTGGGACTCGGAAAGACCATCGAGGCGGGGCTCATACTCAAGGAGTTGGCCGCCCGCAATCGTGCTGACCGTATCCTGTTCGTCGTTCCGGCTCACCTCCAGAAAAAGTGGATCCGGGATATGGATCGCTTCTTCGATGTGGATCTCACCGTCGCTGATCGTACATGGGTCGAAGGAGAGCGTCGACGACTCGGCGAGGAAGCCAACATCTGGAATCAGGATCAGCAACAGTTGGTCACCAGCATGGCGTTCCTCCGGCAGGACGAGTTCCAACCCGCACTTCGAGACGCGTTCTGGGACGTCGTCGTCGTTGACGAGGCTCACAAGGCGACGAAGCGAGGAGCATCACCGAGCAAGACGGCCAACATGGTCGAGACGGTGGCTGGCAACTCTGACTCCTTACTGCTCCTCAGCGCGACCCCGCACGATGGCAAGGGCGAGGCGTTCCGGTCGCTCGTTGAATACATCGATCCGTTCCTCGTTGCTGAAGACCACGAACTCACCCGCGAGACGGTCGACCGCGTGATGAAACGTCGTGGAAAGGAAAACATCTACGACGAGGACGGCGAACGCATCTTCCCCGATCGAGAGGTCAACTCGGTGTCCATCCAGATGACTCACGGCGAGCGGCAGTTCTACCGCGAGGTTACAGATTACGTGAAGAACGTCTACAACCGCTCTGAGCAACTCAACAAGCCGGCAGTCGGTTTCGCGATGGCGCTCATGCAAAAACGGTTGGTGAGTAGCGTCGGCGCGATACACGCGACGCTTCGCCGGCGGCTGAACGATCTCCTTGCTGACGAGCCAGCGACGGATGACCTCTCCGAGGAGGCAGCAGCGTATCTCGACGGCGAAGATTTGGACGAGGACGACAAGCAACGAGCGGAAGACGAGATTGCTGGGCTGACCATTGCAAGCAACGATGCACAGCTCGAAGAGGAGATCGACACGCTACGACGTCTGGTCTCTCTCGCCGAGGATCTTCCCGTGGACTCGAAGGCTCAGAAGGTTCGACGGTTCATCACGCAACTGCTCGAAGAGCAGCCCGATGAGAAGCTCCTCCTGTTCACGGAGTACCGGGACACCCTCGACTATCTCCTTGACTTCGTTGAGGACGAGCCGTGGGCCGATGAGATTCTCGTCATCCACGGCGATGTTGACAAAGAAGAACGCGCTCACATCGAAGACGAATTCAATCACGGCCAATCGCGGCTTCTGTTCGCGACCGATGCGGCGAGCGAAGGGATCGACCTCCAGCACAGCTGCCACATCATGGCGAACTATGAGTTACCGTGGAACCCGAACCGTCTCGAACAACGGATCGGTCGGATTCACCGTTACGGACAGGGTAAAGAAGTTAAGGTCTGGAACTTTTTGTTCGACGACACGCGTGAGAGCGAGATCTTCGAGTTGCTTCAGACCAAAGTAGAGGAGATCCGTTCACAACTCGGCAACACCGCGGATGTGTTGGGGATGCTTGACGACATCGACGTGGACTCGCTCATTATGGAGTCCATCCAGCACGATGACCCCCCGAGCGCGACCAAAGAGGAACTTGAGGCGTTAATCGAGGAACGTCAGCGTACACTTGAGGAGTGGTACAACCGGAGCCTCGTCGACACCAGCACCTTCGACGCCGAGAGTCGCCGGCAGATACAGAACGTCGTCGACGAATCAGAGAACGTCTACGGGAGTGCAGGTGATATTCGAGAATTCTTCCAGCAGGCTGTCGAAGCGTTTGGCGGCGAATTCGAAAAGCGTGGCACCAACCTCTATCACGCAGAGTTACCCGAAGAAGTGCGACCGACCGGGATGGACGCATCATTCGGGCCCTTCACTTTTGATCGCGAATTCGCAATGAATCACGAAGATATCACGTTCCTCGCGCCTGATACGGATGTCCTCCAACGGCTCATGGCCCGCGTATTGGAGGGCGAGCGCGGGAAAGTTGGTCTCAAGCTGCTCCCGTTCGTGGACGTGCCGGGGATCACCTACAATTACCGGGTTGCGTTTGAAGACGGAACTGGAGACGTGATCCGAGAAGAAACCATCCCTGTCTTTGTCGATGCTGAGCAGCAAGACGCCCAACAGGCACTCGGTAGGAGAGTTGTTGAAGGCGACACCATCTCTGCGAGACCTGATGTAGACGACCTTCGGACAGTACTTGACGCTGAAGACACCCTCCGGGTACTTGCCAACCGGTACGTGAGCGCTCGAGTCAACGAGATCAAGGCAGATCTCAGAGCCGCGCGACATGAAGAGACGTCCCGCGAGCTCAAGGATCTCAACGAGTATGCACGGGCCGAGCGCGAGCGGATCGAGTCGTTCATTGAAACGTACGAACGCAAGGCCGAGGGTGGTTCTGATATGGATATTGCTATTCGTGGCCAGCGAGAGCGGCTTGAAAAACTGGAAGAGCGGATCGGAATCCGTCGCAAAGAGCTGAAGCGGCGAGAGCAGATCATCTCTCTAGCACCGGACGTCGAAAACTACTGTCTCACACTACCTCTGTAAATAGCTCGATCGACAAGGTGCTTATGATGTTGATGCATAGCGTTTGGTCAGTGTATCGTAGTAGATAGCAAATTAAAGCTGATCACACTACAACGCATGATGAAAGATGTAGCATCGCTATATGTTCAGGACAGTATATTCAGCCATCATTAAAATTAAAACGTAGGTAGTTTTTTAATATCTTTGGCTATAATGGTATTTTTGTCGATTTTGGAACCGATGACGGTTACAGCCTCTCCGGGAGTAGTTATTGAATCGTTTATTGATATCGAAGAACCAAGCGGAACAACATATGTTTGTTCCCCATCATCGATCAATAATGGATCTCCCGGTAAAACGACTTCGCCAGTGAATTCAAACAGTTCTGTTTCGCGCTCCTCTGGTGGGGTCGATTCAGAAGCTCTAGTATCGGCTTCCTGTGAAAACATAGAATCCGATGTGGTTGATACTGCAGTCGATTCTGTATCTCCAAAATCAGATTTGGACAAACGATATGTATTACCCCAAGGACGAGTATTTTCATACGGCGGTATATGGAGGTCAGCTAACGCCACGAAATGCCACCACGCCTGCGGAGCGCTAGTTGATTCTTGTTCTGGTGTTACATTTTGTTGATCTGTGATTGAGGCCACTGTGCTTTCCGATCCAGTATGTCTCGTTGATGTGGGGGGAGACCTAGTTTCACCGGTGTCAGGGAGGATCTGAGTGCCACTTGAGTGTCCATAACTTGGACGATCTGTACTCGTGGGTATTCTGTGCCCGTGTTCACTCTCGTGGCAATCATGACACAGTGTGATCAAATTGCTAAGACGGTCACCTCCCCCTTTTGATTTCGGGATAATGTGGTGTGCTTCGACTCTTGCATTCCCAGAGGGCCCACCTTTTGCTGCACACTTCTGGCATACCCAGTTATCTCGCTTTTTTACTCGTTGGCTAAGCTCATCCCAATTCTCTGGATAACTGTTAGTTGAGCGAGTTCCCTGAGATCCGAAGTTTGTCAGTGCACTAGGCAGGGGTTCGATGGCTTCCTCTGCGAGTTTGACTCTGAGAATATGTTTACATCCACCATCTGGCTGGTGCTTTTTCCAATCAGGACAACTACAGGATGGCCCCGTTAGATCAACCTGATAATCAATCCCCCTGTTTCCATTGACAATGAAGTTAGTATCTCCAATTTTCTTCTTGATATGGATATCTTGATTTTCGGCCCGCCATTGGCGTCGGCGGTCAACCATGCTTGTTATATTTTATCTCGCCAACTAAAATAGTGACTATCATTTTATAAAGTGGGCGAGCCACAAAAATCGATACTGCAATTGAGCTCATCCCAATTATAAAATGCTGTAACTGATAGAAGTACTGCTGAGCTATTCTGTGAATTGAATATGTGGACATGATTATAATCATCGAAGCCCCCTACGGTGGGGCCCGACCCACAGACACCGAGTGCCATGGACTGGGTGTCATCAAAAGGTCTCACCCACGGAGTCACTTTTCCTCGTACGTGAGGTGCATCAGCCATTGCGAGAAGGCGTCCGACTGCGGATCAACTTCTTCCTCTCCAGTGAATGGCGAGAGCATATCACCCGCCATCAACAGTGAAAAGTCAAGATCACGTGCGGTCGGTTCAAGATAGTAGGTTCTCTGGCCTTCATACACCGCTTCTTGACGCTGAATCAGCTCGGCATTCTCAAGCGCTTTGACTATTCGGCTCCCCTTCCGTGAAGAAACATTCAATTCTTTCCAAAAGTCGCTCTGGTGAATCCCACCCGTCTCGCGGATCAGTTCAAGACCCGCACGCTCGTCCTCCGATAAGTCGGCTTTCCCCTGTGATGTACTCATACCTCAACGGCTAACGGTGATCTGCGATAATCGTTCTTTCCATAGCGAACACAGATACTGACATTGTCCGGGATCAGCTTGCAATCCCGACCATCTGTGAGCACAGCGGAGCTGCAAGTATTGAGGAGCAGAGAACAAATCGAGAGCATCCTTCCTCATGCTGGTTGCTCAAACGGTCTTTCCGGCTCCTCTTCAAAAACACAGGGATTGGTGCTGAGTGGGGACGCAGGGAAGGCATGCAGGTCACTCTCGTGACTCTGGATTGGCGATTTTTTTAACCAACAATTCGTGGCGAATAACCGCGCCGTGTTGGTTAAGATTCATCGCGATTCGTCGTCCTTGAAACCGATTCGCTAGTCTGAAGTGAAGCGGTAGCGGTACACGAAATCCGAATTATCATACCCTCGGCAGCCATAGCTTAGCCTGATTCGATGGTTGAAGTTCCTGAACGGTTGGCGGCGTTATTTTCCGCAAATGTTGAGGAGATCGGCGGCGAATATCGAGTAACAATCCCGAAACGAGAGGTTGTACGTGGTGAGATAACTCCCAGAGAGACATACCGGATCGCACTTGTTAAACAGGACACGGTAAGCAAAACAGCAACGACCGAGCAGACCACGACTGACAGGTCACAGTCGCAGTCGGCCACGGCGACAACCAAGAACGACCCACCAGTCACGGAGGACGAGCTTCGTGACGTAACGATCGAGTCAGTCGGTGAGCAGGGAGACGGCATCGCAAAAGTCGATCATGGGTTCGTGGTGATCGTCCCGGGAGCGAAAGTTGGCGAAGAACTCACGGTTCAGATTGAGACCGTACAAGAAACAGTCGCGTTCGGAGAGATCGTCACACACCACTCGAAAACGCACTGATAGGGCCTGCAACGTTCGGGTATGTCGCTGAGCAGAGCCGGGACCGCCGACGCTCTGAGTGAAACCCCTAGTGTGAGCGACTACCATACCGGTAGGGATGAGATTGACCCTCTGGAAAGCGGCTTTGGATGATTGATGTACGTGTTATTGAGCAGTCGCGTCCATTCGGAGTGCTAGGGACAGTGCCCTCCGATGAGTGACGCCGGCCAGAGGCCACCCCGAATGGTGCGCTTCAGTGGAAGTCACACCAACAAGAAGCTCTATTGAAATCCTTCAGACGTGACACGAACTGCGTGCTGAGTACAGAGCGCAGATCTATCGAAAACCGCAGACTCAACCGATAAGATCAGAGTGGAATGTCCAGTCACTGAGCTTCAATTTCTTTTAGCTGAGTGATTAGTTCCTCGTTGTATACTTCACCATCCTCACCGTGATGAACACGATAGTGACAATTCGGGCAAAGTGCAATTACGGTTTCAGGCGTATCGGAACCGCCGTCACTAACTTCGTGAACATGGTGTGCGTGTAAATACGGTTCACCAGTCTTACTCGTGAACGGAGCTGAGTCGCCACAGCCTTCACAATACCCGTTAGCACGAGCCTTTACATACTGCTTGACCTTCTTCGATCGACTGTATTCTTGTGTTTCCTGTGTTGTTGTGATAGTCTCTTTCGGAACAGTCTCAACACTATCTTGTTTAGCCGCCTCACGGAGGTCATCTAGCATTTGCTTAGATTCTGTCTCGTCGGCTTCCGCCGATGACGAATCCGTATCTCTTCCTTGCTTATTTGATGACCAGTCACTGTCCGTTGCTTTCCTCTCCGAAGTGGATGTGTAGTCCATCTCATCCAACGTCTCTAGGATGATGGAACAGTACTGCTGGACATACTCTTTGTCGTGATCTTGTAATTCCTCAATTTGTTCTCGGAAGTCAGCAACCCGGCCGGGGGCAAACGGCACCACTTCAGCGAGGATGTTGGTTGGACTGCCCGGGTCATTAGCACCCTGTGCTGGGTCAAGGTACGCTCCCACGTCGTCAACTAAATGTGTGAGTTCCTCTGGATTAACCTCTACGTAGTTACGCAGGATCCAAAGTGCGTATTCACCACTTTGGTGCTGCCGGTCGCGGATATTCTGTGCTAGATATGGTACTGCATTTTCAAGTCGTTCTGGATGATTCCGTGCGCCCTCTAACAACGTATCTCGTAATTCATCCTGTGCATTCTTTGTGAGAATGTCATCAAGCAGGATCGCTGCAACGGTGTAGTCATCGTCTGAGTCATCTAAGTGATTCTGAGCTAATAGCGCTACACCGTGAGCACGCACAGAGTCAATATGTTTGTAGTCAACAGCGTCCGCCTGACTCGGTGTCAAGTAGTTGGTCGTCAATTTGCCGGCGGCCCACGCGCGGTGTGCATTCTCTTCTCGGTACCATCTGATAGCATTATTAACCGAATCAAGACTTGTTTCTGACTCTATTGACGCTAATGCTGTTACGGCTTGAGTCGCATTGTAATAGTGGTCCTGATAAACCGTGTCGTCACGCAACAACGATATTAGCTCCTGTTCAATATCTGGGACAGTTTCAGGATGATGACGGGCAATATTAGCTAGCGCGCCAGCAGCGGTCCCCTGTATTTCCGATGTTGCTGTCTGAAGAATTTCTTTTAACAAGGGCGCTGCTTCCTTAGCAAGGTTCTTTTTGATTGTCCCTGTGGCGATATCAATAGCTGCTTCTTGCTGTACTTCTTCTAACTCCGAACGAAGTCGTTCCACCACGTTGTTCATTTCGTTAATAAGTTTTGAATTAGCTCATATTGGATATTACGTCGTTCCTCTAGCTATAGAGAAAACAAAAGAATGCATCCACTCAGCCACCGAGTTACTAAATTGATCCTCTATATTCAGCACGACGTCCGAAACCTATCACCACTTGATGATTTCAACAGAGTCCAACAGGTGAGACAAGAAGCGATACGCGATGGTTCGTCGACGCTGAGGTATTTACGGACTCTCGTGAAAATAGAGATATGGAGGAGGCCGACAGGGGAATCACTCGTTCGTATGACTGTGCTTCTGTTATCGATATCCCGACGGCACTTTCGGCTGGATCGATCGAGCATCTCGGTGTTGACAGCCAGCAAGAGGTGATCATCTATCATCGAGCGATCTTGATCCTCACGACGACGGAAGGTGATCTCGACGCCGCAGAAGCCATCGAGATCGAGTTATGGGAGCCGCCTCTCAACGATTCAACCCACGACCCAGTAGCAGTGATCGAGACACTCGTTGCTGAGTTGAGAGAGGTGACTGATACGGCGCTCGACAGGAACTGAGAAAGATCGACATCGTGCGTGAATACCTCGGGACGACTTTGTTCTGCTGTCCATCCGTATTCGGATAAGCGAGAGAATCGCGTGACGTAGGGCTAATCGCCGAAACTATCACCGTAGGATGAGATGGGGAGGGTGGTATGCGCCTC